>JBCCWC010000256.1:0-19376 GCA_039194325.1 Myxococcota bacterium
GCACCCAGGGCACCGCGCCAAACAGCCCGCGCGCGTATAGAGGCCGTCCGAGCGCGCCGAGCCCGGCCGCCACCGCCAGGGCGGCCAGCGCGACCCCGAGCAAGGCCGGAGGCGTGGGCAATCCGTCGAGTCGGCGGTCGAGCCACAGCTGGCCCGGCATGGCCAACAGCGCGGCGGTGGCCACGCCCAGCGCCGGCGCGTAGAGGTGCACCACCGCCTCCGGGATCGTCCAACCACCGCCGAGTCGTTGCTGCCACTGGCGCTCGGGCCGAGCGTCGTCGAAGCGGCGGCCGAACCATGCACTGGCCGCCGGGATCGCCGGCTCGAGCAGCATCGCCATCAGCCACAGCCACGCAAAGTCCCCCCAAAGACCCAGGGCGGCGTCGCGCGGAAGTCCGGCGCCCACCGAGGCCCCCGCGACGGCCAGGCCCCCGAGCAGCCCCGTCCACACAAGGCCCCGACGATGATCTCCGCGGGCGGTGGCCCAGTGCCGTTCGGGCGCAAGCGGCAACGGCAGCAGTCGATGGCGGGCCGGCGCATGGAGGTAGCCACCGGTCCGACTATGGAGTCCCGATAGCAACAGCAGCGGACCGCCCACGAACACCAGACCTCGCAACAGCGGCAGCTGTGGACCCACCCCCGCCATCACCGCCCAGCCCCCCGCCGTCGCCAGCGCCGGGACCAGCCAAAGCTCCCAGCCACGGACGTCGAAGCGGCGCAGGGTGGCGACCGTGGGGTGCGGCATCGGTGGGTCGCACGATCTCTGACCTTGCGCGACGACGCAAGCGGGCTTGGGTGGCGCCCCGGGCCGGGGACCGCCATCCTTTGCCGCAGACCCATGACCGAAACGACCAACGAGCATCTCGAGCTTACCGATGAGCAGTGGAGAGAACGGCTGACCCCCGAGCAATTTCGGATCTTGCGGCAGCAGGGCACCGAGCGGGCCTTCACGGGTGCCTACTGGGACACCAAGTCCCCCGGGCGCTATCGCTGTGCGGGGTGTGGGGCGGTGCTGTTCGAGGCTCGGACCAAGTATGACTCGGGCAGCGGTTGGCCCAGCTTCACCGCGCCCGCCAGCGACGCCGCCGTGTCGACCCACACGGACGCGAGCCATGGGATGGTGCGGATCGAGGTACGATGCGCTCGGTGCGGCGGCCACCTCGGCCACGTGTTTCCCGACGGCCCCGCACCCACCGGCCAGCGCTACTGCATCAATTCGCTCTCGCTGGTCCACGAGCCCGACAACCCGCCCTCGGGCCAGTAGATCGCTTTGGCCCGGCCCGTCTCGATCCGGTGACGTTTTTCCGCCAGCTGCGGTGACGAAAATTGTCTGTGCCCTCCGTCCGTCGGAGGGCCGAGTATAGTAAGTTATTGAAATTACGAAACCGGCGTCGCCAAGGGCGCCATTCGGCACGACATGTGCTCTTGGAGGGCATCCGTGGGGATGCGCAGGAGCGAGGCGTGGATCAACGCGTGGGCCAACGCGATCGGAAGACGCGCTGGCGTGCCCGCGAGCGCTGGCGTGTGGTGCAGGCGAGGGCAGCGCGGCTTTACGCTCATCGAGCTGATGATCGTGGTGGCGATCCTCGGGATCCTGGCCGCAATAGCCGTTCCCGCGCTCACCAAGTACATGCGGCGCTCCAAGACCAGCGAGGCTCGCATTCAGCTGGCCAAGATGTTCGATGCCGCCGCGGCCTACTTCACCGAGGAGCACGTCGAGCGAGGGGAGGTCCAGGTGATCGGGGCCGGCGGGGTGATCACCGATCTCGCGCCGCACCGCTGTCCCCACCTCCCGGGCCAGGAGATGGGCCAGACCGAGGCGGGGACCACTCCCGACATGGGGACCAACTGCAACATCGGTCCGGGGGGGCGCTGCGTCCCCGTCTCCGGAGGGGGCGGGCCGGGCTACTACGAGATGACGGGCTGGACCGACAACAGCGTGTGGTCGGGGCTCAACTTCCAGATGGAGCAGGCCCACTTCTTCCACTACAACTTTCAGGCCAGCAACTCGGGCACCGGGTACGGCGAGTGTCAGTTCAGCGCACAGGCCTTCGGCGATCTCGACGACGACCTGACCTTCTCCACCTACGAGCGCTCGGGCGCCGCGGATCTCAACGGCGTCAACGCGGCGGCGGGGCTCTATATCGACCAGGAGATCGAGTAGTCGGCCTCCTGCCAAGTGCGCACGCTGCGGAGGGGCCGAGGCGCTCGCCGCGGGCGGGGTCGGGCTTCGGGCAACCGAGCGCGCAACCGCCTGGAATCCAACCAACTGGCGCATAGGTCCCGGTCGAGGACCGACGACGAGTCATGGGGGATCCGAGGGGAATCGAAGGGCGCACTACTGACAAAAGGTGTCAGCGGGGGGGTGCTATCCCGATCGTATGGATTGCAAGCGCTTGGTTCCGCTCATTACCGTCGAGGACATCGAGGCCTCGGTGCGCTTCTTCGTGGACAGGCTCGGATTCGACACCGTGTTCGTCAGCGAGGGGTTCGTGAGCCTGCGCCACCAGCGAGGGGATCTGCAGCTGGGATTTTTACGGCCGCTGGGCGACGAAGCGCCGTTTCGCGGTCATGGCCTCACCTACGGGCTCGAGGTCGACGATGTGGAGGCCGAATACCACCGGTTGTGCCATCAGGGCGTCGACACCGACGGCCCGCCCCGCGACAATCCCTGGGGTGACCGCAGCTTCACGGTCATCGACCCCAACGGCATCGCCTTGCACATCCATCAGGTGATCGAGCCCGCGCTGGAGTACGCGGGCTACTTCAACCCCCATGCGACGCGCTGATCGTCTGTTTCAACTGGTCCAGCTCCTTCGTCGCCGCCGAGTGACCACCGCGGCCTGGTTGGCCGAGGAACTGGGCGTCTCCGATCGCACGATCTACCGAGACGTCCAGGATCTGATCTGCGCCGGAGTCCCGATCGAAGGGGAGGCCGGGGTGGGCTACGCCTTGCCCACCAACTTCGATCTGCCGCCTCTGATGTTCGACCGCGAGGAGATCACCGCACTGGCCCTGGGGGCGCGCATGGTCCAGAGCTGGGCCGACGATCACCTGGCCAAGGCAGCCGGCGGGGCCCTGGCCAAGGTCCAGGCGGTGGTGCCCCCGGCCCTCAAGCGCCGGATCGATGCCGAGTCTCTTTACGCCCCTGGCGAGCACGTCTCGGTGCAGATGCGTCACTTCCTGGCGCCCATGCGGGCGGCCCTGGACGCTCAGAAGGTGATCTGGCTGGCCTACGTGCGGGCCGACGGCGAAGCCAGCGAGCGCCGGGTACTGCCGCTGGGGTTGTTCTTTTGGGGCAGCTGCTGGTCGCTCATCGCCTGGTGTGAGCTGCGGAAGGGCTTTCGCAACTTTCGCGTCGACCGGATCGACAAGCTCGAGGTGCTCGAGGAGACCTTCGAGACCCAGCCGGGCAAGACCCTCGACGACTTCTTCGCCGCCGCCGAGTCTCCTCGGTTGATCCCGGGCACGTAACGAAGCGCCGGGCCGTCACCTGCGTTCTTTGCTCGATCCGAGCCGGCCGTGTCTGTTGCTTCGCCCTCCGCCCCTCGGGTGCTGACGACCAAGCTGCACGTGCCCGTGGGGCGCGCGGCTCGGGTGGTGCGCCCGCGGATCGACGCGCTATTGCGGGCGGGGGTCGAGCAACGGCTGACCTTGGTGTGTGCGCCGGCCGGCTCGGGCAAGACCTCGGCGGTCGCCGACTGGCTGTCCCGCCGCGAGCTCGCCGCCGGCTGGGTCAGCCTGGACGCGCAGGACAGCGACCCGGTGCGCTGGCTGCTGCACGTGCTGGCGGCGCTGGATCGGGCCGAGCCGGGGCTGCCGGACGTGCTGTCCGAGCCGCTGGCGACGGGGCAGCTCGATCCCGCCACCGCGCTGGTGATCCTGAGCAACGCCCTGGCCGAGCGTCGCGGTCCGGTCGTGCTGGTGCTCGACGACGTGCACGTGCTGCACGGGGAGGCGAGCGCCAGCCTCGTCGTGGGGCTGGTCGAGCAGGCGCCCCCGAGCCTGCGACTCATCATGATCACTCGGGTCGATCCGAGCCGACCGTTGGCGCTGCCACTGGCTCGGCTGCGCGCGCGGGGACAGCTCACCGAGATCCGGCCCGCGGATCTGCGGTTTCGTTCCGACGAGGCCGCCGCCTTGATCGAGGCGACCGCCCAGATCCGCCTGGATCCGAAGGCCCAAGCCCAGCTCGATGCCCGGACCGAGGGCTGGGCGGTGGGGCTGCACATGGCGGCGCTGGGCCTGCGCGATCATGCCGATCCCGCCGCCTTCGTGGCGAGCTTCTCGGGCAGCCACCGCTTCGTGCTCGACTATTTGCTCGAGGAAGTGCTGGCCCGGATGTCCCGACCGACCCGGCAGCGGCTGTTGGCCCTGAGCATCCTCGAGCAGATCGATGCCCCGCTGGTCGAGGCGCTGTGCGACGCCACCGACGGCGCGACCTGGCTTACGCAGCTGGAGGCCCACAATCTGTTCGTGGTCCCGCTCGACGAGGAACGCCGGCGATTTCGCCTCCAGCACCTGTTTCGTAGCCTGTTGGAGCACGAGCGGGAGGCCACGATGACGGCGCCGCAGCAGCGTGCGCTCCACCGTCGAGCCGCGCCGTTGCTCGAGGCTCGGGGACACGTGGGCCAGGCCCTCGAGCACTGGCACGCGGCGCAGGCGTGGGATCACGTCGAGCGGCTGGTGCTCGAGCGATCGCGGCAGGGGCTGATCCTGTCCGATCTCGGCGACGTCGCTGGCGACTTCGACCGGATCCCGAAGGCGGTGATCGGGCGGCGACCCGCGCTGGCCGTGCGGCGCTATTGGGTGATGACTACCCGGGGGGCCTCCGAGCTCGTCCGGCACCGTCTTCGGGACGCGGCCCAGCGAGCCCTGGCCGCCCACGACGAGCCCCACGCCCGAGCCGAGCTGCACCTGTACGATGGGATCCAGCAATCCACCCGGGATCGGGCGATGGCCCGGGAGCACTTCGAGGCGGCTCGCCCGGTCATGGTCGGGCGCCCCGAGTGGATGACCGCGATGCTGCACATCAACGAGGCGCACCTGGCCATGGCCGAGGATCGCTTCGACGATGCCGAGCGGGCCGTGGAGTGCATGGTCCAGACGGCCTATGGATTGGACGACGCCTATGCCGTGGCTTGGGCGCGTTGGTATCAGGCCAACGTCTGGCTGGTGCGCGGCGAGTCGGGGCGGGCGCTTGCGCAGCTGCAGGCGTTGGTGGCCCAATCGCGGTCGCAGCGTTCGCCGCCACGATCGGCGGCGCTGGGCTACACCAGCGTGGCCCAGGCTCACCTCGATCGCGGCGACTTCGACGAAGCATCGCGTTGGCTCGACGAGGCGCAGGCCCTCGCCGATCCCCGGATGGTGCCCACCGATGCGATCGAGATCGTGCTGACGCGGGCGTGGCTGGAGGCGCTGCGCGATCCCAACGCCGACGACTGGTCGCGCGCACTGGATCGAGGGCACGATCTCGTGCGCCAGCTCGGGATCCCCGCGATGACCGCACGCCTGGACGCCATGCGGATCCGGATCGCGCTCGATGCCCGGTGCAAGGGCCCGACCGAGCCGATGCTGCGGGCATGGCTGGCGCGTCCCGGGGTCGAGGACGGCAGCGCGCCCGTGTTTCACAGCAAGATCTTCCCCACCACCCGGCCCGGGTTCGCCCAGCTGGTGCGGGCGCGTGTGCTCACCCGGCTGGGGCACGTGCGGCGTGCGGGCACGGAGCTATCGGCCGTGCTTTGGGCGGCCGAGGCCGCGGGTCGCCGGGTGTGCATCGTGGAGGCTCACCTGGCGCTGGCCGAACATGCGCAGATCGCCGGTCCGGTCGAGCAATGCGATGCTCACCTGCGCCAGGCGCTGGAGCGCGCGGCTGCCTGGGAGGTGGTAGCGCCGCTTTGGGGGCAAGTCCCGCCGTGCCGGGCGCGAATGCTCGCGCTGGCCGGTGGGCTGTTGCCTCCGGGCCTGTTGGAGCGACTCCGAGGGGTCGAGCGGCTCCCAGGGGCCGTCCCCCCAGCCCCTGGGGCCGCTCGATCGGCGTCGTCGGGATCGTCGGCGGCGTCGGCGACATCGCCCTCTTTGCCGGCCGATCCCCTCTCCGAGCGCGAGCGGCAGGTGCTCGGCTGCGTGGCCGAGGGCCTCTCCAACGCCGAGATCGCTCGACGGCTGTTCATCGCGCCCAGCACCGTCAAGACCCACCTCGAGCACGTCTATGGCAAGCTCGGCGTCCGGCGTCGCACCCAGGCCGTGGCTCGGGCTCGCGACCTCGGTCTGATGCCCTGATGTGGTGGTGTCCATGCCGAGGCCGGCTCGGGATGTGCGACGGCTTTCGCGCCCGGCCTCGGTAGTGCGCATGCGCTATCCCGGTGGCTCTGGCATTTGGGCCATCCCCGTCATCAGTCCTTGCCACATTGGGATGAAGGTCTCCCAGGTGGAATCCTTCCAGTCGTCGCCCTTGGGATAGAAGAACTCCCCGAGCTCCTGGCGGGTGAAGGCGCAAGACTCCGACTCCCAGCCCCCCGCAAAGAAGCGACAGTAGAGGTTGAGCACGAAGTAGAGCTGGTAGTCTTCGGAGGGGTAGGTGCCTGCCTCGACCAGGGCCCGTACGATCGGCGCCCCGCTGGGCTTGCGGACCTGCTCGAAGAAGGGCTCGGCCCCCGAGGGGACCTCTTGCTGGTGCACCACGGCGCCGGTGCCCTCGAGCCAGCGTGACAGTTGCTCCTGCGACTGCGGCTCCGAGGACAGCACCGTCCACGTGCCGTAGTCGCCCACCGCGGTGTGGAAGTCCATCAGCACGATCTGCTCGGCCTCGGTCAGGTAGGTCTGCGTCATCGTCTCCAGCACCCCCGTCGACCACGACTTGCCGTGGCCGAAGTAGGCGATCCCAAAGGGGCGGTCGCCCTGGCCGGTGACCAGCGAGTGCTGGACCACCTCGGGCCCGTGCTCGGCCATCAGCTCGGGCAGCACCCCCACCGCGGCCATCTGGGCCTCGGGGTCGCCCCAGGCCGGCATGTTCAGGCGGTCGATGAACTCCACCAGGATCGGGTTGTCGATCCCCTGGTCGTAGAGCGCGGCGTAGTTCTTGAGCGCGTCGGCGTTGTCCTCGTTCTCCTTGAGCACCCAGCTGGCCCCGTAGGGGTTGATCATGTGCACGTGGACGGCACGCCAGCCCGTGGGCAGCGCCAGCGTGTCGGGGTTCATCAACACACCGATCTGCATGGCCGAGCCGGCGAAGCCCTCCACTCCGTGAGTGCCCGAAAGGGTCACCAAGATCTTGCCGGCGTCGCCGGGGTTGTGGTGGCAGATCACCGCCCGAAGCGGCTCGCCGTCCTTGCCGTGCATCAGGTGGTCGAAGTACTCGAGCCGGCCGCCCGCGTGGCCGCAGGCCTGCACGAACTTGTCGTCGGCTTCGGTGAAGGTGGTCGAGTAGTACTCGCGGTGATCGGCGAAGGTATGGGTGTACTCGCCCCCGTAGGGCTCGCCGACCAGCTCCGGCTCGTCCTCGGTGGCCGGCGGATCTTCGCCTTGATCACAAGCGGCCGGCGAAAGGGCGCCCACAAGGGGCACCATGAGCAACCGGGGTAAGACATGGGTCTCGATAAACGATGGGTTGGGCATGGAGCTGGGCATGGAGCTGTCCTCGAGCGGCTCATCGGCGACCTGCCGGCGAGCTCGCGTTTGGTTCCGCTCACCGACGAGCCGCCGGTGAGATCGGAGTCGTTGCGAGTCGTCCTGCGTGGCCCGGGGGCATGCGGGCGGCGAGTGCGGGGCACGGGGGGGGCGCCCCCGGTTCCGCCGAACATGCCCCTGGGGGGCGGGCTCGAGTTCAACCTACGGGGACTTGTCGGGGGCGCCCATCGGCCGAACGGCGGATTCTTCATCCGCCGGGGGGTGGACCTGGGTCAGTCGTCGCAGGCTGGGGAGCGCCAGGCCCACCAAGGCCGCAGAGCCGACCACCGCGGCGCCGATGAAGAACACCGGATCTACCGCATCTTCGGCCAGCCACCCCGCCAGCAGCGGCGACAGGGGGGCGGTGGCATTGGCCGAGAGCATCACCAGCCCGATCACCCGTCCCTGGGCGGCCCGAGGTATGGCGCGGTGCAGCCAGCTGACTCCAGTCACGTTGAAATAGCCCATGCCCAGCCCGGCCAGGACCAGACCGGCCGCCGCGCCGGGTGCCCCGGCTCCCCGGTGGGCTCCCAGGCCCACCACCGCGAGACCCGCGGCGATCAGGGCCACCGCGGCCAACAGATGAAGGCCCACCCGCGGGGGGCAATCGACGCGCGCGGCGACCACCGTGCCGGTGAGCATGCCGGCGCCAAAGCAACCCAACAGGAGCCCGAGGGTGCGGGGGTCATCGCCCAGCGTCTGCTGCACCCGGGCGGGGATCCCCACCTGCACGGGGCCCATGAGCCCGAGGTAGACAAGACCCATCACCACGAGCACCGACCACAGCACGGGATGCTGCTGGAGGATCCGGCGCAGGGGAGGGCCGGAGGCCTCGTCCGGTCGTTGTGACGGCCCAGAGATCGTGACGCGGCCAAGCCCGAGCCCCGCCCCCACAGCTAGGCTGGCGCTTACGCCCCAACTGCCACCGACGGCCAGATGGGCCAGCGAGAACCCGGCCAGTGGGGGGCCGACCACCACCGAGATCTGGATCGTGCCCTGAACGATCGCGTTGCTCCGCGCCAGCGCTGTAGGGGCGACGAGCCCGGGGATCGCGGTCATCTGGGGGGACACGACCAGTCCCGCCAGCAGGCCCACGGCCAGAGCGATCGCGTAGAGCGCGGATGTGCTGGGTTCACCGCCGATCCCCGTAAAGGCAGCGGCCATTGCGAGCACCGCGCCGCGGACGGTGTAGAACCGCCGCAACGTCGGGCCCGCGCCGTGGCGATCGGCCAAGATCCCGCCCAAGGGCGTCCCCAGGGCCCGGGCCAGGGCGGCGATCGTCAGCACCGATCCCAAGGTCATCGGCGTGGGTCGGCCCCGTAGCGCCGCCCACGTCAGGGTGACGAGGAACAGCTGGTCGGCGAGCAGCGACAGCAAGATCGACCCGACGAAGCGGCGAAAATCGGAGCGAGGCATGGCGTTTCCGGATCCGGGGGTCGCCGGGCCACCGTAGCTGGCCCGGCACACGCCGGTCGTCCGCCGAACGGCGGAATTCAGCCCGGGAGTCTGCGCCTCAGCAGCGGGATGCCCGCCGTCGCGACGTATCATGGGGCCGATGGGGGCGCGCTCGCTTCGGGGGTGGCTTTTGGTGTTTGGGTTGGTCGCGGTCACGGCCGCCGCGCTCGTCGTTCACCAGGTCACCCGATCGCAGACCCCGCCGTCGCCGCCGGGAGGGGTGTTGCTGGTCGTGCCCAGCGACGCCGATCCCCTGACCCTGCGGCTGGAGGATATGACCGCGCGCTATCTGAGCACGATCGCCGGCCGAGCGGTGACCCAGGTGGCCATGGATCCGACCATGGATCCGAAGGCAGCCAGCCTAGACACGATCGAACAGCTGGCCGCGGTCCACCGAGCGGGCCTGGTGGTCGTGCTGGAGGCCGACCGCCTCGCGCCCGAGCAGGTGGAGCCGGCCCGGATCGACGCGCTCGGGTCCGAGGGCTTCGTGCTCGAGACCCACGAGGTCGAGGGGTTTGCCAACGACTTGGGCGACGACGGGGCCACCGTGGTGCTCACCGCGGGAGGCGGGCGGCTAGCCCGCCAGTATGCCGCCTACGAGCTCCTGCGACGCCTGGGCGTGCGCTTCTTCCACCCCGAGCAGGAGTACGTCCCCGTCCACGAGCCGGAGGATCTGCGGGCGCTGGCCCGCCGACCCACCGTGCTGCACCGTAAAGGCCAGGACTACCGCCCCGATTTCGCCTCGCGCTCGTGGTCGTTTCACCGGCCGCACCCGCTGGAGCACCTCGAGGCCTTCTCGGATCCCGATCATCCGATCGACGAAGCGGTCCATGTCACCGATTGGATCGTCAAGAACTTCGGCAATCGGTTTCGGGGGACCGGGCGCAGCGCGGTGTCGGCCGAGGCCACCGCCCGCCGGGCGGCCGAGCTGGACCAGCTGCGGCAATTGCTGGGATTTGCTCGCGGGGTGAGCCTGTCGCTGCACAATCTCCAGCAGGGGGCCAACGCCGAGATCGACCCTACCCAGCCGACCTCGGTGCGGGTGCAGATCGACCAGCGGGTGGCACAAAAGCTCGCCGCCGCCCCCGATGCAGTCTCGCTGGGGGTGCACTTTGGGGTCACCGAGTTCACCACCACCCCCGATCGGCAGACGGTGCAGTGGCTGGACTGGGTGGGCGAGGCGGTCCGCAGCCGCCGGCCCGACATGCGGGTCGTGATCAACAACCACATCACGGGTCGTCAGCCCAGCCCGCACTACGACGACCAGGGGTGCCCCAACGGCACCAACGAGCAGGGGCGGATCGACTACTACGATCTGGCCTTCCACACCGATCCCCGGCTGGGGGTTTCGGTGCACACGGTGATGTTCTACCCGCTCGAAGGCCCGGCTCGCGTCTACAACCAGCGCAGCTTTGCTCACAAGTTGTGCCTGATGCAGCAGGCCTCGGCGCAGGGGCGGCCGCTGACGTGGTTTCCCGAGGGCGCGTGGTGGCTGAGCTTCGACAACCCCATTCCGGTGTACCTGCCGCTCTACCTCTATGCTCGCGCGCGGGACATCGAGCTGTTGCGGCCGCTCTTGGCCTCGCGGGGCGGGACCCTCGACGGTCATCGCATGTTCAACAGCGGGCAGGAGTGGGGCTATTGGCAGCAGGACTATGCGGTGGGGCTGATGGCCTGGAACGCCGATGTGACCCTGACCGAGGTGCTCGGCGAGATCTTCGATCCGCTGTGTGCGCCCGTCGCGTGGCGATCGGGCTGTCTCGCCCGTACGGAGGCGATCGCGGTGCTCGAGGCGGTGATCGAGCACCAGCGGCAGATGTTCTTGGAGCGTGAGGACGTGCGGGGCCGCCCGGGGGGCCTTTATGCCTACTTTGCCGGGGAGGACGACGGCGATCGGATCGCCGCGGACAGCGGTATGGAGTTTCGGCCGGTGCGGATGGCCTTCGACGAGGTGCTCGGGTGGGAC
Source organism: Myxococcota bacterium (assembly GCA_039194325.1). GTDB lineage: Bacteria > Myxococcota_A > Polyangia > Nannocystales > Nannocystaceae > Paraliomyxa. Next base: position 11,090 of record JBCCWC010000256.1, read on the forward strand.
GAACCGATGCTCGCTCGCTTCGAGCGCACCGACGGGGCTGCGCTGCAGGAGGCGGCCACCGCCTATGAGGGCTGGCGGGCGCGCCTTGCCCAGCTGCGGCCCGCGGTGCCCACCGCGGGGCGGCCCTGGCTCGATGAGGTGATCGACGGCCTGGAGATCAATGCGCTGCGTGCGTCCCATGCGGCGCAGCTCTACGGGACGGTGATCGATCTACGGCGCGCCCAGCTGGAGGCCGAGGACGGGGCGTCCGATCGAGATCCCGTGCAGGCCGCCCAGGCGCAGTGGACCGCCGCGGGCCAGACCAAGGCCCGGGCCAAGGCGGTGATCCGCCGACGTGAACGGGCGTACCGCTATCCACCCGCCCAGACGCACGGCGGGGGGCTGACGGCACAGGATGGGCAAGTCAACGGCACCACCTATCCCTATCGGGTGCACACCAAGACGCATCGGCTGACCTACTGGAACAATCGTCACCAACAGGTGGCCGCGATCCTGAAACGGATCGAGACCGGTGGGCTCGAGCTGCGCGGAGTGATCGCCGCTCCAGGCACGCCGCTTGCGGTCCAGTGGCCACCGGACGGCGGGGCCCAGGGGGTGCAGGCCGCGGTGACCGTGGGCCCGCAGACGATCGAGCCGGGGGCTACGACCGTGGATCTCGGGGCGAGCGCGGGGCTTTGGCCGGTGGGTGGCTCGATCACCTATCGCGGGCAGACCCGGACGCTCGACGGGAGCGTCGTGCGAAGTGCGGTGCGGGCCACGACGCCCCGAGGGGGCATGAAGATCCAGCGCCCCGATCATGACACTGCCCGCCGCGTGCTGGGCAGCGTGATGCCCTCAGTCCGCTGGGCGTGGCTCGACGATCCCCCGACGTTGGTGCTGGCACCCGATCCCGATCGTGATGGGTCGGTCGCGTTCGGCGACTTGGTGCGGGCCCCGGTGGCCCAGGGGGGACGCGCGGGCTTTGTCACCGCGCCGGTGACCGTCGTTGTGCCCGTGGCGCTGGGCTCGGGCGGTGACCCGCTGTCGATCACCCTGTCGGAGGTCGTGCTTCGGGGTCGAGTCGGCTCCGAGGGCTTGGTGGCCCCCCTGGAGATCGAGGGGCGGATCTCGGTCGACGACATCGTGCATGCGGGGGTCGTGCTCGCGGGCTTCGAGCCTCGGGGCATGCAGATCCTGCTGGCGGGGATCTTCGGCTTTGACTCGTCCGATCCACCGGCGACCGCACCGATCGCGGCTCAGCTGGATCTGGAGCGCACGCCCCTCTAAGCATGCCCCACGAGGGGGGCTCGTGTGCGTCGCATCGAGTCGCATCGGGACGACTGTGCCACTGGCAACTGTCGTAGCCCTACCGAAGCGACAGTGACCACTCCGTATCCGCGGTGGCTCGTGGGCGAAGCGGCGATTTTTTGGGGGGTGGCGCAATCAAAGGGGTCCCGAGACGGACACTCCACGCGAACCATCCGCACGGCCTGCGAAGCGAACTCCTCGAGTCGAGGTGCTCGTGGCGGGGTGCGGGTGAACACCTCGGATGACCAACCCTGCGGGGCCCGACGTCGCATGCGACGGCTGGTGCCCATGCACGAAAAGACCTCCACGCCATGCGACTCATCGACTACTTCGGCCGTGCCTATATCATCAACCTCGCTCACCGTATCGATCGTATGGTCGAGCTTGGCGACGAGCTCGCTCGCATCGGCCTCGATCCCCACGATCCACGCTTCGTGCGCTTCGACGCCTGCCAACCCGAGGACCGGGCCGGATTCCCCTCGCTCGGGGCCCACGGCTGCTTCATGAGCCACCTCGGCCTGCTCCGCAAGGCCCGTGCGGAGGGGCTCGAGCGGGTGTGGATCCTCGAGGACGACGTGTCCTTCGACCCCTGGCTGCCCCAGTACGAGGCGAGGATCGTCGGACAGCTTGAGGCCCAGCCCGATTGGGGGCTGGTGTACATCGGGTATGGCAACGAGACTCGCCGAAACGCCGGTCATCGCACGCCGACCTTGCGCCGTACCGACGAGCCGCTGATGTGCTCGCACTGTATGGGCGTCAACCGCCGGATGTTTGATCCCCTCATCGCGTACCTCGAGGCGTGCCTACAGCGACCGGCCGGTCACCCCGAGGGCGGTCCGATGCACGTCGACGGCGCATACTCGATGTTCCGCCAGCTCCATGACGACGCCGTCACCTTGATCGTCGACCCAAGCCTGGCCGGGCAACGAGCCAGCCGTACCGACATCCACGAGCTCGGGCTGCTGGACCGACTGCCGATGACCCGCGCGCTGATGGGCGAGCTTCGCCGGGTCAAGAACGCGCTCCAGACGACGCCGAGCCTCCGGGCGGTGGCGGCCCTTGTTGGGCTCGGGCAGTGACCGCTCGCGGAGATCGAGCGAAGCTTTTCGATTGGGGCTACCAGGTTCTCAACCACCCCCTACGATCGGTGGTTCGATAACCCTCTGCGTCGCCACACACTCGGTCGACGAGCTGGGTATCGCGCCGAGGTTTGGGTTGTCGTTGTTCGACTAGGAGTCTGGGAACTCTTCCTCGATAGTCTGGATCAATGCATCAGCCACGGCCGATCGTGCTCTCGCAAGTGCCTTGATCATGACGCGTAGCACGCGGTCCTGGCTGGCTCGAATCGCGTCGCAGATTACAGGCTCTAAATAAGCAGCGGCCACCTCGTGGGCTGGGTCGAGCGCATCAACACGGACCATCATACAGTCGAACGCATGCGATGCATGCTGGCTAGCCGTGGTGGCGTTCTTGCGGGCGTATGACAGTTGCCAGGCCACCGGAACCACGAACCACCGATCTTTGCTCTCGTCGTCGTCGTTGGGGACGTGGATCACCAATGGTTCGCCCCTCCAGACCTGAACCTGGTTTGCCGTCTTTGTCGCGCGCTTCACCCGAACCGTGCCGGTCAGGTCACCGCAGGTGAGCGTGGCCACGGTCTCTTTCATCTTGGCGGACGGAACCAAGGCAGCGAATGCCCGCTGGGTTCGCTTGCTGTCCGCCTTGGGGTGGTCGGCCATGTCTGCGTATATCTGGGGGGCTACAGCGACGTCCATGAGTCGTTCAGTCCACCACGAGTGTGCATCGTCAGGCGCGAAGTCAAAAGAACATCTGGTGCGCGGTGTCGCACGCGAGGATTAGCGATTGATGCGCAGGTTTCTGTTGTTTTTGCGGCCCGTACGATGCTGGCCTCACAGCTGGTCGCGGTGCACGAACGACATCTCCGCCCCCGCGTGGGACTGATCGAACAGGCAGTAGCCGGCCGCGCGTAGCGCGGCGATCGCGGTCTTGGTGCGCGACAGCGCAATGGTGGGCAAGTGATGGTGGAACTCGAGCATCAGCTGCGCGGGCTGAGGGCCGTGGGCCAGCAGATCCTCGATCACTTCGTACTCCGCGCCCTCCACGTCGGCCTTGAGCAGATCGATCCGAGGATGGTCGAGCTTGGCCATCAGCGAGCGCACGGTCCGCACGGGGACCGTCACCGCCTCGGCGCTGCCCTTGCGGGCGACCGGGCTGAACGACACATGGGTGGGATCGGGCGGCGCGTGGAGGGTGAGCTCTCCGTCTTGCCCGGCCACCCCTACCGGGTGGAAGTGGAATTGCTCGGGCCAGATCTGACGCTCGACCCAGGCGCGGCAGCGCGGCGTGGGATCGAAGGCATGCACCGTGGATCCGAAGCGGGCGATCAGATCGAGGTCGAAGCTGGCGTCCTCCCCCACGCCGAAGGAGTAGACGATGCTGCCCTCGTGCAGCAGGTGGGGCACCACCGCATAGCCGCCGTAGGTCGTGCCCAGGTGGAGCGTGTCGACCTCGGCGTCCACCGTCATGCGCGGTGTACGGGTGACGATGCGACGCCAAAGGCCCATCTGGGGATCGGTTGTAGCAGGTGGGCCGAGGCGGTCGAGCGTGCGGCCAAAAAGTCGATGGAAATCGACGGGTTGAGGGCCCAGGATTGAGAGCCTACTGGAGGGGGCTGCTACGCTGCCGCGCGCATCCATGCCCCCGCTGCCGATCGCCGTCGCCCACTACGGTCGCCACGACCCCACCACCCACGTGGGTGGGGTCGAGACCTTTGCGCGCAACCTGCGGCTCCTCTTCGAAGAGGTCGTGTTGCTGCATCCCAAGGCGCCCGATCTCGAGGGCTGGGCGCGGCGGGGGGTGCCGATCATCTGCGACAACCAAACGGTCACCGACTGGCCCGACGAGGTCCCGCTCATCGGGTTTCAGCACGGGGTTGCCGCGGTCAAGGCCCAGCACACCCGCAGCTGGACGGACCGACGCCTGGCCAAGGGTCAGGCCAAGGCGGCCCAGCGCGCGCGCACGGTGTGGGTGGCCTGCGCGCAGTGGATCGCCCGGACCTTCGAGCAATTGCACGGCAACGGGGCGCGCCATGTGGTCTATCACCAGGTCGATCTGGCGCGCTTCGACGGCCAGCGCGGTGAGATCGACGAGCGCCTGGTGCTCCACGACGCCCGCAGCGAGCACAAGGGCAAGGCGCTGGTCGAGCATCTCCAGGCCCAGTTCCCGCAGTGGCGGCTCGAGCCGCTGGCCTGCACGCCGCAGCAGGTGCCCGATCGCATGCGCCGGGCCCGGGCCTTCCTCCACCTGTCGCGCTACGAGGGCAACAGCATCGTGTGCAACGAGGCCATGGCCATGGATCTGCCGTGTTTGTTCACCCGGGTGGGGCTGATGCAGGACGAGCAGGGGCCCACCGAGGTCGAGGTGATCGATCCGGACCGGGCGTTCTCCGATCGCGACTGGCTGGGCGCGCGTTTTGGCGAGTTCTTGGACTCGCTGTCCCACGTCGAGCGCCATCCGCGTGCGTGGGTGCTCGAGCACGCCCAGATCGACGTGGCGCGGGCCTCGTGGCAGCGGGTGATCGAGGACTGGCGCGCGATTACGGGCTAAACCGGAGGAAGCACGCGCGGCTCGTCGGCCGGTGATGGCGACGACGCTCACACATCATCGCTGCAAGATCTGCACGAAGCTCGACGGGGCTCATCGCGGGCCAATTCCCGGGGTTTGTGGGCGTCGGCGGGTGATGTGGATCGAACGCTTCATATCGTCGGGACCCGTGGGATGTAGATACTCTGTCCAGGGATTCCTCCGTGAGCGCGTCCCTGAAGCGACACCTCCTCGAGCCGGACCCGGGCACGGACCCGGGCACGGTGTGCGCCGCGAGCCGCGATGCGGTCGGTGAACCGCCGGCGCTCGCAAGACTCGGCGACGCGAGCACCTTGGGGCCCGAGGGGGCCGAGGGCATAGGGCCCGCGGAGCGGGAGGCGCCGGTCGAGCCGGCGGCAGCCGAGCCCGAGGACCCGGTCGACTCGATCGTGGAGACTTCTGGCGAGTCGACGCTGCTGGGCCGCTACGTCGTGCAAGGGACACTGGGTCGTGGGGCCATGGGCACGGTGTTGCGAGGGTTCGACCCCAAGCTCAATCGCCGGGTGGCCATCAAGGTGCTGCATCGGGGACGGACTCAGCGGCGGACCCAGCGGCTCATGCGGGAGGCGCAAGCGCTGGCCCGGCTGTCGCACCCCAACGTGGTGCAGGTCTACGAGGTCGGCGAGCGCCAGGGGATGCCCTTCGTGGTCATGGAGCTGGTCCAGGGACGCACGCTGGCCCAGTGGCTGCGAGCCACGCCCCGACCGAGCTGGCGGCGCTGCGTGGAGGTGTTCGTGCAGGCGGGGGAGGGGCTGGCCGCGGCCCACGAGGACGGCCTGGTCCACCGAGATTTCAAGCCGAGCAACGTGATCGTCGACGAGCGCGGGCGGGTCCGGGTGCTCGACTTCGGTCTGGCCCGCCGGATGGAGGGGGCGGGGCCTCCTACGCCCGGATCGGTCGACGAGGGATACGCCGAGCCCAACGTGCTGGGCACCCCGCTGACCCGTAAGGGCGGGGTCGTCGGCACGCCCGCCTATATGTCTCCGGAGCAGATGTTCGGGCAGACCGTCGATGCCCGCAGCGATCAGTTCAGCTTTTGCGTGGCGCTCTACGAAGCCGTCTATGCGCAGCCCCCCTTCGAGGGCGACCTGGTGTCCGAGCGGGTCGCCGCGATCCTCCGAGGACGGATCCGTCCGGCGCCCAAGGGCACGACCGTCCCCCAGGTGCTCCGCAAGACCTTGCTGCGGGGTTTGGCCCGAAGGCCTGATGCCCGCTGGCCTTCGATGGGGTCGTTGCTGGTGGAGCTGCGGCGACTGCTTCGACCGCGAAGTCGACGGTGGATCGGGGTGAGCGCCGGGATCGGGCTGGTGGCGTTTGGCGCCGGCCAGCTCTACCGGGCCGAGGTGGAGCAGCGCTGCGGGGGTGCGCAGGCCCAGCTCCGCGGGATCTGGGACGACGATCGCCAGCGCAAGGTCGAGGCCGCGCTCCTCGGCACCGGGCGGCCGCACGCAGCCGGCTCGTGGGCGCGGATCGAGCCTCGGCTCGGCGACTACGCCGCGACGTGGATCGAGCAGTACACCGACGCGTGTGAGGCCACGGCGGTTCGTCGCGAGCAGAGCGAGGAGGTGATGGAGCTGCGCATGAGCTGCCTGCGCCGTCGCCGCGCGGCCCTCGAGGCCACCGTGAACGTGCTGACGGAGGCCGAGGCCATGGGCCAGGCCGTCCCGTTGGTGGTGGATCTACCCCGCGTGGCCGACTGCGCGCGGGTCGAGCGGCTGGTCGATCGACAGCGAAGGGTGCCGCTGCCCGAACAGCCGTCGCTGGCCCAGGGGGTGGCCGAGCTCCGCGACCAGTTGGAAGGGATCCGCGCCGAGCGGAAGGCCGCCCGATATGACCGGGCGCTGAAGCTGCTGTCGCCGGTGATCGAGCAGGTCGAGACGCTCGGGTATCGGCCGCTGCGGGCCGAGGTCGAGCTCGAGCGCGGCACCGTGGAGCAACGTCGAGGGCACTACGCCGAGGCGGAGCAATGGCTCGGCGAGGCCTACACCTTGGCGCTCGAGTCGGGGCACGATGAGGTCACCGTCAAGGCGGCCATCGCGCTCGCGTATCTCGTGGGCCACCTTCAGTCGCGACCGACCGAGGGCCTGTTATGGATCCGGACGGCGCTGCCCCTCGCCGAGCGCAGCCGCGACAAGGCTCTTTTGAGCCACGCCATCGACATCGAGGGGAGCGTGCTCGAGACCCAAGGGGTGCTGATCCGCGCGGAGGTACGGTATCGACGAGCGCTGGAGATCCGGGAGGTCGCGGCGGACGGCGACGATCTCGCGGTGGCCCATAGTGCCAGTCATCTGGGCCACGTGCTGTCGCGGCAGGGCAAGATGGAGCAGGCCGAGGCGCTGCTACGCCGAGGGCTGCGGATCCGGGAAGCCATGCTGGGCGAGGCGCATCCCGACGTGGCCAACAGCCTCAGCGGGCTGGCGGGGGTGCTGTTTGGCCAGGGCAAGCTCGAGGCCGCCGAGGCGCTCACACGACGGGTGCTGCGCATTCGGGAGGATGCGCTGGGGCCCGAGCACCCTCAGGTCGCCGCGAGCGTGACCAACCTGGGCACCCTGCTGATGTTCCAGGACAAGCTCGAGCAGGCCGAGGTCCAGCATCAGCGCGCCGTGCAGATCCAAGAGCACGCGCTGGGCGCGGAGCATCCCGACTTGGCCATGAGCCTGACCAACCTGGCCGGGGTGTTGGTGCGGCAGGGCAAGCTCGAGCAGGCCGCGGCCCACCTCGAGCGAGCGCTGGCGATCCAGCAAACGGTGCGCGACGGGGATCACCCGCAGATCGCCTTGATCCTGAGCAACCAGGGGATGGTGCGGGCACGGCAGGGCAAGCTCGAGCAGGCCGAGGCTCGCTTTGAGCGAGCGCTGGAGATCCAGCAGCGACTGTGGACCGAAGATCACCCCGATCGAGCCCGGAGCATGCACAACCTGGGGTCGGTGTGGTTACGACAGGGCAAGCTTGTGGAGTCTCAGCAGATGTTCGAGCGCGGGCTGCAGATGCGCGAGCGGATCTTGGGCGACGACCATCCCGATGTGGTCATGTCGCTGGTCGGCCTGACCAAGACGGCCTTCGCCCGGGGCCAGTGGGACAACGCCCGCGCATACGCCGAGCGAGCGCTGTCCATCGAGGCCGCGTCGACGATGCTCGGGGAGCTGGCCTCCGTGCGGCTCATCCTCGCCCGCGTGCTGGAGGCATCGGCGGATCGGCTCGCGCGGACCCGGGCGCATGCCCTGGACGAGCAGGCTCGTGCGGACTGGAACCCCACCGAGGTAGGGCCCGACCAAACCCTCGCGCAGCTCGAGTCGTGGCGTGCGGAGCATCCGGCTCCCCAGCCCTTGGAGTAGAC
>JBCCWC010000257.1:0-19298 GCA_039194325.1 Myxococcota bacterium
ATGGCCCCCGCCCCAGGCATGGCCCCCGCCCCAGGCATGGCCCCCGCCCCAGGCATGGCTCCAGTGGACGCGACGCCCGGCGTCGACGCCTACGACGACGACATCAAGCCTCCTCGCAGTCCCCTGCCCTTCATCCTCATCGGCTTGCTGGTGGTCGGCGGCGGTGTGGGGGCCTTCATGATGCTGGGCAACAACAAGACCGAGGACGCCAATCCCGCGGCCACGGCGCCGGCCACCATCATCAAGGCGGGCGCGGTGGTCGAGGACACCCAAGAACCTCAGGTCGCCCAAGGCGCCGACGCCGACCGCACCCGAGGCACCAACTTCAAGGAGGGCTCGGGCAGCAAGGCCAGCAAGCCCCACCGCAGCGGCAACGGCTCTCGCGCGCGTCGTAAGAAGAAGAAGGAAGACACGCGCAAGATCAAGATCGGCAACACCAAGGATCCGCTGGCCGGCGTCAACTAGTGCCCCGTGCCGGAAGTTCGGGCCGGCGATCCCGGCGCCGGCGCCGGTGCTGACACGGGTCGACGCCGACCGGCACCGACCACCAGCCACAGCCACAAACACAGCCACGAAGTCGCGGCCGTGCCGTGGCTTCGACAGGCGCACTCCGACTGCGGTGCCAGGGGCTCGTCGACCGGTACCTCCTCGGGAGATCGAGCCTCGAGGTTCACCACCGCCTCGCCGATGTTGCGATCGTGATCGATCGCCTCGAGCCGGAGCGTCCAGCGCCCCGCGGGAACCACCAGGCTCACCTCGGTCTGCTCGACATCCCGAGCGATGTGCTGCCAGTCGAGCTGTGGGACCTCCAGCAACCACCCAAACCCCTCGTAGTCGTCGGCGACCTCCACCTCCACCGTCACCGTAGCCCCCGGCTCGACCACGTGCCCGTCGGGTGGCCACCGGATCCGGGCGGTCGGCGCCACCGTGTCGGGGACCCCGTCGCCAAAGAGCGCCCGGAGCTCGGCGTCGGCGTCTTGCTGGCCGGCGGGACAGTAGCGGGTGCGAACCTCGGGACACTCGGACTCCCCGTCGAGATCCTGGGGCTGACACCCCACCACGAATTGGGGCTGGCCCGCGGAGGGAAACCGAGCCATCAGCGACTCGGAGGCGCCCGCATGCTCCAACCCCCAGGCGTGCGCCGCCTCGTGGATGCTGATCCGACCCACCTGGACCGCACGCTCGTACTCGTCGAGCTCGGTCAGCGCGGCGGTGTCGAGCCACTTGTCGGCGAAGGTGAAGACAGTGTCACGCGGGGATCGATCGTCACAGTCGACCTGACACGCCAGTCCGTTGAGCTTGGAATCGAGGGTCAGATCCTCAGGCGCGCCTCCTACCCGCACGTGGGTATACGGCAAGTGCGGCGGAGGTCGCTGGGTCACCACCCGCACCCCGTAGGGCGCCACCAGCCGCTGCGCTTCGTCGCGGGCCACGTCGGCGGCTCGCTCGCTGCCCAGGAAGATCGGAAACAGGAACTCGCTGCCGACGCAGGTGGCCTGGCCCAAGCTAGCGTCGTCCCCCGGCCCCACCGGCCCTCCGCCGAAGTCGAGAAACACCGTGGTCCGCCGGGGGGCAGCGAGCGCCTCGAACGGCGAGCCGACCCCCAGCAGCACCCACGCCACCGCGAGCCCCGACCTCGACGACCACGCGCGCCCACGCCTCATGGGGAGGCCTCCATGGGCTCGGTCGACCGATAGCGACCCAGCCATGCGTCGGCCTCGGAGTAGACCAGCCGACGCGAGCCCGCCAGCCATAGCGCCCGGTCGGCGTCCAGGACCACCGCGCGTCCCTGCCCCATCACCATCTCGTCGGGGATCGCCCAATACCGGCGGGTGCCGTCGCCCGCATAGCGGGCCAGCCACAGCCGACCCGGACACAGCGAGCGCGAGCAGATCGTGCCCGGGATCGGATCGGTTCCCACGATCGTCGCCCCTCCGTCCGGGTCGAGGGCCAGCCCGAACGCCTCCCGGCGCGTGGGGCCCTCGGGAGGCTCCGACCGGATCCACCGAATTCCCGCGGCGGCATCGAGACGGGCCAAGAAGGGCTGTGTATGCCACGTACGCTCGTCGAAGGCATCCGGCGCGTCCAAGACCTCGGTGCCCGCCACCCAAAGATCACCCCCGTCGTCGATGGCCAGCGCCTCGACCCATGCGCCGACCGTCCCCGCGATCCGCGAGCTCCCCAGGGGGCGACCCGCAGCGTCGAGCTTGGTCAGCCACCAGTGGGTCAGATCATCACCTCCTCCGCCCACCACCACGCTGCCATCGGAGGCCACCGCCACGGCGCGAGCATCGTCGATCCCACGAGCCGGACCATCATAGCGCCACGACCACCGCGTCTGGCCGTCGCCATCGAACGCCAACACCACACCGTCGCGATTGCGGGCATCGATCACGGTGTGGCCGGCGACGACGGCTCCCTGCGGGTCCAAGGCGATCGCCAGGCCGCGGTCGTGGTGGCCCCCGAGATCGTCGATGAAGGTCCAGCGCGGCGTGCCCTCGGGATCGCAGCGGGCCACCCATAGGTCGTCCTCGTCGCCGTTGTCGTCCTCGTCCTCGGGCTCGACCCGCACGTGACCGGTGACCCAAAGATCCCCCGCGGGATCGATCACTATGGCCTGTGCCGTGGCCGTATCCCATACGGGGTCGGCGGGCAGCCACTGCGCCCAGCGCTGCTCGCCATCGGGCGCATAGCCGGCGAGCCAGGCACGCATCGGCGCCCCGTTGGCCGCCTGCCCCCGACCCACGACCACCACTCCGCCGCTGGGGTCGAGAGCCAATCCCAAGGCGATCGCCGGCTGCTCCCCGCCCCGAGGGGCGCGCACCCAGGTCGATCGCAGTGGTCGCTGGCAGTCCGTGCGACACCCGTCATGATCGTCGTCGTTGCCGTCGTCGCAGCGCTCGCCCTCGTCGGGGATCCCGTCGCCGCAGCGCGGCGCCCGGCAGTCTTCGCGACACGGGCCCTGTGGTGCGTTGGCAAAGCCCAGATCGCACTGCTCGCCCGGCTCGACCCGGCCGTTGCCGCACACGGGGTCCTTGCCCTCGCCTTCGCCCTCGCCCTCGCGCAGGGTCACAACGGATACGGGCGATTCGGGGACCGGATCGTAGCCGAGCACGCACCCGACCAACGAGAGGGTCAGGGGGTGGAGCCTCGGATGTGGTGAATGGCGCATGGGCGATCCGGTTACTCGGTGATCTCGAACGCGGTGCGCCCCACCAGCTGTCCATCTTGGGTGATCACATCGACCGTCCAGCCGCCGGCCGGCGCCTCGGGTACGGTCTGCGCATCGAGGCGCGAGCGCAGACGGATCGTTCCCGTGGGTCCGTGCGCGCGAGGGTCGACCTTGGTCACCCGGCTGACCTCCTGCCCCTCGTGGGTCCACACATGGACCAAGCGATCGCCCTTGCCTCCGGGCACCACCACGTCGGTCACCGCATAGAGCTCCTCGATGAGGGAGTGGTGCAGCTTGGACGCCTCCACCGCCAGGCGCCCGTCGTCCAGCAGGTTGGGTCCCACCGCCCCATAGGAGACATACATCGAGACCGGCGGCACGCCGGCCCGACCGAAGTACACCCCGATCACCGCTCCCATGGTCCAGACGACCAAGAGCACCACTACCCAGGGCCGTGCCAGGTGGCGGGGGGAGATGTGCATCATCCAAAAAGCCAGGGCCGATATGGCCGCGGCCGCGGTCATGGTGACCAGGCTGCGGCTGTTGGGGAACAGCGCGGGGATCACCAGGTTGAGGCACGCGAAGAGAGTGACAAAGTAGAACAGCGACGCGGCCACCTTCCAGCGCATCAGCACCTGATCGAAGACCACATCGAGGGTGGAGAGGAACGCGCACAGCCCCAGGCCCAGCACGAACCACTGGTTGGAGGTGTCGAGGGTGGCCGAGCGCCAGTAAAAGGGCAGCAGGAAGAAGAGCATCCCCTGGTAGAGGTTCTTGAGCACATAGGTCATCACGTAGAAGCGCAGCTTGGCGCCACGCCCCTCGATCGCGCGACCGCGACCGCTACCGAACAGCCGGAAGACCAGGATCACCACGATCCACGCGGTGGCCAGCGAGATCGTCAGCCAACGAGCATGGGCAAAGCCCTTGGCCGCAAACAGAATGACGAACACGCCCAGGCCCAGCGCATAGAACGAGTGCAGCCACCACAGCATGCGGCCATAGCGGACGAAGAAGGCCCGGATGCCTCGCTCGGGGGGCGGGGCGGGAGCACCGGGGTCCTGCGGGAGCGGCACGCCGGGCGGGGGGGAACCGGACGGCATCAGCGCTCAGCATAGCAGGCACAACCGAGAGCAAATGCCCGGCCCGCTCCACGCCCACGGAGCCCGGTCGCACCACCCGCACGCCGTCAATCGTAGGGAGCGAAGCGAGCTCGACTATGGCGACGGGCGTTGAGCCGACGGAGTTCCTCGGCGGTGTAGGCCTGCGGCGAGCCCGAGGGCAATTGACGACGGATGAAGCGCTCGATGGTCTGTCGCGCTTGTTGCCCCGCCGCCCGGCGCTTTTGGTCGAGCTCGGAGCTGTTCACGCCCTCGAAACCGCGCAGCCTGACCGCCAGGCCCTCCTCACACTCGTCCCAGCGCTCGAACAGCGCGACCCGACGCTCGGCCTCGCTCTTCGATGTTCGCGACCACTGCTCGAGCAGCTCACGATAAAGCGACGCGAGCCGACGATCGATCTTATCGCTGGCGAAGCTCACCGCCATCTGCAAGCGAAGCTCGAAGGTCTGCTCGAGCAAGCGCTTCTTTTGCTGGATGTAGAGCTCTTGACCCGAGGCCGACCGCAGGGCCTCGGCCAGCCCCGGCATGCTGGAGGGCGTGACCGTCTCGCGAAACTTCAGCCGCCCGTCGGGCAAGAGCGTAGCCACGAAGCCGGACTGAGCGTCGCGGTAGACCATCTTCCCGCTGCGACGCTTGCGAAAGCCCGCCTCGGCCAGCGAGCGCGGCGGGCCATCGCGCTGCGGCGAGGTCGCGGGGCCCTCCGCCCCGACCTTGCGTACCACCGGGCCTCCGCCTATCGGCCCTCCTCCTGCCGGCGGAGGCAATTGCGGACGTAGGACCGGCCCCAACCGGCGACCAGACGAAGGGGGCTGGCTGCGGCCGCGCAGGCCGAGCAGAGCGATGCCCCCGGGCGCGGGAGCAGGATCATCGTCGTCGGTCGAGGGGGAGGGCGAAGTCGGGTCGGCCTGCGACTGCGGCGACGATGCCCGACGAGCCGGCCGCGCTCGCTCGACCGGGTTCGGCTCCGGCTCAGTCTCCGGCTTGGTCTCGGGCTCGGGGATCGCAGCTTCGTTCGGCGGTACCACCGGCTCCACCGCTCGCAACGACGGCGGCAGCTCCACAAGCTCGACCGGCCGCAGCTCAGGCACCGCCGGTTCGTCCTCGCGCGACGGCGAGGGCAACGAGGCCCACCACGCCAACAGCAGCCCGTGCACACCGGCCGAGACCAGCCACGGCACCCAACGACGACGCTCGTCGACGGATCGGCGCGGCGGCGGTGGGGATCGGGCACTCATGCGACCCTCTGAGCATAAGCCGTCGACACCGCACGGCCACAAGTGGCGTGGGACACGCGACGCAACCGGAGCCTAGTGGAGACAACGCTCCTCGACTCCCGAGGAGCTCTTGCTGGAACATTCCAACGACACAGAGGCGCCAATGGAGCCTCTGTGGAGCCTGCTCGATAACACCGACGCTCTATTGGAGATTTTTTGGGTCAATCGTACGCCATTAGCGCTCATTTTCAGCCTTTTTCGAGACAATTCAATGACATCAACGCCTTGGTTTAGCTTTTTTTGGGACAATTCAATGACATCAACGCCTTGGTTTAGCTTTTTTCGGGACGATTCGATGACATCAACGCCTACAGCCCATTCTTCATGGTGTCAGATCCAAGACCACAGACAGCGTCAATCAGCCAAGGCATCACAGGATCGTCGCGCCGAACTCGACCATTCCAGCGTGGCGAACACCACAACAGCGCACGTTGTTTGCATCCCGTCATCGACACACGATCTGCTCGGGCACTGTCCACCATCGACCGCACGGTGTCACCCGGGAGTACGCGGCATTCATCGAAGAACGTCGCTTACGCACCTTCTCGACCGGCTCGTCATCCGCCCTCCATCATCGCGCGGGCCGCCGCGAGGATCTCGGCCTCCCCAACGAGCACGTGATCGGCCGCGGGCCCCAGCGGGATGAAGCTATCACGGCTGGTGACCCGGCGGATCGAACCGGTAAAGCCCTCGTCGACGAGCGCGGCGACCACCCCCTCGCTGACCCCTCCGCTGCGTCGCGTCTCGTCGACCACCAGCACCCGCCCACAGGTCTGCGCCGCGGTCATCAGGTCCTCGACCGGCAGCGGCGCCAGCCACCGCAGGTCGAGCACGGACGCGGCCACGCCTTCGGACTCGAGCGCCCGGGCCACCCGTCGCGCCATGCGGACCCCGTTGGCGAACGAGACCAACAGTAGATCCTCGCCCTCGCCGTAGCGCCGGGCCCGACCCAGTGGCACCGGCTGGGCATCGGGGCGGTAGGGGCTCTGGTAGAGGCCGTCTCCGGGCTCGTAGAGATCGCGGGTGTTGTAGAGCGCGATGGGCTCGAGGAACACCGAAACCGCACCGTCCACCTTGGCCGCGGCCACGCAGGTGCGCAGCATCCCGGCCGCATCCTCTCCACACGAGGGCGAGGCGAGGAGCAGCCCCGGCACGTCCCGCAGCACGGCGACCGAGTTGTCGTTGTGAAAATGCCCACCAAACCCCTTTTGGTAGGCGTAGGAGGCGATCCGCACCACCATCGGGTTGGTGAACTGCCCCCGCGAGAAGAACTGCAAGGTGGCCGCCTCGCCACGGAGCTGGTCCTCGGCATTGTGCAGGTAGGCCAGGTACTGGATCTCGGGGATCGGGATGAAGCCGGCCTGGGCCGCCCCGATCGCCAACCCGAGGATCGTCTGCTCGTCGAGCAAGGTGTCGAACACCCGACCGATCCCCATGCGCCGCTGGAGCCCACGGGTGAGCCCGTAGACCCCGCCCTTGCGGGCCACGTCTTCGCCGAAGATCATCAGCTCGGGGTACTTGAGCATCAGCTCACCCAGGCAGCGGTTGATGTGACCGGCCAGGGGCAGGGGCCCGGCGCGCTCCGGTAGCCGCTCCTTGGCTTGCTCGCGGGCCGCCTCGTCGTCGACCACGCTGGGCGCCCAGAACTGTAGGCGCTCGCCTTCGTCGACGATCCGCTCCGCCTCGACCGCGATCCGCTCCATGTTGCGGGGCGCCAGCGGGAGCATCACCGCCTCGGCGCTACGGAGCCGAGTGTGCCCGATCGCGTCCTGCATCTTGGCCTCCACCTCGGCCTCGGCCTCCATGTAGCGCTCGCGGGCCTCGTCGGCGCTCAGCACCCCGGACTGCACGAGCAACCGGGCCGTCGCCAGCACCGGGTCGCGGGCCTCGTCGGCCCGCAGATCCTCGATGTCGCGGTAGGCCAGGGCCACGTCGGATCCCGCATGACCCAACAGCCGCACCGTGCTCAGGTGCAAGAACGCGGGCTTGCGGGTCTGCCGAACGTACTCCACCGCCTCACAGGCCACCGTATAGGCGGGCACCAGGCTGCACCCATCGGTCGAGAAGTAGCGCAGCCCCGGGCGCCCCCGGTGATTCTGCTCGATCCACCCCGGAGGGGTGCGCACGCTGATCCCCAGGCCGTTGTCCTCACAGACGAACAACAGCGGCATCGGCAGATCCATGTGGGCGATGTAGCAAGCCGCATTGATCGCCCCCGTGGCGGTGGAGTGATTGGCCGAAGCATCCCCGAAGCTGCACATCACGATCGCGTCGGCGGGGAGCGTGGGCTGCACCCCGAGCCGATGGGCGCGCTTGAGGGCAAAGGCCATCCCCACCGCCTTGGGCAATTGCGACGCCACGGTGGAGGTCTGCGGAGGCACCCACAGCTGCCGGCTACCGAACACCTTGTGCCGACCACCGGCGATCGGTTCGTCGTGCGCCGCGACCATGCCCAGCAGCACGTCCCGCACGCCGTGGGGATAGCCCCCCCGCCGAGCTCGCTCGAGGAAGAACCCCCCCGAGCGATAGTGAAGGAACGCGGGATCGTCGGCCCGCATCGCGGCCGCTACGGCGGCGTTGCCTTCGTGCCCCGACGACCCGATCGTGTAAAACCCCTGGCCACGCTCTCGTAGCGTGAGCGCGGCAAAGTCCAGATGGCGACTGCGCAGCTGCACCTCGTAGAGCGCGACCGCCAGCTCGGGGTCGAGCGAGCCGAGCAACCCCGTGCCCGTGGCCAGGGCGGGTGGTGAGGGCTCGTCGACTCCCTCGCGAAACGCATGATCGACCGACTGGGCAGAGGCGGGCTCGCGACTGGACATGGGACGCCAAAGCATGAGCCGAACGACTACCCTTCGCCCACCTACCCGCTCTCGCACAATGTGCGTTCCCTCGACGGCCCGCTCGTTCCGGACCGTGCGGACATTTCAACACTCACGACATCAAGTAGGCACCTATGGGTACTCGCACACACTATGCGACTGATAACCATGGTATTTTTATGGGCCAGTTCATTTTTTGAGTACCAAACGCTGACGTTCGGCCGTACTCTAGGGCTCGCTAGGAGCCTGGTCCGCTCCCAGCTGTCGTCGTTCACTTATTCTATTGCCCGTTCGCACCGGGCAATCGCCAAAGCACCCGTTCGCACCGGGTGTCGTCATCCGCGCCCGTTCGCACCGGGCGCTTGCTACCGCGCCCGTTTCGCACCGGGCGCCAAATGCCGCGCCCGTTCGCACTGGGTGCACGCTACCGCGCCCGTTCGCACCGGGCACTCGCCAACACAATGACACCCACATCGTCACCCTCGGGGGAGGGGCGGCGACGGGACGCTACGTGCCTTTCGTCGCGCGCTCTGCCTGCACTCACACTTCTAACCACCGCACTGATTGCCGGGCCGGTCAACGCTGGCGAGCCCCAGTGCACTACCTACGGCACCGGTACCATCGAGAAGGGGGAAATCTCGGTGGAGCTGTTCCGGGGCGCCGCGGTGCCCTTCGAGCTGATGGTGATGCCGACGCCGAACGGCTGCTCGAACAGCCTGCAGCTCACCATCGACTGGGATGCAGATGACAACGAGGTCGAGGTCGAGCTGGAGGGGAACGCCGGCTCGCTCGAGCAGTATCCCGACGTCGATCGCACGGAGGGGGTCGACTGGATCCCCAACCCGTTCTTCGTCGACCCCGTCGACTTCGTAGACGGGCGCTATCAGCTGTGGATCATCGGCACCGGTGGCCCGGTCGGCCTATTCTACTACGATCCGGCCACGCTCGATCTGCTGGGGAGCCAGTTCGACTTCGAGGTCCCGCCGGCGGCGATCCCAGTGTTCTTCCCGACGCTCTACATGGTCTCCACGCCAATGTTCCAGCCCGAGGCCGACGGCTCGGTGGACGAGGAGTGGACCTTTTCCTACGACGCGATGGTCCGGGGCGACTTGCCCCAGTTCGCGCATCACATGATCAGCTTCCCGCCGCCCAACCTGTGCGGCGCCGACGCCAACCGACTGCACCTGTCGACCCTGCGGATCTACGTCAGCGATCCGCTGCCCGCCGATCAGGCGCTTTCGTGGTCCGACTACATCCGAGACGGCCTGCTCTTCGACGTCACCACCGAGCCGGCCGACTACTTCCTCGATCCCCCCAAGACCACCTCGGTCGCCACCTACAGCGGGGGCACAGCGGTGGGGGGCGGGATCCCCAACGGCTGGAGCTTCGACATCGACGCCGCCTTCATGAACGTGGCCCCGCCGATCCGTCCCTGGGACGGAGCGGGTTCCTGTGATGCCTGGTGGGGTGGCGTGCACACCACTGGCCTCAACGTCTGTGGGGGTGCGTGATGCGACTGTTCAAGACGATCGTGCGGTTTGGCCTGGGCCTGACCCTGGCCAGCGGCATCGCCGCTTGTGATCTGGCGGACGACGGCCTCGACGAGGAGCTCGAGGAGCTCGAGGACGAGACGATCGAGTTCCGCAATAAGAACAAGCCGCCCAAGTTCAACGTGGGCGCCTACAACCTCCACCTGGAGGCGCGTACGATCTTCGAGCCGATCATGCCGGGAACCGACGCCGACGTCGGGCGAGGCCGCTTTGGCGTGGCCGCGGATCTGGTCACCGAGGACACCACCACCGCGCTGTTCGAGGGGGACTCGGAGACGGCTGGCTCGGTGATCTCCAACGGCCGCACGTGCTTTACCTGTCACCGGGGACAAGACCACGACTTTGGCCTGCCCGCGCCCCCGCTGTCGGACACGATCCCGCTGACCGACTCGCTGTTCACCGGGATCGACGCCGACGCGCAGGGCGATCCGGATGCGATGCACAACCTCGATGAGCACGGGCTGTTCAAGATCCGGCCCAACCGCTTCAACGTGGCGCGCGACCCCGAGGATCCCTTCGTGCAGGTCTTCGGCTGGCGCAAGTCCCCGGCCCTCACCAACATCGGCCTGGCCCACGGGCTGCTGACCGATCTACGAGGCCGCACGATGTTCGAGACGGCCCGCGGGGCGGTCTTTAGCCACACCCAGGACACCGATCTTCGCTTCGACGATCTGTTCGCGCAGGAGGACGGCGACAACATCGCCGCCTTCCTGGCCCTGCAGACCAGCGACCCCGCCCTGCTGCCGCTGCTTGACCCCACCGCTCCCGGGTACGAGGCGCTGGCCGAGGATCCCTTCGCCACGGTGCCGGTCAGCACCAAGAAGCAAAAGAGGGGCAAGAAGCTGTTCAAGAAGTTTTGCATGGCCTGCCACGGCACGCCCAACGTCTTCAACGACGCCGCCTACCTGGAGCCGCTGGGGCATGGAGAGCGCCCCACCTCGTTCCCCACGTGGGCGCCGTCGACCGGCCGCGGGTACGACATCGGCGTGTCGCACGTGAACACGCACAACCTGCGCTTCACCCGGAAGATGCCCGACGGCTCGAACCAGCCGATCACGCTGCCCCTGGCCGCCGAGGACGGCACCCTGGTCGAGTACGACGTCTACATCGACGTCGGCCTGGCCGCGACCACTGGCCGCTACGAGGACATCGCTCGCTTCAAGGCCCCGCAGCTGCGCAACGTGGCGTCCCACGGGCCCTACTTCCACGACAACTCGGTGGACACCCTCGAAGGGGTCGTGGATTACTTCAACAGCAACGCGTACAACAACAGCAAGGACGGGATGCTCTATCCCATCCATCTGAATGCCAAGCAGCGCGAGCGGCTGGTGGCCTTCCTGGAGATCCTCTAGATCTTCTGATCAGTAGCCTCGCGGCGTGCAAATTGCCGCGAAGGCTACACGCTAGGTCGGCCCGGGTCATGCCCGCCCCGGGCTAAGGGACTCCTACCCTGCCGGTTCGTACCGGGCTGCATTGGCTATGACATCCACACGGCTCCTCTCGGGGGAGCAGCGGCGACGGGCGGCAACGCGTCGGTCGTCGCACGCTCCCTGCGCATCCTCATCCTCCCCCTTGTGCAGTCACCGCTCGCGCACCGAGCCCAATCTCCGCCAAGGGCCCAAACGCCGGCCCGGCCTCGGTCTGGGCCTGGACCTCAGTCTGGGTCTGGGTCTGGGTCTGGGCCTGCTGCTGGGGAGCGCCGCCTGCGACACGGCGCACGGGCACGACCCCTTCGACGACGACATCGAGTTTCGGGCCCAGAACAAGAACAAGAACAAGCCGCCCAAGTTCAACGTGGGCGCACGAAACCTCCACCTCGAACCCGGTGCCGTCTTCGAACCGGCCGCCCCCATGAGTGACGCCGACCGCGGCCGAGCCCTGTTTGGCCTGGCCGCCGACCTCAACACCGCCGACCCGACCCAAGCGCTCTTCGAGGGCGACTCGGCCTTCGCGGGACCGATCGTCTCCAACGGACGCACCTGCTTCACCTGCCACCGGGGAATCGACATCGATCTCGGCATGCCCCCGCTGCCGCTATCGTCGTCGGTCCCGATGGATGATCCCCTGTTCACGGGGATCGACGGCGATGCCCAGGGTGACCCGGATGCCATGTTCAACCTGGACCAACTGGGGTTGTTCAAGATCCGGCCCAACCGCTTCAACCCCACCCGCGACTTCGACGACCCGTTCATTCAGGTATTCGCCTGGCGCAAGTCGCCCACGCTGCTCAACGTGGGCTTCTCCCACGGGCTGCTACACGATCTGCGGGGCCGCGCCATGTTCGAGGTGGCCCGCGGGGCCGCGTTCAGCCATCCCCAGGAAGGCAACATCCCCTTCGACGATCTGTTCTTCGAGGATGACGGCAACGACCTGGCCGCCTTCCTCTTCGGTCAGGTCACCGACCCCGCGCTACTCCCCCTGCGCGACCCCACCGACCCCGGCTATGCGGCGCTGGTCGAGGACCCCTTCGCGACCGTGCCGGTCACCACCAAGGCCCAAAAGAAGGGCAAGAAGCTGTTCAAGAAGTTCTGCATGGCCTGTCACGGCACGCCCAACGTCTTCAACGACGCCGCCCACGTGCGGCCGCTGGGTCGAGGCGAGCGACCCTCTACATTCCCCACCTGGGCCCCTGCCGTCGGCCGCGGATACGACATCGGCGTTTCGCACCTCAACACGCACAACCTGCGCTTCACCCGGAAGATGCCGGACGGTTCGAACCAGCCCATCACGCTGCCCTTGGCCGCCGAGGACGGCACCCTGGTCGAGTACGACGTCTACATCGACGTGGGCCTAGCCGCGACCACCGGCCGCTACGAAGACATCGCCCGCTTCAAGTCTCCGCAGCTTCGCAACGTCGCCGCTCATGCGCCCTACTTCCATGACAACTCCATAGATACCCTCGAGGAGGTTGTCGACTACTTCTGCAGCAACGCCTACAACAACAGCAAGGATGGGATGCTCTACCCGATCCACATGAGCTCCAAGCAGCGTCAGCGGCTGGTCGCCTTCCTGGAGATCCTCTAGGGGGTGTGGTAGCGGCCCCCGCGTGATCGCCCGCGGCGCCGACAACCCCCGTCGGCCCCCGTCGGCCCCCCGTAGACTACGCGCCGTGGGTGTCGAGGAAGGACGTGACGTCCTCGAAGGGGATATGCTGGGCGATGTTTTCCCCGTAGAACGCCTGCTTGATCATGCCGTGGCTGTCGAGCAGGAAGTCGGCAGGGATCCGATGGGGAGGGCCGTCCCACGGAGTGACGATGGGGATGCTGGCCTTGGAGGCCCCAGCCAACACTCGACGGACGTCCTTGCTCAGCGCTCCGCGCAGCGAGGCCTCGAGGTAGTACCGGGCGTAGAGCTCCATGTTGGGATCGGAGATGATCTTGAACGGCGGATCGTGGCGCTTGACCAGGCCTTCGAGCTTGCGCCCGGGCGACTGAAAGACCCCGAGCATGACGAACTTGCGCTGGGAGAAGGTCTTGGCCCACACCGACAGCAGCTGGTGAACCCGAAAGTTACACAGCGGGCAGGCCGCGTAGCGAAAGAACGCCAACCAGACCAGTTGCCCTCGCATATCGGACAGCGTGACGGCGTTGCCATCGAGGGTATCGGCGGTGAAATCCGGCGCTTGATCGCCGACCTGCAATTTTTTGCGTTCGCCCACAGCCGGGCAATCCTAGCAAGAGAGTGGGTTCTTGCACCCCCGATCGCCATGGCCATTTCGAGATCCCATCGGGCCACGACCCCGGCCAAGAGGCCCGAAACCGGCACTGGAGCGGGCTCGATGTTCGATATGAGGGGAACCCCTCAATGCGTACATCGCACGGGTCCATGGAAACGAGCCGACAGGTTACGCCGACTCACGCCATGTGCGGTCAGGCGATCTTGGGCCGTCAGAGGGACCGGTGACCCTGGCGAGCCACTCCGTCGCCGATCGCCCTGAGTTGTACATACCCGTGACATCGCGATAGGCGATGGGCTCTGGCGACGTCAGTCCACTGCGCCAAGCGGCTCAGGGCGGGTCGATCGGAACCCGCGGCTCGAGCTTGCCCAGCGTGGTTCGCATGTCGTCGTTGGCCCGGCGCAGTTCCTCGGCCTGCTCGGGGATCGTCCATTCGAGGTGCTGCTGCAGGGGCAACAGCACCTCGTGACCCCGGCGGTAGTAGTCGACCCACTCGGGCGAGGTGAGTGTGGTGCCCTCGGCCTCGAGCCGTTCGATCTCTTCCATATACGCGGCGAATCGCTCTCGCGCTTCCTCCAGGGAGATCTCCGGCTTGGGACGAGGCGGAGGGCCGGGGGTCGGCTCGTCGGCGGCCGGTGCCTCGACCTCGGGGACCGGGGCGGGCTTGGTCTGTGCACGCCGTGGGACCGCGGGCACAGACGCCGACGGCGGACGCCCGGCTCGCGTGTCGTCTCGAGGCGGGTCCGGGACGGCTCGGGTGTTCTGAGCGGCCCGGGCCGGAGCAGGGCGAGAACGCGGCGGATCGGAGGCGTAGAGCGTATAGAACGCGTAACCGACCAACCCCAGCGCAACCCCCCCCATCACCACGAACCCCGGCGAGCGCATCGTGAGCCCGAGCATAGCGAAAAAGGCCGAGCACGGTGCGGCCGGACGCGCTCGGGCCGGTCGTGGTACGAGGGAGGTCGCACGAGCCGAGCCATGGCCGAACCCACGATTTTCGACAGGATCCTCGACGGGGAGCTCCCTTGCCACAAGGTCTACGAAGATGACCATGTGCTGGCCTTCCTCGACATTGCCCCTCTATCCCTCGGGCACACGCTGGTGATCCCCAAGGAGCGCAAGGCGTATCTGCACGAGCTGTCCGACGATCAGGCGGCGGCCCTGGGTCGGGTGCTGCCCCGGCTGGCCCGCGCGGTGATGAACGCGACCGGGGCGACCGCCTACAACATCCTGCAGAACAACGGCTCCACCGCCCACCAGGCGGTCTTCCACGTGCACTTCCACATCATCCCGCGCGACGGCGAGCGAGGGCTGGGGCTCGGTTGGTCGCCCACTCCGCTGGACCAAGCCGACGCCCCGGGGCTGGCCCAGCGGATCGCCGACGCGGTGGAGTAGGGGCGGTCCGCAATCCCCTGACAGTCGCGCCACCTTCGGCGCCGTAGTCTCGCCCGGTCGGCCCCATGGCCGACGTGTGCATGGATCCCGCACGAGCTGGGCGGGTGGCCCCTACCTAAAAGATCCGCGATGTCGGGTATTTGGCAGGCCGAAGCGCATTGCTCGACCTCCCTAGCAACCCCCTAGTAACCCCCTAGCAACCGATGGCAAAGCCAGAGCGAGATCGACCAATCCATGGGTGATGGACTGAGCACGTGCGCAGGGCTTGTTCATCGGGCATGCTGTCGATACGGCCATCGAGCGCTCGCTTCTGGTCGCCGTCTGGTTTGCGTCCAGTGACCGTGCCGTCCATCGCCTTGGTCTTCACCGATCTCGACAACACCCTGTATGACTGGGTGGCGTGGTACTCGCGCGTCTTCTACCGCATGATCGACAGCGCCGCCGCCCGGGGTGACATCCCGCGGGCCCGCTTGCTCGAGGAGATGCAGGTCCTCTATCGCCTTCGCCACGGGCTGGAGCATCCCGAGGCCCTGCTGCATGCGCCCAGCATCAAGCGGAGCTTCGGCGAGCCGGCCCGGGCCCGCGAGGCGCTGCGCGGCGTATTCTCGTCGTATTACCACGCGCACTATGGCAGCGGACTGCACGGCTATCCCGGCGTGCGCGCCACGTTGCAGCGGATGACGGCGCTGGGCGTGCTGGTGGTCGGTCACACCGAAGCACCCGCCAACCACGCGGTGGCTCGGCTGCACGCGCTGGGCCTCGAGCATGCCTTCGTGGCGCTGCTGGCGGCTCCACCGGCGCCCGACGATCCCACCACCTTCGAACGTGACCCCCGCCCGCTGCCCTTCGTGGTGCGCAGCCTCGAGCCCAACGAGCGCAAGCCCAACCCTGCGGTCCTGCTCGAGCTGTGCGACCGGATAGGCGTGTCCCCGAGCGCGGCCCTCTACGTGGGCGACAGCCTCGCCCGTGACGTCGGGATGGCCAAGAACGCGGGGCTGTGGACGGCGTGGGCTCGCTACGGCACTCACCATGATCCCCGCGACTGGCAGCGGGTCGTCGACGTGAGCCCCTGGACGGCGGACCAGCGGGCTCAGGCCTGCGCCCACGAGCTTCGCCCCGAGACCACTCCGGACTTCGTGCTGCACGAGAGCTTCGAAGAGTTGCTGGAGCACGTCGACTTCGGGCGCTCCATCCCGAACCGGCGCCCCACGGCCGAGCTCGTCTTGCTGTGAGCCAGCCTTCGCTCGCTCCCATGATCGCTCCCACGGTCGCTTCCGAGGTCGCGTCCGAGGTCGGGGCGGATGCCGCCGATGCGGCGTACCGCGGTCGAGTCGACGAGTGCCTGAGGCAAGCGATCGCCGACGGGGTCACCACCTGGTCCGCGCTGCTGGCCCGAGCCGAGGGAGCCGATCCGCGGTTGGTGGCGACGTGCCTGCGCAGCGGTGGGCTGACCGTGTCGGGCATGCACGTCCGGTCATCGAGACCGGCATCACGGTCGGCATCACGGTCGACCTCGCGGCTGGCCTTGCCTCCGGGCTCGGGTCCGTCCTCGCGCTGGAACCCCGAGCTGCATGCCCGCGATTTCGAGTGGTACTTCACGCCGCGCTGTGCCCGAGCGCTGGCCGCCCGAGCGGTTGCGATCGGGCCTCGGGTGCTGTGCATGGGCACGCCCACCGTGGCGTTCGCCTTGCTCGACCAGAATGCTTCACTCGGGGATGCTTCACTCGGGGATGCTTCACTCGGGGATGCTTCACTCGGGGATGCTTCACTCGGGGATGTTTCACTCGGGCGAACGGCGCTCGCTCGCTTGACCCTGGTCGACCGCAACCCGCTGGTCGACCGCCGACATCCGGGCGCAGGCTCGATCGAGCACCTCACCGGCGATCTAGCGGCCGTCCGGGTCGAGGCTGGACTCTACGACGTCGCGATCTTCGATGCTCCCTGGTACCCGGCCGTGCTGCAGCGCTGGCTGGCGGTCGCCGCCCGGGCCGTCCGCCCCGGCGGTCGGGTCTTGTTCGCGCTGCTGCCTCGCCTTCACCGGCCCCTCGCGATGGATGATCGATCGGTGACCCTGTGCGCCGCGCGTAGGCTCGGTCGTGTCGAGATCGAGCCGGGGGCGCTGCGATACGAGAGCCCTCTGTTCGAGACCGAGGCCCTCGCGACGACCGGGCTGGCCGTTCCCCCCCAATGGCGCCGAGCAGATCTGGTGCAGCTTTGGGTGGAGCACGTGCCTCCACCGATCGAACCCAACGAGCCCTCAACGTCCGAGCCCACGTGGGCCCGGTTCGTGATCGGCCCCCAGGTGGTGCACCTCGACGTCGACACGACCCCCGAGCCCGGCGAGATCCTCACTCCGATCGACGATCGGGCCGACTTTCGCTACGCGTCGATCAGCACCCGCGAGCCCCGGCGCGCCCAGATCAACCTGTGGACCTCGCGCAGCCGCGTCGCCCGAGTGCGCCGGCCCGGGTTGGTCGCGAACTTGCTCGAGCGCCTGGCCCAGGCCGGCGATTTCCGAGCGCTCGACGACGCGCCTGCGCTGAATGCTCTATCGCCGCCCGCCCGCCGCAGGCTACTCGACGCGCTTGGACTGCTGCTCGGCACCGGTGAGTAAGGTTCGCCAGCCGGGTACGGCCAGTGGTCGTGAGCCCCGAGGGCTCGTGAACAGCATTCGAGCTGGGCGGTGCTCCGGGTCACCGTCTGGGTTGAAACACCGCCGCGCGAGCATCGTGTCCCCGCCTCGCTCGCGGTCGGCTCACGGCGATCTCACTCCAGGTTCCTCGGATTTGCCGCTTGCCTCGCCCAACCGATGCGATAGCCTCCAAGTCGCATGCAGGTTGGTCTACTAGAATATGGTTCGGCGAGCAGACGCCGGCGACAGCGAAGGCGCGAATGGTTCGCGCTGCTGGCTATGTCGCTGGGTGGCTGCGCGTCTACGTGTGGTGACACCAGCGATCCCGGAGCAATCGGCGAGCTGGGCAACGGTCGCTTCCTCTACCAGTGCACGAGCGACAGCGATCCGGTGTGTGAGTTCAGCGACCCGGGCCCGGAGTTCCCCGAGTGCATCGCGCTCGGGGGCCAGTTCGACTTGGAGTACGAGCTGCTCGACCCCGACGCCCTCGACAGCGACCTCGCGCTCGATCCGGTGATCTACGTAGAGTCGATAAGCCAGGACTTCTTCCGGGGCACGGACGACTTCGAGGCCGTACGCACGGGCGAGGCGGCATTCGTGATCCGCGAGTCCGAGCACGTACTCGACCTCATCCACCTGACGATCCTCGAGCCCGACGACTTCGACATCTTCACCCGAGACCCGGCCGAGCCCACCCAAGCCGTCACGATTTCGGTGGGCGATACCCAGAGCTTCCGGGTGTTCCCCCGCCATAGCGCCTGTGATCAGCTCGGGGGCGGGATCCCCATCACCGCCAACTCCAGCGACACGGCGATCGCCAGCACCTCGGGAGGGGACGTACTGCGGATCGTGGCCCAGGGCGAGGGCACCGCGACGGTCCGCGTGCAGCTAGGCGCCCTGGAGAAGATGATCACCGTCACCGTGGTCGACGGGCCCATCGAGCCACCGCCCGACACGACCACCGACGCCGGCTCGGACTCCGGTACGTCCGGCGAGACCGACCCCGGCACCACCGGCGAGACCGACCCTGGCACCACTGGCGAGACCGACCCTGGCACCACCGGCGGCTCGACTACGGGAGGCAATTGATCATGCGACGCTCGCCTTTGCGTTCTATCATCGCTCGTTCCTTGTTCTCCCGTTCCTTGTTCTCCCGTTCTTTGGCCTGGTCCAGCGGCGCCATGGTGCTCGGCGCCACCCTGCTCGGCGGCTGCAGGCCCACCTACGACGGCGTCCAGATCCGCTTCCTGTTCGACAAGGGACAGCGCGCCCCCGGCCGCATCGAGGTTGCCGAGGGTCAGGCCGACATCATCGAGGTACGCCCGCTCTCGAGCAATCCCTACGAAGACTACGAGGACTTCGATCTGGTCGACCTCGAGTCGTTCAACGAGAACACCGTATTCGTCGCCCCGGCCCCCGAGAATAACCAGTTCGTCCTCGGCGGCGCGGGCGTGGGCACGACCGTCCTTCGCATCATGATCAACGGCGACGAGGTCGACACCCTCGACGCCACCGTAGTGGAGCAGGTGAGCCCATGACTCATACACTGATGAGCCTGACCACGGCCGCCGCGCTCGCGCT
Source organism: Myxococcota bacterium (assembly GCA_039194325.1). GTDB lineage: Bacteria > Myxococcota_A > Polyangia > Nannocystales > Nannocystaceae > Paraliomyxa. The sequence goes on from JBCCWC010000257.1 coordinate 19,221, forward strand.
CGGAGGCACGCCCTCCGTGCTCACAAGCCCCACGCCATTGCCCGTGCTCTCGGCCCACGCCGCGCAGCCAGCCCCGCC
>JBCCWC010000258.1:0-19134 GCA_039194325.1 Myxococcota bacterium
CGTCGTGGAACGCCTGCGCATCGAAGGTCTCCCCGGCCGCCTCGGCGCGAGCCTCCGCTTGCTGGCGCAGGCGAAACCACGCCTGCGCCCCCACGAAGTAGGTCGACAGCTGGGTCGACGTAACCTGGGCCCGGACCCACTTGGCCTTGGCCTCGCCCTCTTGCTGGAACGATCGAAACACCATCAGCTCCAGGGCGGCCAGCTCGTCCATGGTGCCGGCGTGGATCGAGTGATCGAGCAGCGCGTTGGTGACGGTGCGCAGGTAGAACTTCAGCCCGTGCAGCGCGATCGCCTTGGCGCGCAGCTGCGGATCTCGCATGACCTTCCGCAGCCGCTTGGACACCCCCGCGGGCGGCGGGCCTTCGGGGGCCGCCCCCGCATAGCCGGCCTCGACCATCAGGTGCTCGGCATAGACGGCCCAGCCCTCCACGAACGGCCCGTTGGCGAGCACCTTGCGGATCTTCGAGGGCTCTCGCTTGCCGTAGTAGAGCTGCACGAAGTGCCCGGGAATAGCCTCGTGGATCGAGAGGATCTCGATCATGAAGTTGTTGTACTCGCGAAGAAACGACTCCTTATAAAGCTGCGGCCAATCTTCGGGCACCGGCTGCACCAGGTAGAAGCTGGGCAGCCCCGGCTTGGCTGCGTCTAGCGGCCCGGGGGCGGCCAGCCCCGCGATCGCCACCCCCCGCTGATGCGGAGGGGTCCAGATCACCTCGAGCACCTCGGTATCATCGAGGGTGACCAACCCTGCGTCGCGGACGAATTGATCGAGTCGAGCGAGGTTGGCTTCGATCCGCTCGCGCAGCCGAGGCGGCGTGACCCGATCGTCGGAGAGCTCTTCGAGCACGGCGGCGATGATCGCCGTCTGGGGATCGGTGTCGGCCTGGCGCAGGATCGTGCGCCGCCGGTAGGCGGTGAACAGCACGTCGGCAAGCTGCTCGGCCAGCACCGCCATGCGCGTGCGGACCTGGGCGTGCTCGAACACCGCCAGCCGGCGGACCTCGTCGGCCGAGAGCTCCGTGTGCAGCGTCAGCTGCAGCTTGCGTTCGAAGGCCTCCTTGCCCAGCCGCCACGGCGCGCTGGCTTGGGGCCGCAGCGCCTCCACGTGCGCGTGCAGCCGCTGCACCGCCTCGCGGGCGGCCGGCATGGCCGCTTCGATCCGCGCCAGGTCATCGGGCCGAGCCCCGGACAGCCGCCCCGGGATCTCGTCGATGAGCGCCTGGACCCCGGTAAGCTGTCCGACCGCGATCTCGGTCTGCGGGGCCATCGTCTGCCCCGATTCGAGGTTGGCGATCGCCTGGTCGACCAGGCCGGGCAGGCCCTCGAGCCGAGCCCCCGCCGCCTGGGCTCGCTCGGTGATCGGGGCGTAGTCCCGGGACACCAGATCCTCCAGGCCGTCGCCGACCTTCCGGGCGTACCACATGGGGTCGCGCCGCCAGGGCTGCTCCACTTCGTGGGCGAAGCGCTGTAGCAGCAGCTCGTTGCGCAGGATGTCCAGATCGACCCGAAGCGCGGCGCTCAGTGGGCCGGGATCGACCGCGTCGAGGCGAGCGAGCCCGTTATCGATCCGCCGGCGGTCCGCCTCGATGTCGGCCGGCGACAGCCGGGGCCAGGCGTCGTCGAAGCGGTGGTCGCCGATGTTGGTGGCGTAGACCGGCCGGGCCACGAGCCAGGCGTCGAGGAGCTCGGCCTGCACCGCGGCCGGATCGACCGCCTCGTCGTCGGACGACGCCGGCGGGGGCGGATCGGACGGCGGGGGGGTCTTGGGACATCCGGCCACCGCAAGCCCCAGGGCCAGCCACCCGGCGGCCCGGGCCGATCGGCCGACACGGGAGGATCGGGCGCAGTTCATGAGGTGGTGACCATCGACGGAGGCAGGTGCCCCGTCTCGTTGAAGCTGATGAGGGCCTCGAAGCCGCTGGCGTAGACCCGCAGCTCGGTGATCGAGGCGTGGGCGATGTCCATCATGGCCCACGCCTCGTAGGGCAGCTGAAGGGTATGGGCAACCAGGTAGCGGATCAGGTTGCCGTGGGCGAAGATCAGCACGAAGGAGCGCCGAGTCGGCGTCTTGAAGAAGCGCCCCCGGATCTTGCCGATCTGCTGGTCGACGAGCGCACGCCCTTCGGACGGGGTGGCCTCTAGCCCCAGGGGAAAGGCCTGGAACTCGGGGCGCGTCGGATCCACCAGCGGGACCATCTCGTGCAGATAGCGCTTGATGCGGATGTTCTCCAGATCCATCTCGCGCCCCGCGATCTCGGCGCTCTGGGTCGCGCGAGGCCACGGGCTGGCGTAGACGCCCTCGAAGCGCCCCGACGCCGAGTCCACGATCCGTGACAGCCGGCGGCCGACCTTGACCGCTTGCCGACGACCCAGCGGGCTGAGGCCCCATACCGTGTCACCCAGGTCACCGGTCCGCTCGTAGTGGCCATGGCGCATCAGGAAGATGCGGCGGCAGATAGGCGGCTCTTGGACCATCGTGGCTCGGCGGGATCTCATAGCACGGGCGGCCCGGTCGGCCCACCGCCCGCCCGCGCTGGGTCGCGGCTCGGGCTCGGGCTCGGGCTTGAGCTCGGGCTCGGGCTCGGGCTCGGGATCGACGGGGCGGGGCACCGAGCCGCCGCTCCGCCGTCCGTTCGGGTGCCCGTGCGAAGATCCGCGCGAAGATCCGCGCGCGACTACTTCTTGCCGCCGAGCAGCTCTTCGAGGCCGGCCAGCTCGCCCAGGTTGGGCATCAAGATGATCTCGATCCGGCGATTGAGCGCGCGCCCCTCGTCGGTGTCGTTGCTGGCCACTGGGTCCTGGTCGCCGTAGCCGGCCGCGCCCAGGTGCTGCGAGGGGAAGCCCTTCTCGACCATGTAGTTGACCACCACCACGGCGCGGGCGGTGCTCAGATCCCAGTTGGAGCGGAAGCGGCGGGTCTTGATGGGGATGTTGTCGGTGTGCCCGGCGATCAGCAGGTCGCGGTCGGCCACGGACTGAAACGCCGCCACCAGATCTTCGAGCGCGATCTTGCCCCCGTCCTTGAGGATGGTCTTGCCCGAGTCGAACAGCACCGCCGAGGCCAGCTCGACGATCATTCGCCCCTTGCGGAACGAGACCTTGATCGTGCCGGCGTCGATGAGCTTCTTGAGCCGGGCGAACAGATCCTTGTAGGTCTGGAGCTCGGCCTTGCGGCGATTCTGCTCGTCGCGGAGCTCGTCGAGCTCGGCCGACATGCCGCCGATCTTCTGCTCGAGGGCGGCGATCTTCTCGTCACGCGAGGCGACGTCGGCCTCGAGTGTCTTGATCTTGCTGCGGAGGGACTCGTTGTCCTGCTGGGATTGAGCGAGCTGACCTTTGACGGTGTCGAGCTCGGCCTGGAGATCCTTGCGGCTGGGGCTGCACGCCGCGAGCAGGCCGAGGGTGACGAACAGAAGGGGGGCTCGAAGCTGGCGAGACATGGGCCCAAGTTTCCGCTCAGGGTAACCCTGATTGTCAAACCCAATCCTCGTGATCGACCCGGGGCCCGACGATGGCAGAGCTCACGGATGGCAGAGCTCACGGGCCCGTGGTCCGGACCACACGATGAGCCGCAGCGTTCCGTAGGGCGCTCTGGTCAATGACCCCATGGTGCCGCGTGTGCTGGGCAGGATTGGGCAGGAATCAATGGGGGCGGGATCAGTGAAAGCTGCGGACCCGGGTTGGCGGGGCCAGGGCTCGAGTTCGTGGCTCCCACAGGCGATCGGCCACCAGGTGCACCACCCCCTCGGCTCGTTGGATCCGCCCCGAGACTCCCAGCACGGCCGCGCTCTTGATGAGCACCACGTGCTCCTCGAAGATCCGCTTCCAGATCACCACGTTGACGAACCCGGTCTCGTCCTCGAGGGTGAGGAACGTGACCCCGCCGGCCGTGCCGGGGCGCTGCCGGCAGATCACCAGGCCCACGAAGTCGGTGATCTGGCGGTCGCGCATCAGGGCGACGTCCTGGGCCCAGGGCAGTCCGGGACGCAGGCTCGGGCGGATCGTCTCCATCGGGTGTCCGCGGGTGCTGTGGTGGCTGGCGCGGTAGTCCCACACGATCGCCTCGGTGGGGTGCAGGGGGTCGAAGCGCGGGCGCTCGTGCGCTGGAGCCTGGTCGGCGGGCAGGGGCAGGTCGTCGTCGTGCTGGACGGCCAGGCCTCGGATCGCCCACAGGGCGTCACGGCGCTCGAGCCCGAATCCCGCGAGGGCCCCGGCCTCGGCCAGGGCCTGCAGGCCGCGGCTGGACACCCGCGTGCGTCGGACGAAATCGTCGAGCGAGGCGTAGGGGGGCGGCGTGACCCGCATCAGCTCCTGATCGCGAGCGCTGAGGCCCTTGATCATCCGCAGGCCCATGCGCAGGGCCCAGCGGGGGCGGTCGTGCTCGTTTTGGTGCTCGGGCTCGATCGGTTCGAGTGTGCAGTCCCACATGCTGTGGGCCACGTCGACCGGGCGCACCGGCACACCGCGGCGCTTGGCGTCCTCGACGATCGACGCGGGCGAGTAAAAGCCCATGGGCTGGGCGTTGAGCAGCGCCGCGGTGAAGATCGCGGGGTGATGGCACCGCAGCCACGCGGTCGCGTAGGCGATGAGGGCGAACGACGCCGCGTGGCTCTCGGGGAACCCATACTCGCCAAAGCCCTGGATCTGGGAGTACACCCGCTCGGCGAAGTCTGGCGTGATCCCGTTGGCCACCATCCGTGACAGCAGGCGCTCGCGATGGCGCTCGATCCGTCCGGCCGAGCGCCACGCGGCCATGTCCCGGCGCAGCTGGTCGGCCTCGCCGGGGGTGTAGTCGGCCACCGCCACGGCCAGCTTCATCACCTGCTCTTGGAAGATCGGCACCCCGTTGGTCTTCTCCAGCACCCGGCGCAGGGCGGGGTGGGGATACTCGACCGGCTCGAGCCCCTGACGCCGGCGCAAGTAGGGGTGCACCATGTCCCCCTGGATCGGACCCGGTCGCACGATCGCGACCTCGATCACCAGATCGTAGAAGGTGCGAGGCTGCAAGCGGGGCAGCATGGCCATCTGGGCCCGGCTCTCGATCTGGAACAGGCCCAGCGTGTCGCCCCGCGAGATCATATCGTAGGTGGCGGGATCCTCGGCGGGGATCTGATGCAGCCCTAGCGGGGTATCCTCGTAGCTGTCGAGCATGGTCAAGGCCCCCTGGACCATCGACAGGGCGCCCAGGCCCAGCAGATCCACCTTGAACAGGCCCAGATCGTCCACGTCGTACTTGTCCCACTGCACCACGGTGCGGCCTTCCATCGTGGCCGGCTCGATCGGCACCAGGGTGTCGACCGGATCGTGACCGAGCAGGAAGCCCCCGGGGTGGATCGACAGGTGGCGCGGGGTGTCGATGATCTCCCCGACCAGGTGCACCAGGTGCTGGTGCACCGGGGCCTGCGGGTCGAGTCCGGCGTGCTGCAAGAACTCTGGACTCATGCCGCCGCTTCCTTGTCCGCCCCCGTAGTAATGGGACGAGAGCTTGGCCAGGCGATCGATCGCGGTGGCGGGCAGGCCCAAGACCTTGCCCACATCGCGGATCGCCGAGCGGGCGCGGTAGCGGATCACGTTGGCCACCATGGCCGCATGGCGGCGACCATAGCGGCCGTAGACCCACTGGATGATCTCCTCGCGGCGCTGGTGCTCGATGTCCAGATCGATGTCGGGGGGCTCGGCGCGCTCCTTGCTGAGGAAGCGCTCGAACAGCAGATCCATCTTCACCGGATCGATCGCGGTGATCCCCAAGCAGTAGCACACCGCGCTGTTGGCCGCCGAGCCCCGCCCCTGGCACAAGATCCCCTGCTCGCGGCAGCGCTCTACGATCTCGTACATCGTCAGGAAGTAGCCCCCGTAGTCCAACTCGGCGATGAGGCCCAGCTCGTGGCGCAGCTGCTGCTCGAGGCTGGCAGGCACCCCGTCCCCGAAGCGACGCCGCGCGCCTTCGAAGGTCAGCACCTCGAGCCAGTCGTCTTGGGTGTGGCCCTCGGGGATCAGCTCCGCCGGGTAGCGGTAGCGGATCTCATCCAGAGAAAAAGCGCAGCGCTCGGCGATCGTCCGGGTGCGGGCGAGCGCCTCGGGGTCGTCGTCGAACAGCGCCTGCATGGGGACGGGGGGCAGCAGATCGTGCTCGGCGTTGCCGCGGATCCGGGTGCCGGCGGTCGCCAGGGTGCAGCCGTGGCGAATGCAGGTGACGATGTCCTGCAGCGGGCGGCGGTGGCGGTGGTGGTAGAGCACCTCGGTGGCGGCCACCACCGGCACCTCGGTAGCCGCCGCGGCCCGGCGCAATTGCTGCTCGCGGTCGCGGTCGTCGTCGCGGCGGTGGCGGGTGACCATCGCGTAGAGCCGGCCGGCAAAGGGCTCACGCAGCGCGGGCAAGAGGGCGGGCTCGGGGCACAAGGCCAAAAGGCCCGGGCCCGCCGTACGTAGCTCGGCGGTGAGCACCCGGCTTTGGCCCTTAGGGCAACGGGCGCGACCCTTGGACAGCAGCTGGCACAGGTTGCCGTAGCCGGCGCGATCTTGAGTCAGCAACACGGCGGTACGACTGGGTCCATGTTCGTCGTCCTGCACCGTGACGGTGGCCCCGTAGATCATCGTCAGGCCCAGCTCCTTGGCGCGGACATGGGCGCGAACGATCCCGTAGACCCCGTCGCGATCGGTCAACGCCAGCGCCGGTAGGCCGAGCGCGTGCGCCCGCTCCACCAGCTCGGCCGGGTGACTGGCGCCCTCGAGGAACGAAAAGTTGCTCTTGACCCACAGCGGGACGTACATTGGGCCTCGGGCATACTGATATCATGTTCAGATGTCCTCGCAGAGGCCCGTAGATACCTCATTCGGCCGGTTTTCTTCCTGTCGTCGAGGTCCCGCCCGGGGGTTGGACACTCGACCGGCGCGCGTTTTCGACCACCTTGGCGCGCCCCGGCACGACCGGGGGCGGGCCGAGCGTCGTCGCTCAGTCCCCCACGTACATCGCGTCCCACACCGGCTGGAATACCCAGTCCTCGCCGTCCATCGGCGAGTTGCCGCTGGCGGTGGTGCTGCCGTGGCCGTTGTCGGTGGGGGCCGAAGTGACCAGGCGATGCGACCCTCGATAGGGTGGCATCGCCCCATCGACCACTGCGGGGCCACCGGGTAGCCCGAGGTCTTCGAAGGCTTGGAGGTGGCCGGCGTGCTGACCGTCGCCTGTGTGGGTAAAGCCCCAGAATCGTTCGATGGGGGTGATGGGATCGCCCAGGAGCCAGGCCTGGCCGCTGTCGAGCGGCCCCGAGAGCATCACCACGCGGTCGACCAGACGATGCATCCCGATCACGCCCGACGAGCTGGCCCCGTGCGAGCTGCCGGTGATGATGATCCGATCCCAGCGCGGCAGCTCGCCGTCGAGGTAGTACTGCCAGTCGCCGCCGGGGTGCATCGCTTGCAGGTACTGCAGCGCTCGCACCACGCGGCGCTCGCTGCTGTTGGGAGGGGTGATCTCGATGACCGGGCTGTGGTCGACCCCTTCGAAGGCTTCGAGTCGGCATCCGCCGATGTCGTCGCCGCAATTGCCCACCCCGTAGTCCGAGGCATAGCAGGGGGAGACCACGTGGAATCCCCGGCCGGCCAGCATCCGCCCGTGGGCGCGCGACCCACAGGTGCTTGGGGTACCCGCCCCGTGCAGGAACACCACCAGGCGGCCGCGAATGGGCACCTGGGTGTCTAGATGGGCGAGCTGGGTGGCCAGGTGGGTGGTCGCCTCGGGATCCGCCTCGTCGGCCGAGAACTCGAAGTCGTAAAGCTGCGGATCGGAGACGTCGACCATGGGGCCGGGATCCTCGCCTTCGGTGTCCGTGTCGGTGTCCATGGGACCGGGGCCGCTGCTCGTATCGGGATCGGGCCCGGTCATCGGCTCGGGTCCGGTGGTGGTCGGCGGGGGCAGGGTGGTGGTCGCCCCGGTCGAGGGGGCGGGGCCGGAGGTCATGGTCCCGGAGTCACTGCTCGGCGTGGCCGTGTCGGTGTCGGCCGGCTCGTCGACATCACCGCAACCCAGCGGGCCCAGCCAGCCGAGCGTTGACACGAGCAATGAACGGGACCAGTGGGATCGACGACGCATCGCGGGCAGTGTCCAAAGAAGCGGCCACGAGAGTCAACGGCCGCGCGGTCTGGCGAGATTCTTCGCGTTGGTTCGTCGCGTCCGCTACGCTACGATCCATGCGAGAGGCACTGGAGCGGTTCGTCGAGCACCTCGAGCACGAGGTGCGGGCCTCGCCCCATACCGTCCGGGCCTACCGTCGCGACATCGCGCAATTCCTCGACGCTGTCGAGTCGCGGACCGGTCGGGTCCCCACGCCGGGTGATCTGGGCGTGCGTGAGGTCCGGGCTCACCTCGCGGCCCTGCACGGCACGCGAGCGCCCAGCACCATGGCCCGCAAGCTCTCCTCGCTGCGTCGCTTTGGTGAGTTCTTGCGCCGGCGGGGGCTACGGGAGGACAACGCCGTCGCGCTGGTCCAAAACCCCAAGCGAGGCCAGCGGCTGCCGGTGGCGTTGCCGGTCGACGATGTGGTCTCGATGATCGAAGAGCCTCAGCCCGACGACGCTCGGGCGCGGCGCGATCGGGCGGTGCTCGAGGTGCTCTACGGTGCGGGCCTGCGGGTGAGCGAGTGCGTGCGCCTCGATCTCGCTCACCTGCGCTGGGAGGGCGAGCGGTTGCGGGTGCGGGTGGTCTGCGGCAAGGGAGGCAAGGATCGGGTCGTGCCGCTGGGTCGCCCGGCGGCCTTGGCCTTGCGGCATTACCTGCAGCGGCGCGACGAGCTGCTGCGCCCGCGCTCACCGGCGGGGGCGCTATTTCTGGGCAATCGCGGCGGGCGGCTGAGCGACCGACAGGTCCGCTACCTGGTGGAGCGGCGCAGCACCCAAGAGGCCCGCGCGACGATTAGCCCGCATGGGCTGCGCCATAGCTTCGCGACACATTTGCTCGACAGTGGCTGTGATCTGCGGGCGATCCAGTCCATGCTGGGTCATGCCAGCCTGTCGACCACGCAGCGCTACACCCACCTGAGCCTGGGACGGTTGCTCGACGTGTACGAGCGGGCCCATCCGCGGGCCCGCCGAACGCTCGCCGACGACGACGCTCGATCGGGGGCCATAGGCGAGGACAGCGAGGCGAAGGGTCGGGTGTCAGGCTAGGCCGTGCGTTGGGTCACTGGTCGAAACAAGAAGGCGCCCATCATCCCAATCTCGCGGAGTTGAGCGGGCCCGTGTCCAATGTTGGCCATGCAGAAGAGCTCGCGTGGCGGCCAGCGATTGTTACATCGATCACATGGCACGGAGTGGTCGGTTGCGTCCAAGGACATACTGCCATGATTTCGTTGATTTTTGTCGATCCTTGCGAATGCCCGAGGTCGTCCTCGACGTTTGGACGCATTTGCCCCTTGGGGCAGACCCGACTATCACCCCGCTCCGTGAGACGACTGCTTGCCACCACCACGCTCGCCCTGACCTTCGTCGCTGCTTCGGCTTGCGGCGGCAAGGAGGAGCCCAAGAAGGACGCGAAGGCCAAGGCGGCGGATGCCGGCAAGGACGGCGCGAAAGCCAAGAAGGGGGACGCCAAGAAGGGGGACGCCAAGAAGGGCCCCGACAAGCTCGCCAAGAAGGACGGCGACGATGCGGCCGGCGGCGGCGGCGCGGCGGCGGCCGCGGCCGGAGACCTGTCCGCGATGGTGCCCGAGGGCGCCAAGATGATGGCGTCGATGGATCTCAAGGGACTGGTGGGCTCGGCACTCTACAAGCAGCAGAGCGCGATGCTCGAGTCGAGCCCATTCGGAAAGAACCTGGTGGCGGCCAAGGCCTGCAACCTCGGCCCCGAGACCTGGCAGCAGGCCGTCATGGGGGCGGACGAGGCGGTCGACGACGCGATGATGATCGCCATGGCGGCCACCGGGATCGGCAAAAAAGAGAACATCGAGTGCATCGCGGCCAAGTACAAGGAGCAAGATCCCAAGGCCGACTGGAAGATCGAGGACAAGGACGGCAAGGTCGTCGTGACTCTCGACGGTGGTGACGGCATGGCCTGGGCCGTGGACGACAACACGATCGTGATGGCCGGCAAGGCCTGGAACGCCGCCATGCAGGAGCGGATCGGCGGCAAGGGCAAGGCGGCAGCCGAGGGCTCGCTCAAGGACGCCATGGCGCTCGCGGGCAAGGGCCACATCACCTTCGCGGGCCTGGCCACCGCCGACATGGCCAAGGGGCCGATGGAGGGGGCCAAGTTCTTCGGGGGCGCGCTCGATCTGTCCGATGGCCTGGCGGTCTCGGCGACCATGGCCTTCGCCGACGCGGACACGGCCAAGGCTCGGACCGATGGCTTCAAGCAGCAGTTCGAGGGGTTCAAGGGCATGGCCGGCGGCCTCGGGATCCCCCAGACGGTGGTCGACAGCGTCAAGATCGAGGCCAAGGACGCCACCATGGCCATGTCGCTCAAGGCGACCCCGGCCGATCTAGACGCGCTGGGCAAGGCGGCCGCCGGCGCGATGCTCGGGGGCGCCCCGCAGTGAGCGCTCGCTGAGCGGCTCGCTTGAATGGAGGGCTCCGCCGACGGCGGGGCCCTTTTTGCTTGCTTGGTGACCGTCGAGCGGAGCGCTCGACCGCCGTCGCTCTACAGCGTCAGGTGCAGCACAGATCGACGGTGACGACAGCCGAGTTGCCCTCGATATGGCACTGCGCGACCGAGGCCTGGTTGACGGGAGTGCCCAGGTTGCTGCCGACCTGCTGGTGGCAGCCGTTGCGATAGTGCCAGGAGGCGAGATTGGACTCAGCGTCGGCTATCGCGGTCGCACAATCCCAGCCGGGGTAGTAAAGGCCGCCGACGGTGGCCTGCAGATCCGGGTGGCAGAAGTCCGGCTCGGCGCAGCATAGATCGACGGAGACGACCGCCGAGTCGCCCTCGATGTGGCATTCGGCGACGGACGCTTGGTCGACGGGGGTGCCCAGATCGCTGCCTACCTGCTCGTTGCAGCCGTTGCGGTAGTGCCAAGAGGCGAGGTTGGACTCGGCATCGGCGATAGCGGCCGCGCAGTCCCAGCCGGGGTAGTATAGGCCACCGACGGAGGCCTGCAGCGACGGGTCGCACAAGAAGGCCGGCTCGGCGCAGCACAGATCGACAGTGACGACGGCCGAGTCGCCCTCGATGTGACACTCGGCGACCGAGGCCTGGTCGACGGGAGTGGCCAGATCACTGCCGACCTGCTGGTGGCAGCCGTTGCGATAGTGCCAAGAGGCGAGGTTGGACTCGGCGTCGGCTAGAGCGTCGGCACAGTCCCAGCCGGGATAGTAGAGGCCGCCGACGGAGGCCCGCAGCTGGTCGATGCACAGCAGATCCGCGGTGGAGGGCACCGGGGCGACCAGCGCGTCCAGTGTGGCGTCGGGGGCCGTCGGCTCGAGCTCGTCGTAGTCTTCGACCGGCAACTCGTCGAATGTCGGGTCTTCGGAGAGCGGGCCGCAGGCGGCGAGCGCCAGGGTGAGCGTACTCGCAAGTTGGAGGGACAGTGGGCGATCGAATGGCATGGCAGCGTCCTGTCGTTGGATCCGGCAAGTCCGTCGACTCGCGGATCGTTCGAGATGTCCTTGGTCGACGCCATCGCCAAGGTGACAAGGAAACGAAGAAACAATGCTTCACGCGATCTTCTTGACCTCCTCTTGATCGATCGCGCGCAGGTGAGCGGCGAGCGCTCCGCCGACCCCTGGTTCATGCGATCTGGCCGGCTCCTGGCTCAGGGTGAAGATGGGGCCAAAAAAGAGCGCGGCGGGATCGCGCGGGCGACATCGAGCAGCGCCTGGCGCTCGCTTGCGCTCAGCGGGCGGTCGGGCGGCATCGCGCCCGACTCGATCGCGTCGAGGATCGCTGCGCGGGCTTCGGAGACCGCGGTCGGATCGCTCAGATCGAGGATGTGGTGGGCCTCGCCGCCGGGGGCATGGCACGCGCCGCAGATCCGCCGGAGCGGATCGGCCGTTGCGGTGCCCGGGTCGTCACGCGCCGGCTGTGGGTCGCGGCTTGGGGCTCTCACCGGCCGTGGCTTGGCCTCGGTGGGGGTGGCGGCCAGGTCCAAGTGCAGCCCGGGGGCCACCCACAGCGTCTGGGTGGGCAGCTGCCCCGTGTAGGCGTGGCACACGATACAGTTGCCCACGTCGCTGGGCCATGGGGGCATCAGCTCCAGGCGGCCCGTGTAGGCCGGCAGGTGCTCGAGGCGGTGGCGGCTAGCCGCGGCGATGAGCTCCTTGCCCCGTGTCACTTGGCCGCGCACCTGCGACAGCTCGCGGTAGATCGCGTGCGCCCGCGACGTACGGCCCAAGGCCAGCTGGGCCTCGGCCAGCTCGAACACGAAGTTCTCGTAGGTGTTGGGGCAGCGCCATGGGTCGCGGGCCCCCGGGCGCATGTCGGACCAGTGGGCCTTGACGAACTCGAAGTGGGCGGCCCCTCGCCGTAGCCGCTTGCGTCGACCCACGGGCACGGAGCCCGCGAAGAACAGGGCGAAGTTGCCCGCGAGCGCGGCCAGCTCTACATTGTCGGGCTGGGTCGCGGTGCGTCGGGCGAGGGTGCGCTCCAGGCTCCGCACCAGACGAAGCGCCCGTAGGCGATCGCCCTGGTCGGCGGCTTGGATGATCCGGCCGAGCATGAAGAACCCGTAGGCCACGAAGTGTGAGACCGACATGGCCTGGGGATCCTCGTCTCCCAGCAGCGCCGCGTAGACTCGGATCTGCGCGTCGGCCTTGGAGAAGTCGTACTCGACCGCCCGCATGTTGTAAAAGCGCCCCAACGAGCGCAGCAATTGCTCGTCGTCGTCCCGCAGGGCAAAGGCTCGTTCGAGGGTGCGCTCGGCCTCGGCCTGCAGGGGCAGCACTCCCGACAGCGTGTGCTCCATCAGGCGCAGGCCCAGGGCCTTGTGCGCCGCGTAGTCGTCGGGCGCGGCCTGGGCGGCCGCGCGCAATCGTTCGAGCTCGGCCTCGGCGGCGGGGGACAGCGAGGCGTAGGTCGCGGGATGCGAGGACGCCCGGGGCTGTGCGGCGGGGCGGGAGCAGCTGCCCAGCAGCACCAGCCCTAACGCCATCCCCAAGGGTCGTCGGGTCGCGGCACGACGGTGGCTCATCGTCGGGTCAGGGCCTCCAGTCGGGTGGAGTGTCGGGTGGAGTGCCGGGTGGAGCGTCGGGCGGGGCGGTGGACCGGGCGTGGAGGGCGGGGGACCGCCTCGTGGGCATGGCAGGCAATGCACGAGTCGTACCCGGCCGGCCACAAGGGCACGAGCACCTCGAGAGGGGGCACCTGGGGCAGGGCCCGTCGCGCTGCCCCGGCCTGCGCCAGCGCGTGCATGGCCGGGGTGGCGTCGGGGTCCTCGGCCAGCGCCTCGACCTGCCGATACAGCGTGTGTGCCTGCTCGACCCGCCCCGTGGCCAGCGAGAGCTCCGCCAGCCAGTAGGTGAAGACCGTGCGGACCCCGGGGACACCGTCGCCCAGGCCCTGGGCCTCGGGGGACAGCGCGTCCCAGCGCCCGACTACGGGGGCGAGGTGGTCAAGCGCCAGCTCGATCCGTCGCCCGCGGCCCACCGGGGTCAGGCCCGCGATCTGCTGGGCATAATTGCCGAGCATCGCATGGAGATCGACGTTGTCCGGTTCGGCGGCCAGTCGTCGCTCCATACGATCCTCGAGTCGACGCAGTCGCACCGCCGCGCCGACGGGATCGTGCCGGTGGTAGGCCACCGCGGCTTCGGTGGCACCCAAAAAGCAGTGGTCGACGAATTGCTCGGGCTCCGGGGCGTCGGCGAGGTGATCGGATCGCAAAAGATGCGCATACACGTCACGCTGATGGCTCGCCCAGCGCAGATCCCCCTCCGACAGGGGCAGGTTGAGCAGGCGCCCCAGCATGCGCGGAATGTAGCGACTTTGGGGGTGTAGCGTGCGGGCGCGATCGAGCCGGGCGACCGCCTCGGCAAAGCGAGACCGGTCGCCCTGGAGTACCTCGCGGGTCAGCGCTGAGCCGGCGCGCTGCTGGGCGCGCCAGTCGTCGGGGTGGGCGTCGGCCTCGTGCAGTACCCGGTGCAGCTGGGTCGAGGGCGCCGGGTGGTCGTACGGGCGAGGGGGGGCCGGGGTCGCCAGGCAGCCCGCGATTCCCAACGCCGCGACGATCCACCCGCGACGAGCCGCCGCGATCCCGGCGCGGAGCGAGCGAGCGAGCCTATGCACGAGCGCTCTTCATCCTCCTGCGTGGGGGATCGCCTCCACGCGGACGGGGCAGACCTTGAGCTCGGCCGATGAGCTCGTCGTCGGATCGGGCGGACAAGGGCTTCCCGGGGCCGCATGGTGGCCCGGGCATCAGAGTATCACTCCCGTGCGGGGGTCGGGGCGGGGGCGGGACCGTCTGAAGGGGCTCGCTCGGGCTCGCTGCGGCGGCGGAGCGCCAGCGCCACGCCGATCCCGATGAGTACGCTCCCCGCCGCCGTCGAACCCTTCAGGGGTTCGTGACCTACCGCCCATCCCAGCCACAGCGCCAGCGCCGGGGTGACGTAGGCGATGAGGCTCAGGCGGTTGGCCCCCACGTAGCGCAGCAGCCAGTAATAGAGTCCAAACGTCACCACCGTCCCGGCCAGGGCCAGGTAGGCGACGCTGCCCACCGCGGTCGCGGTGAGGGCGACCGGTTCGTCGTGTTCGGTGGGCAGGGCCACCAGCCAAAGCGCCACCGCCCCGAGCATCATGCCGTTGCGGTTGAGCAGGGTGGCCGAGGTCGTGGCCCCGTGGCGCTTGATGATCACCTGGCCGATCGCCGACGACAGCGGGCTCAGTAGCAGCAACAACCCGTAGGCCACCGCGGTGGGTCCGATCGCCCGTAGATCCGTGGAAAAGAGCACGCCTACCCCCAAGAGGCCCAGGGTGAGGCCGCCCCACTGGTGCGGGCGCAGTCGCTCCCCGGGCAGCCACACGTGGGCCAGGCTCGCGGTCATCATGGGAAACACCGCCCACAGCACCGAGGTCAGGCCCGAGGGGATCACCGTTTCGCTCGTGTAGACGACGCCGTAGGGGATCGCGAAGTTGAGCAGCCCCATCGTGATCCACAGCGCGGGGGCAGGAGCGTGACCTCCCTCGCGACGACGCAGGGCCGGCGCGAGGATCGCCAGCACCACCGCGGCCACGGAAAACCGCGCCGCCGCCGAGCCCAGCACCGGCAGATCGGCCAGGCCGACCTTGATCACCAGCCAGGTGCTGCCCCAGATCGCACACAAGAGCGCCACCGTGAGCGCCACCGTGACGGGGCCGGGCCCGGGGGGGAGTGTCTCGGGTGACGCGAGCTCGGGCGGCTCGGGCTCGGGCGGTGAGATGGATCTGCTAGCCATCGTCGGGTGCTTGGGCCGGGGGGTAGACCACCGTGAGCCATTCACACAACAGCGGCATCGTGGGGGTTGGCTCCTTGTCGAGCGCCCGGTACTGCGCGGCGTAGTAGGCCCAGGCGCCCGCGCGCCACCCTTCCAGAGTGCGCCCCCATTCGCCGTAGGCATGGGCGAAGGCCGCGTCGATCTCGTCGAAGGCGCGGATCTCGAGGGCTGTCGTCTCCACGACGCACACCGGGCGACCCTGGCCGTCTAGCGCGATGCTCAGCGAGCCCACCTGCACCTTGGGCGTGTCGGTTGGCTCCTCGGTCGGCCACCATAGGCTGCTGGTCGCCGTCTTGATTCCTTGGAGGAGCAGTGCAGCCCCCTCGTCGGCCGACTCGGGCGTGTCGCCGATCGTGAAGGTCTCCAACCATCGCGCCTGCGCCTGCTCGGGGTGATCGAGGGTCGCCAGGTAGTCGCGCCAGAAGGCCTCGACGGTGGGTTTCATGGGCCCACCATACTTCGGGATCGTCGAGATTACGGATCACTGTGGGATCACGCATCGATGACCACCCGAGGGCGGGCGAGGCTCGATGTCGAAGGCTTCGAAGGAGGGGCCCAGTGAGCCAGCGGCGTGAGGGGGTACTCGCTGGGCCGAGACGAGGAGGGCCGAGACGCGGAGGTCCGGGTGGATGGCGCCGGGAGGCGGGCCTCGATCCGGTCGCCTCGGACGGGTAGGGCACGGGTGTGCTCGACCCCGTCGATGCGGAGATCAACGAAGGGGGCGGGCAGGGCCAGATCATCTTCGGCTCGGCTGAGGTGAAGGTGGATATGGGCCCCGGTGCTGCGGCCCGTGTTGCCGACCTCGGCCACGAGCTGCCCCGGCTCCACGTGGTCGCCCCGCTTCACCCGCACGCTGCCGGGGCGGGCATGCCACAGCGACGAGAGCTCACCGAAGCCGTGATCGATGACCAGCCCGTTGCCGCCGCCCTTGCCTCGCTCGCCCGGGACATTGTCGGGGACGCCGTCGATCACCCGCACCACCCGTCCGGCGGCGGGGGCTCGCAGCGGCTGCCCGTAGCCGTAGTACGTCTCGTTGCGGGTCTTGTCTGCCTTCGGCCGCCGAAAGCGACCGTCGATCACCAGCACCAGATCGTAGGCGAAGCGCTGGCTTTCGCTGCCGTGGTGGGCGTTGAGCTCGCGGGTGGGGCCGCCCTGGGCCACCGTCCACACGCCGGTGGCCGGGACGTGCAATCGGGTGATCGGCACGTAGGTCTCGGCCGGCGCGGTGAGGTGCTCGATGTACCAGTGCTCGCGCACCAGCAGGTGCTCGATCTGGCGTTCGGGAGTGAATGCCACTTGGTAGAGGACGGGGGTTCGAAGCTCCCGGCCCTCGTGGCCCTCATCCTGACGGGCGTGGAGTACCAGCCCGGAGTACCAGGTTAGGGAGCCCTCGTGCTGGAGGTGCTCCTCGACGATCCCGCGGGGCTCGCCGAAGGATCGACGCACCTGCTCCGCCGCCGTGTGCAGGGCCGCTTCGGGCAGGCGCTCGCGTAGGCGCGGGGTCAGGCGGGTGATGATCCGCGATGGATCATCGGAGGCCAGCCCGGCGATCAACCCATCGACCGGCGGCATCAGGGCGGAGCGCGGTGGCGGGTGGAGGGCGGCCTCGGGCACCGTCGGCCCGGTGGGGCGCTCGATGCAACCGGCGGCCAAGAGCCACGAGCCAACCGTGAGCAGGGCGAGGAGGCGCATCGGGGGCCCATGGTAGTCGGCGGTCGGGTCTTGCCGTCAAAGGGGGCGTCCAAGGGGGCGCTACGGACGGTACAGCTGGCTAGGACGAGGATTCCCGCAGTTGCTTCTCGAACTGTGCGATCCGACGCTCCAGGGGCATGTTCGTGGGGAGGGACTCGACCAGGCCCGTGCGGGTGACCGCCACCGGCCCCAGGCCGGGGGGGTTCTTCATTGGATCTCTGGTGCGGTGATACGCCTCGGTGACCAGGCGGACGAGCCACCCCCACGGATAGGCATCGGCTCCGGTGACCACCAAGGTTTGAGATCCCTGCGCGCTGGCGTGCTCGAGCGCGCGTGCGCATGCTTGTTGTTCGGTCTCGATGGGTTGCATGGTCGATACGTCCTTGGTGTGGGGCCGCGTGAGGCGCTCGGATCGTACGTCAGTCATTGAGGGGCACGTTGGTTACGTCTGAACGTTACGTCGACCCGCCTTCGGTAGAGCGTCGGGGGTCGGCGCGGTGGCGAGCGAGGACCACCCGAGGTGTCGAGGATGGTGCGGCGGGCGGCGAAGACGACCTCGAGGCGTTCGCGATGAGAGTTTGGGCGACAGCCCAAGGTCGTCGATCGTGGGCGCGGCGAACAGCGCGGACGACCCGAGGACGCCGGGGGGAGGTTCACACCCCGGCGGAGCGGTCGGCGGTGGGGGCGCGGGGCCGCGAGCGTGCGGTGGGCGCGCGATGTCCATCGCGGTCGCGCGGCTGCCCCTTCCCGCTACGCGGGCCAAGCGGGTTCTTGCGATGAGCAAAGGAGTCGCATGCGTAGGTTGGAAGGCTCCTGGATGGTCTTTTGGACCAGGGGCGCAATCAAATTCTGGGGTTGTCGTACGGCTGGTGGGGCGGACAGTCGTCTGCGCGCAACCAAGGACCGATGTTGAGCCGGGAAGCTCGATCGCCACCGGCTATTGAAGGCGCTGTTTGGGAAGGCGGGGCGGAGCTTCGAGCTGGGGCGCTACGTGGTCATGGGCACCCTGGGTCGGGGCGGCATGGGGGTGGTGTTCAAGGCCTTCGATCCCGCGCTCGACCGTCGGGTGGCGCTCAAGGTGCTCAACGTCGATCTCGACCGGCGGCACACCCCGCGTGGTTACCGCACTTTCCCATGCCGACCATGCTCATGCACGCAACCTGCGTGTACTGCCACACCGACCATGCCACGGCGCATCGCGGTAGTTCGTGGGCCGCATGGCCCTGTAAACGCGGGACGCTTACCCCACACATGCTCGCTGGCGTTGGGGGCGGTGAGCGCTTGAAGGACCGCATAGTCGCCGTCTGCGCGTGAGTGGGTCCCCTTCCCGCTACGCGGGCCAAGCGGCTTCGTACTATGGGCACTGTTCTGTGCTGGCCGGTATGACTCGAGCGTCGTCGGGCGATGGCGAACTCATGGTGGTGCGGAAGTGCGGGGTCCGCCGGTAGGCCCGTCCGCCGTTTCCGCCCGCAGTTTCCAGTTGTGAGGGGGTCGATGCTCTGCCGAACGAAGCAGCGAAGGGACCCGCGTAGCCAGGAGGGGGCCCACTCACGCGCAAGCGGCGACTACTCGCAACTCCAAGCATTCGGGTGCTCATCGCCGGCGAGCATGTGTGGGGAGGGCTCCCCGCGTGAAAGAGGGCCCCTACGCCCCCGTTCGCAGCGCGAAGCTCAACCTCCAAGTGTTCGATACAAGAGCAGAGCAGCGAGGCCAGCGGTCTTGCTCACTCTCACTGTGTCCGCCCTCGCCGATCATCGTCCGAATCCATGAGTCGATATCTTACGACTTGCGCGTCTCGCCGTGCCAGTCTCCCACCATAGGCTGGATGACTTGGTTCCACCCTTAATGAGTCAAAATATTCCCACTTCATCACTGGCATCCAATGAGATGTTCACTATGATGATCGCCCGATTCGAGCATGGGGGGGGGGGGCGGGCCCGGGGGGGGGGGGGGGGGCCCCGGTTCCCCGGGGGGGGGGGGGGGGGGGGCCACCGGGGGGTCGGGGGGGGGAGTGTGATCAGGGACTAGGGTTGGGCAGGGTGATCAAAG
>JBCCWC010000259.1:0-19007 GCA_039194325.1 Myxococcota bacterium
CGACCGATCGCGGGGCCTGAGCCAGGCTCAGCACCACGGCGCCGCGCCGATGTCGGCGGGACGCTGCTCGACGTCGAAGGTCTCCAGCTCCGCCGCGATCTTCTCGCCGACCTCCCACCCCCATAGGCCTCCACTGGGGCCTATGGGGGTGGGAGGTCGGCGAGAAGATCGCGGCGGAGCTGGAGACCTTCGACGTCGAGCAACGTCCCGCCGACATCGGCGCGGCGCCGTGGTGCTGAGCCTGGCTCAGGCCCCGCGATCGGTCGAATCAAGAACGGATCGGATCAAGAACGGGTCGGATCACGGTAAATACGATCGAGCTCGAGGCGCAGATCCAAGCTCGTAAGCTTGACCACATCTCCCGGGCCATGTTCACGCAGCGTCCAGACATCGGTTTCCCGGCGGAACACCTCCACGCACGGCGCGTCTTGGGCGACTAGCACATATTCCTTCAGTGACTCGAGTCGGCGATAGTGGGCGAACTTGCTCCCGCGATCGTCCTTCTCGGTCCCGTCCGAGAGAACCTCGACGATCACCACGGGGTTGGTGATGCCATGGGGATCGTTGCTCGCCGGCACTACGGGCCCGCACACCACGCTCACATCTGGGTATGTGGAACGATTGGTGGCGTCGATCCGCACCCGACCGTCGGAGCTGAAGACGTTGCACGGCTTGTCTTCGAGCCCGGCCTGCAGGAGGTATCCCATGCGAGCGACCAGCCGGCTGTGCTCGATGGAGCCGCCAGCCATCGCGACCACCCGGCCATCGATGAACTCGTGCTTGACCTCCGCCTGCTCGGTGAGCTCGAGATACTCGTCGTAGCTCATCAGATCAGCGGCGCGGGCTCGGCCATGCCTCGATCATAGCGCGTGTCGGCTGACCCTCGCACCCCGATCGTCAGCCGCCGATGTCGGCGCCGTCGAAGTCGACCATCATCGCATCCATCACGGCCATGCCGATCCGCACGTACCCCCGCTTGGTGAAGTGGATGTGGTCCTGTTTGGCCATCGGGGGCTGGGCGGAGGCCCACATGGGCATGGACAGCTCGCCGCCCATGAACGCCTTGGTGTCCCAGAACCCGCAGCCGTGGTCGGCGGCCACGCGGCGCTGCACCTCGATGATCTGGTCGATCCGCTTGCGGTTGACCCAGGTGCCGTCGGCTTGCTTGCGGGGGAAGTCGCCGGGGCCCATCAGCAGGCAGCTGGCGCGAGGGGCCACCGTGGCCAGGCGGTCGAGCACGGCGCGTAGATCGTTCTCGTAGACCTCGATCGGCTGGTCCTCGTCGGTGGCCTCGTTGGTGCCGTAGAAGAACGTGACCAGGTCGGGATCGCGGTGGGCCATGTTGTCGGCCCAGATCTGCTCGTTCCACCGGAGCATGTTGGCCGCGCGCGTGCCCCCGATCCCGAGGGTGTCGACCACCACGCCAGGCATCTCGCGCTCGATGGTCATGCCGAACAGCCGCACCTCGCCGTTGCCCACGAGCCGCAGCTCGATGTGGTGCTGCCCCTCGGGGAGCACGAAGCGGTAGTAGCCGGGCCCGATCTCGTCGGCGCGGGTGGCGACGGTGGCTTGCACCTTGTCGTCGGCCAGCACCTTGAAGCTGCCGCCCTTGGGCTGCTGCAAGAAGAACACCTCGTAGATCGAACCGACCGCGTCGCCGCGCGGGTGCACCTTGCCGAAGGCCCGCTTGGTCTTGGCCGACAGGCTGGTGCCCATGTAGCCGTACAGCCCGTCCATGCGACCCTTGCGGCGCTGGGCGTGCTCGGTCTTCCAGTACTTGGTGCCCTCGACCCAGTAGTCGGCGTGTCGATACCAGCGCCACGGCTTGGCCACGTGCACGAAGCCGTGGCCCCCGTCGCCAAAGCGCTCCTGGAGGTACGTGCGGATGTACTGCGGGTAGACGTCGGCGTCGGTGTGCGAGCCGCCGTACACCATCACGCGCACCTTGCCGTCGGGATCCTCCCCGCGGCGCAGGGCCTCGAGCGCGGCGTAGAAGCGTGCGAGCGGGGGGCCATGTTCACGGGGGCCCTCGATCGGGACGAACAGGCCGAGCGCGTTGCCGTTGATCCGCTGCGCCGTGGTGGTGGACGTTCCGCCCACGCCGCCCAGGCCCGACGAGCCGGGCAGGCTGTCGAGCAGGGCATCGTCGACCGACCTGGCCTTGGTGTTGGTCTTGGTCTTGGTCTTGGTCTTGGTCTTGGTCTTGCTAGGGGGGCCGCCCGCGGGGATCTCCTCTTGAGGGCTGATCCACGGGACGGGCTGGCCGCGCACGTCTTCGAATAGGTTGGTGCCGAGCAGGCGGCGCTGGGCGGCGACCCGAGCGGTGAGGGCCTCCTCGTTGAGCACCGGCAGCAGCGGAGGTTCTTCCCCGGGCGGAGCGGCTTGGGCCTCGGCGACGGGCGCGAGCTCTTCGGTGGAGGGCGTGGCCTCGTCGGTGGGCGGTGGGGGCTCGGTCGAGTCGAGCACGCCGGTGGTGGCGCAGCTCCAGTAGCCCAGGCCCAGCGCGCCGGCCAGCAGCAGCAGCGTGCTGGGTCGGCTCACCAGGCTCGCGAGGTGCGCACGCCCGTGCGGCCGAACTAAAGAGCTCACGCGTTCGATGCTGCGAGCCCAAGCAGATCGAGTCAAATTCCGCCCTGGTCTCGTCTCTAGAGGGTGGGTTGGGGATGGGGGCCCAACCGGGCTAGAACGACCGCGTGGAGCCTCAGGAGCGCTGGACCGTCTCGTGGTTGCGACATCCGCAGCTGCCGCTTTGCGTTGTACACGACGGCGATGAGGCGGTGGTCTATGTAGGCTTTTCGCTGGAGACACGGGTGCGCTTCGAGGACCTCATGGGGTTTGCGCAGCGGCACGGCGCCGTCGTCGAGGAGCGAGGGCGGTCGACGGCGGCCACCGAGCAGCTGCGCGAGTATCTCGACGGTCGGCGGCGCGAGTTCGACCTGCCGCTGCGACTTTTGGGCACCGAGTTTCAGCAGCGCGCTTGGGCGGCGCTGCGGGAGATCCCCTTCGGTGAGGTTCGCAGCTACGGCCAGCAGGCGGCGCGCTTGCAGCAGCCCGGGGCGTCGCGCGCGGTAGGGCGCGCCAATGGACAGAACCCGATCTCGGTGGTGGTGCCCTGTCACCGGGTGGTCGGGGCCGACGGCAAGCTCACCGGGTTTGGCGGGGGGATCGAGGCCAAGCGATGGTTGCTAGAGCTGGAGCGGCGGGGGATCACGCCGTCGTGGTCGCCCGAGCCCGGGCCCCGGCGGCCGGTGGAGCGCGATGATCAGCTCGGGTTGTTCGCCGGTGACGCTTCATCATCGCGCCAGCCGGGTGATAGACTCACTCCATGATTCCTTGCCCTACTTGTTCGCGTTTCATCCGGTCGGGGTTGCGTCGTTGTCCCTTCTGCGAGTCGACGCTTCGTAGCGTGCCATCTCCGGTGGGTCCGACGGTGGCGGGCGTATTGCTGGGCCTGGCCTTGACCGCGTGTGGGGGCGACTCCACCGGCGAAGACGGCGCGAGCGCGAGCATGAGCGCCAACGGTACCGCCAGCGGTACCGCCAACGACAGCACGGGCAGCACCACCAACGGCGTCACCTCCACGACGATGGGCAGCGGGTCGGTGGGTACGAGCACCACGACCGACATCCCGCCGGGGGAGAGCAGCGTGGCGGCCTATGCGGGCCCGGGGACGGACACCTTCGACGACGAAACGGCGGACACCGGCACGACGGGCACAGGGACGAGCACGGGCTCGGGGAGCGGCTCCGAGAGCACGGGGACGAGCGGCGAATGAATGAATAGCTCGGCCGGTCGGCAAATTGATCGAGCGGCGAGTCGATCCATTCGGTCGATGGGGTGGTACGATCGCTACTGATGATTGCTTGTCCTACTTGCTCCCGATTCGTTCGAAACGACACCTCGCACTGCCCCTTTTGTGACGCCGGGCTGCGTACGGCCTCATCGCCCTCGATGCCCGCGCTGGCAGCTGTCGTGCTGGGGCTGACGCTGGCGGCGTGCGGCGGCCAGTCGGGCGACGGCGATGGGAGTAGCTCCGGGGAGATGAGCGTGGCTGCTTATGGGGGGCCCGATGTGGATTCCTCATTCGAGACCGGCTCTCCGTCCAACGACGAGACGGCCGACGACAGCGCGACCTCGGGGAGCTCTTCGAGCGGTACGGACACTGGTTCGTCGAGTTCTGGTGGTGGCTCGACCGCGAACCAAAGCGAGACCGGGTCGGGGACCGGCAGCGAGTCGAGCACTGGTGGTGGTTCGAGCTCGGGCAGCACGAGCACGGCGTAGCGTCAGGGGGTGCCGGTGGGCTCGTCGTCCACCGGCCGCCCGGGCCCGTAGGGCTCTTGGGTGCGATCGATCCGCGGCTCGTCGATCCGTACGGGGCCCGAAAGCTCCCGCTCCTTGGGATCGAGGGGCTCGCGGATCAGCCGAAAGAGTCCGTTGGCAAACGGTACGTTCGGGGCCGTGCGTACGCGCTCGATCCGTTCGCGCACGCCCATACGCTCCATCTGCTCGGCCCGGTGCAGGCAGTAGGGGTTGTTCCCCGGCCGCCCCAGCAGCGGCTCGGCGGTGGCGGTGCATCCGGCCATGCACGTCTGTGCGTAGTAGCACTCGCGGCAGTAGCCCCACAGATCATCGAGCGTGCGGTGCCGGGTGTAGCCCACCTCGGGCGAGCGCTCCCACAGCGCCTTGAGCCCGTGCTCGCGCCACGAGCCGCCGAGGTTCGTGGGCCCGCCCAGGCTCGGGCAGCTCTTGATCTGCCCGTTGCTCTCGATCCCCAGGGTACGGATCCCCGCCTTGCAGCCGGTGAAGAAGCGCCCGCCCGTCTGGTGGTGGCGTAGCCGCTGCTCGAGCGGCCCGAAGTACCCCACGTTGTTGGCCGGCCACAGCTTGATCCCCAGCTCGTTGCACCGGTCGATCACCTTGTCGATCTGTGCGTAGATCTCCAGCAGCATGTAGGGCTGCACCAGCAGATCGGGGTGGTCGGCCGCGTTGCCGTGGGCCATGGTGAATTGGATCTGCCAGGCGTGGATCCCCTCGGCGGCCAAGAGCTCCAGCAGCGGCAGCAGCTCGCGGGCCGAGCGCTGGTTGATCTGCGTGTTGGAGGCGATCGGTATCCCTGCGGCCCGGGCGTTGCGCAGCGCCGTGAAGGCGCGGGCCCAGCTGCCCGTTCGGCTGCGCACGTGATCGTGGTTGGCCTCGAGCCCGTCGATCGACACGGAGACCCCGCGCAGGCCGGCTTCCTTGGCCGCCTTGCAGCGCTGCGGCGTCAGCCCCCAGCCGCCGGTGGTCATGGTCACCGACATCCCGTGCTCCCGGCAGGCGCGGATCACCAGCAAGAAGTCATCGCGCAGGTAGGCTTCGCCGCCGATCAGCACCACCTCGCCCACGCCGAGCTCGGCCATCTGGGCCACCAGCTCCAGGCATTCCTCGGTGTTCAGCTCGTCAGGTCGAGCCTTGGCCGCTCGGGGCCCGCAGTGGCGGCAGCGGTGGTCGCAGGCCAGGGTCAGCTCCCACACCGCCAGTGTGGGTCGAGGGGCCTGCCCCTTGGCCAGCGGTAGGACGCGGCGGCTGCCCGCCCGGGGGAGACTCTCCACGACCGGGAGCCGGCGTCGCATCTGCTCGAGGCGGCTCATCCGGTCGTTCATCTGGCCATGATAGTCTGATTGCCGGGTGATTGCTGGATCGACGCGGGTTGCGTTCTGGCCCCGATTGTCCGATTCACCGAGCTCCAGGTTCGCTCGGGAAGTCGCCCAGGTTCGGTTGTTCGCCCGAAAAGCGCGCCATCAGCTGCAGGGCATTCTCCAGCATGGTGCGCACCTTCAAGCCTCGCTCCGAATCGCTGAGCCGTTGCCCCATGACGATCAAAATGGCGCTCTCGGCCCCCACCTCGGGTTGGAGGACGGGGACGAGCTCGACACGATGTCTCGAAGGAAGATCGGGGAGCAGCGCGATCCCGCGGTCGGCGAGCACGAACTGCTGTGATGCGAAGATGCTGGTGGAGATGAAGCGCGGGCTCAGTCGCTGACCACCTCCAGCACGTAGCGGCCACACGAAAGGAGAGATCCCGCCGCGGATCTTCGAAGCGATGCAGACATGCTCGCGCAGATCCGCGGCTCGCTCGGGTACTCCGTGCTCGCTCAGGTAGCGCTGGGTGGCGACACAGCGCCACGAAAAGCGCTGCATGGGACGGTAGTAGAGGCCTCCGTCGGTCGGTGGCTCGAGCGTAATCACCAGGTCGAAATCGTCGCGCACCGGGTGGATCTTGCGGTCGGTATAGACGAGCTCGAACCCGAGGTCATCGAGCTCGTCGCTCACCAACCGAAAGAGCGGCTCGATGAGCTCCATCCCGATGTCCATGGTGGTCGCGACCCGCATCCGCCCCACGGAGCTCGACTGAACCGCCTGCTCGACGTGCCGGGCGGCGTCTACTAGCGGCGCTCCTTGTTCGATGAGCACCCGCCCCGCCGCGGTCAGTCGCAGGTATCGGTGGCTCCGCTCGATGAGGCGAACGCCCATCTTGTGCTCGAGCTGCTCCAGTCGACGCTTGAGCGTGCTTCGGGGGAGCCCGAGGGCCTCGCTCGCCTTCATCAACGAGCCATCCCGCGCGAGCGCCATGATCATGACGACGTCATTGAGGTCGAGCACCCGCGAACGATATCGGTGGAGGTTGCCTGTGCCCACCGGCGGGCATCTAGGTGACCATTTTCGGTCATGGTCGGCCAGACTAGAGCCCCTATGCTGGAGACGTAGCGTCAAGTCGGGCGCGATCTCGCCCCGGCGGACCGTTGACCCTCGCCGAGTGAATCACGATGCCGTTCGATGGTAGGACCTTTCTCGATCCCTTTCCCATGTACCGCAGGCTCCGGGAGGAGTCTCCCGTACTGTGGGACGATGCGCTGAGTTCGTGGCTGTTGTTTCGTTACGAAGACGTCAAGCGGGCGCTGCGAGACGCCGAGACCTTCTCGTCGGCCGATCCAATGGATATGGCCAGTGAGGCCCCACAAGCGGCCCGGAACATGGCCGCAGTCGACGAGCCGGACCACTCGCGTCTTCGGGCGCTGGCCCAGCCCGCGTTTACTCCGCGTCGGGTGGCCAAGCTTCGCCAGTCGATCGAGCAACTGTGTGACGAGCTGCTCGACCGGATCGAGGACCAGGCCGAAGATCAAGGCGATGCCTTCGACCTGGTGCGTGAGTTCACGGTTCCGTTGCCCGCAATCGTGATCGCCGTGCTGCTGGGTGTGCCCTCCGCCGACTACGGGCTCTTTCAGCGCATGGCCAACGACGCATTGTTCGTCACGGTCAAGCAGCAACGGGAACGCGGAATTCGTGCGATGAACGAGCTCAGCGCGTACTATGCGGAGCTGCTCGCCGACCGTCGACGCTCGGGGACCCTGGGCGACGACATCACCTCCGATCTCATTCGCGCCCAGGCGTCGGGGGCCGACGTCTCCGAGGACGAGCTGGTCGCCATGGGCAACGTCATGCTCATTGCGGGGCACGAGACCACCACCAACCTCATCTCCAATACGGTGCGCTGCCTGAGCGAGAACCCGGATGCTCGTGCGTATCTGCTGGAGGATCTCGATCGCAGCTCGATCGTGCTCGAGGAAGTACTGCGCTGTCGTGGGCCGGCCGCGGGCACGATGCGGATCGCGCTGCGCGACGTGGAGATGCAAGGGGTGACCATCCCGGCGAATAGTTCGGTGGTACCCCTCATCCTCTCCGCCAACCGGGATCCGCGGGTGTTTGACGAGCCGGAGCGCTTCATTCCCGATCGCAAGCCCAAGAAGACCCTGTCCTTTGGGTCTGGCATCCACCGGTGCCTCGGCGAGCCGCTCGCCCGCCTCGAGGCCAAGGTAGCCATACCCGCGCTCTACCGGCGCTTCCCGAGCTTGCGCGTAGATCCCGAGCGCCCGACGATCCCGATCCCGATCCCCATGCTCCACGGCTGTCGCGAGCTGCCGGTGCGCGTTTGAGTATGGAGATCGTGATGAACACCGAACTCGCGCTAACGGTGGAGTCCGTGCAGCGGACGACCCCCTCGTCGGTCCAGCTCACCTTTGCGCCGCTTCCGACCGCGCTGCGCTATCGGGCCGGCCAGTACCTGACCTTCCACGTTCCCATCGACGGGCAGACGTACCCGCGACCTTACTCGCTGGTCGGGAGCCCGAGCCGCTCCGATCCGCTGTCGATCGTGGTCAAGCGGATCCCCGATGGGTTGGTGTCGGGTCACCTCTTCGATCATGCCGCGGCTGGCCTTCAGCTGACCGCCTCTGGGCCTCTGGGTCGTTTTTGCGTGCAGCCACGTGTTGGTCAGCGTCATGTGGTCCTCATCGGGGGCGGCAGCGGGATCACTCCTCTTTATTCGATCGCCAGTGAGCTGCTGCTTCAAGAGCCCGAGACCACGATCTCGCTGCTTTACTGCAATGTCTCGCCTGCGGAGATCATCTTGCGGATCGAGATCGAACAGCTGGTCCAACGAAGTGCGGGGCGATTGCGTGTGACCCACGTCCTCGAACGAGACGCCGATCGGGTCGGCGCGTGCGCCGGGCGGCTCGACCCGTCGTGCGCCGCTACGCTCATCGGCGACCTCGCCGGGGGCAAACCGGCGGAGTTCTACTTATGTGGCCCCAAGGGGCTGATGGATGTCGTTCACGAGGCCCTGCGCGAGCTCGGAGTTCCGGGGGCGCGGGTCTTCGAGGAGCTCTTCGTTCGCGCTGATGAGGCCGACTCCGAGCAGGCCGACTCCGACGTGGCAGGCCTCGCCGAGGCCTGCCGGGTCTCGCTTTGCGTCGATGGCCAAGAGTCCTCGGTGTTGGTCCCGGCCGGCGCCACGATCCTCGAGGCGGCGCTCGACGCCGGCGTACCCATCGAGACCTCGTGCCGGGTGGGGGACTGCGGGACCTGTAAGCTTCGCCTGCTGCGTGGAGAGGTTCATCAGGCGGAGGCCGAGGGCCTGACCCCCGAGGAAGAAGACGAGGGGTACGTGCTGACCTGCATCAGCCGTCCACGCTCGTCGGATGTGGCCCTCACCGACGACTGAGCTCTATATGCCGAGGCCGGCTCGGGATGCGCGACTACGTCGCGCCCGGCCTCGGTCTTGCGCAGGCGGCACCCAGGAGGGACGAACGCCGGGGGTTTTCTTGCTAGGCGGTGGCCGTCGATCGCATGGCGGCAGCCGGTGGCGCTGGTGCTTCGGGCGGCTTGCCCGGTCATGGTAGTACGATCGGCGACCGCCGATTTCCATGCGCCAGGTCCTCCAGCTGCTCGCCAAGATCGGGGCCGTCTTCGCCTTCTTCCTCGAGGTGCTCCGTACCGCGGCCACTTCGCCGCGGTATGTCGGCGAGACGCTGCGGGTGATGGCGATCCTGGTCAAGCGCTGCATCCTCCCCGTGGGGCTGGCGGTGGCGCCGATCGGGGCGGTGATCTCGCTACAGGGGCTGGGGATCTTCCGCATGTTCGGTCTGGACCGAATGCTCAGCTCGCTGCTCGGGACCATGATCTTCCGCGAGTTCAGCCCTGCGCTGTCCTCGGTGATGGTGGCCGCGCAGGCTGGCTCGTCGATCGCCGCTCGGATCGGCACCATGAAGGTCCGCGGGCAAATCGACGCGCTGGCCGTGATGTCGGTGGATCCCATGCGCTTCGTGGTGGTCCCGGGCGTCGTCGCCTGTCTGCTGGTGGCGCCCCTGCTCAACGTGACGACCAACGTGCTGGGAGTCCTGTCTGGGTGGTTGTTTGCGGTCCCGCTGGGCGGGGTCGACCACGGGGCGTTCGTCGAGCACCTTACCGCCCAGATCCAGCCCGCCGATCTATGGGTGGGCATGGGCAAGTGTGCCCTGTTCGGCTCGGCCGTGGGGCTCATCGCGGGTTACCTGGGCCTGAGCACCCAAGGGGGCGCCGAAGCGGTGGGCAAGGCGGCCAACGACACCGTGGTCTATACGATCGTGTTGATCCTGGTGGTCGACTACCTGGTGAGCATGATGCTGCTGGAGGCGGGCATATGAAGGCCGTGCTCGAGTTCTTGCTCTTCGTGCGGCACGCGGTGGGGGCTCAGTTCTCCCAGCTGCCTGCCATGGGTCCGCTGTTGCGGCACACCTACGAGGCCGGGGTGGGCAGCGTCGCGCTGCTGACGATCCTGACGATCTTCGCCGGGCTGAACCTCTCGGTGCAGTCCTACGCCACCTTCGAGCGCTTCGGGGGGCAGGACTTCTTGGGCATGTTCGCCGGGATCGGAGGGGTGCGTGAGCTCTACCCGGTGATGGCGGCGGTCGTCTGCGGGGCCCGGATCGGCGCCAACCTGGCTGCCGCCCTGGCCAACATGAAGATCAGCGAGCAGGTCGAGGCGCTCGAGGTGATGAGCGTGGATCCCATGCGTCACCTGGTCGCTCCGCGCCTTTGGGCGGTGACCTTGGCGCTGCCGATCTTGTGCGGGTATGCGAACGTAATCGGGATCGGGGCCAGCTATGCGGGGGCCGTCTTCCAGCTGGGCCTTAATTCCGGCACCTTCGTCAGCCAATTGCACGAGTTCGTGAGCCTGGGTGATCTGGCGGTCGGCATGCTCAAGGGGCTGATCTTCGGCTGGCTCGTCGCGCTGATCGCCACCTTCCACGGGTACCGAGCGGCCAAGAAGGAGGGCGCCGAGGGAGTCGGCGTGGCCACCAATCGGGCCATCGTCCAGGGGGCGTTGATGTGCATCGTGCTCAACTTGCTGATCAGCTGGCTGCTCTACGGGTGAGCCGGGGGGGTGAGCCGGGGGGTTGAGCCGGGGGGTTGAGCCGGGGGGTTGAGCCGGGGGGTTGAGCCGGGGGGTTGAGCCGGGGGGTTGAGCCGGGGGAGCGGATGGATGAGCCGGGCGGCAGCTAAGCCGCCCGGCGCAGCCGCTCTACGCCCAGCCGCCCGCTTCCAGCACGATCTTGCCCACGTGCTCGTTGGCCTCGAAGAACGCGTGCGCCTCGTTGGCCTGGGAAAAGTCGAAGCGATGGGGGTCGACCAACGGCTCTAACTTGCCCGCGTCGACCAGCTCGGCCACCTTCCCGAGGATCTCGCCGTGGTGCTCGCGGCCTTCGCCAGTGATCAGCGGGATCGACATGTTCTGGGCATACACGGTCAGGGCGCGAACGAAGGCCTGAGTCAGATCTAACGTGGTCGAGTCGGTCCCCGTGAAGACGGTGGCCACGCGCCCGCGGATCCGCACCGCCTGCAGCGATCGCTCGAAGTTCGCGCCGCTGAGGGTGTCGTAGACGACGTCGAAGCCGCGGCCGTCCGTGAACCGCCGGACGTAGTCGTCCACCGACTCGCTACGGTAGAAGATGATGTCGTCGGCGCCGAGGCGGCGTGCAATCTCAGCCTTGGCCTCGGTGGACACGGTGACCGCGACGCGGGCGCCGTGGGCCTTGGCGATCTGCAGAGCCACGTGACCTAGGCCCCCCGTGCCTCCGTGGATCAGCACATGCTCTGCTGGCTGCAACTTGGCGCCGTCGACGAGCGACTCCCAGGCGGTGAGTGCCACCAGCGGGAGCGCTGCCGCCTGGGCCGCGCTGAGCGACGTGGGGCGGTGGGCGACCAGCTTGGCGTCGGCGGGCATCAGCTCCGCGAGGGCGCCCGCCGTCCCGCGGAAGCCCCCGGCGCACGCATACACGCGATCGCCGACCTCGAAGCGCTCCACACCTGGGCCCACGTGGTCGACGACGCCGGCGACGTCACCGTGGAGGATCGCGGGCAGCTCGGGGTTGATGCCCAGATCATGCCGGAGCTGCTTGTTGTCGATGGGGTTGAGGCTGGTCGCTTCGACCCGGATGAGGATCTCGCCCGGCCTCGGCTCGGGGGTCGGGACGTCGGCGAGCTCGAGCTGGGCGTCGGCACCGTACTGGCGGGCAATATAGGCCTTCATGATCGATCTCCGCCAAAGGTGCCGCGGATCGGGTAGTCGTGGCTGCGGATCCAGCTCAGGCCCGAGACCAGGGCCTCCAGATCCGGGCGAACGAAGGGGTTGTTGGAGGTATCGATGACCTGCACCGTGCCCTTTTCGTTGATGACGAACAGCCCCGGCTCGGCGAAGGGGTGATCGGTCTCTTTTTCGGAGCGCGGAGCCGAGATGTGGACCCCCAGCGCCTGCATCTGCTCGGTGGTCAACCCGTAGTGGATCGGGAAGTTGATGTCGAGGCGCTCAAGGTGACCCTCGAGCTGCTGCTTGCTGTCACCGGAGACGGCCACCACGTGGATCCCGATCTCGCGGAGCCGAGGCACGAAGCTCGTGAGTCGGTTGAGGTAGCGAGTACACAGCGGGCAGTGCTGGCCGCGGTATACGACCACCATCGTCCAGTCGGCGCCCTGCGCGGGCTTGCTGATGTCCGTAGTAGTCCCGTCGAGGTTCGCGGCGGGTAGCGGGGGAAACTCGGATCCGGGTCCGATCGCGGGCGTGTTCATGGCGTGCTCACTCTTCACTCCCGCGCGGCAGGAGCGGCGCGCTTGGACGCCTCGCTCCTGCTGCGCGGTGGCAGTTGATTCGGACGAAAACCTAGGGCTACCGGTAACGAAAAGCAACCAGTATACTTTTTGTAACCGCTCACATTCGCGACCGGATACGCTCACGCCATGGATTCACCCCGCAAGCAACGCCCCGCTGCGCCGCGCCGCCCTGCTGCGCCGCGCCGCCCTGCTGCGCCGCCCCGCTCGGTTCGGCCGCCCCGTCCTGCGTCGCCGGAGCTCGAGGAGGTCTGCCAGTCTCCCTGTGCGATCGAGCGAGGGATGCGGATCATCGGGGGCAAGTGGAAGGGCTCGATCCTCTGGCACCTCAAGGACGGTCCGGTCCGCTTTGGAGTGCTCGCGCGTCAGCTGGGGGGAGCGAGCAAGAAGATGGTGAGCCAGCGGCTGCGGGAGATGGAAGAGCTCGGCCTGGTCACCCGCACCGTGCTGACCGAGCGACCGATCGCGGTGGAGTACGAGATCACCGACTTCGGCCGCTCGTCGCTGGACGTGCTCGACCGGCTCCGGCAGTGGGCCGAGGACAACGATCTGTGAGGTCTACATTCGTAGGGCTTCGTGACTGTGGGTGATGCGAGACATCCGACCCGAGCGCCGACCGGTTCGGTCAATGGTATTGGGCGGGATTGAGTCGCCATCGAAGATCTAAATGGTGTTTAGCAAGAATGAGAGGCTCAGCAATGCGACTATGATGCAGATTGTCATCTGCAATTTGCCGAACGTCTGTGTCTTCAGTAGGTCAATCATGAAATTGATCTCGGCGACGATGTCTCCCCTTGGATGCAAGATCGTAATGTCTCTCAGTTCCGCAGGGAGTTGCTCCGTGGAGGTTGGAGAGATCATGACCGGTAAGATCTTCCGGTGCTTAGAGCCGGCGCCTCTTGTCCCAATGGCAATCTCAGTCAGGACATAGCTGTTTTCTGACATTGAATGTGGAGATATAAGCACCACCATTATCTTCGATCTCTTGATCGCTTGACGTATGGCGCAGTGGAATGGCACAGATGGCACACAATCGCGTTTCGCGAAGAAAACCTCGTGTCCCTCATGTTCCAGCGCGGTGCAGACGCGTATGGCAAGATAGGCGTCTCGTCCCGAGTATGAGACAAAGATCTTCACGGACAGCTGACCATATTGCCGACGATGTCGGGCAAGGCAACAGCTTGGGTGGATTGGCTGCTTCGAGAATGTACGTAGAGTACATAAGGCTGTCAATCAGCTCAGAATTGATTAAGCACTAGGAAGTATCGTTTGAATCACTCAAAATCGAGCAATAGGCGCGGGAGTAAGAACAGGTGTTGTATGTTGATGCACTATGTGAATCCGTGCGTAGCCGTGCGTGGATACTGCTTATCTTATATTATGGTTCAGAAGCCAATCTCCTTGGCTGTCGCTTCTGCTCGAAGTGTTCAAACGATAAGCAATGCTTGATGCTGAGCGTGCTGAACATCTGAGCGTGCCTACTCTCACGGACGGGTTCGTCTGTTTTCGAAAGACATGTGCCTTGTCAGAAGAATAAGTCGACTCTTGAGATGACGGGGACCTTTGGGTCACATACGATGTAAGGTGACCGTGCAGCGTTTTGCCGGGTGAGTTCCTTACATACCACGAGATCATTGCTCGAAAGTTGCCGCGATAATTCGAATTTCATTGTCGCGATTTGCCCATAGGGGTCATGTGTGCGATCGTAGATCGAGTGGGGCAGACAGGGTAAATTGCGGTGCCGCTTGATACTAGTCCCCGCATCAACACCGCCCGTTACACCAAGCATCGAGTTTTTCCCGCTCGGCGGCGACCAGCGACGGCCGTGCTTGCTCGAGCAGCGCGCGGGCACGAGCGCGAGCGCCCTGCCGCCACAGCACCCTCCCCAGATCCGCGCGCGCCAGGGCCAGCTCGGCGGGTGGAGCTTGCCCCGCTTCGAGGACCGCGAGCACCTGCTGGTAGGCCTCGGCCGCCGCGTCGAGCTCGCCGGCGGCCGCCAGCGCATCGGCGAGTGACCCTCGGCTGCGAGCGGTCTCGATGTGCGCGGGGCCCAGTCGTCGCTCGCGGATCTCCAGCGCTCGCCGTAGCGCTCGCCGGGCCGCCTCTACGTCGCCGCGCGCCAGCTCCAGCCGCCCCATATTGGCCAAGGCGAGCGCCGTCTGGGGGTGCTCCTCGCCCACGCTGGCTCGCAAGGCCTTCAGCCCGCGTTGGTACGCGCGCTCGGCAGCCTCATTATGCCCGAGATCGGCCTCCGTACCGCCGATGTTGATCCACAGCGAGCCCACCCGCGGGTCGTCGGCGCCCAGCGAGCGCTCGAGGATCTCCACCGAGCGCCGATACGAGTCGAGCGCCCCCTGGCGATCGCCACCGGCTCGCTTGGCCGAGCCGAGGTTACCGATCGTTCGCCCGTAGACCGGATGCGCCTCGCCGTAGGCGCGCCGCTGGATCTGGGCCGCTCGTTCGAATTGCTCCCGAGCTTCATCGATCGCTCCGGTGCGCAGGGCAGCTGCGGCCGAGTGGGCGAGCGTGGCGGCGACCTGCGGGTGCTCGGGGCCCAGCAGCTGTTCGAAGATCACCCGAGAGCGCCGCGCGTACTCCTGCCCCCGCGCGTGATCGTCCCGAGCCAGCGCCAGCTTGGCCAGCAGGCGCAATTCGCTGGCTTGCTCAAGGCGGGCCCGCTCGCTGGCTCGGGGCCCGCTGAGCGCTTCCAACCCGCGCTGGGTCGCTTGCTGCCCCTGCCCCGTACGGCCAGCCAGATACAGCACTCGACCGCGAGCGAGCTGGAGCCGGCTGCGCATCAACGTGTCGCCTCCCCCCAGTGAGATCGCCACCGAGGCCACGCGGGCCAGATCGAGGC
The DNA here is from genome assembly GCA_039194325.1 of Myxococcota bacterium. GTDB lineage: Bacteria > Myxococcota_A > Polyangia > Nannocystales > Nannocystaceae > Paraliomyxa. Next base: position 15,320 of record JBCCWC010000259.1, read on the forward strand.
CTGCCTCGACCCGCGCCAGATCGACCCCGACCACGTCGACCAGCGCGACCGAGGCCTCGGCCACCGCTTGCAGATAGCGAGCCTCACCGCCCTGCTCGATCACCGCGTCGAAGTCCTCGATCGCACCGTCGCGGTCGGCGAGCTCGGCACGGATCCGGCCCCGCTCCAGCCGGGCCTCGATCGACACGCCGGGCTCGCCGAGGGCCTCCGCCTCCGCCACCGCCGGGTCGACGAGCGCGAGGCCCTCGGCCGCCTTGCCCGCGCGCCGGAGCGCGCGCGCGTGGTCGACTCGTGCGCGCAGCTGCCCGGAGGCCTCGCGAAGCTCTTGGCGGGGGCGGGGCGGGGTGAGCTCGCGGAGGATCTTCGGGTCGACGCAGCGGGTCAACGGCGTCAGCCGCAGGGTGGACTCCACCGCGTGGGACACGATCTCGGGATCGGCTTGGCCGAGCGTGTCGACGAGCGCCCGAAGCTCGCCGTGTCGATCGTCCAAGCACGCGATCCGCAGATCGAGCAGCTCCGACGACAGCATGCCGTCCTCGGCCGCCCGGCACGAGGACTGGCGCAGGTCGAGCCACTGCTCCACGTGGGCGTCGATCATCGGCTCGATCCGCTGCCAGGCATCAGCGCCCAGCGCCGGGCTGGCCGCGCCGAGGGACTCGGCGGTGCGTCGTCGCGTCGGTGCGTCCCAGACCCCGCTCAGCTGCGAGATCGCGCGGGGGCACGTGGGCTCGGCCGTACGCATCAACGCCAGGCCGCCCACCGTGACCAGGCCGCCCACCACCGCGGCGACCCAGGGACCGCGCGAGCGCCCGGACGGCTCCAGCATCGCGAGCAGGGCCGGCATGTCGGCAAAGCGCTCCTCGGGCTCGACCGCGAGCCCGCGCTCGATCGCGGCGAGGACCCGAGCCGGGACCGCGGTGCCGTCGGGCATGGGAGGCACCGGCACCGGCTCGCCTCGCGCCAGCTGCCGAAGCGCGTCCCCGTCGAAGGGGCGGTGGCCGGCGAACGCTTCATACAAGGCCACGCAGAACGCCCACTGGTCGGCGCGGGCATCGACCGCCTCACCGCGCATCTGCTGCGGCGACATATAGGGCGGGGTCCCGGCCGCCGCGAAGCTCACCCCCGCCATGCCGCTGCGATACGCGGGCCAGGCCAGGCCTGACCGAGCCGCGCCGTCGGGATCGATCGCTCGGGCGATCCCAAAATCCGTCACCCGTACCGCGCCCTCGCGGGGGACCAGCACGTTCTCCGGCTTGAAGTCGCGGTGCACCAGCCCGGCCGCGTGGGCCGTGGCCAGCCCTCGCCCCGCTTGCTCGAAGATCCGCAGGCGCTCGGCGGTGGATCGCTCTTGGGCCATCCACTGGCGCAGCGTATCCGCCTCGACGAACTCCATGGCCACGAACACTTGGCCGTCGATCGTGCCCGCGTCGTACACCGCGACCACGTTGGGGTGCGAGAGCTTGGCCATCGCCCGGGCCTCGCGCAGCAATTGCCCTTGCTGTCGCGTTCGACGAGAGCGAACCAGATCGTCTCGCATGACCTTGAGGGCGATCCGTCGGTCGAGCTGGGGATCGTAGGCCGCGTAGACGATCCCCATGCCGCCCATCCCCACCCGCTCGAGCACCACAAAGCGACCGATTTGGGTGGCCTGCGGCGGTCGACCGAACAGCCGCGCCTTGACCGCCGCACGGGTCAGGCGAACCTCCACGCGATCCGCCTCCAGCTTCACCCCATCGAGCCCGGCGACGGGCTCGGCAGTTCGGGTCGTTGGCGGTGGGGTGCCCACGGTATGGAGGCTAGATCTCCCGGCCATGAGTGCCCACCGATCGTCGGTCTGCTCTACCATGACCGGGTGAGCGCATGGGTGTCCACGGCGGCAGATCTGGAGCTGCTCGACGCCTGGCGCGGAGGAGACGACGCGGCCGGCGAGGCGCTGTTCGACCGCCACTTCGAGGCGGTGTACCGGTTCTTTTGCAACAAGGTCGGTCGCGACGTGGACGACCTGGTTCAGCAGACCTTCCTCGGCTGCATGGAGGCTCGCGAGCGCTTGCGGGGTGACGCCAGCTTTCGCACCTTCGTGTTCGCGGTCGCGCGCAAGCAATTGCTGCGCTACCGAGAGGGTCGCTACCAGGGCCACGCGGGGCCCGATTTCCAGGACAGCCGGGTCGCCGATCTCGACGCCTCGCCCACGCAGCTGGTGGTCGAGCACGAGGAGCAAGCGCTCCTGCTACGAGCGCTACGCCGGCTGCCGCTCGACCTGCAGATCGCGGTCGAGCTGTTCTACTGGGAATCGATGCGCAGCGCCGATCTGGCGCTGGTCCTCGACATCCCCCACGGCACCGTGCGCAGCCGCCTGCGGCGGGCTCGGGATCTGTTGCGCCAGGAGGTCGAGCGCTTGGCGCAAGACGCTGCGCTCGCCCAGTCCACGCTCGGCGACTTCGAGCGCTGGATGGGCTCGGTGCAGCGCAAAGCTGGGCTGGCCGTAGGCGAGGGCAACCCGACCACCACGGGTTCTTAGCCGTAGGTTGCTTGTTCAGCCTTTGTCTGCTCATTCCTGGCCTGTTCAGCCTTTGTTTGTTTGTCTACCTATCTGACGGTTGTGCGATCCGTACATCTGCGAGCGCTCAGCACTCTTCATTTCCCGAGATAGGCTGTTCGAAGTTGTTGCATGGAGAGAGTGACTCAATGGCGTTGCTCGTCTCCCTGGTCCGGATCGCTCAATGGGCTGTTCAATGGGTATTCGAGGTCGTGGTCGTTGCTGCGATCGAAGAATTCGAGCACGATCTGCTCGTCAATACCGGTGCAATGGAGTTGGGACGACCGGATGGGAAGTGAGATAACGAACACGCATGCGAGCGCGATTTCGAGCCATGTGACGGTTTCTTGAATCGGCCAACCGGTAGGTTTGGCGGGCAATACGACGGTTTTGGGCGATTTCGACCTGGATCGATCGCGGTCGAATGTGACACCGAACGACGGATCGATCGTTGGAACTGATGTTCCGAATCTTTCATGTATTTCGTCGAATCTGACTGAGCGGCGCCGTCGGCGATCGAGGAGTAGCCGGCAATACACTAATGTAGGTTTACACATACAAGCTTTCCCCCCATAGTCGATTCATCCCACTCACTCCCAACCCACAAGATGTCCCTTTGCCGCAAGGCAGAGTGTGGTTGGAAAGGTATTGCGTGATGAGTTCGACAGTTGTTCAAGCGTCCCGTTTGTCAATCGTATTGCTGTCTTCCCTGGCCGTGACGGCATGTGACACCGAGCCCGAAGGTCGTGCCGGAGGGCGCGACTTCACTGAGAACGATCGGGCCGAGGAGTTCGCGGCGCCCGTGTATCGGGTCGACGACGCGGCGCGTGATGCCAGCACGAAGTCGTTGGCGGTCAGTGCCCGGAGCACGGGGCGCTTCATCGTGATCCTCAAAGAGGAGGAGTTCGCGAAGGCCTCCATGGGAACCGTGATGAGCCGTTTCTCCGATGTGCGGATCGAAGAGACGATCGACGCTCCGAAGCTTCACGGCTTCACCGCGCCGCTGACCGAGGACGAGATCGAGGAACTGCGCTTCAGCCCGGAGGTCGACTTCATCGAGGAGGAGCAGATCTTCACCGCGAACGCGCCCACTAGCCTGTGGGGGCTCGATCGCATCGACCAGAACGACCTGCCGCTCGACGGTGACTACAC
>JBCCWC010000260.1:0-18834 GCA_039194325.1 Myxococcota bacterium
GCCCGACGACGAGCTGCTGCCTCCGCTGCTGCTGCCTCCGCTGCTGCTGCTGCCTCCGCTGCTGCTGCTACCTCCGCTGCTGCTGCTGCCTCCGCTGCTGCTGCTGCCTCCGCTGCTGCTGCCTCCGCTGCTGCTGCTGCCTCCGCTGCTGCTGCCGCCGCTGCTGCTGCTGCTGCTGCCGCCGCTGCTGCTGCTGCCGCCGCTGCTGCTGCTGCTGCCTCCGCTGCTGCTGCCTCCGCTGCTGCTGCTGCTGGCGACGGTCGTCCCCACGGTGGTGTCGAGCATGCCGCTGCCCCCGACCGTAGGCACCCCCTCGGTCGTGTCGAGGCTGCTCCCCGGTGTGGGGTTGTTGGGCCCGGTGGTGCCCGAGCTCGAGCCGCTCGAGCCACTGGTGATCTCCACCGGAGTCGGACCACCGCACCCGAGGATGAGCACCAACGCCGGCCACAGCCCCCGCTCGATTCTGACGCGATCGATCAAGCCATGCATGGCGTCGACTATACGCGCTCGAATGGTTCGATAGTGCTCATTGGGGGCGATTGCAATCGGGCGGAGTGCGCGGTACCGGCCGGATCATCCGGCTCCTGCGAAACGATACGTCTCGCCCGGAGGCACCCCCACGATGATCCCATCGCGGGGGTGCATTCGAGGTCGGCGACGTAGGAGCCAGCGCCAAAGCGCCGTGCTCCTGCGCAAGCTCACCGCTCGCGACCCAGGACTACGGAGTGACCTCCAGCGAGCTCGCGCGCTGGTTCCAGCCGTAGGCGTTCAGGTGCGGGATATTGACGTTTCGGCAGGTGAGCGACGGGGCCCCGAAGCCAGCGTACTCGTACAGATGCGTGTACGCACCCGAGCGGCACTTCACCGAGGTGATGTCGTTGTCGTTGTAGTCGGGGTGCGTGGCGAGGTTCGCGATGCTGTCCCCCTTGCCGAGCTTGCCGAACATGATGTCGTAGTAGTCCAAGTCGTAGAACTTGGAGTTGGTCAGCGGGGCGCGGAACGTCAGCTGCTCGTCCTCCTGCATGAGGATGTCCTTCTCCCGCTGTGCGATGAACTCGGCCTCCTCCTCGGAATCGCTGAACGCATAGATCACCCCCTCCTCGACCGCGTTGGCGTCGAGGAAGAAGTGCAGAGGCTCACCCTCGAGCTCATCCATGTCTTCGAGTTCGTAGCGCTCGCCGTCGACAATGACCGAGATCTCGGCCGTGCGATCGCCCAGCTCCGTGCTCTCAGGAGCGTCACAGCCAGACACGGCGAGAGCGGCGAGAACGGCGAAGGTAAGGTTGGTGGGGGTCTTCATGCTTGCTGTTCCTTTGTTGGTGATCATGAACCGGAACACGCGGAACCGCGCGACGTCGATCCTCGGCGGCTGCCAAGCCTCGACGTCGTGGTGTGCCCCGCGCCGGCCCCCTCTAGGAGTCACCTCGACCCGATCGGATCACGACTTGATGCACTTTTTCTTCGCGCGTTTTTGCCCCGCACGGAGGCGGGCAAAGAGCGCGTTGATGGCCTCGGGCGTGATTGCACGCGCCATCGACCCCAACGAGAACAGCAGTGGCCCGCTCAGCCAGACCGAATGATCGAAACGAGCACCCGGTCGATCTCCATGAGGAAGGCCGCCAGTCCACAACCGGCCCCTCGTCGGCGTAGCTGGTCGACACAGACGGTCTGGAGCCCCCCCTCGTCGACCCCGAGCGTCTTGCAGACCCCCTTGATACTTCGCTTCACGCTCTGCTTGTGTGACAAACGCTGCGGTTGCTCGATGGGCGAGAATCCGAGCCGAGCCCGCTCTTTGGCGAGCTCTCGGTGCTCGTCCGCTGAGGTTGGTGACCATGCGGCGAGCAACCACGCCTCCATGCACTCGTGCGGAAACCCTCCGATCGAGCCCCGGAACGCCGCCCCCGAGCGCCTGCAGGCATCGAGCCAGCCTCGGCGGCGTTCCGTCGAGCCGTCGGTATCGCGAATCCAGATCAGGATCTGCGGGGGCCCAAGCGCAATGAGCACCCACATTGCCTGCACGGCTACGCGATGATCCTCGGCCGGCAGCTTGCCCTCGAACCCCCCACGAACAGGCGGTAAGTCCATGCTTCGAGCAAGCCCCGGAACCTTGTGGATGTCCAGGTAGTCGCAGGTCGCATCGACCCCCCGCCAGCGTCGCTGGCTATCGAGCAGATCGGGCTGCGCCTTCAGCCAGTCGACCGCTTCGATGATGACCCGATCGACGAGCCCTTTGGCCCTCCGCGCATCCGATGTGGCCTCGGCCACGACGACGATGTCGAGCGGCGTGTTCACTCATGCTCCAGCCAGTCTTCGCCAACGTAGGTCCAGAATTCGCCCGGCGTCATGGACTGCCGCCACTTGTCCCACGCATCGTGCTCGACCAGCCGACGACATCGACTGAGCCCGCTGTCGGTGGCCGCACGCACGACCAAGATGTCCTCGGGGTCGACCACGTCGAGCATGTAGGGGCTGTGGGTGGTGCACACCAACTGCAAGCCAGCCCCGTTCTTGGTCATCATGGCGAGCCGCTCGACCAACGTCCGCTGGGCCTTGGGATGCAGCGCTCGCTCGATATCGTCCATGAGCAGCAACCGCGTCGAGCGAACCCCGTGGATGATGGTCATCAAGCCAAGCACGAGCATGGTGCCCTCGCTGACGATCGATGCATCGATCCACTTGCCGTAGAGCTTGAGCTGTAGGCCGTTTCCGATCTCCGCCCCTTCATTGCCTCGAAGACGCTGCCGGGGCATTCGTGCGGACTCGAAGGCAGGGATGATCTCCCGGGTGGCCTCGAAGATCTCGCCAAGTCGATCGGGATCGGTCGCCGCGAGATCGGTCAAGACCGACGCCAGCCCCCGACCATCGCGCCGCAGCGACGGCCGCTCACGAGTCGATCCCGAGGGGCGCGCGAGCTTGCGAGCGTCGAGACGCAGCAGGGTGCTTCCTCCAAAGGCGCGAAGCAATGGGAGGTGACGCGGCAAGGTCGTGGCGACCGACACATGGGTGTAGTCGTGCTCGGAGATCTCATCACCGATGCCGATCCGAACACGGTGACCGTCGGGTTGATCGACACCAGGCTGGCCCTCGTACTCGAGCAATTGGGCATGACCACTGTCGATCTCGATCGTCAGCCGCATGGGCTTTCGTGCCCCTATGGTGACGAGATTGCCCAGCGTCCGCGACCCCGAGAAGATCGTGGCCGGCTTCTTGTAGCGAAGCTGGCTGAGCAAGAACAATCCTTCGAGGATACTGGTCTTGCCGGCGCCATTAGCGCCTACGATCACGTTGAAGGGCCGCAAGGAAACGTCGACCTTGGCGAGCGCCTTGAAGTTCCGAATACGGAACCGATCGAGGAGGAATCGACCCTCGGGCACGACGGGCTCGACATCATCGGGCTCGAGATCCGCATCGAGCTGATCTAGATCCGCATCGGTGCTCCACAGATAGTCCTGACCACGGCGACCCACGATGGACAGCTCTGGAGCCGCCCGCTCGAGCATGTCGGTCAAGTTGGCGAACCCATGCGCGGCGAGCTCGAACTGCGGATGATGACGTCGAAGCTGCACACCGATCTGCGCCCCGAGTACATGACCGTCCTGGCGAACGCGCTCGGTCACCCTATGGATGACCGTGCGTAGCTCGCGCTCGTCGTCACTCATGAGCTCGAATCCAAACACCAAGATCTCGACCGGTCAACTCGGGCGCAGCCGAGCGATCGCCCCGAGCACCCGAGCCGAGTCAGGACTCGGACTCTTCGGGATCCTCGGGCATGGGCACGTCGAGATCGGTGCGCCGCAGATCGACCCCATAGGGAGCCTCGCGCGGAGCCTCGATGAAGCTGCCCCGCAGCGGATAGGGCGTGACGCCTCCGCGGGTGAACCGCTGGCTGCGGCGAGCGGCGGCCTCGAAGCGCGTCAGCGGAGGCTTGTCGAAGGCGCGGCCCTCGGGGTGCCACACGTGGTAGGTGCACGCGCCCAGCGATCGGTGAGACCAGCGGTCGAGCACGTCGATCCGCAACGGATGGTGAATGCCGAGGTGAGCATGGAGGCTGCGCGGCGGGGCCCAGGCTCTAAAGCGCACCCCGCAGACATAGGTGCCGTCGTGCTCGGTGGCCCGCATGGGGATCGGATGACCGTTGACGGTGATCGCATGGCGCTCGGGCACGAGCCCCTCGGCCCGGATCTCGATCCGCTCGACGGCCGAGTCGACGTAGCGGGCGGTGCCGCCTGTCACCTGCTCCTCCCCCAAGACGTGCCAGGGCTCGATGGCGTTGCGCACCTCCAGGCGGACCCCGCGGGTGTCGAGGTGACCGACCAGCGGGCAGCGAAGATCGACAAAGGGGCGAAAGACCTCGGGATCCACAGGCAGGCCCCGCGTATCGAGGAACGCGAGCACGTCCTCGAAGTCTTGCCACATCCAGTAGGGCAGCAAGAAGCGATCGTGCAATGCCTGACCCCAGCGCACGAGCCGACCGCGGTAGGGCGCCGAGGCCAGGGCGGCCACAAGGCTGCGAACCAGGAGCATCTGGGCCACGGCCATGCGGGGGTGCGGCGGCATCTCGAACGCCCGGAATTCGACCAGGCCCTGGCGCCCCACGGGGGTGCGAGGGTCGAAGAGCTTGTCGATCGACAGCTCGGTCCGGTGGGTATTGCCGGTGACGTCGACCAGCAGATCGCGAAAGAGCATGTCGGCCAGCCACGGAGGTGGATCACCCCCGGCCTGCGCGAAGGCGTGGCGTAGGGCGATCTCGAGCTCGTAGAGCGTTTCGTGGCGGGCCTCGTCGACACGCGGTGCCTGCGAGGTGGGACCCACGAACAGGCCGGTGAACATATAGCTGAGCGAGGGGTGGTGCTGGAAGAAGGTCAGCAAGCTGGCGAGCAGCTCGGGGCGGCGCAGCAGCGGGCTGCGTAGCGGGGTGGGGCCGCCGAGGGTCAAGTGATGACCACCGCCAGAGCCGACCAGGCGCCCGTCGACAAGGTACTTCTCGGTGTGCAGGCCCGCGTGCAAGGCCGCGTCGTAGACGGTCTGGAGCAGCTCCACGTAGTCGTCGAAGCGAGCGGTGGGCGGGATGTTGACCTCGAGCACGCCGGGGTCGGGGGTCACGGTGATCCGCGACAGCCGGGGCCCCGAGGGCGGGGGATAGCCCTCGAGGATGACCGGTAACCCCAGCGTTTGGCGCACGCTGTCGACGATGCCGACCAGCGCGATGAAGTCGTCCTGGGTGGCGACCGGCGGAAGGAACACGAACAGCCCACGCGCACCGTCGGGCGACTCGCGATACTCCACACAAAGGGCGGTGTGCACGGTGGTGGGCTGCACCGCGTCCGTGCGATCGCCACGGAGCACGCGCGGTCCTTGGTCCTTGTCTGGGCGCTTGTCTGGGCGCTTGCCGGTCCCGTCCGCGCCATCGCCCACGCCATCGTCGGAGTCGGACGCATCGACCCGGCGAGGATCGGGAGGCTCGTAGGGCTCCTCGGAGGGAGCCACGAGCCACGGCACCCCGCCCAGCGAGTCGAGCGGCAGCCGGAGCCCCGCCGGGCTGTCGCCGGGCAACAAGAACAGATGGCCGCGCCGAAAGGTCCAGGCCTGGGTGCGCCAGGGGCCCCCGCCGGGCTCGCGCACCAGCGGCAGCACCCAGGCGGTGGGCGTGCGCAGGCCCTGCCCCAGCACCCGCGACAGCCGTGCCCGCTGCTCACCGTCCTCGAGGGTCTGTTGCAGCGGATCGACGTCGAGCGGCAGCCGAGCCTCCTCCATGACAAAGTGCCACGGGTCTTCGTAGGCCGGCTGCAGACCCTCGACGAGCCCGAGCGCTTCGGCGAGCGCCCGGGCCATGCGCTCGGCCGCATCGCGAGAGCCGGTGGCCTCCGGCTCGACGGGCTGTGCCCACAGCACCCCGCCGTCCGTCCGACCGATCGCGTCCATCGCCCAGCGCGGCATGGTCTCGCCGGGGTAGAACTTGCCCATCCGCTGCATGAGGATCCCGCCGGGGCATAGGCGCTCGCGCAGTTGATGGGTCAGCGCGAGGCCGGCGTGCCACTTGCTGGGCCCCAGCGCCTCCCCGTTCCACTCGGGCGCGTCGACGTCGTCCCGCGAGTTGAAGGTGGGCTCGCCGCCCATGGTCAGCGAAAGGCCGAGCTGCTCGAGCCGGTCATCGGCACGCCGGCCGGCCTCGCGCAGCTGCGCCCAGATCTCGTCGGTATAGGGCGCGGTGGGGCGCGGCTCATGGCCGAGCCGGGCCACCGACATCTCGAAGTCGACGCGCTCGGCGGCCACGTCGGTGCCGCCGTAGAGCGGGGCCGCCAGCGCGGGCGTCGACGCGCTGGCCAGCGGGATGTGGCCCTCCGAGGCCAGCAGGCCCGAGGTGGCGTCGAGGCCGATCCAGCCGGCGCCCGGCAGGTAGGCCTCGGCCCACGCGTGCAGATCCACCACGTCGTGATCCAGACCCCGAGGCAAGTCGGGGAGCATGCCCTCGTCGGTGACCTGCACCAGGTAGCCGCTGACGAAGCGCGCGGCCAGACCTCGACGGCGCAGCAGCGCGACCTGGAGCATCGCCGAGTCACGGCAGCTTCCGCGGCCATGTTCGAGGGTCTGCTCGGGGGTCCACACCCCGGGCTCTTCCCGGATGATGTAGTCGATCCGCTCTTTGATCCGCCGGTTGACCGCGACGAGGGCGTCGACGGTGTTGCCCTCGCGAGGCAGCGTGTCCAAGAAGGCTTCGAAGCGCGGGCCCGTGGCCAGGGCCGGCTCGTCGAGCGAGAAGAAGGGCTGCAGCTCGGTGCGGTACTCGTCGGGGTACTCGAAGCCGAGCTCTTCGACGCGAGGGTCCACGAAGAAATCGAAGGGATTGACCGGTCGGATCTCGACGGCCATCTCCACGAGGATCTCCAGCTGTTCGACCCCCTCCTTGGACGGGAAGGTCAGCTGGGCGACGCGGTTGCCGTAGGGATCCATCGTCCAGCGGATCCGCTCCGCCTGCTCGCAGCGCAGCAGGTAGGTCTCGACGGTGGCCTTGGTGTGCGCGGCGGGGTGCAGGCGCAGCGTGTGAATGCCGATCCTCGCCGGCGTCGGGTATCGATAGCGGCTACGATGTTGGATAAGCAGGCGCACGGGCAGAGCTCGCGGCCGACCCTGTCACAATCCAGCTACGCGCCGCAACGGGACGAATGTTGCGCTATGATAACAACGGTGCCAGCTGCCCCCGTCGACCTCCTCTCGGGCTACGAACGCATCGCCGACACCTACGACGAGCTGGTCGGCTCCGAGGGTCGCCCTCGACCGGGGCTCGACGCGGTCGTCGAGCCCCTGGTCCAGATGGGACCCGAGCACCTCGCCCACCGCGCCGAGCTCGCCTCGCTCTCCCTGCTCAACCAGGGGGTCACGTTTTCGGTGTACTCCGACGCGGCCGGCACCGAAAAGGTGTTCCCGTTCTGCCCCGTGCCCCGCATGATCCGCCATGAGGACTGGGTGCCGCTGCAGCGCGGCCTCGAGCAGCGCACGCGAGCTCTGGAGCTGTTCCTCGACGACATCTACGGCGCCCAGACGATCCTCGACAACCCGGCGATCGATCCGGAGCTGCTGCTGGGCTCGTCGGCGTACATGCGCAAGCTCCACGGCATCGTGCCCCCGGGGGGCGTGCGGATCCACGTGGGGGGGATCGATCTCATCCGTGATGGCGACGGCACGTTCCGGGTGCTGGAGGACAACCTCCGCTGCCCCTCGGGGGTGTCCTACGTGCTCCAGAACCGGGTGATCAGCAAGCGCGTGTTCTCGGAGATGTTCCGGCGCGCTCGGGTGCGCCGCGTCGACAACTACCCCACCCAGCTTTCGGCGGCCCTGTCCGCGGTGGCCCCGTGCGCCGAGGAAGATTGCCGCAGCGTGGTGCTCACCCCCGGCTCGTACAACTCGGCCTACTTCGAGCACACCTTCTTGGCCCGCACCATGGGCATCGAGCTGGTCGAGGCCGCGGATCTCTACGTCGACGACGACCGGGTCTACGCCAAGACCACCGCCGGCCCTCAGCGGGTCCACGCGATCTATCGCCGCACCGACGAGGCCTTCCTCGATCCCGAGGTGTTCCGCCCCGACAGCCTGCTGGGCGTGCCCGGGATCATCGGGGCCTACGCGCGGGGCCACGTGGTGCTGGCCAACGCCCCGGGCAACGGCATCGCCGACGACAAGGGGATCTACCCGCTGGTGCCCACGCTCATCCGACACTTCTTGGGTGAAGAGCCGAAGCTCGAGCAGGTGCCCACCTTCATGTGCGCGCGGGCCGACGACCGGCAGTACGTGCTCGAGCACCTGCACGAGCTGGTGGTCAAGGCGGTCGACGGCGCCGGGGGCTACGGCATGCTGATGGGCCCCCAGTCGACCGCGGCCGAGCGCGAGCAGTTCCGGGCCAAGATCCTGGCGCAGCCGCGCCGCTACATCGCCCAGCCGCGGATCGAGCTGTCGACCACGCCCACCTGGATCGGCGACCGCGGCCGCCTGGAGCCGCGCCGCGTGGATCTACGGCCCTACGTGGTCACCTCGCCCGACGGGCCCTGGGTCTTGCATGGCGGCCTGACCCGCACCGCGCTTTTGCCCGGCTCGTACGTCGTCAACTCCAGCCAGGGGGGCGGCTCCAAGGACACCTGGGTGCTCGAGGAGCGGGGCGCATGCTGATCTGTCGCGTCGCCGACCACTGCTTTTGGTTCGGTCGTTACCTCGAGCGGGCCGAGGCCACCGCCCGCTCGCTGGGCTCGACCCGCGAGGCGTTGATGGGCGCCGATCTGGAGGAGCGCAGCAGCTGGCTGCCGATCATCATCGCCGCCGGCGAGCAAGAGCGCTTCACCGAGCACTTCATCGCCGCCGATCCCCACGCCGCCGAGGACGGGGAACGGGTGCAGCACTACATGGTCTGGGACGATCGCAACCCCAGCAGCCTGCGGGCCTCGATTGCGGCCGTCCGAGCCAACGCGCGATCGATCCGCGATCACCTCAGCCTCGAGGTCTGGCAGCAGATCAACGAGCTGCACTGGTGGATCGCCCCAAAGCCCCCCAGCCAGAGCCAAAGCCAGGGCCAGGGCCAGGGCCAGGGCCAGGGCCAGGGATCGTCCATGAGGCCCGACGCGCAGTCCCTGCTCCCGCCGCCTCCCGCCGCGCTACGGGGGATCGGCTCGGCGGCCAAGGCCTGGGAGCACGATCGGCACGGGTTCTATGCCCACGTGGTCGAGTCGTCCGCACTGACCGCGGGCCTCTTGCGATCGACGATGCTCCGGGGAGGTCCCTTCGACTTCATCCTCCTCGGCTCGATGCTCGAGCGGGCCAGCCAGACCGCGCGGATCCTCGATGTCCAGCACCACGCCCTCCAGCAGTGGCAGCCTCACGTGGTGATCGACACCGTGCTGTGGCTGGCCTTGTTGCGCGCCTGCACCGGCTACGAGCCGTTCATGCGTCGACACCGGGGTCGGGTCTTCGGCAAGGCGGTCGCCACCTTCCTCATCCAAGATCCTCGATTCCCGCGCTCGATCGGGTTTGCGCTGCAGACGGCGCTGAACCGCCTCGCGTCGATCCGACAGGAGAACGCGGCCGCGGACTCCAACGGAGGAAGCTCACAGCCAGGCGTTCAAGGAAGCGCACATGAGCGTCTCGCGACGTTGACCTCATGGTTGGCGTCGCGCCCGGCCGAAGACCTCGCCGGCGCAGCGATCCACGAGATCCTCACCCACGTGGTCGACGAGGTGCACGAGATCGCCGATCAGATCGGTATCGAATTCCTGGGTCACCCCACCGATTAGTCGACCCTCGCACACTCCCCGACCTCGATGGCCCGCTCGCGAACGGCGACGGCCGACGCGCGCGACGGTACGTCCGTGGCTGGAGGGGGCCACCGATTCGCGAGATACTCGTCGCCTACCGAGGCGGAGCGTTCACCGCGACCGCCCGTAGATCGCCACTGGATCGCCAATGCCCAATGTCCTGATGATGTCCTTCGACGGCCTGGTGTCGCCGTCCTTCACCCTCCACCAGACGACCGAAGAGGATCGACCGGATGGCTGGGGGCTCGGCTACTACGGTCATGGCGAGGAATCAGCGACCGTCTTCAAGGAGACCACGCCGCCCCAGGGCGTGCGCCGACCGGCCTACGCGCCGGGCATCGAGCAGCTCGCGTCCTCGGTGTTCCTGGCCCAGGTGCGCTGGGCCCGATGGGGCAGCGCCAACCGCCAGTCCAACACCCAGCCCTTCTCGCGCAGCTGGCGGGGTCGCGACTGGCTGTTCGCCCACGCGGGCAGCCTCGACCACCGGCTCGAGGTGGTGGGCGAGCGGCTGTTCGAGCCGGTGGGCTCCACCGACAGCGAGCTGCTGTTTTGCGAGCTGCTCAACAACATCGCGGAGCGGCGCTGGCGCAACCTCGGCTACGCCGACTTCGCGCTGATGCACCAGTGGTTCTCCGGCTTCAACGACTATGGCCAGGTCAGCATGGTGCTCACCGACGGCCGGGACATGGTGGTCTACGCCGATCGCTCGCAGCCCCTCCATATGTGGACGCTACGGCCACCGCACGGCTCGCTGGTCTTTCGCGGCCGGCACCTCGAGGTCGATCTGGCGGCCCGGGGATCGATCTCGCAAAAGGGCACCATCGTCGCCTCCAGCCCGGTCGAGGTGGGCGAGGACTGCCGGGGCGAGGCCAGCGAGATCGAGCCGGGAAGCCTGGTGGTCGTGCGCGACGGGGCGATCCAGCACCGCGTGGGCCGGGCCCCGGGCACCACGCCCGGCCAGGCACCCGTGGTGCTCGTGCGCGGCCGGGTCATGGAGCGGCCGCGGCGGGCCCCCGTGCGCACGTTCGAGGTGCTCCACGAGACGATCTACCGCTACGAGAGCGCCGTCGAGCACAGCACCCACATGCTGCGGCTGACGCCCTTCCACGACCGCATGCAGCGGCTGCTCAGCCACGACATCGAGATCACGGCCGACTGCCGCGAGCGCGAGTTCGACGACGTCTTCGGCAACTCGGTGCGCAAGCTGCTGGTGGAGACGCCCTTCGACGAGATGAAGATCACCGCCCGCTCCAAGGTGCGGGTGCTCGACACCGATCCGCTCAGCTATCGCCCGCTCCACGCCCGCACCACGATCCCGCTGGTGTGGATGCCGTGGCAGCGCCACATGCTCACCCCCTACCTCTTGCCGCCCGAGCTGCCCGAGACCCAGCTGCTCGAGCTCATCGACTACGCCCGCGGGTTCGTGCGGCGCAACGACGGCGATCTGCTCGACACCCTGCTGGACATCAACACCACGATCTACTCCGACTACGAGTACGTCCCCGGCTCGACCAGCGTGACCACCTCGGCGTGGGAGATCTACGAGCGCCGCCGCGGGGTGTGCCAGGATTTCAGCAACCTGTTCATCTGCCTGGCCCGCCTGCTCGGGGTGCCCGCCCGCTACGTGTGTGGCTACATCTACACCGGGCCCAAACAGACCAACCAGGTGCAGTCGGAGGCCTCGCACGCGTGGGTGCAGCTTTATCTACCCGAGGTGGGCTGGAAGGGCTTCGATCCGACCAACGGGATCCTCACCCAGACCGAACACGTGCGCGTGGCCGTGGGCCGCAATTACATCGACGCAACACCCACGTCGGGCACGATCTACGTGGGGGGCGGCGGCGAGACCCTCAGCGCCGAGGTGCGGGTGGAGCCGATCGTCGGCGAAGAAGAGGCCGAGGCCGCCGACGAGCGCAGCTCGCTGACCCACGTGGTGCTGGGGGGACAGCCGCTCAATCCCCCGATCCCGCTGCGGGTCGCCCCGGACCCCGGCGCAACGCCGGCGTCGCGCGACAACGGGCCCGCGGGGACGACCGAGGCGGGCACGCAGCAACCCAAGCAGCAGGCGCAGCAATCCACCGGGTCCGGCAGCACGTCCGAGGGCTCGGAGGCAGCCGAGCCGGGGACCTCCGGGTCGGGGGCCGCTGAGCCGGGGGCTTCCGCGCCCGAGTCGACCGAGCCCGAGCCCAAGCCAAGCTGACATCAGAATTTGCGCAAGAAGTGCTCTTGTAGTCCTGTGCGGCACTCACCGCGGCTCTAGTAGCCTCGCACCCGGTTCTCAGACCAAACCGATCAGGGCGATCCACGCCGACCGTACATGGTCGGCTCGGATCCGAGCGAGATGAGGTCGACCGGAACTCTGGCGTTCAGTTCACGGCGCCTAGTCGCGCCAGCACCCTCCGGACCTCCGTTCGTGAGGACAAACGAAATTCGTGCCACTACGCGTTAGGAATCTCGGCGCGCGCTGCTACGTACATCGACCCTTTTCAACGCCTCGGCAACACCGATGTGGTGCTCGCCGTGGCCATACCCCAGCGCCCTGAGGAAGGCGTACCGAGCCCATTGGGCCACCGAACCTTCCCGCTCGTCGCTGTACAGGAAACGCCGATGTCACCTCCCAAGCGCCAAACTTCCATCGCCCCGACCGCCTCGGTTCATCGTCCCTGGATGAGCCTACTTGTGCTCATCTGTGCCGTAGTAAGCGCATGTGAACCTGAAGAGAACCCCCCTCCTCCAATCAGAGGAAGCGACCCCACCGAATCCCTCGGGACGCTGAGAGCCGCATGTATGCCCTACAAACAATTGGTAGATTTCGGCGCCCTCCAACACATGTGTATCGAGTACTACGGTTCGATTCCCTATACACAGCAACAATGGGAACAGAGCACGTGCCCGCTAGGAACCCTCGCTCCAAATGGTTGTTTTCCCGAGCCGGTCGGTAGCTTCTCAGGGGTATGTCGCATTGAGGGAACGATGAACGGCGAATGGATGGTGGCCCTCCACTATATCCACGGACTGAGCATTCCGGAGGCCCGCGAGACATGTGAAGACGAATCAGAAATGGTTATCGGCTTCCCCGGTTCCATCACCCGCGCCATGTTCTTTCCTCCCTGGAACTGATCGACCATGTTCGCGGCCAAGCTCTCATTATTGGTCGGGCTGGTGACGATCACCGAGCCCTCAGATGTTCCTCCATCCGATACCACCTCGTCGTCCACACCGGAAGACAGCGAAGACAGCAGATCTCACATTCCCGACGTGCTCCGGCCCAGCACCAGACCCAACGAGATCAGCGGCGGGCTCGGAACCAAGATCGGCCTGCCCGGAGGGGGCTCCATCGCCTCTTTTCCCATCGAATTCTTCCACCACTTTCAAAACCGCGCCGATGGTCCGGCCATCGGCGCCTCGCTCGAGCCCAGCCTGGCCAGCGGCATCATAGCGCTAAACCTGGGTCCATCCTTTCGCTGGGACTTTCAGCCAATGAAAGACCTTGGCCTCTATGTCGGCCCGCAGATAACGGCTGGCTATGGCCTATTCACATTTACCTACGCAGGACTGGATCGCATAGTGTCCCATGTCGGCTTCCTACGGATTGCCGCCAACGCTCGTTTGTCCCTCGCCGACCGGAGCTTCGTGTTCATCCGACCCGCCCAGATCACCGTGACCGCCACCAGTTCGGGAGCCTCCGCGACCTTCGACATCCTCGTAGGCGGCGGAATCGCTTTCTGAACATCTACGACCTCCGCTCCGACATGCCGAGAACAGCCAGCTTCACCCGCCAGATCGTTGGTTCCGACGTTGTCTTCACCGTTGCTCGGGCCCGACCTCCCATCACGAACCTAGCGTTCGCCATCGTCGTCTTCTTCGTATGCCCGTCCATCACTCTGCTCAATCAACTGCTGCTCGCGGCCATCGTGTATCAGGTAGCGGTGATGCTCCTTCGTTCGCGACCGCTGCCGATCCGCGTCGGGCAAACCCACCTACGCTTCACCGGAACATCGATCCCCCACGAAGACATTGCCGAGCTATCGCTCAATGGCCCCAAAGGTGTGGAATTGGCGAGTTCATCGACCATGTTCGTCGGGGTGGGATCGACGGGCATGGCAGTGGCCGCCGCCGGAGCGATCGCCCATGCATCGAGTCAGCTCGCGACCCGCGGTCTGGCATTCATGGCGAATCGAGCTGCCGCTCGCCAGATCGAACTCAGAGTGCGTCGCCGCTCCCACAGCAAGCCGATTCGCATCGTCAAGGGACTCACCGCAGAAACCGCCCACGCACTCTTGGGGGACCTCACCGAGGAAGTTCACCAGAGGCTCCAGTCGGCTCAGGCGATGCTTGGATCTGGCGCTCCCACGAACATGTTTCCCAGCGCGCCGGCTCATCAACCTGCACCAGCGGTACTGCCGGTGCCGACGGCAGCACCGCAGCTTGCACCCATACGTCCAGCCGCGCTCGGGCCAACGGCACCCCCGAGCCCACCCTACCCCATGCTCCACCCTACCCCCCCGCCTCCCTACCCAACCGCATCACCATACCCACCCTACCCACCCGCGCCACCCTACCCACCCGCGCCACCCGCGCCACCCGCGCTCCATTCGGCCCCTTCACTGGCCGCTCCCCATGTCCATGGACCCTCGGGCCATGCCGTCGGCGCTAGACCACGACACATCCCCGCAAGCAACGGCCGTACTGCGCTCGCCCTCACCATGCCGCACTCGGCGCTACGATTCACCCGTGGCCCACTCGTCGGTCAGCGGATCCCACTGGAAGCGAGCATGCTCATAGGCCGAGAGGCGGCGGTCTCCAAGGTGGTGATCCCGCACCCTCAGGTATCCAGCGCACACGCGTGGATCGGATGGAACGGCACCTCTATAGTCTTCGTCGATCGCGGCTCGACCAACGGCTCCACGATCAACGGGTCGAACATTCGGCCCGGAGACGAGATTCTACTCGATGCGGGAGACGTGGTCTCATTGGGGCGAGACGATGCCGTCTGCTTCATGGTCGAGCGATACTAGAGGTTCATCCACGATCACAGTACCCTCTAGAGGTGTCCGTGTTGCCCTCCCTCGTCTCCCTAGCCGCTCTGAGCGACCGTTACGTAGTGAGGATCGGAATCGGAGCCAGTGAGGACCAACTCACCGACTGGGGAACGGGGGTCTTGCTCGGCCCACGAGTGGTCGCCACCTGTCACCACGTGGTGGCCAGAGCCTTCGACAGGAATGTCAGCGTACGCCTCGGCGAGGTGAGCTGTCGCGGGAAAACGTACAGCTGGCCTCTCGGTGACGAGGACGACGAAGACGTCGCGTTCATCGTCCTGGACACAAGCCCCCTCACTCCCGCCCCCCCTTCCAGGGGGTATCCAACGCTCATCAGCGGGATCACCACCACCTTCATCCGCACCCTGGGGGAGATTGCGGACGAAATTGAGGACGCACTGGTCTGCTGTGGGTACAGAAACGATCGGCTCGGGATCATTCGGGCTCATATGGACTATGGCGCGCAGAATCAACAGGGCCTCGTCACCCACGTGCGTCTCGACGAGGGACATGTGCCTGGCGAGAGCGGCGGACCGGTCTTGCTGCTTCCACCCCGAGGCAACCTGCAAAATGCGACACGATGGTCTCCCTGCCTCACCCTCGGGCTGCTAGCCCAGGGAGCACGCAAGGCCCCAGCTGGCCAGCCCAAGAGCTACGGCAGCGTCAAGTCTTTCTTCGTGACCTCCAACGCACTGCTCCGACTCCGCGACGAGCTCATCATGGGGGACACGCTCGACGAAGAGCACGGCCCACTCCTCGCAGAACTCAAGCACATTCCTGCCACCAGCGTAGTGGCCTGGCTCCCCTTGCTACGAGGTGAGCCCCCGGAGCCAGACCCAAATTGTGACTACAAAGCCCGAGGCTACTACACGCAGACCGTCCGTCTACTGGCGGGCGCGGGCCCCATCGTGCTGAACGTGTACGTCGGCAAGGTCATCCATCATCGCGTCTGGCACGTGCGCGCCACCACCAGCCGAGGGATCCCCCTGGTCACGACCAACGTCGAGCTACTGCTCTTACTTCGAGACAAACGGGAGAAATACTTGACCTACTCGGTACAGGAGGTCGGCGTATCGGGCAGCATTCCGCTCACCAACTCGCTGCGGGCGGGGCATCGCGTCACCATCGTATGGGCCACCGACCAGAAGTTTCGGCGCGGAGTGGTCGCAGCATGCTACGTTCGGCAGATGCAACGCACGTTGGCCCACCCACCACGTTACGTGATGAAATCACTGGTGGGCCCGATCGATCTATTCAAATGGTCTTGCCTGGGCATACTCGTCGCCACAATTGTGACCTTTTTCATGCCCCACCGACGGCTGGTGACCTTGCTCTACCTACTGGGTTTGTTTGTATATGTCCAGTACGAACAGCGCATACTTAAGCGAGCCATCCACGAGTTCATCGCCAAGGTCGATCCGCACGCACCAACGGTCACGTGACCTCAGGTCGTTCATCCCCCACACCGTACCTTTATTGCACTCCGTAACCACTGCTCGACGAAGTCGGCGACTTCCTCGACTCGGTTGATCGCCGGATGTGCCCTCTGGTAGGCTAGCCGGCCCTGTTGAATAGCGATGAGCTCATGCTCGGGCGCGGTTCGAGCAGCACATCGCTTCAGCAGTTGCCGACCCGCGCGTGCCCATGGCTCACCGACGTGAGCGTCAAGCATCCGCTCGACCTTCCGACGATGCTCGATGACGCTCGACGGAGAATCTTCCGTATCGACGACGAGCGTGGTAGACGAAAGCCCGCAAGCTGGGGAAGGGGCTCGAAAAGCTCGGCGCTCGACGTTGTAGAGCAGATCGTTGAGCCGAAGCCGGGCAATGGCGGCCACGGGCATCCCTACCCGTACGGGCTTCTTGGTCCCAGCCATTGCCTGCCAAACCGCCCATGTCGCCATGCACCGCGCGGCCCTACCGATACGATCACCGGGGGGGCGAACGATCGGACCAGAAGATCCCGAAGGCGGAAAGAGATAGAGCTCGCCGTCCTCGGCCAGCTGCACCATCCCCTCGATTGCATCGAGGACTTGGGCGTGAGCCGCCGGCGCATCGGCGCAGACTCCGAGGGTCCACCCCGTCCGCGCCGCATCGTCATCGTTCCAGTTGGGGGTAAAATCACGATCCGGCTCCCAAAACGGCGAGTTGGGACTGGAGATTCCAGCGATGAACACCCGAGCATCGGTATTGAACGGATCTCGAGCGACGATCGCAGGATCTTCCATGGCCTCGAGTACGATCTGCGCGACATTGACTCGAAGCGCTGCGTCCTCGACCCCACGGACGGCCTTGATCCGTTCCGCCACCCGCGCCTCGACGACTCCACGCAGTCTGCGGCCCAGGTAGGGCTTCGCGCGACCGAGACCGCGGCGAAACACCGCAAGATCGCAGCGTCGCCGACCAGCAAAGGGCACCTCAGCCACGATCAATGTGTCGTGCTTCGGCCGAAGCGAGCCCCGCTGCTCCACCTCCGTCAGGACGGTCTCGTGCTCATGGACGTGATCGGGACCGAGTTCCTCGAGGACCGCCTCTAGACAATGCAAGCTCTGCATCAAGCCCGCTTCTTGCCGAGGACGCTGTCGCAGAACCGTGCGAAACAAGTCGTTCGCCTCACGCAGGACGTCGCGTGCCTGGTGATTGCGGCCTAGAGCATGCAAGACCTCACCGCGCTCCACCAGGCATCGAGCCAACAGACTCCGCGCCAGTTGCTCGTCTTTGACGACGCGCTCCGGCGGTTTGCTCAATTCCACCGGAGCGTGAAGAGACTCGGTCCGCGCCCGAGAAACACGACACGCTTCCATGCTGGCGGGCTCGGCATCATCAAGCCGAGCAAGCGCGCGTTGGATCGACGCGAGCTTCCTCAGGGCATCGGCAAGCGACGCCGTAGGGGTAGATCGCCCCTTCGACTCCGCCTGCATTCGGCGAACCGATTCCTCGTGCCGGAGGAGATCGGCCTCCGTGGGTCGTCGTTCACGCGATCTTCGCAGATCGGGCGGTTCATAGCGGCACTCAAGCCTCAGCCAACGATGACCCCAACCGGGTAACAGCAGATCGGCCGGCAGTTCTCGCGGCCAAAAACCGAACTCGATCGGAACCTCGTGACCATAGACCGGCTCGGGACCATCGAGCCGTATCCGCGTGGCTGATGCCCCCTCAACGTTGGAGCGCGAGGCGATTGGACTGGTCTGCTCGTCTGCCTCGATGAACACCTCGTGTGGCTCGGGGATGAAGCCCACAAAGAACCTCCTTGCTTCAGCAACGACCCAAACGGGCCAGCATGACCTTGATCTACCCATGACTAGCAATCTCGCAACACATTCCTGACACCCGGCGCGCCCTCCGCCGCGCCCTCCGCACAGATGCCGTCCTGCGCTGAATGCGAAGGTGTGGAAGCGGCCGGGCGGCGTGACTATCACGCCAACCACTCATCCCCTCCAAGGCAGTTCCACTCGATTCTCGACCCGACCCGCACGGCATCGCCGGCCGGGACGTACCCTCCTGTACGCGGGCGCCGTATTGGGATACGCAATCTTGGCCACGCATGCAACCGAGTCGAGCGCCTGCATGCTGGCTAACGACGAGGTCCCGACGTCTCTGGTCCTTCCGCTCGACCCGGTGGGCCGACCCTCGCCGGTGTGCTCCCAGTGCATCGTAGTTACGACCAAGCCTCCGGCGAACGACACCGCAACCCTCTCTTTCACGTTCGCGGGGGAGCAAGGAGAGGGGTTCGATGGCCACGCCATCATCTCGGTACGGCTCGTAGATAGAACCATTCTCGAGCTCGACGAGCTCGCGCTGTCGCTCGACGACCAGCAAACCTACACCTTCACCCTCGATGAAGAAGGGTTCGACTGGCTCGACGTCGATCGGGTCTTGTTCGAGCTGACCAACTCGTAGAAGCTCGACTGCGTCAGGATCGGGCGGCCTTACCGAACCGCCCCACCCCCCCCAACCCAAATAACCGCGGTAAAACCGTGCGGCCAAATACCCGCATAC
>JBCCWC010000261.1:0-18832 GCA_039194325.1 Myxococcota bacterium
CCCAGGGCGGTGAACAGCCCTCCGTAGGTCGCGCGGATCTCGGAGCGACCGATGAGCCCCTCGGGGCGTAGGCTGGTGAACTTCGCCGCGGCGTCCGGGGCCAGCAGGCCCATCAGCCCCAGCCCGGTGGTCACCGATGCGCCCGTGATTGCCAGCCATGATCCGAGCTCCATGCCGTCGATGATACGGGCCCGCGGCGGTCGATCCCATGGTCGACTCGCGGGGCGCACCGCGAGCGGTAGTGGGCTTTGCTACGCTCGTTGTCGTGGTGATGTCTTCACGGGGTCCGTCGAGCGCTCTTTGGCGCACTGGCTCGGGCTTGCTCCCTGTCGTTCTTTTGGGCGTGCTCCTCGGGGGGTGCTCGGGCAGCGGTGTTACACCGGGTGAGGCCGAGGCCAGCAGCAGCGGCGCTCCGCAGGGCACGACGAGCGAGGGCAGCACGAGCGCTGTCGATGGCTCGAGTACGACCCAGGACGGCGGGATGTCGTCGGGCTCCTCGAGCGCGAGCTCGAGCGGTGAGCCGCCCCAGCCGGCCAACCTGCTGCTGATGGACTCGGTGATCTTCTACGACGGCTACGCCCAGACCGTGGACGAGCCGGTCCC
Organism: Myxococcota bacterium; assembly: GCA_039194325.1. Classification (GTDB taxonomy): domain Bacteria; phylum Myxococcota_A; class Polyangia; order Nannocystales; family Nannocystaceae; genus Paraliomyxa. The sequence goes on from JBCCWC010000261.1 coordinate 604, forward strand.
CGAGGGGATCCTTCGTCTGAGCAATTCGCTGGTGGCCACCCGCCTCACCGAGCAGCAGCTTTCGGTGATCCAGTCGAACCTCCAGATGCAGGTGCTGATCGGGGCTTTGTGCGACAACTACGATCGGATCGGCTCGGTGCTGCTGGCGCTGGTTCCCAAGGGGGTAGAGATCTACGACCCTGCCGAGGTCACGCGTGTGGAGCTTGCCCGCTTCATCACCCCGTTCATGAACAAGAACCTCGAGCCGGACACGGTCCCTTATGAGTGGGAGCTTGACGACGTGGCCGCGATCCTCACCGATCCGGAGCTCCAGGCCGAGTACGACCTGTGGATCGAGCTGAGCGTGTTCGGTGTCCCCTATGCGGCCAACAACGAGGTCTCCGGGTGTGCCGGGCGCAACGACGTGTTCCGGGGCTGGCTGGCGCTCTACACCGACAGCACGGGCGAGGCCGCCGACTATGACCGGCTGGTCCCGCTCGCGGTCACCGAGGCCTTCAACAACTACCAACAGGGCGCCAGCGATCGGCTGGGCACGACCCGCAAGACGGTCGAGGTCACGCTCGATGAAGACGCCGAGCACGCCCAGGTGGTCTTGATTACCTCCAACCACGGGGCCAACCCCGGCGGCGAGGAATACAACCGTCGAGACCACTACGTGTACCTCGACGGGGAGCTGGCCCTGCACTACGTGCCCGGTCGCGAGAGCTGCGAGCCGTTCCGCATGTACAACACGCAAGGCAACGGGATCTACGGGCCGACCCCTCGATCCGATGAGGAGTGGCAGTCGTTTAGCAACTGGTGTCCGGGCGACGTGATCGACACTCGGACGATCTCCTGGGGTGCGGTGGCCGCCGGCACGCACGAGCTGGTGATCGAGGTGCCCGACGCCGTGTTTGCCGACGGCCAGGGCAACATCCCCTTTTCGGCGTACGTGCAGGCGCGGTAGCGCCCCAAACCAAAAAGTTCACCCGGGCGGGACGCGGTGTTCGTTCGTCCCGCCCGGGTGATCCGAGAGTCCCCCGACCCTCCGGGTCCCCCGACCCGTTTACTCCTTGAATTGATCGGCCTCGGTGCTGTCCTCGAGCGCCAGCGTCGAGGACAGCCCGCCGGTGATCGCGGTGGAGACCGCGTCGAAGTACCCCGTGCCTACCTCTCGCTGGTGGCGGGTGGCCGTGTAGCCGTCGGTCTCCGAGGCGAACTCGGCCTGCTGTAGCCTGGAGTAGGCGGACATGCCCTCGGCCTTGTAGCCGCGGGCCAGCTGGAACATCGAGTGGTTGAGGGCATGGAACCCGGCCAGCGTGACGAACTGGAACTTGTATCCCATGGCCCCCAGCTCGCGCTGGAACTTGGCGATCGTCGCGTCGTCGAGGTTCTTCTTCCAGTTGAACGAAGGCGAGCAGTTGTAGGCCAGCAGCTTGCCCGGGAAGTCCTTGCGGATCGACTCGGCGAAGGTCTTGGCCTCCCCCAGATCGGGGGTGGAGGTCTCGCACCAGACCAGATCGGCGTAGGGCGCATAGGCGCGGCCACGGGCGATCGCGTGCTGCAGGCCGCCCTGGATCCGGTGGAAGCCCTCCGGGGTGCGCTCGCCGGTGAGGAAGGGCCGGTCGATCTCGTCGAGATCGGTGGTCAAAAGCCGCGCGCTGTAGGCGTCAGTGCGGGCGATGATGATGGAGGGCACGCCCTCGACGTCGGCGGCGAGCCGCGCGGCGGTCAGCGACCGGAGGAACTGGCTGGCCGGGACCAGCACCTTGCCCCCCAGGTGCCCGCACTTCTTCTCGGACGACAGCTGGTCTTCATAGTGGACCCCCGCCGCCCCCGCGTCGATCATCGCCTTCATCATCTCGAAGGCGTTGAGCGGCCCTCCGAAGCCGGCCTCGGCGTCGGCCACGATCGGCGCCATCCAGTGACGCTGGGCTCCACCCTCGCTGTGCTCGACCTGATCGGCCCGGCGCAGCGCGTTGTTGATCCGGCGGACCATGGTGGGCACCGAGTCGGCCGGGTAGAGGCTCTGGTCGGGGTACATCTGGCCGGCCAGGTTGCCGTCGGCGGCGACCTGCCAGCCGCTGCAGTAGATCGCGGGCAGCCCGGCGCGGATCTGCTGCATCGCCTGGTTGCCGGTGATCGCCCCCAGCGAGTGGACGTAGTCCAGCTCGTGCATCAGCCGCCACAGCCGCTCGGCGCCCAGCCGGGCCAGCGTGTGCTCGACGACCACCGAGCCGCGCAGGCGCAGGACGTCGTCTGCGGAGTAGGGGCGCTTGACGCCGGCCCATCGCTCGTCGTTGAAGGTCAGGGCAGCGGTGGTCTTGGCCTCGTAGTCACTCATCTGTTCGTCGTCATCCTTGAGTCTGGTGCTCGATCCGGTGATGTGGGGATCAGTCCAGCGTGGTGATTTGGTCGTATGCGGGTAGGGTGAGGAAGTCCTCGAGGGTGTCGGCGGTGGCGAGGCGCTCGAACAGCTCGCGGGCGGCCGCAAAGCGACCCGCCTCGAACCGCTGTGCCCCGATCTCGCCCCGGATGGTCTCAAGCTCCTCGTCGATGATGGTGCGCAGGCGCGCAGCGTCGACGGCCTGGCCGTCGTCGAGCGTAGCCCCGTGGTGCAGCCACTGCCACACCTGCGAACGAGAGATTTCCGCCGTGGCCGCGTCTTCCATCAGGTGATAGAGGGGCACGCAGCCGTTGCCGCCCAGCCAGGCCTCGATGTACTGGATGCCCACCCGCACGTTGTGGCGCAGGCCCTCCACCGAGCGGGTGCCCTGGGGCACCGCACAAAGGGCCGCGCGATCGGCCACGACGTCGTCGCGGGCCACGTCGATCTGGTGGGGCCCCTTCATGTGCGCGTCGAAGATCTCGCGCGCGGTGGCGATGAGCCCGGGGTGCGCGACCCAGGTGCCGTCGTGTCCGGCCTGCACCTCACGCAGCTTGTCGGCCCGCACCTTCTCCATCGCGGCCGCGTTGGCCTCGGGATCGGTCTTGATGGGGATCTGGGCCGCCATGCCGCCCATGGCGTGGATCCCCCGGCGGTGACAGGTCTTGATGACCAGATCGGTATAGGCCTTCATGTTGGGCTGGGTCATGCCCACCTGCCCGCGGTCGGGCAGCACGAACTGGGGGTGGCGGCGGAAGGTCTTGATGAACGAGAAGATGTAGTCCCAGCGCCCGCAGTTGAGGCCCGCCGAGTGGTCGCGCAGCTCGTAGAGGATCTCGTCCATCTCGAACGCCGCGGGCAAGGTCTCGATCAGCACGGTCGCGCGGATCGTGCCGCGAGAGATCCCCAGGCGCTCCTGGGCCCACACGAACACGTCGTTCCACAGTCGCGCCTCGAGGTGGCTCTGGAGCTTGGGCAAGTAGAAGTAGGGGCCGGTCTTGCGGGCGACCAGCTCGGCCGCGTTGTGGAAGAAGTACAGGCCAAAGTCGAACAAGCACCCGGGGATCGCCTCGCCGCCCAGGGTCACGTGGCGCTCGGGCAGGTGCAGGCCGCGGGGGCGCACCATCAGCGTGGCCAGGCCCACCGGGCGCAGCTCGTAGTGCTTGCCGCGGGCGGGATCGTCGAAGGTCAGGGTGCGGCGAACCGCCTGGTAGAGGTTGAGCTGCCCGCCGGCCTCGCCACGCCACGTGGGCGCGCACGAGTCCTCGCAGTCGGCCATGAACACGTTGGCCCCCGAGTTGAGGGCGTTGATGATCATCTTGGCATCGACGGGCCCGGTGATCTCCACCCGCCGGTCTCGCAGATCCTCGGGGATCGAAGCGACCGTCCAGTTGTCCGCCCGGATCGCCTCGGTCTGCGGGAGGAAGTCGGGCATCGTGCCCGCGTCGTACTCCGCTTGCGTCTGCACCCGGCGGTCGAGCGCGCTACGGATCCGCGGTGCGAACTCGGTGACCAGCGCGCCGAGGAATTCCAGGGCGTCCGCGGTCAGCACTGTCTCGTACCCTTCGGTGGGCCCCAAGACCCGCAGTTGGGCGGTGGTCATTGGCACCTCCCGTGGCGGAGCAAAACCTGGTTGCATTCCTGTCCCATTGGGTAGTAAATCTTTACGAAGTTAGTCTTTTCGTCAATCGCGAAGTGATTTCGGCTGGTTAACTTTTTCACACGTCTGTCAAACCGTCTTGTGAAGCAGAAAATTTTGTAAATGGCACGTGCGCGAAAATCGACCCGGCGGCTTGGGAGCCGGGTCCGGGCTCTCCGCCAAAAGCAGGGGGTGACCCAGGTCGAGTTTGCTCGGCGGCTGGGGATCTCGGCCAGCTATCTCAACCTCATCGAGCACAACCAGCGGTCCTTGACCGCGCCGCTGCTGCTCAAGGTCGCGGCGGAGCTCGAGGTCGATCTCCAGGACTTCGCCGACGGGCGTGAGGACGATCTGGCGGTGGCCCTGGCCGAGGTGTACTCCGATCCGCTCTTCACCGAGCACGGGATCGATCCGGGCCAGATGCACGAGCTGGTGGGGGCATCTCCGGCCATCGCGCGCTCCATCGTGACGCTCTATCGCGCGTATCGGTCGGCCCGGGAATCGGCCGACAGCCTGGCCGGTCAGGTCTACGACACTCAGGAGATCCCTCAGGTCACCCGCTCGCAGCTGCCCTCGGAGGAGGTCAGCGACTACATCCAGCGGCGGGGCAATTACTTTCCCGATCTCGAGGAGGCCGCCGAGACGCTGTGGTCCGAGGCGTCGCTCGACGAGGACGAGCTCTACCATGGGCTCTTGCGTCACGTGACCGAGGGCCTGGGTCTACAGCTCGACGTCGTGCGGCTGGGCGGTCCCGGGGGTGCGTTGCGTCACTTCGATCCCGATCGCCGGCGCTTGCGTCTTTCGAGCATGCTGTCGCCGGCCAGCCGGGTCTTTCAGCTGGGGGCCCAGATCGCCCTGACCACGCTGGGCAAGGAGCTCGACCGGCTCGCCGATCAGCCGGAGCTGACCTCGGAGCCGTCGCGGCGGCTTTGTCGGGTGGTGCTGGCCAACTACTTCGCGGGGGCGGTGGCCATGCCCTACGAGCGGTTTTGGCGGGCGGCCCGTGACGAGCGCTACGACCTCGAGCTTTTGGGTCACCGCTTTGGGGCGAGCTTCGAGCAGGTGTGCCACCGCCTGACCTCGCTGCGACGCCCGGGGGCCGAGGGGATCCCCTTCCACATGATCCGGGTGGACATGGCGGGCAACATCTCCAAGCGCTTCACCGCCTCGGGGATCCGCTTTGCTCGGTTCTCCGGGGCGTGTCCGCGGTGGAACGTCTTCGGGGCCTTCCAGACGCCGGGGGTCATTCGGGTGCAGCTGTCGGTGATGCCCGACGGGGAGCCCTACTTTTGTGTGGCGCGCACGGTGCCCAAGAGCCGGGGTGGCTACCACGAGCCCACCACGATCCAAGCGATCGCGTTGGGGTGCCAGCTGACCTACGCGCGCGAGATGGTCTACTCCGAGGGCGTCGATCTCGACGATCTCGACGGGGGCGTGCCGGTCGGAGTGACCTGCCGCCTGTGCCCGCGGCGCGACTGTGGTCAGCGAGCGTTCCCGTCGATCCGAGATCCGCTGGTGATCGACGAGAACGTGCGCGGCCCCTCGTTCTATACCCAACCGGTCGACGTCGAGAGCGACACGACGCCCAGCACTCGCGGCCGCGCGTCGGGCTGAATCGCGCGTTCGAGGGTTTGACCACGGGCTGCGAGCCCTCGTGATACAAGAACGCCCGCTCGTCGGGCGCACGGCCCGTCGGCAGGACGTCACCACCGATGAGGCGCCGCGTTGCCGCAATCCTGGGATCGGGGCTGGTCTTGTTGGGAGCTGGCCTGCTCGGATCGGCCTGCACCCAGTACCCTCGGTGCAACAAGGACGCGGACTGTCGGTCGGAGGTCGGTGAGGTCTGCGTGGACAAGACGTGCCAAAACTGCGCGGTCGATGCCGACTGCGTCGCTCACACGCCGCCCGGCGAGGCGCCGTACATCTGCAACGCCTTGCGCTGTGCCCCCTCGGGCGCTGCGGTGACGCTCCCGGCGGGTATGGGCGAACAAGGCGACCCGTGTACTCGGGAGGCCGACTGCGCGGGCGGCCTGACCTGTCGCGCGGGGCAGTGCGCTCTGTGCACGGGCGACGGCGAGTGTGAGTCGGGGGTCTGCAACCTCGACTCGGGGCGTTGCCGTCCCGTCGCGCCCTGCACCACCGACGACGAGTGCGCGATGGACGAGATCTGCGACGGGGGCTTTTGTGTGTTCTCGGGCAACCTGGGCGACGAAGGCGGGGGGCCTTGTGGTCTGGCCGCGATCTACTTTTCGTTCGACAGCGACGCGCTGACCCCCAAGGCCCAGCAGGCGCTCCGCGACGCGGCCGCGTGTGTGGCCGAACAAATGGCCGAGCAAGGGGCTCAGATCTTCCTCGAGGCCCACGCCGACGATCGCGGGACCGAGGAGTACAACATCCTGCTGACCGAGCGCCGCGGGATCATCGTGCGTACGTTCCTCGTCGAGCAGGGCGTGCCCATCGAGCGGATGCGGGTGATCGCCAAGGGGAGTCTCGAGGCGGTGGGCACCGACGAGCCCTCGCGGGCCAAGGATCGGCGGGTGGCGTTCCTGTGGCCGGAGTAGGGCGCGGGGATCGGGGGTCGCAGCCACGAGTCGGTTCAGGCGCGCCGCCGCCGTCGACTCAGGGCTCCTAGGCCAAGCAGCGCCCATGCTGACCACGGCACCCGGCGAGGCCCGCCGCGAGACGGACCGGTCGTGCAGTTGCAGCCCTCGCCCAACGGCACGATGATGCCCCCGCTGTCGGTGTCGGACCCGCCCGTGGTCCCGCTGCTGGTGCCGATCGGGGTTGTGGAGGTGGAGCCGGTGGTCGTGCTCCCGGCCGACGAGTCGAGCGTCCCGTCGAGCCCGGTGGTCTCGGACGGTTCGCCGGTGGAGGGGCCGCCGGTGGAGGAGTCGCCGGTAGAGGAGCCGCCGGTAGAGGAGTCGCCCTCGAGGGTGCACAGGGCCGAGCAGCCGTCGCCGTCGTCGGTGTTGCCGTCGTCGCACTCCTCGCCGGCGGTGGCGTTGGTGATGTCGTCGCCACACATCGCGAGGGTGCAGTCTGCGTCACAGTTGGCCGACTCGCCCATGTCGTCGCAGTCCTCGCCCGGATCCACGTTGCCGTTGCCGCACGGGCAGACGTTGGGTGCGCCCGGGGTGTCGGTGGCTGGCATCGCGGCGGGGTCGTTGTTGCCCACCGTCCACGGGCCGGTCTCGTTCTCGCAGCGGTAGATCTGTTGGGGCGTAGCGCCCATGATTCCGATCTCGTGGCAGGTGGGCCCAGCCACGCACGAACTCCCCGGTCCATACGGAAACTCGCTGCCCATGGGCCCGAGGATCGCGACCGTATCGACCTGGGCGACCCACGGGATCATGTCGAGCACGCCATCGACGTCGGTATCTAGTTCGTCGTTGTTGCTCCCCGAAAAGCCGCCGACCAGCAGGTGGGTGACGGTGTCTTCGTTCTCGAAGTTGAGCGGGGTAGTCAGATCGGCCATGCTCAGTGAGAAGGAACCTGACGCGGCCACGAAGTGACCCGAGGGGGGGATCGACTGACCCGTGAGGTCGACGACCTCTTCGATCGTGCCAGTGGGGTCATCACCGAGCACGACGTAGGTCAGCTCGTAGAGCGAAAATCCCGGCGGGCCTACGAGCTCGAAATACTCGTCGCCGTCACCTCCCGGCTGATCGATACGGATCTCGTTGATCCGCACCGGCGGGATGTTCCCGCACAAGACCGCGCATTGGCTGTCGGCGGCCAGCATCGCACACGCGGCGTCCCACGCGACCGCGCAGCAGTTCGGGTTGGCGTCGCACACGGCGGCTTGGCAGGCGGGCTCGATGCAGCCGGGGATCCCGCCCGCGCTCTGGGTGCAGCAGTCGCTGTCGGGAGGGGGGCCCGGGGTGAACTGGACGGCGGTGACTCCGGGGGTGATGAACCCGGCGTTGTTGCATCCGTAGGTCAGCCCGACGGTCGCGTCGGGGTTTTGGATGCCGATCGTGCTCTGGGCACCACCGAGGTCATCGGTCGCGACCATGATCCGCATCGAGTCGTCGTCGTGGAACAGTACGATCTGGGCGCTGGCGAGCAGGCCCCTCGGAGGTTCGTGTTGCCCGGTCCACTGGATGATGCTGACCCCACTGGCCTGCCCGGGGAAGCCGATCATGTTGGCTGCGACTTGATCGAAGTACTCGTAATAGACGGTCGCGATCAGCGTGGTGTGGAACGCCGCGATCCGAAACGACCCGGTCGACCCGCTTGGTGGCGTTGGCAGCGGGCAATCGTTGGTAGGATCGACAGTGTCACCCATCATGTCGGTGATGAAGCCGTTGGTGCTTACCACGATGTCGTTGAGCAACTGCCCATAGATGGTGAAGGGGACCGGCAGGACGATCGGCGCGGTCTCATTGAGTCCGTCCGCCACCACCATCCCGGTCGTCGAGATGTCCACGAAGTTGTAGGTCACCCCCTCGGCTTGATCGTCGAAGCGGTACCCGAGGGCATCGGGTCCGCCCGAGGCGGCCAGGGTCTCGCCGCCGGTGAGCAAGCCGGTGAGCAGAACGAGCGACGTCGTGAGCGACCAAGAGCGCATGCCGAGCACAGGCGCACAGTAACGTGCCCGGTGGCGGGTCTTCGGCCAAAAATCATCGTGCGATCGGCTCGAGGCCCGCTTGACCGGGCACGGCCGCGGCCGCGTCTGACCGCGGGGCGGACCCGTGCGCGAACGCTCGGTGACCAGGAGCCAACCCCTGGCTCGGCGGTTCTCGTCCATTGGGGTCGGGGCGGGACGGGGTGGGGCGCGGCGGCTGGGGAATCGCGAGGCCGGCTCGGGAGTCTGGTGCGTTATGCTGCGAGCGAACTCGATCCAGGGGGGCAGGCGCACCGTGAAGAGCATGACGACGACGACGAACAAGAGGCGATGGGCGCTCGGTCTGATGCTCCTGGGTGCGTGCGGGCCAGGCGAGCTCTCGCGTGCGGCGGTGCCCGTGTCGATGGAGGCCAGCACCTACGCGGTGGCGCCGACCTGTGGTCCCGCCAAAGTCCGCTCGCTTCGCGCCGTGCTCCCTGACGATGGCCTGCAGGGGGTGATGGAGGTCGACGTCGGCGCCCTGCAGCGCAGCCCGCTCTTTCGCGACCATCGCTCGCTATTCGAGGCCGAGGCCCGGGAGGTGCTCGACGGCATGAATGCCTGCGGGGTGCCGCTTTCCAAGGTCGATCGGCTGGTCGCTGGGTTTACGATGGGAGACGACGTAGTGCTCGGGGTTCGGGCCACGGGCCTGGCCCAGGCCAAGACCCTCGACTGCCTTGCCCGCGAGATCGGCAAGTCCACGGGCACGCCGGCCTGGAGCCGCACCACCACCGGTTGCTCCACCACCCTCGAGATCGACGGCGGCAAGGCCAAGGGCTTTGCTGTTGGTCGGGACATGCTGGTCGTGGCCAGCGCGTCATTGGCCGGCGCGGTGGAGCGTCGGATCGAGGGCAAGGACGTGTCGGCGCTCGATGGCAAGCTTCGCTGGGCCCGTCGCGAGGTCGACATGGGCCACACCGCCTGGGTCGCGGGCAACCTGCCGCCGGCGGTGGCCGCTGGTATGGGCAGCATGAGCGGTCTGGATCACGTAGGGCTGAGCGTCGACGCCACCAAGGGCCTGGGGCTGCAGGTGAGCATGGGCTTTGTCTCGCCGCGAGATGCGACCGCGGCCAAGACCGAGCTGTCGGGCTTGGTCATCCAGGCGCGGGCCATGCTGCCCATGGTGGGTCTGCCCGAGTCGGTGGCGGACACGATCACCCTCGAGGCTCGGGGGCGAGCGGTCCGCCTGGGGGTGTTCCTGCGTCCCCGCGACGTCGAGGCCCTGAGTAAGACCCTCGAGGGAGCGATGGGCGGATCGTCGAGCTCGCCGTCGTCGCCGGCCCCGCGCCGGGGCATGTGACGCTTGGGCGTCGCATGCCCCGTTGTCGTATGCGATTGTCGTATGCGGTTGTCGTATGCGGTTGTCCGTAGTGGCGTCGTGGCGGGCACGGCCCTCATAGTGGCCCCGTGCCGGGCGCTTCACGAGAGAGCCGCGCGACCCTGCCTGTAGGGATGCGCGGCTCCTCGTGCGGGCGCAGCCGCTACGTTCACTCAGCGATGAGCGAGCGGAGTTCTTCGACTGCCGTCTCGCGCTCGGTGACCTTGGTGGAGTTGACCGCCTTACGGATCACCGTGTCCCACTTGGCCTCGGGCACGTCTTCCTTCATGTTCTCCAGCAGCTCGAGGATCTCTTCGTCGTCGAGCGTGTTGTAGATGACGTTGCCGTCGTGGCGGAGCAGCTCCTTGAGCTCCTTGATGTAGGCACCGATGGTCTGGGGCGGCCGGTTGGCGTCACGCTTCTCGCCGAGCCGCGCGCGCTTTTGGACCCGCTTGAGCTCCCGTTCGATACGTTCCATGTCGTTGCGTTTCATGGGGACCTCCTGGTTCCGAGGGCGTTTGGCAGGCGCGGCCCAGTGCCGCGCGACCGACCCCCTTCGGGGCCGCGTAGGTAGCACAACGCCGGGCGGGAAATCACCCTCCACGACTCGATCGAACGCTGTGTACGATGAGGTCGGGGATCCGGCGCTGGTTGCGAACCCGGCGCGGAGCGACAGCGGCCGGGCGTGTATGGCACTTAGCACCAACTTTGCCCGATGGCGGCACCCCGGCGCGTCGGGCCCCGTGTGGTCGCTCGCAGGCCGGTCACGCCGGGTGATCCACGACATTGCGCCATCCGCGCCATCCGCGCCGTTTGGCGCTGCGGTCCTGAAAAAAAACGAGCTGACGATGGATCCATCACGGCGGTGCCGGGACTATTGCAGACGGACGAGTCTGGCGTGGGTTGGAGCCAGCTCGGCCATTCCTAACTTTCTTTCGTTGGCCTTCGCTCTGATTGGTCTTCGTTTGGCTCAGAACATGGGTGGCTCGACATGGTCGATGGTCGTGGTGGTGCGGGGCGATGGGCCCGGCGTGGATTGACGTGGTCGATGGGTCTTGGCCTTGCGGGGTGTGTGATGACCCCTGCCGTGGCTCCATGTCCGCGCGGGCAGCAACGGCACGAGGGGCAGTGCGTTCCCACGTCGAGTCTGGTGTTCGAGCGCTGTCTGGAATCCTTTCGAAAGACCCGAGTCGAGCGGGCCCAAGGGGTCGACACCGAGGTCTCGGCCACGATCAAGGGGCAGGGGGGCAGCGTGCATCGGGCTCGTACGCAGACGGAGCAGGCGGAGTACGACGGCCTGCCCGATGGGCTGATGGACGAGGCGATCGAGGAGTGTCGTCGCCAGGAGCAGCAGCAGCGTAGCGTGGAGCTCGAGCGGGCCTGGGCGGCGGCCGATCGCGCCGATCGGCAGGCTCACGAGGCGACGCGAGCGCTGGCCGTCGCGCGTCGGGCGGAGCGTCAGGCGGAGCGTAAGGCGGAGCAGGCGGTGGAGCACGCCGATCGGGTCGAGCAGGCGCTGCGCGACGAGCTCGACGCCCTGCGGCAGGTGCTCGCGCAGATCGAGGACGCCGCCGAGCAAGAGCACCAGCGGATCGTCGAGCGCCATCCTTGCACCGCGCAGGCCTGGGAGCGCTGCGCGGAGCAGGCGCTGGTCGCCAAGCGCGACGGCGACTACGCGCAGGCCCACGACAAGTACCGTTGGGCCTGCGAGGGGGGCAGCGCGACCGCCTGTGGCAACTGGGGCGTGATGTTCGAGCACGGCTTGGGCGTGGACGCCGATCGGCTCGAGGCGCGCCGTCTTTATGCCCAGGCGTGTGATGCTCAAAGCGTCCCGGCCTGCGTCAACCTCGGCGTTCTTTACGAGCAGGGCCAGGGGGTCACTCGCAGCCTGGATCGGGCCGTATCGCTCTATGTCGACGCGTGCGAGGCGGGGCAGATGCGGGGCTGCGGCCGGCTGGGACGATTGCTGGCCACCGGGGCGTTTCCCGGCGCGGGCCTGCCGGCGGCGTCGACCTTGCTTGAGCAGGCGTGCGACGGTGACTTCGTGCGCGCGTGCTTGTGGGCCGGACAGCGGTGGATCGAAGGACACGCCGGTCCGCGTGATCCGGCCCGAGCCGCCCGTCGTTTTCGCCGGGCGTGCGAGCACGACGTGCCCGAGGCTTGTGTCCAGCTCGGTCACATGCACGAGCTTGGCGATGGGGTGCGCGAGGATCCGGCCGAGGCGACCGCTCTTTATCACCGGGCTTGTCAGGCCGATGAGCCCCGGGGCTGTGCCGCCGTGGAGCGGCTGTCTCGGCGTCATGAGACAGGTGACGCCGGCCTGGCCGCGCGGTGATGCGCGTCGCCCTATGCCCGCCATGTAGGTCTCGGGTGCTCGTCTTGACCACAAAACGATGCCCAGCACGGAACTAGCCGCTCCGGCGCACTGCCCGCAGCCCCCCCTCGCTCCGCCGGTGTTTCGTGGTGCTCATGGTCTCGTGCCTGCGCTCGTTCACCGCGCTACTCTGGGGAGCGCATCACGCTTCCCCTAGCTCAACCTGGTACGAACAACAAAGGATCGCTTGAGTATGAGACCCACTCGTCGACGCTATTGCTGGTCGCTCGGCTGCGTCCCGCTGGCCACGTTCTTGATCGCCTGTCCGGGCGACGATGGGGCCGGCATGATGGAGACCTCGGGGACCACTGGCCCGTCCTCGATCACCGACTTCACCGCCTCGTCCACCGGCACCTCTGGCTCCTCGACCACCGCGGACTCCGAGACCACCGTCGTCGTCGACGGCACCGGGACCACCGGCCAGCTGTGCGACACGATCTTGTGCGGTGACGTGTGCTGTGAGGCAGAAGAGGAGTGTGTCAACGAGCAGTGCTTGCCCTTCTGCGAGACCGAGATCCGCTGCGGTGCCAACCAGGAGATCTGCTGCGAAGCGGACCAGGTCTGCCTCGCCGAGTCGTGCGCCACGCCCACCGGCATGTGCACCGACAACTACGACTGCGCTGAGGGGGAGTTCTGCGAGCCGACCCTCGACCAGTGCTTGCCCCAGCCCGATCCGCTCGAGTGCGAGATCTTGCCCGATTTCGAGGACATCCAGATCACCCAGGAGTGGTCGTTCGAGTCCGAGCAGGTGATCTCGATGCCCGCGGTGGGCGACGTCGACGGGGAGCCGGATCCCGAGGTCGTCATCAACACCTACTACGCGACCGATCCCGGTGGTGGCTCGGCGGAGTTCTTCGGCGAGATCATCATCCTCGACGGGGTGACCGGCTCCGAGCAATTGCGGATCGTCAACGACCCACAAAACGACTCCTACGGCTCCTACTCGCGCAGCACGGTGGGCCTGTCGGACGTCGACGGCAATGATCTGGCCGACATCATTTATGTAGGCCGGCCCCAGGTCAGCATTCCGCCCTTCGCCAACAACTCGTCGCTCATTCACGCGGTCAACGGCTTGGGCGAGCACCTGTGGTCGAGCCACGCGCCCGACGGCAGCGACTACTTCATCTACGTGCGCCACGGGGCGCCCTCGTTCGCCAACTTCGACAGCGACGACGCCTCCGAGATCGTCTTTGGCGTGACCGTGCTCGACAACGACGGCACGGTGCTCTACGACGACGACAACTCCTGGAACCGGGGGGGGGGCGTGTTCGGCTCCAACGGTGACTACCTCGGCGGAGTCTCGGCGATCGTCGATCTTACCGGCGACGGCTATCCCGAGATCGTCTCCGGTCGCGAGGCGTGGTCGGTGAGCTGGGACGAGGGCCAAAGCCCGCCCGACGTGCAGCTGACGCTTCTTTGGGAGTATGTGGGGCCCGACGGGTTCCCTGCCGTCGCCGATCTCGATCAAGACGGGACGCCCGAGGTGGTGCTCGTTGGCGATCCGGCGCCCTTCAATGTGCGTGACGGCATCATCACCGTGCTCAACGGCCAGACCGGCGAGCTTTGGTGCGGGGTCGATCCCACCGACGCGATGTGCCAGGCCAACAGCAGCCTGCGGACCCAGCCGATCCCGATCCCCGGAGCGGGGCGGGGCGGTCCGCCCACCATTGCCGACTTCGACGGCGATGGCCGGCCCGAGATCGCCGTGGCCGGGGGGTCGTCGTACTCGGTCTACGATCTGAACCGTCCGGGCGAGGAAGTCGTGCAGCCGGCGGGCGCTCCTCCGCCCGACCCTGGGGCGGTCTACGTGCGCTGGACGGCGACCACCCAGGATCAGTCGTCGAGCGCCACGGGCTCGTCGGTGTTCGATTTCCAGGGCGACGGGATTGCCGAGGTGATCTACGCCGACGAGTGCTACCTGCGCGTCTACGACGGTCAGGCTGGCGATGTGATCCTCGAGCAGGAGAACTCCAGCGCTACGATCCACGAGTATCCGATCGTGGTCGACGCGGACGGCGACGGGAACTCCGAGCTGGTGGTGGTGGCCAACGACGCCAATGCCGACGGTGATTGCGGCTCGATCCCCGGCTATAGCACTCGCCGCGGCGTGTTCGTCTACGGCGACGTCAACGACCAGTGGGTACGGACCCGCCAGGTCTGGAACAACCACACCTACAACGTGACCAACGCCACCTCGACGGGGCTCACCCCGCCGATGCAGACCAACAACTGGGACGATCCGGATCTCAACAACTTCCGGCAGAACTTCCAGGGCTCGGGGGTGTTCAATGCACCCGACCTCGAGGTTAACCTCTCGGTGGGCCTGGCCAACTGCCTGCAAAAGGAGTTCGAGGTCATCGCGACGGTCCGCAACACGGGGTCGATCGGTGTGCCGGCGGGGGTCGACGTGAGCCTCTATCGCGGCACCATGGATAACCCCGACGATCTGGTGAGCACGCAGACCACTGCCGAGGGGCTGCTGCCCGGTCAGCAGACCAACCTGTCGTGGCTCGAGCCCAACCCGGGCAACGAGGCGCAGGACTACTTCGTGGTCGTCGACGGCGACATGGACGCGGTGGTCACCGAGTGCATCGAGGACAACAACACCGCGGCGGCGACCTCGGTGGCGTGCCCCACTCCCGGCTGAATCATTGATGCCGAGGCCGGCTTTGGGTGCGCGACTTCGTCGCGCCCGGCCGGCTGAACGAAGAGGGCGGGGGCGATGCTCCCGCCCTCTTGCATTGGGGGGGGCGGGGCAGCGGAGAGGATGGGATCAGCACTCGTCGAAGGGGGCGGCGATCGGCGCCAGGTCGTCGATAGGGATCTCGGTAGGGATCGTATCCACGACGACGATGGTCGGCATACCGCCGGCCTTGTGTTCGAGCGCGATCTGCAACAGGTCGCTCGAGGGCCCGCCCGTCGACATCCAGATGCGCTCGTCATTGTCGATAGCCAGGCCGGTGAACGAGGTGTTCATGTTCATGTTCATCATTAGGCCCTCGATGGTGAGCGGTATATCGACGGTCCCGTTGAAGTTTACGTAGATGGCCCTGCCGGTCTCGGTGACCACCAGTGCGGCGTCTTCGGTCAGCCGGACCATGTCGCCTCCGGTCTCGACCATGGCGATCTGGAAGTCCTCGAGGTCTTGATCGCCCGGCACGAACGCTCCAAAGCGCCCGGTGTTCAGCGTGCCAAGCCACAGGGTCTCATCGTCGAACGTGGCTCGGGCAAAACCCTCCCAGCCAACGTCGGGAAAGGCGATGGGATCGGGGTCGATCGTCCATATGAATTCGAAGTCGCCGACGAGGGTGAAGTGCAGCACGCCGGTGTCCGGATGGGTCGCCAAAGCCATGCTCGCGTACATCGATGACGGGCCCGCCACCTGGCTTGCGCTTGGCTCGTCGACATCGATCACATAGAGCGCACCCTGAGCGTTGATCGCATAGAGATCGCAACGTTTCTCCTCGGGCTTGCCGGTGTCGAAGGATCCGGTGCTCGGTCCGGTGCTCGTCTCGCCAGACCCGGATCCGTCGGCCGCCATGGAGGTCGTCGTGTCGGTGCCGGGCAAAGGCCCGCTCGACGATTCGCCGGAGCCTTCGGCTTGCCCGGTGCCAAGATCCCCGTAGAGCGGGTTGAGACGGCTGCAGGCCACGAATCCGAGACTCACTAGGATGATCCCCGCTCTGTTCATCGTGCCCGAGCGTACGGTATCGTATTCTTCGCTCGTCGCTCGGTGTCTGCCTGCTCTGGACCGACTTGGCGACGGTGGTAAGCGTTGGGGGTCTAGTCTAATAGTGCCGGGATTTATTCTGTAACGATCGTTCAATAATTGAGACGTTCCGATCGAACGCCGAAGCGAGTCGCTGGTGCTCGTTTCGAGCCGTTGCGTTCGGCTGGGTAGGCACGAACCCCGGACGCCGCTCCGATCGAGGGCAGTAGAACGTAGCCAGCGCATGAATCGTGGGGTGCGTCGAGGTCGGGTGCCTGACGACATTCGGAGGCCCCGGCGAGTCGTGCGTGTGACTCCAGGGTCTTGTCGTTGGCTTTTTGGAATTGGTCGCAATCAATCTTTGGGTTCGTCCTACGGCCGGTGGGGCGGACGGTTAACGCGCCCACGGAGAGCCACAGATGGATGGAGCGAATCGGCCACGACCGGGCGACGGGGCGGCGAAGGTCGAGGCGATCGGGGGTGTGGAGGACCATACAGTGCAAGTCGAGCCCACGCAGCGGCAGTTTCCACGTCGAGGCTGGCGACGTGCGTTCGGCTAACCGCTTCAGGTTCGCCCCACGCAACCGCCTCCGCTACGTGGGCTTCTGCCCCGCTCAGGGTCTCCCCTGAATTCCTCTGTCCTCTTCACCCCTTTTTGCCCAGGCAAGGGCGAAGCCCATGCCTTCAGGGCTGGGGCGTTGTGCCATCACCCATCTTCCACCATTCATCGCCTGGGTGGGAGTGGCTCTACCTCTTCATCTACGCCGACCTCCGTGCGGTGACCTCTGCTCCTTCGGCCCGCCCACTGTTCATGAACCTACGCTTCGCTCTTTGCGGCAAGGCCAGGCGTAGCTGGCCTCGCCGCACAGAGCGAAGCGAGCAGACGCCCCGCGTGGTTACCGCACTTTTCCCGCCGCGCCCACCATGCTCATGCACGCAATCTGCGTGTACCTCCACACCGACTATGCCACTGCGTGTCGCGGTAGTCCGTGGGCCGCATGGCCTGGTTGGCGCGGGACGCCTATCCCACACATGCTCGCCGGCGTTGGGGGCGGTGAGTGCTTGAAGGACCGCATAGTCGCCGTCTGCGCGTGAGTGGGGGCCCTTTCCCGCTACGCGGGCCAAGTGGCTTCGTGCTACGAGCACTGTTCTGTGCTGGCCGCTATGGGCTCGAGCACAATCGGGCGATGGCGAACTCGTGATGTCGAGGGCCCTGCGGGGTCCGCCGGTAGGCCCATCCGCCGTTTCCGCTCGCAGTTCCCGGTCGAGGGTGTCGAGGGTGTCGATGCTCTACCGTTCGCAGCTCAACCTCCAAAGTGTTCGATACAAGAACAGAGCAGCGAGGCCAGCGATTCTACTCATTCTCGCCGTATTCACCGCCCGTTCCGATCATCGTTCGAGTCCAAGAGTCGATTCTGACGACTTGCCCTTCTCGCCGTGCCAGTCTCCCACCACAGACTGGATGACTTGGTTCCACCCCAAAGAATAAGGATATTTCCACTTCATGGCTGGCACCCAATGAGATGTTCACTATGATGATCGCCAGGCCCAGCGGGTCCGCTTCGTGATACCTCCGGCTCATTGACCTCTTGGTCCCCTGACCAATTCACCCACCGCCGTCTCATCGCGGTGTTGCTGTACTCCCACTACGAGCCATGGCGTTCCTGGTGTCCCCACCACCCCCGGAGTCCAGCTTGACCCTCACGCCGAGCATCCCCCAGCTCAACGGCTCTCCTCAACGGATCCCCTCAATGGACCCTCTCCCATGGACCTCCTCGACCCCAAGCTCGATCTCGTATTCAAGCGCCTGCTCACCCGGGAGCCGCGGCTTCTCATCGACATGCTCACGGGCCTGCTGGCCCGACCGATCCGCAACGTTGACATTCTCAACCCGGAGATTCCCGGCGAGCTCCCTTTCGACAAACTGGTCGCGCTGGACATCCGTGCGCGGCTGGACGACGATTCCCGGGTCGATCTCGAGATGCAGCGACGCCCGGACCCCGATCTCGCGGAGCGCATGATCTATTACACAGCCCGAGACTATTCGACCCAGCTACGCCGAGGCGACGAGTACCACCCACTCAAGCCCTCAACTGGGATCGCCTGGTTGGTGGAACCACTATTTCCGGAAATCGAGCGTCTGCACTCGATCTTCGAGCTACGCGACCGGTACACCCATACCCTGCTGAGTGACCACTTCTCGATCCACCTGCTGCAG
>JBCCWC010000262.1:0-18756 GCA_039194325.1 Myxococcota bacterium
CCCAACCTCGCGCGGCATCACGATCCGGGGCACCCCTATCCCCCCAACGCCCTGGCCACCCAGGTCTTGCAGCCGCTGGCTGACTATCCAGGGATCGTCAGCCACGAGACGCTCGAGGCGGGATCGGCCGAAGAAGGCCTACGGCAGGCGATGGCCCAGCGGCAGGCTCACGTCTTGGTGCTCGGCCGACGCGCGCCAATCGGTGGTGGCGTGGGGGCGATCCGCCTGGGCCGGGTGGCGCGACGCCTCGTTCGCGATCTGCCCTTCGTCGTGCTGGTGGTGCCGCCGGATCTCCAGCCGGGTCAGATCGGGTCGGGTCCGGTAGTGCTGGCCAACGATCCTACGCAGCCCAGTCAAGACGCGGTGCGCTGGGCAGCGCGGGTGGCCGAGGTCATGGGGCGCACGCTGACCCTCGTCCATGTGTTGCCGCCGGTCGATCGCCGGCCCTACCTGCCGCCCCCCGTCCAAGAGGAGATCCAGGCCATGCTCCATCGCCCCGAGGAGGCGTTCGTCGCCTGGGCCGAGCGGTCTGGAGTGGGGCCCGGGGTAGGGCCGATCGAGCAGGTCTGCGTGGAGGGGGCGCCCGTGCCTGCCCTCATCGCCGCCGCGCAGGCGCGGCAGGCCTGCATGCTGGTGACCGGCTCGCGGGGTCTCGATGGGGTACAGCGGCTGTACCTCGCGTCGGTGGGGACCGAGCTGGCCGCCACCGCGCCGCTGCCGGTGGCGTTGGTGCCTCGGGCCGACGCCGACGCACCGATCGCGGACCACTGAGCCATCGATGGCATCTGGGTCACTCCAGATAGTCGATGAACCAGCCGAACTCGTTGCCGTCTTCGGGCAGGAACTCGGCCCCGCCCGCCTCGACCCAATCGGCGCCGTCGTACATGTAGAGGGTCTCATTGGCGTAGCCGAGCGAGACCATGGTGGGGATCATCGTGGGATCGAGATAGTCCGAGCACCCCTTGTCGACCTCGACGACCGGCTCGGTGCGCACGACGTCGTAGGCGAAGTCGCACTGGGCGCAGGTGTTGTTGGGCGTGCCCGACTCGAACGTCCAGAAGATGTAGCAGAGCTCCTGGCCACCGACGAAGGCGAAGAACTCGCCCTCCATACCGTTGAACGAGACCCCCGGCTCGACGATCGCCCAGCCGAACAGCCCGACTTCGTCCTCCTCGGGCTCGCCGGTCTCCACTTCGCCCTCGTCGGAGCTATCCCCGGGCTCGGGACCGGTGGTCGTGGCGGTGGCGGTGGCGGTGGCGGTGGCGGTGGCGGTGGCGGTGGCGGATGCCGATGCGTCCGCCGGACCGGTGACGTCCCCGGTGGTTTCCCACCAGGGATCCAGCCCGGTCGAGCTCCCGCTGGCGGTGGAGTCCTCGGATCCGCCGCCGGCATCGCCCGCGTTGTCGGGATCGCCGCAGCCCATCAGGACGCAGAGCCCGAACCCCGCCATGACCTTCGCTGTTGGAATCTTCGATGTGTTGCCCATGCGCTGCTACTTCGTTCCCGCGACCGTGCGATCGTTACGGACGCGCGGGACGGTCACGGGCGTTCGAGGGAGGAGCTTGTGCGCAATGTGCGTTTTTCTTTTTTTAAAATCCCTCACGATTCGTGTAACGCCCGGCGGCCATGGGGGACGAGACCATGCACCCGGCGATGCTCGCCGAGTGGAGGAGCAAAAGCGACCGTGTTCAATCGCATCCGAGTCGAAACGACGTGTCCCGCTCACCCCCCGCGCAGCGCGCGGTGGCTGTTGGGCCTCGGCCTGGCGACGGCCCTTGCGACGGGAGGCTGTAAAGACGAGCCCGGTTCGCCGCAAGAGGAGGACCCGGGCGTCGACGATCCCCCCGCCTCGGAGATCGTGGGGCCCTCCGAGGCGCTGGTGAAGAAGCTGCGCTCGTGGGAGTACCGCAACACCATCGCCAGCCTGCTGGGCGACGCGATTACGGTGAACCCGCAGCACCTGCCCACGGATCTTGTTCGGGCCAACTTCTCGTCGATTAGCGCCTCGCTCGATTGCTACGGGGACATCGAGGTCGAGGCGTTCGAGACCGCGGCGTTCGACATCGCCCAGCAGGCCTTCGCCGCGAGCCCCGACCCGCTCGAGGCGGCCGGCTGCGCCCCGGCGGCGGCGACCGACCCGTGCGTCGAGACCTTCCTCGCCGACTTCGGCCGGTCCGCGTGGCGCCGCCCGATGACCGAGGACGAGCGGGTCAAGTACGTGAGCCTGGCCGACGAGATCACGACGATCGAGCAGGGCGACGTGCTCGCGGGCGTCGAGGCCACAGTGGCCGCGATCCTTCAGTCGCCCTATTTCCTTTACCGCGTGGAGCTGGGGGAGGGCCTGTCCGACGATCCGACGATCCGCAAGTACACCCCCTTTGAGATGGCCACCCGCCTGGCCTACACCCTGTGGGAGACCACCCCCGACGAGTACCTGCTCGACGCGGCGGAGGCCGGGGAGCTTCGCACTGAGGAGTCGGTGCGCGAGTACGCCACCGTGATGCTGGAGCATCCCCGGGCGGCCGGGGTGCTCCAGCGTTTTTGGAGAGAGCACCTGAGCATCGACCGGCTGACCTTCGACGACTACCCCAAGCCCGGCGCGACCGAGCAGCTCTATGCCGACATGCGGCTGGAGGGGCAGTACCTCGCGGCCCGGGTCAGCGAGCCCGGGGCCAACGCACTGGAGTTCCTCACCGGGAAGGAAGCGTTCCTCACCCCGTCGCTGGCCGCCCACTACGGCGTGGACGATGTCCCCGCCGAGCCGCAGTGGGTCACGCTGCCGGCCTCACGCCAGGGCTACCTGTCGTCGGGGTTGTTCTTGGCCGCCAACTCCCACCCCGACAAGACCTCGCCCACGCGGCGCGGCAAGTTCGTGGTGGAGCGGATCATGTGCCGCATCGTGCAGCCTCCGCCCGCCGACGTGGATCTCGAGCTGCCCGAGGTGGAGGCCGGGGTCACCCGGCGCGAGCAGCTCGAGATGCACAGCTCGGAGCCGGCCTGCGCCGGCTGCCACCAGGTCCTCGATCCCCCGGGCTTCGCCTTCGAGGGCTTCGACCCGGTGGGCGCCCCGCGCGACACCGACAACGGCCTGCCGCTCAACACCAGCGGCACCATCGAAGGCCAGGCCTTCGACGGCGCGCCCGATCTGCTGTCGATCCTCGTGGCCTCCGAGGCCGTGCCCGAGTGCCTCACCCGGCAGGCCTTCCGCAACACCCTGGGTCAGCTCGAGACCTCCGATCAGGAGGCCATGATCGAAGAGCTCAACAGCAAGTTCGTGCAAAGCGATCACGAGTTCCGCAGCCTCATCGTCGACATCGTGAGCAGCCAGGCGTATCGCTTCGCCCGGAGCTCCGACGACACCACCGCGCCCTGAGCGACCACCGAGCCCGACGAGTATCTAGGAGGAGATCCATCATGCGAACCAACAAGCTCAGCCGTCGTACGTTCTTGCGAGGCGCGTCCGCCTTTGGCCCGGTGGCGGTAGGCCTGCCCCTTTTGCGCCCCATGCTCGATGGCAACGGCACCGCCCTGGCCATGGGGGGCGAGCTGCCCTGCCGGGTCGGGGTGTGGTTTTTCGGCAACGGCGTGCGCCCCGAGCACTTCTTCCCCGAGGGCGTGGTGGGCGGTGTCCGGGCCGCCGGCACCCCGGGCACCGTCAAGGCCTGGGATCCGGCGGGCCAGCAGCACACCCAGCCCCTGGCCGACGCCGGCGTGGCCTCCAAGTGCTCGCTGGTCACCGGCACCGAGCCCATGGCCTTCCCCGTGCAAGGGCACCACGACGGCAAGAACGCGGTGCTCACCGGCTCGTACGAGTGGTTCAATGGCAACGCCGATCAGGGCTACGCGGGGCCGATCACCCCGTCGTTCGATCAGATTGCTGCCACGTGGTTCGAGGGGCAGACTGCATTCAAGTCACTCGTGCTCGGCGTGCAGGAGGGCTATGCCAACAACGAGCCGGGCAACTCGGGGCACTTCACCTCGTCGATCGGCCCCAACCAGTACCTGATGCCCGAGTACTCGCCGCTGGCCTTGTTTACCCGGCTGTTCATGAACGGCATGCCCCCGACCGACCCGGGTACGCCGGTCGACGAGGAGGCGGCCGCGCGCATGCTGATGGTGCGGCGCAGCGTCCTCGACGCGGTCATGGACGACATCCAGACCCTCGAGGCCAACCTCGGATCCACCGATCGGATCTGCCTGGACCAGCACCTCACCGCGATCCGCCAGCTCGAGATGCGCTTGGCCGGCGGCGGGATCCCCACCGACGGCAGCTGTCAGATCCCCGTAGTGCCCAATGACTACCCCACGGTCAACGGGATCCAGCCGCTGCGCGACCGTAGCCGGGCCATGAGCGATATCTTGGCCCTGGCCCTGGCGTGCGATCTGACCCGCGCGTTCAGCTATCAGTTCACCGTGTTCCAGACCGCGTTCAACTTCGGGCAAGAGCCCGCGATCGGCAAGGAGATCGCCGCGACCTTCCCGCCCGACCACGATCTGAGCGAGATCGAGTTCGAGTCGTTCCACGAGGCCGCCCACTTTGAGACCTACCAAGAGGCGGTTCGGATCGTCACCAACTTCACCTTCACCGAGTTTGCCTACCTCTTGCAGCGGCTCGACGAGATTCCCGAGGGTGACGGCACGGTGCTGTCCAATTGCGGGATCCTGGCCACCAGCGAGCACACCGAGCCCATGAGCCACAGTACCGAGAGTATCCCGCTCGTGTTCGCCGGCACCTGCGGCGGCAACCTACGGGGCGGGCAGTGGTATCATGGCAACGAGGAGAAGGTCTCCAAGGGGGGGCTGACCCTCTTGCGTGCCGCCGGGGTGGAGGTGGAGCGCTTCGGGCAGGCGTTCCCGCAGGCCGGCGAGCAAAACGACCCGAGCACCACCGAGACCTTCACCGCGCTCGAGGCTTAGAGGTTCTGGGGGACGTCCGGGGGGACGTCGAAGGGTCGAGCGCCGGGCGGAGCTCGGTCGCGGGGAGGGGAGCCCGCGACCGCTCCGCCCGAGGTCTACCAGGGGGGTCGGTCGACGTCCTAGCAGCCCACGATGTGCACCCGCTTGCCGCGGTGCTCCTGCTCGCGGGTGCTCAGCCGCTCCTGCCACGGCAGGGTCGAGCGTAGGTCGAACATCACCAGCCAGCCCTCGGACAGGCCGAGCGTGTCGAGGTATCGCGTGATCTGATCGAGGGCATCGGTCTCGGTCTCCGTGTCACGGCGGAGCTTGACCTCGATCGCGTGTCGTTGGCCCTTCCACTCCACAAGTAGATCGAGCGCACCGCGGCCCAGGCCGTACTCGCGCTCGATCCGACCCCCTCCGTTGACTACTCGCTGTAAGAAGGCCATGAGCATCAGGTGCGGACCGGCCTCGCGGTAGCGAAAGCCCTCGGCCGCCAGGTGGCCGTCCTTGCGCCAGAACACCTGCCAGTCGGCCATCAACTGGGCCAGATCCAGCGAGCCATCGGCGCGCACATACCAGGCAGGCTCGTTGGCGATCTGTCCCTGACGGGCATGGGTGAGCGCGCGGGGCATGACCTCTTGGTAGATCGGGTTGGCGATGGTCCACCGGCCCTCGTGCCAGCGCAGCAGCCCCAGCCCCACGACGTACGCGAAGTCGTCGTCGAGCACGTCGGCGTCGGTGGACTGCCCGGCGAGCATGGGCGCGAGGATCCGCTGCACCCGCTCCTCTCGGAGCCGGGCGACCAGCGAGTCGATGTGAGTGCGGCGCTCGAGGATGAGGGTCTCCTTGGCTGTGTCGACGTGGTCGGCGGTGATCTCGACGTTGCGGTGCTTGATGTCGCGGCGAACGATCTGATCGGCGAGGGCGTTGGTGAGCCACGGGTGGCCGCGACCGAGCGCATGGATCCGGGCGATGGCCTCGGGGGTAAAGCGCTGCCCGGTGGCCTCGGTGTGTTGGAGCAGGAGCTCGGCGACCTCGGCCTCGGTGAACGGACCCAGGGTGGTGGCTTCGGCGGTGATGTTGAAGGGGGAGGTGGTACCCAGCCAAACGAGCGCCTTACGCTCTTGGGGTCGCAGCGCATAGTCGTGGACCTGTCGTTGGCCGACCAGGATCACGCTGGCGGGGAAGGGGGCGTGGCTACGCTCGATGTAGCTATGCCGCAGCTGGGTGAGAAACGAGACCATACCTTCGCCGACCAGGCCGTCGGCTTCGTCCATCAGCACCACCAGCGGGAGCGGCTCGGCCGCAGCCAGGCGGGACAGGTAGGTCAGCAGCGCGGTCTCCGGGTTGACCAGCATGGCCTGGCGCTCCGCGGGCTCGGGTCGGGGCTGCGCCGGGTAGCGGATCGTCAGTGTGCGGTCGAGGATGGCCAAAACGATGCGCATCGCCTCGCCCACCTTCGGCTGTTCGCGGGCGGTCTCGAGGTCGATCCACAGCGCCCGGTAGCGCCCGCTGGCGTTGAGGTGCTCGGCAAGCCACATGGCGCTGGTGGTCTTGCCGGTCTGACGACCCGCATGCAGGGTGAAGTAGCGGTGAGACTCGATGAGCTCGAGGGCGTCGTCTAGGCGCCGCTTCGGAGGCAGCATGTAGTGCTGACCGGAGACTCAGGGGCCGGAGGTGTTGAAGTAAGGCCGCATCGAGGCGCGCTTGGCGTCAAGCGTAGCACGAGCCTCCTCGACCGGCGGGCCACGAGCCTTCCACGATCGGCCCGCCTCGCGAGTCGCGAGGGCTTGGTGCGGGCTCGTTTGGGTGGCGTCGGGGCTCGGGGAGCCCCGGCGAGTCAGTCGTCGAGCTCGCGGGCGGCGACCCGGCCGTCCTCGCAGTGGTCCTCGTTATCGGCCATCGCGTTGGCGACCGCGTCCTTGTTGCTCCCGTACATCGAGCCGGCCACGTCGTCGAGGTCGAAGCGCAGCAGGTCGCGTGCGCGCGGGACGATCGATGCATTCAATCATGGTGAACGCCACGCGATTCGATCATGACGCGCTCACCGATCGCGAATCGGTGAGCGGTCGAGTCGGCTCGACCAGAGGTCGCGTCGCGTTCGAGTCGTCTTGCCGTCCTCGCTCGTCCCGAACGACCGCGCGGGCTCAGGCCCCCGGCATCACCGGCGCGCTGGTGGCCGGGTTGGGGTCGTCGGCGGGATCGTAGAAGAGGTCGGCGTCCACCGCGACCGAGACCGCGGGCGAGGTCTGTTCGATGCACGCGTGGACGTAGTTGTCCGGGTCATCATCGGCCAGTGCGATCGGCTCGACCACGTCGCCGTTTTCGAGGGTCACGTGGACTCCGGTGCGCTGGTCCTCGCCCAGCGCTGCACCGTCGGGTCCGGTGACCCCGCCTTGCCACGCCAGCTGCACGACCTGGCTGGTCATTGCGGGGCATTCCCCCGCCAGTCCTTGCTGGTCGGGCGCAAAGGGCTCGGCCAGGACCAGGCTCGGGCCGTCACCCAGCGGGGTGATGTCTTCTGTGAACGCGCCCTGCAGCACCTCGCCGTCGAGTGTCTCGACTGGCCCGGTGACGTCGACCCGCAGCGGCGGGTCTTCGCCCGTGCTGAAGGGGCCAACCAACAGCACCGTGCGCAGCTCCAGCTCTTCGTCGGCGGGCTGCAGCGTCGCGCACACCGGGATGGCGTCGTCGCCCTCCGGCGTCCGCACGCTGAACGAGTCGGGGACGACGGTGTCGGCGTTGAGCTGGGCGGAGAACGTGACCGGCATCCCAACGAGGCCGATCGCCGTCGGGTTGCAGAATGCCACCACGGTGGGCGGCATCGTCGCCAACCCGTGGAACGCGGACAGGATCGCCGAAGACGGCTCCCCCCCGGTGGAGGAGCTGCTCTCGGCCATCGACGGACCGGTCGATGTCGAGTCGCCCGTCGAGTCGCCCGTCGAGTCTACGGTCGAGGTCGACGTGGTCATCGAGGTCGTCGTGGCGGTGGACCCGTCGCTGGTCGAAGTACTCGAGCCGGTGTTCGCGGTGGTCATGTCGTCGGTGGTCACGTTCCCACCCCCATCGCCGTCGGACGCGCAGGCGGCGGACAGGAGCAGCGCGGCGATCCAGGCGGGTTTGGATAGTTTCATGGGGGCGATGGTGTCGCCGGCTGGGCGGACTCGACCACCAGCAACTGCTGGTACCACTGGCGGAGCCAGTGGCTTGTGCCACGCGAGTAAGGGGGTGAGAAGCTTCATGATCGACCTGTGAACAGTTCAGTGGTGTTCGTTTTCACGGCGCCTCGACCCGTGAGCTCGTGCGATGCCGGCCGGCTCGATGTCGAGCCCGGCCCGTCGGCATCTGGCGAAAACCTACGGGAGCGCTGTCGACAAAGTGACGGCTCGGTAAAAAATGTCAATCGACATTTTTAAATGAAAATCGACGCTACGAGGCCGCCAACGCCCCCTTGACTGCAATCAATAGGGGCGATGACGCTGCCCACAAGCCACATCCGGCTCGACCACGAGAGGGCAACGAGACGACCACGTGCCGATTGTTCGGGCTGAAGCTAGGAGCCCGTGGCTCCTGGGTCGACTTGCTCACCGCGCTCACACGGCGTCGGGTGCAGGGCGCTCTCGATCTCCCCGGGCTCTCGGGCGCGATCCTTGTCGATGCCTCGGACGGGGCGCAACAGCGGCTGGACTACCCTGGTCTGTGCATGAGGTCCGTATCGGGTAAGACGTCCGGGTGAGCTCGCATCGCCTCCCGGTTCTCTGTCACCGGCTCGTCCTGGGACTAGCCGTCCTCGCCGCTGCGATCGGCTGTCGGCCCCCGCCGACGGGCCCGGGGACGCTCCCCGCCGTCGCTCCCGAGCCCGCGCCTCCGACCGCCGCCTCGACGTCTGTGACGGCGCTCGACCACGAGGTGCGGATCTTCGACGCGCGAGGTCGTGAGCACACCATGGCCTCCATGCTGGACGCGCTGACCGAGCACCGGGTGGTCATGCTGGGCGAGACCCACATCGACGATGTCACCCACCGGGTGGAGCACGCGGTGCTCGAGGGCCTGGCCGACCGCCGTGATGATCGGCTGGTGCTCACCATGGAGATGTTCGAGCGTGATGTGCAGCCGGTGCTCGATCGCTACCTGGCCGGCGAGATCGACGAAGCCGCGATGCTGGAGCAGGCGCGGCCGTGGACCAACTACCGCACTGGCTACCGGTCGCTGGTGGAGACGGCGCGGGCGCGGGGGATCGAGGTCCGGGCCGCCAATGCGCCCCGATCCACGATGATGAAGGCGACCGGTGGCGCCGAGGCCTACCAGGAGATCCGCCGCGAGCACCCGACGTGGCTGCCGGCCGAGGTCTTTGCCGCGAGCGAGGCATACTGGGCGCGGGTGGATCGTACGATCCGCGGGCACGGGCCAGGTCGGGGCAAGGATCGCACGTACTCGGTGCAAAACCTGTGGGACAACACGATGGCCGACGCCGTCGTCGAGGCCGCTCGGACCAACCCCGAGCACCTGGTGCTGCACGTGACCGGATCGTTCCACATCGAGGAACACGAGGGCACGGTGGCGCAGGTCAATCGTCGCGACCGTGCCCTCGCACCGGTCACGATCTCGGTGGTGCCCACCTTCGATCTGGCCCGGGTGCAGGCGGATCCCGAGCGCGCGGACTTCGTCGTCTATGCCCATGACTACGCGCAGGGGCCCCGCGGGGGCGCGCTGGCGGTGGCTATGCCCTCGTCGCTGGACTACCGACTCGAGCTGCCCGACGGGCCGCCGCCCGAGGGCGGCTGGCCACTTTTGGTGTGGCTGCCCGACGATGAGCAGCGTTCGGAGGATGCGGTCTTGCGCTGGGCGCTGACGCTCGGCGCCGAGGCGGCGATCATCGTCGTCGATCCCCCCCACCGGACGCGGGCACGCGAGGGCTGGCTGGTGCAGCGCTGGGCGTGGCCCTCGTCGTGGTCCGAGGATCTGTCGGCGGCGGCCGTCGGGCTGTCGCGGATCATCGAGTACGCGCGACGGCGCCTGCCCGTGCGCGAGGCTCCCGTGGTCCTGGTCGGCGAGGGGGCAGGCGGAACGCTGGCGCTGTGGGCGGCGCAGTACGGCACCGATCTTCGCGGGGTCGAGGTGATCGCGATCGATCCGCAGTGGCCCCGGGCGCTGCGCTCGGCCGTGATCCCCGACGACCCCTCGGCGGTCGAGCGGCTCGAGGTGATGGGCGCGCCCGATGACGCGGTCTTGGCGGGGCTGCGCGGGGCGACGCTCGAGCCGGAGATCTCGGCCATTCCCGCCGCGGGAGGTCCTCGGGACGCCGTCGTGCGCAAGGCCCTGGGGTTGGCCGATGTAGCACCGAAGGTCCAACCAAACCCGAGCCCGCCTCCGAGCCCGGATCCGGCCGCCCCGATGGCCACTCAGGCTCGGCCGCTGGACGTGGTGCTCGCCCAGCCCTCGCCGCTGTCGATCAGCTGGGCTGCGCTCTACACCACCATGCTCACCGCGCGCGGTCACCAGGCGCGGCTGGTGCTCGGCGACGCCAAGGGCACGCCGAAGGCGACGACCCTGGCGTTCGACGCCGATCCCTCCGGTCACGCCGAGCGGCTGCTCGATGTCTTCGGCGACGCCAAGGGTCTGCCACGAACGCCGGACGTCTTCGCGGGGGCGGTCGTGCTGATCCTACCCGCGAAGGTTCGCAAGCCCGTGACCGAGCGCTGGGCCGCACTGACCCCCACGATCGAGGCAGGGCAAGGATTCATCAAGACGCCCTACCGAGTCGTGCGCCAGGGCGACCCCAAGGGGATCGCTACGGTCATGGACGAACTGCGGAGCAAGGGGCGGACCGAGGTCTTGCTGGTCCCCGTGGAGCTGTGCGCCACCGCAGACCGCATGCAGCGGTACTTCGACGCGGTGGAGCCGGCGGCCGAGGGCCTGTCCCTGCACTGGCTGCCGGGGTTGGGAGCCCACGCGGTCCGGCACCTCCAGGCGCCGAAGCATTGAGTGCCGCCCCGGCTCCACGCGCGTCAGCCATCCACGATCCTCCGCCTCCCTCGGCTGGCGCTCGATTCAGGTCTAGACTGGTGCCGTGCCCGCCTCGACCGTTGCGCTCAAGATCTGCGGCGTCACCCATGAAGACGATGTCGATGCCTGTCGCGAGCACGGGGTCGATGCGATCGGGCTGAACCTGTGGCCCCGATCCAAGCGCGCCCTGGCCATGGCGCAGGCGCAGCGTCTGGCTCGGCGCGTGCGGGAGGGTGCGGGAGGGCCCGCGGTGGTGGGCGTGTGGGTCGACCCGGAGCCGCAGGAGCTTCGCGAGGCCGCGCGCACGCTGTCGCTTGACGCGGTGCAGCCCCATGGTGATGCGCCGCCGCAGCGCTACGCGTCGCTCGGGGTGCCGTGGATCTGGGTGATCCGCGGGACCCCGTCCCTGGCCACGCTGGAGGTCCCCTCGCCGCACCCGGCCTGGATCCTCCTCGATGCCTCGGTGCCCGGCTTTGGCGGACAGGGCGTGACCACCGACTGGGCGTGGGCGCAGCAGGCGGTGCGAGCGCTGGCTCCCTTGCCCGTGTGGCTGGCCGGCGGGATCACGCCCGACAACGCCGCGGCTGCGATCGCGCAGGTCGGTCCGGTTGGGCTGGACGTGGCCAGCGGGGCCGAGCGGGCCGGCGATCCACGGCGCAAGGACCCGGCTCGGATTGCGGCCCTGGCTTCGATCTGCCAAAACCCTTCCGCACCATGAACGCGCCGACCGGTCCTTCCCTGCAATTTGGCCCCTACGGGGGTCGTTACGTGGCTGAGTCCTTGATGCCCGCGGTCGAGCAGCTGGGCCAGGCGTGGTCGGAGGCGTGGGCCGACGAGGCGTTCAAGGCCGAGGTTCACCGTATCTTGGCGCAGTACGCGGGGCGGCCCTCGCCGCTGACTCCCGCGCCCCGGCTGGCTGAGGCGATCGGCGCGGCGCGAGTGCTGCTCAAGCGCGAGGATCTCAACCATACCGGCTCGCACAAGATCAACAACTGCGTGGGTCAGGTGTTGCTCGCCCGTCGGCTGGGTAAGCGCCGGATCATCGCCGAGACGGGGGCGGGCCAGCATGGCGTGGCCACGGCCACCGTGTGCGCCTACTTCGGCATGCCCTGCGTGGTCTATATGGGGGCGGTCGACGTGGAGCGCCAGCAGCTCAACGTGTTTCGCATGCGGCTTCTGGGCACCGAGGTGGTGCCCGTGCACTCGGGCTCGGCCACCCTCAAGGACGCGATCAACGAAGCCTTGCGCGACTGGGTGACCAACGTCGACGACACCCACTACGTGATAGGCAGCGTGATGGGGCCCGACCCATACCCCACCATGGTCCGCGAGCTGCAGCGGGTGATCGGGGTCGAGGCGCGGGAACAGGCGCTGGCGCTCACCGGGGCGCTGCCCGACGCAGTGGTGGCCTGCGTAGGCGGGGGGTCCAACGCGATGGGGATCTTCAGCGGATTCGTGGACGACGCGGGCGTGGATCTGGTGGGCGTGGAGGCGGCCGGCGAGGGGCTGCACGGCAAGCACGCGGCCACCATGAGCCGCGGAGCGCTGGGGATCTACCACGGCATGCGCAGCCTGGTGCTCCAGGACGACGACGGCCAGCTGCAAGAAGCCCACTCGATCTCGGCCGGGCTGGACTACCCGGGGATCGGGCCCGAGCACGCTTGGCTGCGGGAGCAAGGCCGGGCGCGCTATCTCAGCGTGACCGACCAGGAGGCGCTCGAAGGCTTGCGCCTGCTTTCGCGCACCGAAGGGATCATCCCCGCCCTCGAGACGGCGCACGCCGTGGCGGCGCTGCCTCAGCTCGCCGCCGAGGATCCCTCGCGCACCCTGATGCTCAATGTCTC
The DNA here is from genome assembly GCA_039194325.1 of Myxococcota bacterium. Taxonomy (GTDB): domain Bacteria; phylum Myxococcota_A; class Polyangia; order Nannocystales; family Nannocystaceae; genus Paraliomyxa. The sequence goes on from JBCCWC010000262.1 coordinate 12,750, forward strand.
GGGGCGGGGCGACAAGGACATGCATACGGTGATGGCCCGGCAGGACATGCAGGAGGGCGCATGAGCGGCGTCGAGCGGATCGCGTCCACCTTTGCTCGCTGTGCCGAGCAGGGTCGGGCGGCGCTGGTCGGCTACTTGACCGCCTTCGATCCAGATCGGGAGACATCGCTTCAGCACCTGCGCACGGTGCTCGCGGCGGGGGTCGACGTGCTCGAGCTGGGGGTGCCCTTTTCCGATCCTTCCGCCGATGGGCCCACCGTGCAGGCGGCGATGGTGCGGGCGCGGGTGGCCGGGGCCACCTTGTCGGGGGTGCTCGAGCTGGCGACCGAGCTGCGGTCGCAGTCCGAGGCGCCGATCATCCTGTTCTCCTACGCCAATCCCCTGCTGCGGTTGGGGCAGGCCTTGGGCCCGACGCTGCGGGACGCGGGGATCGACGGGGTGCTGGTGGTGGACTTGCCCGCCGAGCACGCAGCCGAGCTGCGCGAGCCGTTGGCGCAGGTGGGGCTTGGCTGGGTGGGCCTGGTGGCGCCCACCACTCCGCCTGCGCGCTTGCCTGCGGCGGCCGGCAACGCCACCGGCTTCGTCTACGCGGTGACCCTGCGTGGCGTGACCGGGGCGGCACTCGATGCCGATCGTGAAGAGCTACGGGAGCAGCTACGGGCGATCAAGGCCCACACCGCGCAGCCGATCGCCGCGGGCTTCGGGGTGCGCGAGCCGTCGCAGGCGGCGGTGCTGGCTCGGCACGCCGATGGGGTGGTGGTGGGTAGCGCGCTCATCGAGGTGGCGCAGCAGGGCGAGTCCGTCCTGACCGCCAAGGTGCAGGCTCTGCGCGCGGCGCTGGTGCGCGACGGTTCCAATGGCCCCCAAGGCTCCGATGGCGCGTGAGCCGGCCCGAACGATCCGCGCTCTGGTCGGAGCCCCGGTCTCAGCGCGAGCCGAGGGCGAGGCGGGCGGCGGCCACCGCATTGCGCAGGGCCTCATCTTCGATCGATTCCATCGCGTCGATCGTCGCTCGCTCGGGCTCGATGGGCAGGCCTGGGATCGGTGGTTCGGGCACCGGCTCGGGCGGCGGGACCTGCTCCACTTGGCCCACCCGCAGCCGCAGCTCCACCAGCGTTGCGGTGGGGCACGCCCGTCGCAGCGCGCTCAACAGATCCTGTCGCAGGTAGGTCAGCTCGTGCAGCCACTGGTTATCCTGCACATGGACGACCAGCCGGCCCCGGCCCAGCCACGCCGGCCACGCCACTGGCTGCAAGTGCGGCGGGACGACCCGAGGCCAGGCATTTTGCAGCCGCGCCAGCTCGATCCGATCGCGCGGGACGGTCTTGAACACCTCACGCCAGGCGAGCTCGGACGCCAACACGGCGCGACCGTGATTTCTACGGCGGCCGCGGCGGTGACGGTCGCGGCGATTGCCGTCGGGGCGGGGGGCGGTCACCGCCCATCAGGGTGCCATATCCCGGTGCCTCGCGCTGATCCGTCGTCAGCGCAGGTTCGGGTGCGATACCGAGGCCGCGTCGTCGGCCTCGCGATCGGGGCGGTGCTCGCCGCCTGCGCGCCGGCCCAAGGCTGGGAGCACACCGACAGGCGGGCCTGTGAGCCCTCGGCGGCCCCGATCGTGTGCCTGCGAGCGGAGCCAGAGGGCCCCTACGAGCTGCGGGCTGGCGGGCGGGTGTTGCTGCCCGGCGAGTGCATGCAGGCGCCACAGGGCGGGCGAGGAGGCCGCTTGCGGACCGAGCTGTGGTCGTCGGGCTCCCCTCTAGCGCGCCCGCGTGTAGGGGTGCGTCGAGGCATGCGCACCGACATTCGCATCGACGGCAAGCGCCTCGAGGTGGTCGAGCGCCGACGCTGCGACGCCCGGGTCGAGCCCGACGACGCCCAGCCCTGAACCTCGGGGTCGCATGCTCGGGCCGCATGCTCGAGCGACTCACCGGGCCGACAGCGGCGCCGGTGGGGCCTTGGGGAGTGCGGAGCGGGGCTCGGGTCGCCCCAGCGCGTGCAGATACCCCATCGTTCCCCAAAGCGCCGACCCGAACCCCCGGTAGTTACGGTAGGGCAGCCCGAACTCCTCGCAGGTCTGTCGCACGATGGGAGCGATCGTGGGATAGAGGTAGATCGACATGGTGGGGAATAGGTGGTGCTCCACCTGATGGTTGAGGCCGCCCGAGACGAAGTTCGCCACGTGCGAGCCGGCGCTCCAATTGGCGGTGCCCTGCACCTGCTGCACCGCCCAGTGGACGTCCGGCTGCGGCACCAGATCGCGCTGTAGGTGGTTGACGATGAAGATCCCTTCCATGTAGTACGCGCCCACCGCGAGCATCACGAAGGTGGTCCCAAGGCCCATCAGGGGCCCGAGCAAGAGCACCGGGATCACCACGTGCATCACCACCCAAAGGCCCTTGAAGATCCATAGCTTGGCCCACTCGCGGCGGCTGACATGCACCGGCAAGTGGGTGGTGCGGCCGCGCAGTAGGTACTTGAAGTCGGTCAGGATCCACTTGACCAGGCCGATGCTCATGCCGATCGCCAGGCCCGGCACTTGGATCCGATGCCACCAGCGTCGAGGCAGCAGGGGATGAAAGCGCAGCAGGGGGGCGCCGATCTGACAGTCGTTGTCCTGCCCCAGCAGGTTGGGTCGGCTGTGGTGCGAGACCTGGTGCTCGATCCGCCACACCAGGCTCGAGCCGCCGATGAAGTCCATCAGGGCACCGATCCGAGCGTTGGGGCCGGGCTTGCGGCTCACGGCCGCGTGGTTGCCGCTGTGCATCGCAAAGCCCATGCGGGCCAGCAGCACGCCTCCGGCGATCGCCGCGAGGATCGACCCGCCGGGGAGGAACACGCGAAGGGCCCAGGCGGCGAAAAACAGCACCAGCAGCACCGCGGCCTCCAGGGAGACCAGCCCGCTGCGGGCGTGGAGCTTGAGCCCGCGCTCGCGCAGGTGGGCATCGACCCGCTCCCGAACCGCGAAGAAGAACGTCGGATCGCCGTAGGGCTCCTTTTGTTCGGGGACCAGCGAGCCCACGTGGATCGCCCGTCGCCGCAGCGCCCGCTCGGCTCGCGGAAGCGAGGCGCCCGGGTGACAGGCCTCGAACAGGACCGTGCCATGGCGTCCCGCGCCCATCGTCAGGATCGAACCACCGGGGTGGTCGGGCACGAACGCGGTGACGTCATAGACCTCGCCGCGTAGCTCGATCCAGTAGCGTCCGTCGCGCCCATCGTGCTGCGCCACCTCTTGCATCGTGAGCGCGCGCGGTGGAGGGGTCGCAGGGGGGAGGGTCGGGCGCGGCGAGGTGGGCGAGCGCGGAGGCAAGGCCGGCGCAGTGTTGCACGGATGGACCGGCGGGTCGGTCCGGTCCGAGTGTGCGGCCGCACGTGGCCTACGATGGGGGAGGGGAGCGGGTGGGGGGCCCATTCCACAGCCAGCGCACAAGCACCAGGGGCACGATGATGTACGCCGAATAGGCGGCCACGGCGATTCCCGGGTGAGGGGTGGGCATGGGACCCCAGTACTCCGCGAGCACGTGGACCACCATCGAGTAGAGCATCGCGATCGACCAGACGATCGCCGGGCCGCGCACCCACGCGCGCCTCGTCCACAGCCCGTAGGCGATCGCGAGCTCGAGGGGGCCGAACACGAAGGCTGAGATCCCCGACATGATCTGCAAGAAGTGGGGATTGGCGGCGACCAATGGATCGTAACGCTCGCCGTAGGCCCAAAGGGCCCGCCCGAAGGGATCGGGCGAGTCCACGGCGCACAGATCGAGGGCCGCGCTGCGGTCCATGGTAAAGGCGGCCAGCGCCATCGCGAGCAGTGCGATGGCCACGACCCGGTCGGCAAGGCGCGAGCGCGAGGCAGTCATGAAAGGACGCCGATCCTACGGCTCCCTGCGTCGAGGCGACGCGATCTAGATCACGGTGCGGTCGTGGGTGTGGACCACGACTACCCGGCCGGCGGGTTGACCACCAAGCCCAGCCCGGCCCCGGTCATGTCCGAATAGGTGTAGGGCCCGACCAACCCCAAGGTCGTGGTCGTGCTGTAGTCGTTCGGATCGAGCTTGAAGGCCAGATCCGCGTTGCGATCGGGCAGCCACACGTTGCCGTCGACGTCGATGCTCACGCCCACCGGGCCCTGGCAGTCGGGCAGCTCGATGTCGTCGGCGACCACCTCTACGCTGGCCACGTCGACCTGGATCGCTCCGCAGGGGTTGTTGGCTGCGATCCAGGCCTGGCCGTTGCGGTCGACCTGCAGGCCTCGCATGCGTCGCCCGTCCAGATCGATCTCGTCGAACTGCTCGCTGTCCGGATCGAAGTGCAGCACCACGCCGTTCCAGCCGGCCGTCCACGGGTGACCGTTGGCGTCGAGGGCCAGCCCATAGGGGTCGCCCCCGGGCGGGATCTCCCAGCGCTCGACGTCGAGGGTCACGCCATCGATCCGGACCAGGTTGGCCCGCAGCCCGATCACCCAGAAATTGCCCTGAGCGTCGACTGCCCCGCCGTAGGGTCCGTAGTTGCTAGTGCCCGTGCGATCCCACTCGGGCACGGCCACCTCGTCCAGGATCTCGCCATTTTGGCCGGCCAGCCGGCGGAAGCGACCGATGTTGGCCTCGTAGTCCCACCAGCCGACCCACACGCGCTCATCGGCCACGTTGCACACCGTGTTGTTCTCGCCCGCGTCCCAGGCGGTGGGGCGCGGCCCGTGCTGGTGGTTCCCGTCGCCGGGCAGCTCCTGGTACCACAGCACGCACTCATCGGTGTCGTAGGGCAGCACGTCCAGCGGCCCGGTCGAGGTTTCGATCGTGCCATTGCCGTTGCGATCGATGCACGAGTCGATGTGACCCGCGATCTTCATGATCCCGCTGCCGCGGTTGGTCACGGCCACGTCGCCGGCCAGGTTGACCGAGGTGCGCGAGGGATCGTCGTCCTGTCCCTGGGCGGGCCCGGTCCAATAGCGCGCGAGCTCGTCGCCCGTGCGGGTGTCGATCTTCGAGACGGTGCCTTCGGGCGAGTTGGCGATCCAGATAAGGCTATACTCGTCGCCCGCCACCCCGCCGCCGCCGCCGGGGCAATCTCCTCCGTCTGCTGTTGCTGCCCCGCCATTGGCCACATCGAGCACGGGACCGGTGTCGTCGACGTTGCCGCCCGCGCTGCCCGGCAAGGAGATGCCGCCCCCCGAGCTGTCGCCACCGCCCGACGGTGTCGAGTCGTCGCCGCAGCCCATCGAGAGCCCGAAGGCCACGCACCCCATGACTATGAATCGGCCTGTTCGGCCTTCCCCGCCCATGGAACAAGTGTAGAGGATCCCGTCGATCCAACCCGCGGGTTTTGCCGTTGTGCGGGGTACCAGGTGAACCGAAGGTGCTGCATCAAGGGTGATGGACCACGCACGATGGGCTCAGTGTGACGGACCCGCGCGGTGCCACTGCGGTCGATCGATCGAGACACCCGGGGTGAGGTCTGTGGACCTCGACCCGGCCGGTGAGGGGGCGGCTTGGTCGCCGTGGTCGTGGCGTCAGCGGTTGAGCTTCATGATGAATACGTCATTGCCTTCGGTCTCGAGCTGAGTGGCGTTCGCCCAGGTCGCGCGCACGCACGCACTGGTGTGACCGATCCTCGCGTAGGTCAGTCGTCGAAGATCTCGCCGACGCTTGTGGCCGTGACCGCTCGATCGAACCAGTGCTGAAGCTGCTGTGGGTTGGTGCAGGTCGTCAGTCGTTGGCGCTGCTCGGCGGTGGGCTCGAGCTTGCGACGGTTCAGTAGCCGCTTGAGCATCCGCGTCATCCCTTCGGCTTGACCCTCGTGGCGGCCCGCGATGCGGTGGCGCATGAACAAGTCACTGATGGGTTCGGGGAGTATGTCCATCGATTCCTCCAAGATCGTCGCAAGGATGTCCTCGTCGAGATAGTCGAAGATGACATCGAGGTAAAGCATAGCGCGTTCGTCTCCACGAGTGACCATGGGCTGCGTGACCTCGAAGGCCATTCGACCCACGCGCTCGGCATCGGGACCG
>JBCCWC010000263.1:0-18684 GCA_039194325.1 Myxococcota bacterium
GCTCGACCCGCGGCCACGGATCTTTGCTGATGCATGGCTCTATTATCTTGATCATTAATATAGTTAATGCTCGAAACCAACCATCATCCGAGCGTGCACCGCCATCGCGGCGTGCGGAGCGAGCGACCCGAGGCTGCGGTGTGATCATGGTGCTCTGGATCGCCAGACTTCGATCGTCGATCGTCGGCACGCACCATCCTCATCACGCCATGGTCGATCCGCGAAGCACTCACCCGACACAGCATCCCTTTACAGTCGATCCTAGTCCGTCGGCGTACGGCGAGGACTCCGCAACGATCGTTCGTGCTCGAAACCAACCATCGGGGCATGGGGCATAAGGCATGCGGAGTCAGCGATCGGGACCCGGCGGACCACCCGGGTCGACCACCCGGCCCGACTATCACCACCCAGCGCACACGACGAGGGCCGCAGCGAGGACTCATCCCCGGACCACGGCCCTCGCGCTCGACTGTCGACCTCCCGCCGACCTCCCGTCGACCTCCCGCCGACCTCCCGCCGACCTCCCGTCGACCTCCCGCCGGTCTCCCGCCGGTCCACCAATGGACGGCGACCGCGGCGCGAGCCCCACAGGGGCCGGTCGAACCGGGTCGGTCAGTACCGGAAGCGTGCCAGGTTGACCAGCGTCTCCTTGAGCGTCTCGCGGGTGTGTCGCTCGCGGCGCTCCTGTCCATCGTGCTCACCGAGCAACACCTCGACCGCGTGCCGGGCCTTGTCGAGGGCGGCCTCCTTGGGCGGCTCACCCTCGGCCCGAGGCTCGTCCCCCTCGCGCAACAAGCCCAGCATGGCCTGCACGCTCTTGCCCACCGCTTCCTTCTGCCGCTTGTAGTAGTCCTCCTGTAGCAGCGCGAAGTAGTCGGGGAAGATCTCGTCGTAGGCCGGATCCTCGTTGGGGTGAGACAGCGCCCAAGCACCAATTCGGGACAGCACCTCGGCCCGATGCTTGCGGCGGGCCGCATCGGTGGTGATGTCGGGAACCATCGTCTTCTCTAGATCCGACATGAACTTCTCGTCGGGATCGGTCAGCTCGCCGGTCACTTCGTCGAAGAGCCGCTCGCGCTTGAGCGCGTGGGATCCGTGCACCACGTACTTGCGAAACAGCTCCAGGTAGCGCGCCTCGTCGACCAGCCCCAACGCCTCGCGCACCTCCCAGTCCGACAGATCGAGCCAGCGCTCCCAGCACTGGCTGGTGATCGACGCCGCCTCGCCATCGAGCAGGTGAAACGAGCCGTCGGACTCGAGCGACATCCATCGGTAGTTGACCTTGTCGCGCAGGTACTCACGCAGCTCGCGGAAGACCTTGGGCACGGTGACGCACGAGGTCCCCGGCTCCGACGCGGCGGCCAGCAGCACGGCCTTCAGATCGCGCACGCTGGCCCCGAAGCTGCCCTCGTAGGTGCCCAGGGGCTGGGCCGAGCCGTCGAGCTGAACCACCGCCTGAGGAAAGGCCTCTTGGTACATCTCGGGTACCGCCGCCAGCAACTCCCGGGCCTCCTCGCTCGACAATCCCCGGGGTACCCGGCCGTAGGCGTAGAGGTCGGCCTTTTGCAGCGGGGTGAGCAGCTCGATGACCTTCTTGAGCTGTTTGGCGTAGTACTCGGCGTTGGGCCGGCGCATGCGGGTCATCACCCCCCAAAGCGCCAAGATCTTGGTGACGTGGGGCGCGACGTGGACCCCCCGCAGGATGTCGCCCACCTGCTCCTGGTAGATCTTGCGCTCGACCCGGTAGTCGAGCAAGAAGGGCACCCGGATGAGCTCGAGGCGCGCCCGGAAGCTCTGGTACTCGGCCGGTCGCTGCATACGAAAGGCCAGCAGCTCCACGTCGTTGGCGCTGCCGGTGAACATCTGGTCGAGCCCCAGCACCAGGTGATCGAGCGCGACCTGCCCGGTCTCGGTGGCGGTCAGCAGGTACTTGTAGTGCTCGTAGGGCCGCTTGAGCAGATCGGCGAAGTTGACGATCCCTCGGTTGGCATCGACCAGATCGCCCTGCACCGCGTACATGGCCTGGCTGCCCACCGAGGCGGGCAGCGAGGCGAAGGCCGAGTCGGGGGTGACCGGGAAGCTGCGGGCATCGACCGTCTGCTTGGGCTCGACGGTGACCAACCCCTGCCGGTACTGCCGGCTGAGGAAGAAGCGCTCCACCTGCACGTGCTTGAGCACCTTGCGCATGTCGCCGCCGTACGAGGCGAGCAGCGCATCGAAGATCTTGCGGTTTCGATGCGACAGCTCCCCGTGCAGGATCACGTCGCTGATCACGAACTGCTGCTCCTTGGCCAGCACGTCCTCGAGCAGGCCCCGGCGCGACGACACCGGGATCAGAAACAGCGGGTGATCCTTGACCTCGTCGATCACCCGGGCGTCCATCTCGTCGCTGGCCAGCCGGGCGAAGGTGTCCTCGCCCAGGGCGTCGCGCAGGGCCTCGTTGGCGGAGAAGCCGATCCCGCCCGTGCTCAGGCGGCGGTTGGGGAACACCCAGGCAAAGCGATAGAGCGCCCCCCGCTCGGTGCGCGAGTACACCTCGAGCGCGCGCTGGAGCGACTCGAGCATGGTGCTCTTGGCGCTGCCGTTGGGCCCGTGCAGCAGCACCAGCTTGTTGACCCGACCCAGCCGCCCGAAGCCCTCGATGGCCTCATAGAGCTCATTTTGCGCTTCTTCTTGGCCGACCAGGCGGTGCCAGCCGTCGAACTCGCTGTCGAACAGCGAGTAGCGCTGCACCTGCCCCTTGGGCGTGCGTACGCTCCGGGTACCGAAGTGCTCGAACGCATCGCCCACGTACTGGGCCGCGCTGCGAGCGTGGACCGTGGGCTCGGCACACAGAAGCGAGAACCACTCGTCGAAGCTCAGCAGTCGACGGGTGGTCTTGAACTCATCGGAGACCGAGGCGGCGAGCGCCTCGATCCGAATGACGGCCTGTGGATCGTGGTCGGAGGACGCTGGGTCGGACACGTGGCCGCGATCTTACTTGACCGCGACCTTGAACTCGACATCCTCGGTGACCGGCGAGCAGGCCTCGTCCTGGCACACCGCAAACTTGAACTTACCGGTCACCGTGTGCTCCCCCGCCTCCTTGGGCGTAAACTGGACCGCGAACTCGCAGGTGCTGTCGTCCAGCTTGCGCGCGTCCCCCTTCTTGAGATCGGCGCTGGCCAGGCTCAGCCCGGTCGGCGGCGTGACCTTGAGCGAGGTGGGGAAGTCCAGGTTCATGTGCCACGGCTCCTTGGGCACCACGCGGACGACCACCTCTGCCTGCTGACCGGTGGAGGACTCGGCGGGCGGCTCGATATGCAGGGCGTAGCGATCGTCGCCCCCCGGCGCGGCCCCTTCGACCACCTTGACCTTGTCGGGAGCCGCCGCGCCCTTGTGGGCCGCCGAGGCCTTGGATGCGGGCTCGGCCTTGTCCGCGCTGGCCGCCGAGGCCGAGGCCTCGGGCGCGGGGCTCTTGGCCGCGGGCTTGGACTCACCCCCACAGCCGGCGGCGAGCAAAAGGCCCAGGGTGGCAAAGGAGAGGCTACGGACGAGGGAATGGGCGCGGAACATCGAATTGGGCGCTCGTTGGGTGTTGGACGACGGTAGTGCGGCACTTCGCCGCCTGTCAAACCGCCGCCGGGCCGCTCGCGTTACCGAAATCAGGACCCAGCGAGCCGCGCGCGATCTCGAAGTGCGTCTTGTGCGCTCATTCATGTACACTGGCGCCACCGTCCTCGTCGACCCACCGATTGCGCTATGACCGCCGCAGCATCCACGACCTCGTCCCCCGCTGGGGCCGACACCCCCGATCTTTCACCGCTGTGGGCTTCGGTTCAGCGCACCCACGGATGGCAGCCGCAGAGGATCGAGGGCACGCTGCCCGAGGCCTTGAAAACCACGGTGATCCGCACCGGCCCGGGGCTGATCGAGCGCTTCGGCCGGCGGCTGCCGCATTCGTTCGAGGCCGACGGGGTGATGATGGCGCTGCGCCTGGCGGGCGACGGGAGCGCCCAGGGCGCTGTACGCATCGTGGAGAGCCCGGGGTATCGGGCCGAGCAGGCGGCGGGCAAGCCGCTGTTCGGCGCGCTCGCCCCCTGGTGGCGGCGGTTCCTCAACGGCCTGCGCCAGCGTACCAAGGCCACCGGCAACACCTCGATGATGCACTGGCAGGGTCGGGTCTATGCACTGATGGAAGGGGCACGCCCCGTGCAGGTGCAGATCGATCCGCACGATCTGAGCACGGGGGACACCAGCGATCTCGGAGGGGTGGTGGGCGCCACGTTCTCCGCCCATCCCCATCGCCTCGACCAAACGCGCACCACCATCAACTTCGGCGTGACCTACGGGCCCAAGCCCTCGCTGACGCTCTACGCCCTGCCCGACCAAGGCCCCGCGCGCCAGCTGGGGGTGGTGCCGCTGCCGTGGAACACCATGGTGCACGATTTCGCGGTCACCGAGCGCTACGCGGTGTTTTTGGTGTGCCCGCTGATGTTCTCGCTGGGCCGCGCGCTGCTGGCCCCTCGCGGCTTCCGCGGGCTGTTTCGGTGGACGCCCTCGGCGGGGGCCCAAGTGCTGGTGGTCCCGCTCGACGACGTCGAGCACCCCATCACGGCGTCCCTGCCCGCCCGCTTCGTGTTCCACCTGGCCAACGCACAGCAGCGGGGGGATGCGCTGCTGGTCGACTGGGTGCAGTACACCAACGCCGACGTCGTGACCGCCCTGGCCGGCGACGGGGCCCCGCCCAAGGTCGATCCGTCGACGCTCCAGCGGGTGGAGATCGATCTGAACACGGGGGCCGTGCGCGCCGACGCGCCGCTATGGGATCGTGGCTGCGACTTCCCGGTGCTGCCCGCGCCGCGGGTAGGCCAGCGCTACGACACCCTGTGGCTGATGGCGGCCGGCGACGACCAGAGTCGAGGGATCGTCCGCCTCGAGCCCGAGACGGGGACCGTCAACGCGTGGACGCCCGGGCCGGGGATCCGCGCCTCGGAGCCCCTGTTCGTCCCCCACCCCGATGCCCGCCGCGACGACGAAGGCTGGCTGGTGAGCCTGGTGCTCGATGGCTGGCGGGGCGAGAGCTTCTTCGGGATCTTCGACGCCGATCGTCCCTCGGACGGACCGCTTTGCCGGGTGTGGATGGGGCAGGCGCTGCCGACCACGTTTCACGGCACGCTGGTGCCGTGACCTCACCGCCGAGCTCACCGCCGAGATCACCTACGATCGAAGCGTAGATCCACGTTGCGGGTCACGTGCCCGCGCAGCACGTCCGACGACAGCGTCGCCGGGGCGATCTCGTCCTCGCGATCGACGGGCGGATCGGCGGAGACCTCGACGTCGCCGGCCGCGATCCCGGACATCGACCAGCGCCCACGCCCGTCGGTCCGCGTCCGGCCGAGCACCGACCCTTCCGAGTCACGCACCACCACCTCCACCCCCGCGACGGGGTCACCGCGGTAGTCGATCACCTGGCCGCGCAGGCCCCCGCCCTCGGTCAGCTCCACCCGCACCTGGCGGCGCTCGGCCCCGTCGCGCGACACCTCCCGGGTCGTGGTGCCCAAGCCCTCGGCGTGCACGCTCACGCGCACCCGCTCTTGACTGAGGCGCCGCAGGATCGCCGTGCCGTCGCCGTCGGTCCGCGCATGCACCCCGCCGGCGCTCACCTTCACCCCCAAAAGCGGCGTACCGCGGCCCTGCGCGAGCACCTCCACCTCGAGCGTCCAGCCCCGCGTAAGCGCCACGTCGACCTGCTCGCGATCGTCCTCTTGGGACAGCTCCACCCGCTGGGTGACCGGGCCATGCTCGGGGTGATCGATCTCCACCTCGATCGTCCCGGGCGGCAGATCCTCGAAGCGATAGACGCCCTTGGCGTCGGTCCACGCGATCCGGGTGGCCGACAGCCCATCGACCGCCCGCAGGGTGACCCGGGCGTCGGTCAGGATCTCGCCGTTCTCCCCGACCACCCGACCGTGCAGCTGCGCCCGCGCACGGCCGAGCACCACCTCGACATCGACCGGCTCGTCGTCAACCACCACCTCTTGGGCGGCCGGAGCCAGCCCCGCGGCACGAGCGACCAGCCGCCGGCGACCCCGATGGATCCCGCCGTCGAAGACGCCCCGGCGATCGGTGTAGACCACCCGTCCGTCGTCGAAGCGGACCACGGCCCCCACCACTGGGCGATCGTTGCCGTCGCGCACACGACCGGTCAGCCGATGGCCGGTGCGCAGCACCAGCCGCACCCCCACGCGGGTCCCCGCCGCGCCCAGTCGCACCGCGTGCTCCTCGCTGCGGGCGTAGCGGCCATGGTGGGCCTGCAAGCGATAGCGACCGGGGGCCAGCATACCGAAGGCAAAGCGCCCGTCCTCGCCCGTGCGCACCGCGGTGCCCAGGTCGGCCCGCGTGCTTTCGCCGGTGGGGACCTCGGGGACGGGGCCGGTGGTCACCCCCAGCGAGCCGGCCGCCCGCAGCGACGCCTGAGCAAAGCGGGCCCGAGTCTGCCCCTCGCCCACCGTAAACAGGTGCTCGGCCAAGAGCTCCACCCGGGCGCCTTCCACTGGGCGATCGTCCTCGTCGACGACCCGACCCTCGATCCGGCCCGGCTCGGCCAGGGTGAGCACCTGCAGGGGGATCTCCGAGTCATCCCCCGAATGATCTCCGGATCCATGGACGGTGAGCGCCACCGGGGGCGAGGGCAAGAGCCCATCGGCGTGGGCCCGCAGCACATAGGGTCCAGGGACCACCGGGCCCATCGACACGTGGCCCACATCGTCGGTGACCGCAAGCCGGGGCAATAGACCAATGCTGGAGTTGCTCAGGGTGACCCGGGCGCCAGCGACCGCGGTGCCATCGGGAGCCCGCACCTCCACCGGCACCCCAAACGCGGGCACCAGCGCCAAGGTGAGCGAAAGCTCGGGGGTGACGTTCTCCAGGGGGATCGAGGCCAGCTCGGGCTCACCGGGATGCTCGGCCTCGACCACCGCCTCCAGCGCGTAGACCCCGTCGGGCACCTGCGACAACACGAAGCGTCCGTCGGGCTGCACCGCCTGCTCGCGCACCGGCCAGATCCCGCTGCCTTCGATCCGCACGCGGGCCCGCGCCAGCGCCTCGGGCGGGCCCACCACGCGCCCCTCCAGATCGACCAGGGCCTGCAGGGTGATGAGGATCTCCGACTGCGGGGCGATCGCCTCCACCACGCTCACCGCGTAGCCCGGCGGCTGCGCCCGCAAGGACACCGGACCCGGCGGGAGGGTGTCGAACGCGAAGCGGCCGTCGGATCCGCTGGTCGCCCGCCAGGGCTCGGGCTCGCCGAGGTTGGGCGAAGGCATGGCCTCGATGACGATCTCCGGGAGCGGCTCGCCGCGGCTGTCGACCACCTGCCCCTCCACGCGCACCGCCCCCCCCAGGGCCACCGGGGGCAACCGGCCCGTCCCCCCCTCGGGCACGTCGACCTCGAGGACCGCCCGCAGGTGACCGGGCACCAGCACCTCGAAGGCGGTCCGTCCGTGGCGGCCAGCCTCGAGCGCGACCTCGAAGTGGCCGTCGGCACGACAAGCGGTGGGCTCGCTGACGCGGGTGCCCTGCTGCCAGGCGACCACGGTGCACTGGCCCACAGGCGGAGGCTCAAGATCGACCGGCGCCGGCGTGGGGGGTGCAGTGAGGTCGTCGGTGGGCGCGACAGCAGCGGGCTCGGGATCGGGATCCGTGACCGAGGCCGTGTCGGTCCCCGAGCCCCCGCCGGTATCGTCGGTATCGTCGGTATCGTCGGTATCGTCGGTATCGCCGGTGACCCCGGTGCCGCCGGCCGGGACCACCCGGGTCTGCACGCCGCCGGCCGAGTCGAGCACCACCTCCACCACCGGCTCGGGGGGCGGGCGGGGAACCTCGACGAACACCTGCCCGTGCACGCGGGCCGCAGGGACATCGGGAGCCGCGACACCGGCGTCGAACGAGGAGACGGGCGCGTCCGACTCGGAACTAATCGGCGGGGCGTCCGACCGCTTCGAGACCAAGACCCCCAAAGTGACCAACATCGCCAATAGCCCGACCCAGGGCCACCAGGATCGCGGGCGGGCGGGTCGTGGGGTCGACTCGGTCAAGGCCGGGCGAGCGTACCAGCGTTGCCGAGGGCTTGCACCGAGCGAACGAGGCTGCGAGCTTCGCCCACGCTGCCGAACTCGAGGCACCCCTCACCTATCTGACAGTCACATGCCGATCCTGCATCCAAGATCGCAGGAAGCTCATCGCGCGGCTTGGGTGAGTTGCAATTGACCAAACCATTGTTGGTGCCGCAATTGAACTGCGCGTCCATGCAGACTTGAGCGCCAACATTACACTGAAGCAAGCAAGGGCCTGCACCGCAATTAATGGTAGTTTGCTCGCATGACTGTTCACCGTTGCACTCCACGCGGCAGTCATGATCAACCGGACAATCGACGACAGCATTTCTACAGGACTGCGGCCCCGAGCACCTCACTTCGCAGGGGACACCGGCCGGACACGCTATCGACTGCTGCTCGCATATATTGCTGCCGAGGCAGTCGATAAAACACAGATCACCATCACAGCTATCGCATATCGGATCATCACAGACCCCAGGACGACTCGGCGACTCGCCACAGACTATCGACGAGCCCGTCGAGCTGCTGCCCGCTTCGGTCGAGCTCGAAGATTCCATGCCGGTCGTCGACGACATCCCGCCCGAGGCGTTCGTCGCCCCCGTGCTGTCCAGCGACGGAGCCCCGATCGTCGTACCGGACGATCCCGATCCCGATCCCGATCCCGACCCCGACCCCGACCCCGACCCCGACCCCGACCCTGGCGGAGCCGGCGGCAGACCCACACATCCACTCGCAAGTCCCACCAGCCCGACCAGTCCGAGCCTCGTCCGGTCGACGCCATCGAGGCATCCCACGAACCTGGCCCAACGCGAGGCGGACGACACCACGCCTCCCCTTGCCCCGGTCAGCGAGACCGTACCCGGGTCATCTCCACGCACTCGGCGTCGATCGGCCCCGAGTCGACCACCACGTCGTCCAACGAGATGTCCTGGGTCACCCCGCCGACCGGTGCTCCGGGGACGCCGATGAGCTCCGGCTCTTCGGCTCCAACCTCGATCGGCATCGAGTGGGCCTCGTCCACGGCCATCAGGGTCACCGCCGCATGCACCGAGGTCTTGGCCTCCAGGCCCTCGACCCCCTCGAACAGCTCGGTCATGCCCAGCCGCCCGCGCAGCTCGCCGGGCAGCCCCAAAAGGTGCTGCGCCAGCTCGTCGCGCCGGATCCACGCCTCCTCGCGCTTGCCCCCCTCGCGCTCGAGCTTGATGGTCAGCTCCTCGGGATTGGGGCTGTGCGTGGCCAGCACGGCCACCGTGGGGCGATAGCTGTCGACCAGGCGCTCGGTCACGGCCAGCTTTCCGATGCCGTCGGCCACCCGACGCCCGTCGAGATCGAGCTGAGCCAGCTGCGCCGGGCAGCGGAGGATCCGCTGGCGCTCGCCATCGAGGATCTTCCACAGATCCTTGAGCACGGGGCCATCCTCGGGCGGGGAGTCGATCGTGTCACCCTCGCCTCGGGTGACTCGACCGCGCAAGGCCCCGTCGTCAGAGCGTGCGATCTCGATCCGTACCACCTCGCTGGCCCCGGGCTTCTTGGTCAGCAAAAGTCGCAGCCGACCGGGCGCCCGCTCGACCTCGACGAGCCACAGGTCGTCGATGGTGGCGACCACCGCCTCTTCGATCCGCCGGATCCGACTCAGGCGGGTGCCGATCTGCAGCTTGTTGCCCTTGCCCAGCAACGAGCGCATCCGGCGGGGCACCTCGAGCTCCGGATCGGCCAGCGAGAGGGTCATGCGCACGCCCTCGAGCGGCTCCACCACCGCGGTGTCGACGTAGCGCTGGCCGTCGAAGACGCGATGGAAACGCTGCACGGGGGCGTCGGCGCGACGCGGCAACAAGAAGCGCTGGAGCGCGGTGTGCATGTCCCGCTGCAGCTGCTGGATCCGCTGGCTGACCTGCTGGGCGGTGCCGTCGCGCTTGCGCTCGTACTGCCGCTTCCAGCCCGCGATCATACGCCCCACCGCCTCGACCACCTCCTCGCCGTGGGCTCGCACCTCGGGCCGGGTCGACGCGGACGCCGTCGCCCGCACCCCGACCTCGGTCTGCAGCGCGAACGCCTCGAGCTCCTTGACCAGCGCCTCGGTGGTGCGCACCGCCTCGGCCCGCCGTTGCTCCAGCTCTTGGATCTCGGCGTAGGGCGTCGCCACATCGCGAGCACAGAGCACGACCTCGGTGATGATGTCCAGGATGTTGGGGGGCAGCTCCGAGGGCGTGGAGTCCCCGAGCAGAACTCTGGATCTTGGTGTGGTCACAGAACCCTGAGCACTATCGCATCGTGCGCTCCCGTTGTCCCGCACTGCGGACCAAACCCGCCCGATCGACGGCCAAGAGGACTGCACGTCCACCCAGCCATCGCGGTCGTCGCCCGTCCGGCGCCCACCCGGCACTCGCCCGGCACCCACCCGTCACTCTGCATTGCGTAACGCCGGTCACCCTCCAAACAGCGTCGATGCCGGCGACCCTGCCGCTCGGTCGAACGGGCCAGGCGGCGCCCCAGGCGGGCCAGTAGTGACCAACCCAAGCCCCTTCCTACGGATTCGACAGGATGAGGCCGATGTTGTTGGACAGCTGGCTGCTGACTACCATGTCGGGCAACCCGTCGCTGTTGAAATCGCCCGCCTCGATCCCCGAGGGCTGCCGCCGGCACTCGGCCCGCGTCGACCACCCGCTGCTCACCCGCGTTGAGCAGCACGCTCATCGAGCCCGCCTCGGAGTTGACGACCACCAAGTCGAGGCGACCGTCGGTGTCCAGGTCGCCTAGGCGCACCCCGACGGGGATGTCCTCGCCCGAGACGTGGGAGACAGGCTCACTGAGCTGACCCTGACCATCGCCGTAGAGGATCGAGGTGATGTTCTGCGCGGACGCGTCATACGGCGACCTCCACGAGCCGCTCGGCCTCGGGGACACGGATCTCACCACCCAAGAGCTTGGGCAGCAGCACGTCGCGAAGCTTCGTCAGCGTGCGAGCTTGCCGGTCGTTGACGATCTGTCGCTCCACCAGTGGCGCCATGACGTCTGAGTGCTCCTGCATGATCGGCGGCGGGGGAACGACGCAGAGCGCCTCGGTAAGATGACGCCGCTTGATGTGCCCCATCGTCGTCGCCTTGTCGGCCGCGATCCGCTGAAACCGGGCCAGATGATGCCTGGTCCACAAAAAGTAGAACCACCGCGGATATCGCTCAGACGTCACCTTGAACAGGTGCTGATTGAGCGCCCCTTCGCCACCCGTCCAGATCGTCACGACCAGACTGCCCGACCAAGAAAACAGGACATCACCATCAAAGACCCACCATTGGCTCGGGATGCTGCTCGTCGCTCGATCGCTGTTGGCGGACACTCCGTGCTTGAGCTCTCTGACCTTGATGACCGGCACACACGCCCGGCCATCCTCGGCGGGATACTTTTGGCACGGAGCGCCGTTGAGAAAGTGAGCGACGGAGTCGAGCGCCTCGGTGTGCCATCCCCTCGGGATCGGGCCACGCTCGCTGTCGACCATCTCCGAGCCGGGCACGCCGTGAAAGTCGATGAACCACGACCGAAAGAGGGCCCCGATCATCGCATCGAGCGTCCGATTCATCGCTCGGTTCAGCGCGATCTTGTCGTCCAAGGCCCCGAGCACGCCGGCGATCCGGCGCTGCTCCGAGAGGTCGTCGGTGATCCGGATCGGGAAATCCGGCATCTGCGTGAGCCGCAGCCGCTGTGTCGTGCTCCCCTCGACGACCCTCGACATGAGCGTTTGCTGAAACGCGGGGCTCAGATAGCTGTAGAGCAAGAACCTGGGATCGACACGGGTGCGATCCGGCCGCAATAGCCCCATCCTTCGCCCAAGGCAACACCGGAGGCCAGCCGGAATCAGCGCCACGCGCCGGGTCAGCGGCCCACTCGTCTCGTAGGCGAACACCAGGTCATCGGGTCGAGGCTGCACCCTGCGTGTCCACCTCGCGAACTGGTGTTCCGAGATCCGCCTCGAAAGCGAGACATCGACACGACCATCCAAAAGGCTGAGGATCCCGAGGAACACGGGCCCCTCGTCTTGCTTATGAGGAGTTGCGTGCGGCCCGTCGAACAAGACGCCACCTTCGGCCAGCGAGGCCAGCGGGACTTCCCTCCAGGTCATCGCGCCAGGCTCCCGAGCACCGCGCGGATCCGTTCGTCGAGCTCGACGCTCTTGGCCATCTGCGCCGATAGCTCCCCGGTCAGCCGCTGCATCGCCTCCTCGAAGGGCTCCCCATCGGCGACGATCGGCTCGGCCCCAACGTAGCGCCCGGGCGTCAGCACGAAATCGTGGGCCGCGATCTCGTCGAGCGTGGCTGACTTGCAAAACCCGGGCACGTCCTCGTAGCCGCCGTCCTCATTCCGCCAGCGATGGTAGGTGCCGGCCACCGTCTCGATGTCGCCCAAGTCGAGCACACGGTGCACACGGGTCTCCATGCGCCCGACCTTGCGGGCGTCGATGAACAGCGTCTGACCGCAGCGCCGGCGACAACCACGGCCTCGTTTCTTCGTGCGGGTCACCACCCAAAGACACACGGGGATCGACGTGGCATAGAACAATTGCCCCGGGCACGCGACGATGCAGTCCACCAGATCCGCCTCGATGATGCGCCTTCGAATCTCCCCCTCGCCCGACTGCATCGACGACATCGATCCATTGGCGAGCACGAACCCCGCCGTTCCCCTCGGCGACAGGTGGTGGATGAAGTGCTGCACCCAGGCGTAGTTGGCGTTGCCCGACGGCGGCGTTCCGTATTGCCAGCGCGCGTCGTCGTCGAGCCGCTTGCCCCCCCAGTCGGAGATATTGAACGGTGGGTTGGCGAGGATGAAGTCGGCCCGCAAGTCGGGATGCTGGTCGTCGTGGAGGCTATCGGCGTGCTTGGGCCCCAGGTTGGCCTCGATCCCGCGGATCGCGAGGTTCATTCGGGCCAGGCGCCACGTTGTAGCGTTCGACTCTTGGCCATAGACGGTGATCGGACGGCGTCGCCCGTTGTGGGCATCGATGAACCTCGAGCTCTGGACGAACATGCCCCCCGAACCGCAGCAAGGGTCGAACACCCGGCCCTCGTAGGGCTCGAGCATCTCCACCAGGAGCCGTACGACGCTCGTGGGGGTATAAAACTCCCCACCGCCGCGTCCCTCGGCCGACGCGAACCTGCGCAGGAAGTACTCGTAGACGCGCCCGAGCGTATCTCGCTGCTGGTGCGCCTGCGTGCCGAGCCCGATCCCGCTGACCAAGTCGACGAGCTTGCCCAAGTCGTGCGCATCGAGGTTGGATCGCGCGTACACCCGGGGCAGCACGCCCGTAAGGCGGGGGTTGTCGCGCTCGATGGCCGCTATCGCATCGTCGATCGCCGTGCCGATGGTCGGCAGCTTGGCCTGCGCACGAAGATGTCCCCATCGCGCCGACGGTGGCACCCACACTACGTTGCCGGCCGCGTACGCGTGCTGACGCTCCTCGAACGCATCCCCGATGTACTTGAGGAACAACAGGCCCAAGACGACGTGCTTGTACTCGGCCGGATCCATGGTGTTGCGCAACAGATCGGCCGCTTCCCAAAGCTTGGCCTCGAACCCGAGACTGCCGGTACGCTCCTGGTCGGTCGTCACCTTGGGGGTCGCCCCCGGAGTCGCCTTGGGCGCCTTCCCGCGACCGCTCTTCCGACCGCTCTGCGCCTTGGCCCTGGGGCGCTGCGACTTCGATGACCCGCGATCGCCCTTCGCCTTGGCCCTGGGGCGCTTGGACCTCGACGACGGGCCGCGCTTGTCGGCGACGCGATCGGCGACGCGATCGGCGACGCGATCGACGATGCGCTCGATGATGACCTGCTTGTTCTTGCCCTTGTCGTCCAGATCGTGCGCTCGGCAGATCGCCTCGAGCTCGTCGCGACGGAGCCGGGTCAGCACCTTGACGAAGCTGGACTTGCGGGAGGCGGCCAGCGCCTCGACCCACTGTGCTTTGGGCATCTTGTGCGCGACCCCAAGCTGCAAGCCCGAAGCGATCTCGACGAGGCGAGCCTTGGTGAGGGTCTCCAATGCAGATCTCTTCGTCGGGACGACCAAGGCGCGCGCAGGATCGACGATCTGCACCGAGAGTTCCACGACCGCACGGTCCAACCCCATGGGTCTTGCTGGCGCACCCACGCACGAAATCGGATGATTTCGGGCACAGAACATCGTTCTAGATTCGATACGCACGATGCGGTCCACGGTTCCAGGTCGTAGGTGCGACACTTAGGGCCCCAGCGAGTCATGCGCGTGGATCTGAGGGCGTGAGCGACCCAAGAGCCGACGTCGAGCCTGCCAAGCGCGGGGAAGACCCGAGACGAGCGGTCGAACCGTCGGACGACGGCGAGACGTCGGCACTCCTGACCACCAAGGCCACCGCCAAGGTCACCGCCGACGCGCCCGGGATCACGATCGCCGAGTTCGACGGGGTGGTCGCCGAGCTCGATCGTCAGCGGCTGCGCGCGGTGGGACAGACCGGTCCGACCTTCGAGCTTGGGCGCTACGTGATCGTGGGCACGCTGGGCCGGGGCGGCATGGGGGTGGTGTTCAAGGCCTTCGATCCGGCGCTCGACCGTCGGGTGGCGCTCAAGGTGCTGCACGAGGATCTCGACCGGCAGCACACGACCCGCCTGCGGCGCGAGGCGCAAGCGCTGGCCAAGCTGTCGCACCCCAACGTCGTGCAGGTGTACGAGGTGGGCCAGGTCGGGGGACAGACCTTCGTGGCCATGGAGCTAGTGCAGGGGCGCACGCTCAAGGAGTGGATGGAGCAGGATCCGCGGCCGAGCTGGCGCGAGTGCGTGGAGGTGTTCGTGCAAGTGGGCGCGGGCTTGGCCGCGGCGCACGGACGCGGGCTGGTGCACCGGGACTTCAAGCCCAGCAACGCCATGGTCGACGACGAGGGGCGGGCTCGGGTGCTCGACTTCGGACTGGCCCGACGAACCGAGGAGGTCGACGAGGACACGATCATCCCCGAAAGTCGCACCCGCACCGACGAGCACGAGCCGGTGCCGCTGGACGTGCCGCTGACCAAGACCGGCGCCGTGCTGGGCACGCCCGCCTATATGCCGCCCGAGCAGATGATGAAGGTCGAGGCCGATGTCCGCAGCGATCAATTCAGCTTCTGCGTGGCGCTCTACGAGGCTTTGTATGGTGAGCGCCCCTTCGAGGGCGCCCGGATCGAGAGCTTGATGATCGCGATGCTCGACGGTGCGGTCCAGCCCGCGCCCAAGGGCAGCCCGGTGCCGCCCGCGCTGCGCGCCGTGCTGCTACGGGGCCTGGCCCACGACCGAGTCCAGCGCTGGCCCTCCATGGAGGCCCTGCTCGAGCAGTTGCAGCGCTTGCTGGCCCCACCGATCCGTCGCTACGTGGGCATGGGGCTCGGTGTGTTCGCGGTGATGACCGCAGCCGCGGGGCTGGCGTTGCTGCGCCAGAGCGACGCGCTCAGCGAAAAAGACGACGTGATCAACGCGCAAGGAGAGATGATCGACGCGCAGGGCGACGAGCTCAGTCACAAGGACGAGGTGATCACCGATAGGGAGCGACAGCTGGCGGCAGAGCTGGCCGTGCAAAAGAGCCTGCGGGCCCTGACGTTGGCCGACGACGCGGGCAACGAGCTCGAGGCGGTGACCCTGGCCCTCGAGGCGTTCGAGGGGGTCGACCCGGCGGGCCCGGTTCCCGCCACCGTGTTCGACGGATTGACCCATGCGCTCGCGATGGTGCACCGCGGGATCGCCCTGCGCGGCCACCAAGGCGAGGTGGTCGCCGCGGCGGTGTCACCCGATGGTCGGTACGTCGCGACCGCGAGCTCGGACCAGATCGTGCGGCTTTGGGACGCGGACTCGGGCGCGCCCCTGCGGACCTTCGAGGGCCATACGGGAGCCGTCCACGCGGTCGCGTTCTCGCCCGATGGCGCTCGCTTGGCCACCGCCAGCGAAGACCAGACCGCCCGGCTATGGGACATGAACACGGGCGCGCGACTCGAGATCCTGCGCCATGGCGGGCCCGTACGGAGCGTCGCGTTCTCTGCCCGCGGCGATGCGTTGGCCACCGCCAGCGGCGAAGGGGCCTGGGTGTGGGCGAAGGGCCCCGACGCCGTGGTGATCCCGTTGCTCGGTCACACGGGCCAGGTCCACGCGGTGGCCTACACACCCGATGGCGCTCAGGTGGTGACGGGTAGCGAGGACCACACGGTGCGGGTGTGGGATCCGCAGACC
The DNA here is from genome assembly GCA_039194325.1 of Myxococcota bacterium. Lineage (GTDB taxonomy): Bacteria > Myxococcota_A > Polyangia > Nannocystales > Nannocystaceae > Paraliomyxa. The sequence goes on from JBCCWC010000263.1 coordinate 16,313, forward strand.
GGTGTCACCCAGCAGACGCTCGAGGGGCACACCGACGCCGTCCTCGACGTCGCCGTCTCCCTCGATGGTCCCCAGATCGGCACCGTGGTCGCGACCGTGGTCGCAACCGGAAGTCGGGATGGGACGGCCCGCTTGTGGGACAAAGCCACGGGCAAGCAGCGCGGATCGTTCGAACATGGCGGGGTCGTCCTGGCGGTGGCCCTTTCGCCCGACGGCGCGACGCTGGCCACCGGCACCGTCGACGACAACGCGGCCCACCACTGGGACATCGGCACGGGTCGCAAGATCGGGTCATTGCGTCACGACGACGCCGTGGCCGACGTTTGCTTCTCGCCACGCGGTCATCACTTGGTCACCGCCAGCTGGGATCTCACCGCACGCTCGTGGGATCTCGACCCCACCGATGCCCTCACCCTCGTGCCGCCCTCCCGCGGGGTCGATGCGATCGCCGTGTCTGCCGACGGCACCCGGATGGCCACCGGCAACCGGGAGGGCAACGCGCTTGTGTGGGATGCTCGATCCGGCGATCACCTCGCAACCCTGCAGGGGCACCGACTCGATCTGCTGGCGGTGGCGTTCTCGCCCGACGGATCGCGGTTGGCGACCGCAAGCTGGGATGGGACGGCCCGGGTGTGGGACGTGGACTCGGGCGCGCATCGGACGACCCTGCGCGGCCACACGGGGCCCGTCCACGCGGTCGCGTTCTCTGCCGATGGACGGCGCGTGGTCACGGCGAGCCGGGATCGCACGGCGCGGGTGTGGGATGCGATCACCGGTGAGCTATTGCGGGCATTGTCCCATGAAGGGGCGCACGACAGCCCCGTCGTGGATGCCCGGTTCACCCCCGATGGCCAGCGCGTGTTGACGGTGGGGACCGACGATCGGGCACGGGTGTGGGATGCCGCCACCGGTCGAGTGTTGCCCGACGACCCGGTGGCCACCGTGCTCGACGAGGGCCCGGTGACCGCGGTGGCCGTCTCGCCCGACGGCCAGCACTTGGCGGCCGCGGCCAAGGACGGCTCGGTGCGATCGTGGGATCTTCGGTCTGGCGAGGCGCGGGCGATGTTTCGAGGGCACACCACGCCCGTGCATGCGATCGTGTTCTCGCCGGATGGACAGCGGCTGGCCACCGCGGGTGATGACGGGACCGCCCGGGTGTGGGATGCGGCCACGGGAGAGCCACATGCGGCGTTCGTTCACGAGGATCCGGTGACGCATGTGGCGTTCTGGTCGGACGGTACGCAGCTGGTCACCGCCAGCGGCATCGACGGGGCGCGGCGATGGTCGCTGGAGCCCGAGCGGTGGCTGGCATGGGGCTGCGCGGTGCTCGACGGCCGCAGGGGGCACACGGCCACGACCCAAAACGTGTGCGCGAGTGCGGGCCCGCACAGCACGGGGGTGCCCCCGGCCGCTCGCGCTTTGGAACGGGAACGACGACCCGTGATCATCTCCACGGCGGAGGATGTCGAGGTTCGAGAGACGCTCACCGTGCACGGCGTAGAGCTGGTGCTCATCGAGGGGGGCACGTTCATGATGGGGTCGCCCATGAACGAACGCGGACGACGCAACCGCGAAGGGCCGCAGCACGAGGTGACGCTGGAGCCCTTTTATATGGCGCGGACGGAGCTGACCAACGAACAGTATGCCCGATTCCTGGAGGCGAATCCCGAGGTGCCCAAGCCCTGGGGTTGGCACAACCCGCGCTACAATCAGCCCCAGCAGCCAGTCATCGGACTCACCTGGTTCGAGGCCAACGCGTATTGCGAGTGGGCGGGCTTTGTGCTGCCCACCGAAGCGCAGTGGGAATACGCGGCGCGGGCCGGCACGACCACCGCGTATTGGTTTGGAGATGACAGCGAAGACCTGGGACGGTTTGGGTGGTTTTCGAGCAACACGGGGGTCGAGCAACGAGGGCTTCAGCATAGCCGGGCGCATGCAGTCGCAGCCAAAGGGGCCAATCCATGGGGGCTGTTCGACGTGCATGGCAACGCGTTCGAGTGGACCCGCGATACCTATGCGCCCTATACCGTGCATGTTCGTGCGGGCGATGGTGCGCGCAAAGAACCATTGGGGGATTCCAGTCGTATGATCCGCGGCGGTGCGTGGGAATTCGTCACGGTCCTCGCACGCTCGGCGTACCGTCTGGGCGTCGTCGCCTACAATCGCGACGTCGGCATCGGGTTCCGGCCGGCAATGCGGGTCGAGTGAGGGTCGGGGTCTTTGCCAAGCACGCGTGAGGGGGGCAGCTCGGACGGCCCGCGAGCTGGCCCAGCCGCCTCTGCCAGATGATCGTTCGAGCGGTGGGTGGCCCATGGGTGGGCACCCGGTCGGCCCATGGGTGGGCCACCGCGCTCGATGGCGCGTGCAAACCC
>JBCCWC010000264.1:0-18669 GCA_039194325.1 Myxococcota bacterium
GGGCAGCACGGGAGGCTCGGGCAGCACGGGAGGCTCGGACACCGCCGGCACCGGGGACTCGAGCGCCGGGGTCGAGTGCACAGACAGCGACTCGCCGCTGTGCGATCTCGACTGGACCTACGTGTGCTCGGACCACATCCAATCGACAGGCGTCTCGGCCACGGTCCAGGGGCTACGCAACGGAGAGCCCTACCAGTTCCTCGTGGTGGCGTACGACAGCTCGGGCAACCCCAGCATCATCTCTCCGGTGTTTACCGAGACTCCGATCGAGACCACTGATTTTTGGGAGCAATGCGAGATGCAGGGCGACCTGTGCGGCAGCGGAGGCTTTTGCCACTGCCGCAGCGGGACCACCTCGGGCTTCGCCTGGCTGGGCACCGGACTGCTGCTCTTGGTCCTGGGCGGGCGCCGGAGGACCCGATGAGCACGACCTCGCTGTTGGCCGCCGCCGCGCTGGCCACCGCCACCGCAGCCCCCGAGCCCCCGCCGCCCCCGAGCCCCCCACCGAGCGGCGACGAGGTATCGGCCGTCGAAGACGACCAAACAGCCGAGACCGAGGCCGAGGTGGCCGAGGCCGGCGAGGCCGACGTACCGCCGGCCCCCGCCATGCCGCGTACCCCCGGCTCGATCCCCGCCGAGGGCGAGACCAAGTCCCCGCCGTCTCAAAAGACTCTGGATCGCGAGAGTCCCCTGGCCCAACCCGACACGCGCCCCCGCGACCGCGCCGGCCGACTGGGCAGCCCGCAGCGATTCGCGCTCGAGGTCAAGATGGGGCCCTTTTTGCCCGACATCGACCGTGACTACGAAGGCACGGGCCTGGGGCCCTACGCGACGATCTTTGGCGAGACCGACGACGCGGGCGAGGCTACAGACCGGCCGCGCGCGTTCCCCATGCCGGTGGTGGCATTCGACTGGCAGTTCCTCTACCTGGCCGGCCCGCTGGGGATCGGCGCCCAGCTGGGGATCTTTCGCGACTCGGCCGACGCCATCATCACCGCCCCTACCGATCCCGACAGCCTGCGCAGCGAGGCCGACACGGTCACATTCACCGTGCTGCCGTTGGCGATCTTGCTGTCGTATCGTTTCTCGCTACTCGCCGACCGCTTTCGCGTCCCGCTGGTCCCCTACGCCAAGGGCGGGCTGGCGTACTCGCTGTTCTGGTCCAAGGGGGGCTCGGGTAACCTGTCCCGCAACAGCCGCGACGAGGCAGCAATCGGCGCGGTGCCTGGCTGGCAGGTCAACCTCGGGGGCATGTTTCGCCTGGACATCATCGAGCCCGGCACGGCCAAGAAGCTCGACAACCTCACCGGGATCAACCACACGTACATCTTTGGTGAGTACCAGCTCAGCCGCGTGGACAACTTCGGGATAGGACAGGCCATCAGCCTCGGCGACAGCACCTGGTTTGCCGGGCTGGCGATCGAGTTCTGATCTCTGGTGCGTACGGACACGATCGATCTGATCTATCGATCTGATCCATCGATCTGATCCATCGATCTGATCCATCGATCTGATCCATCGATCCGATCCATCGATCCGATTCAACAGTCCATTCATTCATCCACCGACTCACCAATTCATCGGGGATTGTCTCAGCGGGACGTCCCGTAACCGAACGGTGACTCCCCAGTGGCGACATGCCGCTCGATGCCCCCTCGTTGGCTGCTATCGTCAAAGAGTCAAAACCTGGGGGGGTTTTCGATGGAGACATTCAGACGGGCCGCTCGGCGGCCAGGGGTGCCCGTGCGGCGGGCGCCCTCATGGACGAGTGCGTACACACTCGGGTGCACCGCGTTTCGCACGATCTTATCCGCCATGGGGATCGGTGCATGCTCACTTGCGAATGAGCCGCCAGACGCATGGATTGAAGAGCATGGGCCCGAGTCGACCGCACGCATGGCGGGCTCGCTCGAGCTCCACGTGATCAACGTACAGCAGGGTCACGCTCTTTTGGCGCTCGGCCCCGACGGCACGACAATCCTGATCGACGGAGGCAAGAGCGGCAAGGGATCGTCCGAGCTGGCGCCCTACCTGGCCCAGCGAGGTTATCCCGACGGGGCCCAGCTCGACTACATGATCGCTTCGCATCTGGACGCCGATCACATCGGCGGGCTCACCACCCTCATCGACACCCACGGCTACGACGTAGGTACCGCGATCTACGACAACGGATCGACCAAGGCGGGCGCGTTCGTCTCTGATTTCAAGAGCGCCACCGCCTCCACCACCGCCGGTCCGGCCAAGGCGATCGGGCTGGGCACGGTGATCGAGCTGGGCGGGGGCGCCACGGCGACCGCGGTGGCCGTGCACAGCGATGTGCTGGGGCACGGCTCGGTGCCCGTGTCCAACGAGAACGATCTGTCGGTCGCGATGCTCATCCAGCACGGCGACTTCGACTTCATCGTGGCGGGCGATCTGGGCGGAGGCGACGACGACAGCGCGTGCACCGGCCGGGTGCACTCGTCGGCCGACATCGAGACCCCACTGGCCCAGGTACTCACCGGGGCGGGGGGAACGCTGGGCCCTGGCGGGGTCGAGGCGATGATGGTCAACCACCACGGCAGCCACTCGAGCACCAATGCCGCATGGTTCGATCGACTCAGCCCCTCGGTCGCGGTGATCGGCGTGGGCCCCAACGGCTACGGCCACCCGCGGCAGGCGGTGGTGGACAACGTCTTGGGGGCCACCGCCGCCTGCGTGGGAGCTCCGCCCGCGCTTGTGCTCCAGACCGACGAAGGTGACGTGGGCCACGGTGCCGAGAGCCTGCAGGGGCACGTGGTAGGGGACGTGGTGTTCACCACCACCGGCACCGGCACCTACGCGGTCACGGCCAGCGGGGCGATCACCTCTGGCCCCGACGAGCGGGTGGCCGCAGGCCTGCCCGCGACCCTGACCATGGACGAGGGCCCCGGCGGTCCCGGCGGGTGAAGGGATCGTGCACCGTGGTGTAGTCTGAAGGCCCCGTGGCCCTGCTCGACGCTCACGACCTCACCGACGGCGAGGTGATCCAAACGACGGTATGCGTGGCGGGAGCCGGCGCGGCCGGGATCACCATCGCGCGCCAGCTCGCCGCGGCGGGGATCGAGGTCGTGCTGCTCGAAGGCGGGGGAATCGAGCGCAACGAGGAATCCCAAGCCCTGTACGAGGGGCACAATAGCGGTCAGTTCGAGGTGAAGCTCGACGCCTGCCGCAGCCGGCACCTGGGCGGCTCGACCAACTGCTGGGTCGGCTGGTGCCGCCCGCTGGAGGCCGACGACTTCGAGCTCCGCGGCTGGCTCCCCGGCAGCGGGTGGCCCCTGGACGCCGAAACGCTCGCGCCCTACTACGCGCAGGCCCACCGCACCGTGCAGATCGGGGCCAACGAGTACAACGCGGACGCCCTCGCCCAGCGAGCCGGGGTCGAGCCGCTGCCCCTCGATCCCGCGCTCGTGCGGTGGGTGCTCTATCAGTACAGCCCGCCCGTACGATTTGGCGAGTCGTTCCGTGGCGACCTCGAGACGACCGAAGGGCTGCGCACCTACCTCCACGCCAACGTGGTGAACATCGCGCTCGATAGCAGCGGCGATCGGGTCTCGGCGCTCGATGGCGTAACGCGTAGCGGGATCCGGTTCTCGGTGCAGGCCGACCACTACGTGATCTCGATGGGCGGGATCGACAATGCCCGGCTCCTGCTCGCGTCCAATTCCCAAAAGACAGCCGGGGTCGGCAACGACACGGGCCTGGTCGGCGCCTGCTTCATGGAGCACCCGCACTACTATCAACGCGCGGTCATGGCCCTGCGCCGCGATGTGGATCCCGGCTTTTGGACCACGCGCCAGGTCGCGCGTACCTTCGACGCGGACACCCCCGAGGGGGTCGAGATCGAGGTGCGACCGGCCATCGCGCTACCGCCGGCTGTCCGCGAGCAGCAACAGCTGGTGACGATGGCGGCGACCTGCAAGCTCCTCGCGCCCGACCGGATCCTCGGCACCATGGACGGCGTACAGGCCGACCAGCTACGCCACTTCGTCCGCAGCATGCCCTCGGATCTGCAACTTTGGGGGCTCGACATCCGGGCGGAGCAGCGGCCCCGGCCCCAAAGTCGCATAACCCTGACCGACGAGCTCGACCCGGTGGGCATGCCGCGCGTCAACGTGACCTGGAACGTGGCCGACGAGGACATCGCCGACGTCCAGCGCACGCTGGAGCTGTGGAGCGCCGCGCTGGCCCGCGCACGGCTGGGCCGGGTGTGGATGACGACCACCGACGACCGCTTCGATCCGGGCGCGGTGGACGGCGGGTGCCACCACATGGGCACGACTCGTATGAGCGAGAACGCCGAAGCGGGCGTCGTCGATGCCGACGGCCGCGTCCATGGCCTCGACAACCTCTTCTTGGCGGGCAGCTCGGTGTTTCCGACGGGTGGGTTTGCCAACCCAACCCTGACGATCGTCGCGCTCGCGCATCGGTTGGCCGAACACCTGACGGGGTTGGTGGGATGATGGCGATCAAGCGACGTGGTTTTGCGGCCCGCCTCGCGTCTACGGCCGCGGTGAGCACGGTGGTGGGCACCGTGGCCAGTACGACCGCGGGATGCCGGGAGGACGACGGCTCCCCCCCGCTCAGCGAAGGCGTGGGCCTCGACGTGGCCCAGGTCATGCGCGCCTACTTTGGTGACGGCCTCGACAGTGGTCGCTTCGTGGGGGCCCGCTATCGCCGGCGCTTCGAGTCCGACGACGCCTTGGCCGACGATCTTACGCCGATCGTCGACATCATCGGCGCGCAGCCGACCGTAGACGAGGCTGTCGCGGCGCTGCAGGCCAAGGTCGAGGCCGACGTTCAGGCCAGCTCCATGCTCGTGGTCGACGGCTGGGCGCTAGCCGCCGCCGAGGTGCGGATCGCCGCGCTGGCCGAGTACGTCGAGGCGTAGCGCGAGCCGCCCGCGATGAGCTCCGGCCCGCCGCGATGCTCGACGTCGCGAGCGGTCGGTCGTCCCCGGCCCCTATGGATCCAGCTCGCCGCTGCAACGGGAACGATCCATTCCGGGCAGCACCCCGCGCACAAGCGAGCGCCGCACGACGGTACTCGGCGCTACCAAAGTAGCTAGCTACGGCCGTGATCGGAAGGCAGAGGTTCGTAACTTGAAAAGTCCAAGCACCCACCAACCCGGATCTCCCCCTCGAGAAGTAACGAATCATGACGACACGACATCGACAATCAATGCTCGGTATGGGATTGGTCGCGCTGCTCGGCGCAGGCCTGCTGGGGGGCTGTGAGGCCGACGAATTCGATGCACTCGACGGCCTCGAAGACCTCGAGCAGGACCGTCTTCAAGGTTCGTGCCCCCAGACCTCCCCGGGGGTCTGGATGCGCCAGGGCTTCGAGAGCTTCCCCGTGGGGACCCCCGCGCTCTCCGACGAGAAGTCGTTCAAGAAGCTGTTCTGCACGGCCCTGCACTACATCAAGGGCTTTGGCGCCGACGCGGAGAAGGTGCCGTCCTCCGCCCAGGCCAAGGCCGACATGGAGGCACGAGAGGCAGCCGGTCAGTACAACGGAGCCAGCGACCAGGTCCGCGTCACCGTCGCCGAGGGCAGCGAAGCCCACGCTGGCAACAAGAGCCTCCGGGTCACGTACATCGACGGAGGCAACACCTCCAGTCACAGCGGTGCGCAGTACACCGAGTACATTTCGGGGACCAAGCGATACGACACCAAGACCGGGGAGATCTCTGGAGACCACGCGCCCGAGCAGATGTACGTCAGCTACTGGGTGAAGCTCGAAGATGACTTCCTGTGGCAGCACGGGGGCAAGCTGCCCGGCATGATCGCCGAGCAGGCCTTCCGGCACCCCGATCGAGACGAGCGGGTCAACTCAAGGCTGATGTGGCGTGAAGACGGCAAGCTCGAGTTCTACCTGCACACCGCCTACGACGAGCGCGTACGGCTCTTTTGGGACAACGGCCAGGAGATCGATGGGCACGCCGCACTGACCCGGGGCCAGTGGCACCACATCGAGTTTCGGATGAAGCTCAATGATGTCGACAACGGTCAAGCGGTCGCCAACGGAGAGCTCGAAGGCTGGCTCGATGGAGAGCACGCGGGTCTCTACACAGATCTGACCTTCCGCGTGGATCCCGAGATCAACATCAACACGTTCTTCTTCAGCACCTTCTTTGGTGGATCGAGCGGGGACGGCACGATCCAGTGGTGGCCCAGCCGCGATGTCTACGCATGGTTCGACGAGATCCAGCTCTCGGACCACCGCCTCGGACCTGCGCAGTAGTCTGCCCGCTCCGGCAAGCGCCGAGTCTTGGTGGCGACGATCTCACCACGACCGACTCGGCGGCTCTAGCAGCCGACGATGTGTACCCGCTTGCCGTGGTGCTCCACCTCGCGGATGGTGAGCCGCTCGTCCCAGGACAGGGTGGAGCGCAGGTCGAACATCACCAGCCAGCCCTCGTCGAGCCCGGCGTGATCGAGGTAGCGCGTAATCTGCTCGAGCGCCCGTTGCTCGGTGACCATGTCGCGACGGATCTTGACCTCGATAGCGTGCCGCCGCCCGCTCCACTCCACCAGCAGATCGAGTGCGCCACGGCCCAAGCCATACTCACGCACGATCCTGCCACCGCCATTGATCACCCGCTGCAAAAACGCCATGAGCATCAGGTGTGGACCCGCTTCGCGGTAGCGGAAGCCCTCGGCCGCCAAGTGCCCATCTTCGCGCCAGAACTCTTGCCAGTCGGTCATCAAACTGGCCACGTCGGGCTTTTCGCGAGCCGTCTGCAGGTCGACCCACGCCGCTCGATAGCGCCCGGTGGCATTGAGGTGGTCCTCGAGCCACATGGCGCTGGTGGTCTTGCCCGTCTGGCGCCCAGCGTGGAGGGTGAAGTAGCGGTGGGACTCGATGAGCTCCAGGACCTCACGCAGGCGCCGCTGCGGGGGAAGCATGTAATGCTGACCCCGAATGCAGGGGCCCGCGATGTTGAAGTAGGGCAGCATCGTGGCAGCGCTCGCCTCGGACATTCAGCCTAGCACGAGCAACTCGCCATCCGCGCGGGTCGGTCATCACCATCGAGTCCGGTCGAGCCAACCCGAGCCGCGGTGGTCCCGGTCGACTCACGCCGGAGGCTAGAGCATGTCGTTGCGTCGCAGCTCGCGGCGGATCTTGCCCAGCGCCTGCTCTTGCAGCTGCCGGATCCGTTCACGCGATAGCGAGTACTGCTCGCCGATCTCTCGCAGGGTCATCGGTGCGTCTTGATCGAGCCCGAAGCGCTTGCGCAGCACGTCGGCCTCGATCGGCGGCAGCCGACCCATGAACTCGAGCACCTTGTTGCCCAGCGCGGCCTTGAGCAGGCGCTCGCCGGGGGTGGGCATGGAGTCATCCTCGAGCAGATCGGCGCCCGTCCGACCGTCGTCGTCCGAAAGCGGCATGTCGAGGCTGGGCCCCTGATCGAGCAGGCATTGCCGCATCCGCTCGATCTTGTCCAGCGGTACGTCGGCCGCACGGGCGAGCTCTTCGTCGTCGGGGACGCGCCCTTCCTTGGCCTCGAACTCCCGACGCACCCGGGTGAGCTTGTGGTGCAGCTCGAGCATGTGCACCGGCACCCGCACCTCGCGGCCCTTGTCGGCCAGCGCGCGGCTGATCGCGTGCCGGATCCACCAGCTGCCGTAGGTGGAGAAGCGAAAGCCCCGGGCCGGGTCGAAGCGATCGACCGCCTTCATCAGGCCGATGTTGCCCTCCTGGATTAGATCGGGCAGCGACATGCGACCGCGGTTGAAGCGACGCGCCATGGTCACCACCAGCCGCAGGTTGGCCCGCACGAAGTCGTTCTTCTCGCGCCACAGCGCCATGTGGGCCTCGCGGACGGTCTCCACGTAGCGGCGGTAGGGGGCGCTGTCGGCCCGCGGCAGGGTCACGTCCAGGCGCAGCCCATCGCGCTGACCGTCGAGGATCGCCTCGAGGTCCTGCACGATCGCCGAGGTCGCGTCGCCGTCGGGATCGGCCATCGCCATCCCGGCCGCCGCCTCGCCCACCGCCTGCCCAAAAGCCTCCTTGTGGGCGCGGGTCTCTCGATCGCGAACCTTGCGGGAGGTACGACGCAGCTCTTCGAGGGCCTCGGTGGGTCGCTTGTCCTCGTCGCAGATCTGCTCGATGAGCACCACCAAGCCGTCGACGAAGGGGGGATACTTGAAGATCGCTCGCCAGTAGGCGGTGCGATGGGAGATGATCCGATTGGCTGCGGCCCGCTCCTCGTCGGGGGTCATCAGATCGACCGCCCCCATCTGACGGAAGTAGATCCCCAGCGCCGAGAGATCTTCTTCGACCGCCGACTCCTTGGGCTTGGCCAAGGCGAGCGGACCGGTCAGCTTTTCGCCGGACCGCGATCCCGACGACGTCGATCCCGACGACGTGGTCGCGGAGTTCGACGACGCGTCGCCTTGGACGGCATGTGGAGCGGACGAGGGCTCTTGGTTTTGGGGCGCGTTGGCCACGGGAATCGGCGTCCAAAGGATACCGCAGGCCACGGCGCCGGTGGGCGCGCGAGCGCGCCCCGCTCTAGCGCATGCCCTGCGCTGTTGCCCCCCGGCGGCATACATGTGGCGTGGAGGGAACCGGCGACGGCCAGACGCAGGGCCAACACAAGGCCAGATGCGGGGCGCCGTGGCCCTGCGGTATCGTCAGCCGCCATGGTCGGTCCCTCCACTCCCCGCGCCCCGTGGTCCGGCTCGACGTGGCTCAAGGGCCTGGTGTTCGGAGGCTGGCTGGTCGGCTGTGACGCATGGGTCAAGATCACCGCGCGCGCGGCAACCTGCCCAGACACGCCCTCGATCGGCAAGGCGGTGGGTTTGGTCTGGAACGTGCCTCCAGGATGTTCTGAGGCGGATTTCTGGGGTTTTGCGCAACTGTCGCCTACCGTGCGTGACGGCGGTCTTCTGGGCCTGGGCGGCGGTTTGCTGGGCGCTGGCGCCGGTCAGGGCTGGGCGATCGCGCTGCTCGCGATGGCCGCAATCGTCTCGGTCCTGGTCGTTCGCTGGCGCTGGCGCTCGGTGGGGGATGCTTCGGCGCTCGGGGCATTATGGGGCGGCACGGTGATCTTGGCCGGCCCGCGCCTTTTGGGCGATGGCACGGGCATGGCCGAGCTCCAGCTCGGGGGGGTAGCCACCGGGCTGGGCGACCTGGCGCTATTGTGGGCGCTTGTCTGGCTTGGGTGGCGGCTGTTGGCCGAGCTTCGCGCCTGAGCGACGGCTCGGCCGTGGTCGCGGTGGTCGCGGTGGTCGCGGTGGTCATGACCCTGACTCGGCGGAGGGTGACCATCTAAAGAGTGTCGAGGAACGAGCGCAGGCGATCGACGCCCGACAGCAAACCCGCCGCATGCTGGGCAACAAACGCGTGCTCCGCCTGTGGTCCTTGCGGGCGGGCCTGCTGGTAAGCCTTCATCACCGCCGCCCCGTCGTAGTCGACTGCGGCGATCCGAAACGTGAGGCTCTCGGGCGGCATCAGCAGCGACGCCCCCGACACCATCGCCACCCGACAGGGCTCCTGCAAGAGGCTCGTCGCCATGGTCCGCGAATCGGCGATCCCCTTGGCCCGAAGCTCATCGCCTCGCGCGTCGAAATTGGCGAAGAAGTAGAATGATCCCTGCGGCGTGGTGGTGGTGACCCCCGGTAGCTCACCAAAGCGCCGCGCCAGCTCGGTGGTCATCATGCGGTGAAGGTTGCGCTGCGCGTCGATGTACGCGTCCATCGCCGGATCGGTCCCGAACGCGGCGATCGCCGCGAACTGCACCGGCGACGCGGCGTTGGTGTAGGTGGCCGCGCCCACCTTGCGGAAGTTCAGCAACTGCTGCTCGGTGCAGGTCTCCGGCAAGATCGTCACACCCAGCCGGTAGCCCCCGGCCCCCGCGTACTTGCTGATCCCCGTGGTGATGAACGTCCCCTCGGGATAGATCTGCGCCATGCTGGTAAAGCCAGCCGCATCGTAGGTGATGAGCGAGTAGATCTCGTCGGAGATCACGATGATGTTGTGCGTGCGGCACACCGCCGCGAGCGCCTCCAGCTCCGACCGCGTGTAGACCGCGCCTGTGGGATTATTCGGCGAGTTGAGGATGAGGAAGCTCTGGGGCGCGTCCTCGAGCTCCCGACACTGCGCATCGAGACCCTCGGCGGTGATCCGGTAGCCGTCCTCGGCCCGGGTCGGCACCACGATGACCTTCTTGTCGAGCAGCCGGGCGATCGGCAGGTAGCCGACCCACGAAGGAGCGGGGAGGATCACCGGGCCCTGCAACAGCGCCAGGGTGTTGTAGATCCCCTGCTTGGATCCCGGCACCACCACCATCCGGCCGGGGTCGATCTTCATCCCGAAGTGCTTGTCCCAAAACCTGCCGATCTGCTCGCGCAGCGGGGCGATCCCCTCAGCCGGCCGGTATTCCCCCTGCCCCGACGCCTCGCCCAGGGCCTGTTGCACGGCCGCGGGCACCGGGAAGGGTGAGCCACCGAAGGCATAGTGAACAAAATCCAGCGCGCCGCCGCCCTGGGCGGCGTGCTGCTGGCGGGCTTGCATCACCATCATGGCGACGGCCAGGTTCTCGGGCATCTCGATCGTTTCGAGGCGGGGTTCGGACAGTAGCTTCATGGTCGGTTCCTCTCGTTGGGGGCGCCGTGTCGTGGCACGAGTGGTGACCCGACGGCGCTCGGGTCACCACGGGCCAAAGCACGTTGGATGCCGAGCCGACAAAAGGAGACCCACCCGGCAAAAGCGGTGCGATTTCAGTGCACGTCAGCCACCCGGGCCCGAGCCGCCCGGGCCGTGACATCTCGCGAGCCGTGAAATGTCGAGGCGATCCCGCTCAGGACGACCGCTCGATCCCCAGACGGCGCATGCGAGAGCGCAGCGTGCTCGCGTTGATCTCGAGCAGCCGCGCCGCACCGCGGGGGCCATCGATCACTCCCCCCGTACGATGCAAGACCTCCTGGATGTGCCGTCGCTCGAGCTCTTGGAGCGAGAGCGGCGGCTGATCGGGCGGGGTGACCGGCTCGCCCTCGGCCACGCCCTCGGCCACGCCCTTGGCCACCCCCATGGCCACCCCCATGACTGGCCGCGCCGGGGAAGGCTCCGGCTCGACGGCGGCCACGCTCGGCGACGCCCCCGGCACCATCGCCAGCGAGGCCGCGACCTCCAGGGTGTGCCCCGGCGAGAGGATCACCGCCCGCTCGATCACGCTCTGGAGCTCGCGCACGTTGCCCGGCCAGGGATAGCTGACCAGCCGACGCAGCCCGGCCTCGTCGATCCCGTCGACCTGGCGGCCAATCTGTCGAGCGTAGCGCTGCATGAAGACCTGGGCCAGGGGCTCGATGTCCTCGGTGCGCTCTCGCAAGGGCGGCAGCTGCAGGGGGAAGCCCATCAGGCGATAGTACAGATCGTCCCGGAACTCGCCGCGCTCCACCCGAACTCGCAGATCCCGGTTGGTCGCCGCGATGATCCGTACGTCGACCTTGCGCGTGTTGCTGCTGCCGACCCGCTCCAGCTCTTGCTCTTGCAGCACCCGCAGCAGCTTGGGCTGGAGCGGAAGCGGCAGCTCACCGATCTCATCGAGGAACAAGGTCCCGCGGTCGGCGACCTCGAAGCGACCCAGGCGGGTGGCGCTGGCCCCCGTGAAGCTGCCCTTCTCGTGGCCAAACAGCTCGCTCTCGATGAGGCTGGCCGGCAGCGCGGCACAATTGACCCGCACCAGCGGTCGGTCGCGCCGACTCGACGCGGCGTGGATCGCCCGGGCGACCAGCTCCTTGCCCGTGCCCGACTCGCCCAGGATCAACACGGTCGCGTCGGTGGGGGCGACCTGCTCCACGTGGCGCAGGACCGCGCGCATGGCCGGGGAGCTGCCCACGATCGACCCCACCGGGTGCTCGCGGCCGAGCTCTTCGGCGAGCACCGCGTTGTCTCGCGCCAGCTGCTCGATCCGTCGCTGGGACGCGACCCGCTCGTCGACATCCCGAAGCACCAGGGTAAAGGCCACGTCGTCGCCGTCGCGTCCGGCGGTCATCGTGCCCTCGATCCGAAAGCCCGTGCCGTCGGTCCGCAGCGCGACCGCCCCCGCCGGGAGCCACAAGGGCTCGGCGGCGGCTGTGCCCGTCCCCTCCCCCTGCCTACGAACAAACGCCTCGATCGTCGGCCGCAGCGCCTGCGACACGAAGCGTACGAAGGGCTGGCCGCGGATCTGGTCGCTGTCGCAGCCGAAGATCCGCCCGGCCGCGGCGTTGAACAGCGTGATGCCGCCCTGCTCGTCGAGGTGGACGATGCCGTCGTGCGTGGACTGGAGCACGGTGCTCAGGCGGCGCTCGGATCGAGCCAGCCCTGCCGAGGCCTTGAGGCGATCGAGCTCGGCCGCCGCTCGCACCGCGAACATCCGCATCAACGCGAAGCAGCGAGGCTCGTCCTCCAGGGCCCGGGAGCCCACGATCGCCAGGTGGCCCATGTGCCATCCACTGGGGCCCACCAGCGGCACACCGCGGTAGCTCTGGGCCCCCAGCGCGGCCAGGTGCCGATCGTCGGGGAAGCGCTCCTGGACTCCCTGGGGGCAGTGGAAGATCCGTCCCTTGGCGACCTCCCGACAGGGGGTGAGCGCCATCTCGTAGACCCGATCTTTGATGTAGCGCTCACCGTCCCACATGGCCAGGATCCGCATCTGGCACAGATCTTCGGTAAACAGCGACACGAACGCGGCCCGCATGTCGAGCACCTCGACCAGCTGGCGGACCAGCGCATCGAAGAACTCCTCGCCGGTCGCGTCGGCCGTGCGCACCGAGAGCTGATAGATAGCGTCGAGCTCAGGCCGCCCGAGCTCATCGGGCACGTGATCGGGACCGCGTTGGTCGGGCCCGACCACCGGGCCGCGCGGCGAGGGAGAACGCAGACCGTGCCCCGAGGACATGAGGGCTTTACGCTACCAAACGCGTCCCCGGCGGCCTCAGCCTGACATCCTCGCCGCGGCCCGAGCCGGAGTATGACGACCATGTCGTGACCGTCGACCCCGCCACCGCCGGCCGAGCCGGGGGTGGACCGCAATAATTCAGAGGTTCGCCGGTCGTTCCTGCGCGATGGCATACCGCATGCAGTCGAACCGGGACGTAGGGGGCGACCCACGGACCCGCGCCCGGAGCCGTCAGGCCCCCCTGCCCCCTGTTTTCGATCCTCCCCGGATGCCTTGACCCATGCTTGCTCGCACCGCCCTAGTTTCGATCACCCTCACCGTCACCGCGACCGCCGCATGGGCGATCCCGCAGGTGGCCGACGCCTGCTCGTGCTTTCCCGACGCCGACCTACAATGGCCAGCCGACGGAGGCCAGATCGCGGCCAACGACGCCCTGCGCATCATCAGCACCTGCAGCGGGATCGAGCCCAGCGAGTTCGACGTGTGGATCAACGGCGAGGAGGCCACCCTGGTCCCCACCCAGCGCGGACCCCTGACCGGCTTTGCAATCGAGCCCGCCCCCGTCCCCGGCGCGACCATAGATCTTCGTGCGTGCCCCGGATACGGCTCGTGCGAGGCGCTCGAGGAGATCGAAGACGAGATCGAAGGGGGCATCCTCGAGGCTTCGTTCACGGTAGGCGAGGAGGACGGGCAGGCCCCGACTCCGCCTGCCCTCGCCCGCCCGACCTTCGAACACACCGAGGTCGACCAGCACGCGGGGGACGGCTGCGGCTCGGAGGTCGTGGGCACCCGCACCGCCCAAGACTGGACGGTGGAGCTCACCCACGACCCCGACGCCGACGAGGCCCTCGTCTACGTGATCGCCGTGGGGCCCTCGGACACCGAGGACCATGCCCTGCGCCATCACTTCGTCCGTGACGCGGGCGACCCGGCCACGGTGACCCTGCGCCGCTTCCCGACCGCACAGGAGCAGGACGAGGACCAGGAGATCTGCGTCACCGTCCGCGCGGTGGACATGGCGGGCAATGCATCCGACGCGGTCACCGACTGCCAGATCGTCGAGGCCGACGCGGTCATCCCCGACGAGATCATCCCCGACGAGGAAGACTCCCGCGCCGCTACGGAAGGCTGCGACTGCCAAAGCGGCGAGGATCCTCGGGGGGCGGCCGGGATGCTCGCCGGCCTGCTGGGGCTTTGGGGGTTGCGTCGGCGTCGGCGGCAGGCTCGCGCCGATCAGCGCGGGCCGATCCGGTCGAAGCCGGTGTAGGGCCGCAGCTTCTCGGGCACCACCACGCTGCCGTCGGCTTGCTGGTGGTTCTCGAAGATCGCCACCATCGCCCGCCCGGTGGCCACCGCGGTTCCGTTGAGCATGTGCACGAAGCGGTTCTTGCCCTTCTTGCCGCTGGCGTTCACCGTGCGGTGCCGGATCTTGAGCCGCCGCGCCTGGTAGTCGGTGCAGTTGGACGTGGAGGTCACCTCTCCCCAGTCGCCCCGCCCCGGCATCCAGGCCTCGAGGTCGTACTTGCGCATCGCCGGCCCGCCCAGATCCCCCGAGGCGATGTCGAGCACCCGATAGGGCAGCCCGAGCCCCCCGAAGATCTCCTCTTCGATGTCGAGCAGGCGCTGGTGCATGGCCTCGGAGGCCTCCAGATCCCCCTCGGTGAACACGAACAGCTCGACCTTGGTGAACTGGTGCACCCGGTAGAGCCCCCGCGATTCCTGCCCGGCCGCGCCCGCCTCCGTACGGAAGCAGTGCGACAGCCCGGCGAGCAGCAGCGGCAGCGACTCGGGCTCCAAGATCGTGTCGGCCAGCATGCCCCCCAGCGTGATCTCGGCCGTGCCCACCAGGCACAGATCCGAGTCGGCCACGCTATAGACCTGGGTCGACGCCCCGCGGGGGTTGAAGCCCAGCCCCTCGAGGATCTCGTTGCGCGCCAGATCGGGGGTGACATGCAGGGTAAAGCCATGGCGCAGGGCGATGTCCAGCGCGTAGCGCTGCAGGGCCAGATCCAGCAGCACCGCCTCGTTCTTGAGGTAGTAGAACTTCTGCCCCGCCACCTTGGCCCCGGCGGCGAAGTCGACCAGGTCGAGGGACTCGGCCACCGCGAGGTGATCGCGGGGGGCAAAGCCCTCGGCCTCGAAGTCCCGGCGCTCCCCCACCAGTCGCAGCTCGCGATGATCGTCGTCGGTGTCGCCGCGCGGGGTGTCGGGGTGGGTGAGGTTGGGCAGGCGACGCCACACCTGGTCGCGCTGCGCCTGGGCCTGCTCGGCTTGCTGGCTCAGCTCGCGCTCTTTGTCTCGCAGCGTGCGGCCCTCCTCGACCAACGGAGCGCGGGCGGCCGCCTGCTCGTCCTTGGGCAGCTTGCCCACCCCGCGCATCGCCTGGGCGTTGTCGTTTTGCCGCTGCCGCAACTGCTCTTGCTCGTGCAGCAGATCGCGGTAGCGCTCGTCGAGCGCTTGCAAGCGCTGCACGGAGGCCGATGCCCAGTCCTCCGAGTCACCCGGAGACAGGTCGTCGAAGACCTGAACGTGGCGATCGTGGAGGTTTTGTCGGAGCACGTCGGGCTGCTCGCGCAGCAGCTTGATGTCGAGCATGGGGCGCGAACGATAGCTTTTTTGCCCGGGGCCGACCGATGTGCTACCGCATGACTAAAGGTCTTACTAAGACCTACATCTAACCGACTCGTCGAGAGACCGACCATCTCGCCGTGTGCATGGCCCTGCGGGGTGCACTACGGCGAAGAGGGGACCCGTTTGATGCTGCGAAGCCATCGTGCCACCGTCTTGCTCGCCCTGGCGGCCCTGTGGGGCGCCGAAACGCCAGCGGCGGCGGAATCGAGGCGCCTGGGCGAGCGTGCGGCGGCTCCTCGGGGGCTCGACGTGGCTCCAGATCCGCTCCCGGCGCCAATCTCGGCGGCCACGTCTGCGGGCTCGGTCCCCGCGTCGTCCCCGACCGTGCCCCGGACCGACGCCGAGCCATCGAGGGCGGAGACCGAGGCCGACCCGGACCCAGACATGGACCCAGACATGGAACCAGACGCCTGGGTTCGACGCATCGAGGCGCGGCTGCTCAACGTGGAGCAACAGGCCCACGAGCTCGCCGCCGACCGGCTGGCGAGCACGCCCGATCCCGCGTTGGTGCAGCGGCTCGAGACCCTCGCCTCCTCCTTGCCGCGGTCGGCCGCGCTCGGCATCGCGGTGCGCGACCTGGCCACGGGCGCGCCGGTGTTCGAGTGGCAAGAGCACGAGGCCCTCAACCCGGCCAGCAACCAAAAGCTGCTGGCCGCCGCGGCCGCGCTCGAGCTGCTCGGGGCCGACTATCGGTGGCAGACCCGGGTGCTGCGTGCCGGCGATGCCCTGGTGGTGGTGGGCGAGGGCGACCCCAGCCTGCAGGTCGCCGATCTGCGGGCCCTGGCCGAGCAGATCGCCACGCGGGTCGACCTGAGCACGATCCGCCGGATCATCGTGGACGACACCGCGTTCTCGGCCCGACGCCTGGGGCCGGGCTACAGCGCCCACGGGCCCGGGGCCAGCTACATGGCCCCCAGCGGCGCGCTGTCGCTGCAATGGAACACGGTGGAGGTCTGGGTGCGGGGCGCCGCCCCGGGCCGGCCGGTGAGCGTCAGCGTCTCTCCTCCCTGCGGACACGTGACCGTGCGCAGCTCGGCCACCGGTGCCCGTGGCCAAGCGAGCTCGGTCACCGTGCACACGCGGGCCGAGGCCGAGCGCACCGTCGTCGAGATCCGCGGCCGCCTCGCGGCCAGCCAGCGGATCCACCAGCGCCGTCGGATCGGCGATCCTGGCCGCTTCACCGGATCGACCTTGGCCACCCTGCTGCGCGCCCACGGGGCCCTGGCGCTGCCGGTCGAGCTGGGGCCGACCCCGCCGCAGGCCGAGCCGGTCGTCACCCACCGCTCGGCTCCGCTGCCCGAGGTCTTGCGGACCGCCCTGTCCTACTCCAACAACTTCGCCAGCGAGCAGGTGCTGCGCACGCTGGGCTGGCGCATGACCGGCGAGCCCGGCGACTGGACCAACGGACGCCTGGCCCTGCGCCGCTACTGGGCCGCGGCCGGGCTTCCGCTACGCGAGCTGGTGTTCGAGAACGCCTCGGGCCTGTCCACCCGCGGTCGGGTCACCGCCAGCGGCCTGGCCGATCTGCTCGCGTTCGCCACCCGGCCGGGATCGGACGCGGCCGTCCTGCCCGAAGTCTTGCCCCGGGCCGGCACCGAGGGCACCTTGCGAGGCCGGCTGCGTCGCGCCGCGGACCGGGTGCATGCCAAGACGGGCACCCTGGCCGGAGCCAGCGCGCTGACCGGGGTGGCCCAGACCAAGGGAGGCCCCCGGGTCGGGTTTTCGATCCTCGTGGGCGGCCCCGTGTCGGCCAGCCGTAGCCGTCGCCTCCAGGATCAGGTGGTGATGGCCTTGGTGGACCACGACGCCACCGGCTGACGTAGACTCCGCCCCATGTCGCGGACCCGCTTGCTGGTCGCCTTTGGGGGTGCTTCGTCGGAGCACGAGGTCTCGCTGCGCAGCGCCGCCTCGGTGCTCGGCGCGGTGGATCGTCGACGATTCGAGCCCGTGGCCCTGGGGATCGACCGGGACGGCCGCTGGCACCACGGCTCCCTGCCCGACGCTCCCTCGCCCGCGCAGCTGGCCACGATCGTGGCCAAGGGCGAGGTGCTCGGCGACCTGCGGACCCTGGCCGCCGATCTGGTGTTTCCCGTGCTGCATGGCCCCTACGGCGAGGACGGAACGATCCAGGGCCTGCTCGAGCTCCTCGGCCTGCCCTACGTGGGATCGGGCGTGCTCGCCTCCTCGCTGTGCATGGACAAGGTCGCCCAAAAGCACCTGGTCGCCTCGGCCGCGCCCGAGGTGCCGCTGGTGCCGTGGCTGGAGATCACCGCCTTGGCGGTCGCCACCTCGGCCGGCCTGGCCGCGGCGACCGAGCAGATCCTCGACACGCTCGGCCTGCCGTGCTTCGTCAAGCCGGTCAACCTCGGCTCCTCGGTCGGGGTCAGCCGCGTGCAGCAGGCCGACCAGCTCGGGGCGGCCCTGCGCGGGGCGGCCCGCTACGACCACCGAGTGGTGGTCGAGGCGGGGATCGATGCCCGGGAGATCGAGATCGCCGTGCTCGGCAACGGCGACGCGCAGACCGAGCTCAGCGCCCCCGGTGAGATCGGCCTGCCGCCGGGGGTCTGGTACGACTACGAGACCAAGTACGTCCACGACGTGGCCACCCTGCACATCCCCGCGTCGCTTTCGCCGGACACCGTCGACGCGATCCAAACGTCGGCCCTGCGTGCGTTCCAGGTCACCGGGTGCAAGGGGCTGGCCCGGATCGACTTTTTGCTGTGCCGGCGCACGGGCACGCCCTACCTCAACGAGCTCAACACCATGCCCGGGTTCACCTCGATCAGCATGTACCCCAAGCTGATGGACCACGCCGGGGTGCCCTACCCCGCGCTCATCACCCGGCTGTGCGAGCTGGCGCTGGCACACCGTACGGCGCGGCGCGGGCTGTCCAACGAGCGCGACTGAGGGTCGGGCGCGGCGAAGCAAGAAGACCGCGGGATCCTCGCCCCCGATTGCACCGCTCAGAAGTGATGACTGGGGGGGTAACTACCCCGACTTACCCCACTCCATGTTATGACTGGGGGGGGTAACTACCCCGACTTACCCCACGCCAAGTTGTGACTGGGGGGGTAACTACCCCGACTTACCCTACTCCAAGTTGTGACTGGGGGGGCAACTACCCCGACTTA
>JBCCWC010000265.1:0-18477 GCA_039194325.1 Myxococcota bacterium
AACGAGATCCTGGCAAGGGGCACGAGTCCTGCGTCTAGCGAGCTAGCTAGTCTTCGTTCTGGCGTTCTGGCGTTCTGGCGTTCTGGCGTTCTGGCCTTCTAGCCTTCGTTGGATCCGCCCGCTGGCGCGGGTTCGGCCGGTGTGCCCTCTGTGTTCGCGGTCTTGGTGGGGCCCCCGTCGGAGTCGTTGCCCTCCGTGGCCGGGGCACCGGTCGGCGCGGGCGTGGAGAGTCGCTCGGGCTGAGGCCCCTTGCAGGCCTTGGTCGCTGCCTTGCAGCCGCGAACCTTGAGCTCGCCCGCGATCGCGTCGATCTCGGCGGAGTATTGGCCCTTGTAGGCCTCGCGACCGGCGACCTGCATCACCACCTTGTACTCGTCGCTCACGAAGAGCACGGCGGTGTAGAAGCGCGGCCCCTCGTCCTTGCCCACGGGGGTGTAGCGAAAGTCGAAGCGCGTCCCGACTACGCCGTTCTTCGAGCGGGTAGGGCTCTGACCTATCAACTCGTAGCCACGCATGCCGAGCTTGTCGATCATGTCGCGGGCCCAGAACGCCAGGGTGCCCCCCTTGACGTTGTCGAACACGCTGATCTTGAGGCCGACGTTGTTGTTGGCCTTCATGTGAGCGCCGTAGTAGTGATTGTCGACCTCGGCAAAGCCGGCCGGGGGCTCGAGCTTGTAGGGAGCCCGGCAGCCCGCACCAAGCAGGGGTACGAGGGCGGCAGCAACAATGAGTCCAATGCGTCGCATGATCCTCTGTCCTCCGTCGTTCACTTCCACTCGGTGGCCTCGACGCCCAGATCGTCGACCCAGGGGAAGGGGTCGTTGCTCGACGGGGTGGGGGTGTGGGGCCCTCGCTCGACGAGGGTGAGCGTGAGGGTGGAGAAGGACACGAGGTTCGATAGCCGACGTAGGCGGCCCTTGAGGACCTCGAGCTCCATGGTGATCTCGTCGAGGGCTTGGCGGACCTTGAGCGCCTCCTCGACGGTGCGGGCCTTGGTCAGCAGATCCATCATCTGCTTTTGCGTGGCCTGCAACACCTCGATCCGAGTCTCGATGTCGAGGTACTCCTCGGTCACGTCGGCCGCATCGAGCGTGCGGTTCTCCACGACCCCCAGACCGGCGAGCTCGTCCATGGCGGTGCGGAGCTTGGCCGCGGGGATCCGCATGACGAAGTGGTTGGACGACAGGTTCTGGACGAAGCCTCCGTACTTGTCGGGGAGCGACTCGGCCCGGGCCTTGGCATCCTCGAGGTTGAACACGGAGACCTGCATGGTCGCGGTGTAGACGATGTAGCGGCCGTGATCCTGGTCGTCATCCTCGCCCGTGGCGGGCTCGAGCTCGGCGCTGTCGCCCGCGCCAGAGCCGGGCTTGGCCGGGGCCATGTCGGGCTCGGGCGGAGTCGTGCCGGAGGCTCCCGACGAGCGTGAGGCTCGACGCGAACGCCGGGCCTCACGCCGGCTGCTTATGGGCGCCATCTCCTGCGCCATCTCCTGCTCCATCTCCTGCTCCATCTGGATCGCTGCAAAGGCGGCCTCGTCGGCGTCGATGGAGTCGTCCTCGAAATCGTAGACCGCGAGGCTGGGGCTGGCGGACTCGGCGGCCATCTTGCAGCCGGGCCCGACCACCAGCAGCCCGAGCATGACTGTTGCGCGTAGGTACATCGTGGGGTTCACCTGTCGTAAGGGTCGAACGTATAGGTCGAACGTATGGGTCGAAGGCAGAGTGGGCCGAGCGGGAAGGACGGCTCGACCGGCGATCTGGGAACGCCGGCGGCCCCGCAAGCCTTACAGAAGGTCGCCCGGCGGCGCAACGTGGCGGGATTGCAGGGCTTATGTAGCGATCCCGTTGCGCATGCGCGCCTTGGTCGGGTATGGCTCGTTGTCGTGCAAGCCCCGTCGCTCCGCTGGTCGCTGGATCCATGGCTGACCCTGTCCCTGGGCCTGTCCCTATCCCTGGGATGTGGACACAACAACGACGCCCCCCCCGAGGCGATCCCCCCCGCTCCGCCCGTGGCCCTGTTCGCAAACCAAGACTCGGGAGTCGACGACGAGTTCGGCGACGATTTTGACGACGATTTTGACGACGACTTTGACGACGATGGGGCGCCGGAGCCAGTGGAGCTGTACCCCTGGATGCGCGAGGCGGCGCGCAAGATCACGGCGCATGCCAAGGGCAAGACCCGGGCGTGGGATCGCTTGGCCTACATGGCCGACCACTTCGGCCACCGCCTGAGCGGGAGCAAGGCGCTGGAAGACACGATCGACTGGGCGGTGGAGACGATGGCCAAGGACGGGCTGAGCAATGCCCGCCGAGAGAAGGTGATGGTGCCGCGCTGGGTCCGGGGCAAGGAGAGCCTGCGGGTGCTGGGCGATCGGGCTCGTGAGCTGCACATGCTGGGGCTGGGCATGAGCGTGGGCACCCGAGGGCCGCTACGCGGTGAGCTGGCGGTGGTGGACTCGTTGGCGGTGCTAGAGAAGGGGGAGGTGGAGGTCAAGGGCAAGATCGTCCTGATTAACCAACGGATGCCCAGCTTCGATCACGAGCGCAACGATCCGGGCTACGGCAAGGCGGTGACGGCTCGTACGCGCGGCGCGTCGGCGGCGGCCAAGCTGGGGGCCAAGGCGGTGCTGGTGCGCTCGGTAACGGCGATGAGCCTGGACAACCCGCACACCGGAGCGCTCTCCTACGAGGAGGGCGTACCCAAGATCCCCGCGGCCGCGGTAACCCTGGAGGGGGCGGAGTTCCTGGTGCGCCAGGCCGCTCGGGGGCCGGTGAAGCTGGAGCTGCGCATGGGCGCCAAGCAGCTGGCCGACTCTCCCAGCGCCAACGTCGTGGCCGAGCTGCGAGGGCGTGAAAAGCCCGAGGAGATCGTAGTGATCGGGGGCCACATCGACTCGTGGGACGTGGGCGACGGGAGCTCGGACGACGGGGCGGGCTGCCTGATGGCGATGGAGGCGGCGCTGATGCTCAAGGAGCTGAAGCTCGTGCCGCGCCGCACGATCCGCGTGGTGCTGTTCACCAACGAAGAGAACGGGCTGCGCGGAGGCAAGGCGTACTTCGAGGCCCACGGCAAGGAACCGCACGTGGCGGCGATCGAAGCCGACACCGGCTCGGGGGCTCCGCGGGGGCTGAACGTCGCCAGCGAGGACGAAGCGGTGGTGCGCGAGCTCTCGGGTTGGGCGCCGCTATTCGCCGGCCTGGGGAAGATCGAGATCGGCCCGGGCTGGGGCGGGGCCGACATCAGCCCGCTGATGGATAGTGGCGTGCTGGGGCTGTCGGTGCGCCCGGACATCGAGCACTACTTCGATCTGCACCACAGCCCGGCGGATACGGTCGACAAGATCGATCCGGCGCACCTCCAGGGCAACGCGGCCGTGATGGCGCTGATGGCCTACCTGCTAGCCGAGCGGGAGTGAGCGGGGGCGGGGATCGCTCTGGGGCTCGGCAACTCGTCGGCCATCGCGCTCGGAGACGCTACGTAGGGGGAGCACTCCGCTCCCCCGGCGGGAGTTGTCGATCCCTTACGTTTGGCTCAGGACCCGAACAGGATGTCGTGGCCCTCGGCCGACGCCCACGAGCAGTTCTTACCGTGCCCGCAGCCGGGAATCTCAACGTGTCGCGCGGTGTGGAACAGGCAGTACAGCCCGCTGAAGCCCTCGGCCGAGCACAGGTCGGCGACGTGCTGGCGATGGTTGAACCAGCGTTCGTTTCGCTGGGATCCCGTCGAGTTCGCCCGACAGCTCGAGTCGACCCCCGCGGGCTGTGTGTCGTTCTCGCCGACCGTCCAGAAGATGTCTCGGGTCAGCGCCCGGTTCCTGATCTGTGCGGTGGTGGAGCCGCTCATGTACGTATTGCGATTGTCCAGCCCGTAGCCATAGTTGTTGTAGCCGGCGCACGTCGGCTCCGGGCGCGACGTGGTGTACCAGACGTTGGTGCTCGGGTTCGCGGCCCAAAAGCGCATGTCCACTCCGGTGTGATCCACGTCGGTGCCGACCGCATAGCGGTCGACGAACTGGCCGCCCGCCGACTGACCCGCGACCACGATGGTCTGCAGGTTCGGGCGGTGATCCATCAGCTGGCCGACGATGTGGTCGATGATGGCGAAGCTCGGGCGGGTGTTGTGTGAGGACGACAGGTACCCCCACCGCCAGCCCGAGCTCCATACGTAGTAGTCGGTCCACGGGTTGTTGTCGTAGTTGGGGACGTTGCCCTCGAAGTACTGCGGGGCGATGACGTCGAGCGTGTTCAGATCGACGCCGTCGGCGACGGCCTCGTCGATCGTCTTTTGATAGTATTCCTTGGCGTCGAGGCCCGAGCCGTGGATGACGATGATCGCCCGCTCGATGTTGGCGTTGTCGACGTAGATGTTATTGCTCCGGCAGTAGCGCATCAGGCCGATGCCGTCGTTGATGACGTTCGGGCAGACCTCGTTCGCGGCCAGCTCCGACGCGGTCTTGCGGAACTGGACCGGATCGAGCATCTCGGAGTCCGCGAAGGGATCGTCATCGAGTTCGAGGGGGTCCGTGTCCTGGTGGAGGCACGCGGGGGCGAGCAGGGCGATGGCCAAGATGAGCAGGGATGGGGTCTTGAACAAGGATGGCTTGGTCATGGAAGGTTCTCTCCAGCTAAGCGCAAGCGCTTTAGCGGTGACTCCTCCCTGTAGTTCCCGTGCCTCGGCGCTCGGATCACGGTGCGGGTGATGTTCGATGTGCGGGGAATGTGGGGCCCCGGTTTCACCCGTTGGGCCAGGCGTTGCGAAAGACCTCGCCCATCGGGAACAAGAACAGCGGAGAGGTGACGGTGAACCAGGCCATGTGCAGGGCGATGGCCAGCGGACGATAGAGGTGCTTGTTGCGGCCCGGACCGCGATCCCACCACAGCTGGAGCATCACGACGACGCCGTGGAGCATGAAGAAGATCATCATCCAGCCGGTGTAGCTGGAGGGGTGACCCAAGGTGGCGGCCACGAAGTACTCGTGGATCAGCCCCGAGAGCACGAAGACCATGAGGGTGGAGCGCAAGGGGCGACGGATCCCCCCCAATGGCAAGAACACGAGGCGATAGGCCAGGTCGTTGACGATGAGGTTCCAGCGCTGGCCCCAAAACTCGCGGGGCGAGCGAGCCAGCGGGGGAGCTCGAAAGGCCTCGGCCACGTACAGGCCCGTCTGCATGGCGAGCCCCGAGATCAGGTCGACCAAGGCGGTCACGCCGAAGTAGATCATCCACAGGCCCCAGAGCGCCTCGAGCCAGGTGGAATCGTGGAGGCCGGGCCAGCGCAGGTGCACCATGACCAAGGCCGCGGCCGGCGGGAGCTTCAGCGCGGCCCGCAAGAGGCGCCGCCGGCCGTCGGCGCGGATCTGGGCCGTGGTCAGCTGGTCGTCCGGCCGCCGAGAGCGAGGAGGCATGAGCAACCAAAAGCAAAACAGAGCAAGGCGCTCGAGCATCCCGGGGTCGGGGACCCGCTGACGATCGAGCTCGTGACTCTTGGTGGCCAACACCACGGCGAATACCGCGGTTATTGCCCGGGCGTAGATCCAGGTGGCCGGCACGACGAAGGGCAAGGCGAGCGCGACCAGGACCACGGGGACCACCCGGCCCGGCCAGCGGGCGCGCCCGGGGGCCAGGACCAACCAGTTGTAGGCGATCACGAAAACGACCAGCAGCGTCAGCATGCTCAGCGTTCCCGCGATCGATCCCACCAGTCCTCATTATGACGCGAACATGGGACCGCGGCGACCGAATCACTCGTTTAGTGGTGCTCCAAGATGCGGAGGTGGAACGTCACGGGGGCTCGGTGGTCACGGAGGACCGATGCATCGACGGAGCGTCATGGATGACCTGACCACCGGGGTATCGTCGGTGCGCGTGGAGTGGGGGCAACGCCCGACACATGCGCTCAGCGCCCGGTGCGACTGGGCACTTGAACGATGCGATCGTCTTGCTGACACCAGGCGGTGAGACAGCCGCCATAGACGCAGGCCGAGTCGAGCCCGAGGGTGCGAAGACCCCGATAGTGCCCTCGCCAGGCCCAGTGTCCGTGGACGACCAGCGTGTCGCCCCGGTAAAGCGAGTCCCATGGTGCAAAACCCTCGGGGCAGTCCTCGGGGTTGCGGTCGTGGCGGTGACGCTCGCCCGCCTTGTTGCAGCAACGGACCCGGGTGGCGAACGAGACATCGGGCGACTCGAGCCAGTCGTCGTCGTGAGGGCCTCGCCCGAGGCGCTCGGCCACCGCGGGCAGGTCGGTCCACTGAGGAGATACGCCCCCATGGACGACCCAGGCGTCGCGGGCCCGATCCTCGCCGGGCAGGTAGGCCAGCACGGGCAAGGAGCGCAGGGCACCGAGCAAGTCCTCGGCGTCGGGGGCATCGTACAGGGCCTGGAGCGTGTCTCGCTTGCGAGGCCAGCGGCCCGAGCGGGCGCACAGCGCATAGATCTCGTGGTTGCCGATCACGCCGCGCCCGCCGATCGAACGCCACAGCCGCACGGTGGCCAGCGAGTCGGGACCGCGGTTGATGAGGTCGCCCACGCACCAAAGCTCGTCGTGCGCGGGATCGAAGCGGATCGCCGCGAGCAGATCTTCGAGCTCGCGCGCGCAGCCCTGTACATCGCCGACCAGCCACCGCACGGCCGGCAGGCTAGCAGCGAGGTCCACGGACGGCGATCCAGGGCATGACGCGCGGCCGGGGCGAAGGCCCGGGCCTCGTGCGTGAAGGCTGGCGGTTTGACCCGTTCTCCGACGGGCCCGACGGGCTCGACGGGCTCGACGGGCCCAACCGGCCCACCCGGACCGACCGGCCCGGTAGGATGTGCGAATTGCCCTAATTGGGTCTATCGGGTCATATGAATACTGCAATATTTTCGTTTATTTATGTTTTTCGATCGATGTTCGTTGAAAAAAATGACCGAAGTCGTAAAAAGAGTTCAGTCATGTCGATCTCGATGGAGGACGCGCTCGAGCGGCTGAGCGAGCTCATTGGGCCGATCGATGATGGCAGCGCTCGCGCCCGGCGACGGCTGCACATTCTGCGGGCCGCGACCGAGCTGTTTGCGCAGCAGGGCTACCGCAAAACGAGCATGGACGAGGTAGCGCGGCGGGCTGGGGTGGCCAAGGGCACGGTTTACACCTACTACCCGACCAAGGTCGACCTCGCGGTGGCCGCGATCGCGCTGGAGAAGCGCGAGCACCTCGGTGCTGCCCGGCAGATGCTCGATCCCGAGAGCTCGGCCGAGCAGCGGCTGCGCGCGGTCGTGCTGGGGATGATCCTCATGACCGCTCGCATGCCGCTGACCGCGGCGCTGTTGCGGGGCGACCAGGAGATGGCGACGCTGATGTCCGAGCTGCCTCCCGAGCTCGTCGCCCAGAACCTGGCCAGCCGCACCGAGTGGCTGGGTAGCCTCGTCGACGAGGTGGCCCGCCCCCATCGCTGGACGCCCAGCGAGTTAGACGATCGCGTGGCGATGATCGTGGGGCTGGCCTTCGTGTCCACCCACTTGCACGACGAGCACGTGCGCGGCGGGGTGCCGCTCGAGCGCTTCGCCGAGGTGCTCGCCGAGACCATCATCGCCGGCTTGCGCCACTCGAGCCCGAAAGGAAGCCAACCATGACAACGCTGAAGCGACGATCCTTGCTACGTGGAGCGTCGGGGACGGTGGCGGCCACGTCCGTCGCCTTGCTCGGGTGGCCTCGCTGGGGGCGAGCCGAAGAGCGACCTTCCAAGGATTCCCCGGACTTCGCGGCCTGGGTGATGGACCAGATCGACGATATGCACCGCGGCACATCGAGCCACGGCGTGATCTCGATGACCGTCAAGACCGAGCACTGGACCCGCAGCTTGACCATGGAATCGTGGTCGAAGGGCGAGGACTACTCGCTCATCCGGATCCTGGCCCCCAAAAAGGAGAAGGGCACCGCCACCCTCAAGGCCAAGGACGATCTGTTCACCTACCTGGCCAAGACCGGGCGCACCGTCAAGATCAGCGGCGCCATGCTGGGCAGCTCGTGGATGGGTAGCCACTTCACCAACAACGACCTGGTCAAGTCCTCGCGCATGGCCGACGACTACACGCTGATGCTCACCGGCGAGGGGACGCTGGGCGGGGTGCCCCAGTATGTCTTTACCCTCACTGCCAAGCCCGATGCGGCGGTGGTGTGGGGCAAGATCGAGGTCACGGTGCAGCAGGCCGACCTGCTGCCCACCCGCCAGATCTTCTACGACGAGGACGGGCAGGCCGTGCGGGCGCTGTCGTTCGCTGGCTACAAGGAGGTAGGCGGCCGCCGGGTGGCCGGGACGCTGACCGTGCAGCCGCTCGACGGCTCGGGCGATTACACGCGCGTGACCTACGATTCCATGGAATTCGACGTGGCGCTGGCCGACGATCTGTTCACCGTGCAGCACCTCAAGTCGATCTAGGCGAGGTCTACGTGCGGGGGAGGTGGTGCCCATGAAATCGCTGACCATGGCGTGGCGCAACGTGTGGCGCAACAGCCGTCGCACGCTGGCGGCCGTTGGCGCCACCACCCTGGGGCTTTGGGCGATGATCGTCTACTCGGGCATGGTGGCCGGCTACCTCGACCGCATGGAGCGACACGTGCTCGACGTGGAGATGGGCGACATCCAGATCCACCACCCCGAGTACCGCGGCAGCCCTTCGCTCTACCACCGCGTCGAGCAAACCCAGGCCCTGCTGGCGCAGCTAGACGAGGCGGGGCTGCCCGCGGCGCCTCGCTTGCTGGGCTCGGGGCTGGCCGCCGCGGGGGACAACTCCGCGGGGGTGAGCCTCTTGGGCGTCGACGTGGAGCGCGACGCGGCCGTCAGCAAGATCCACGAGCGGGTCGAGTCGGGGCGGTGGCTCGACCCGGCGGCCCCGGGCGAGGTGGTCGTGGGGCGGCGCTTGTCCCAGATGCTCGGCGTGGAGGTGGGCGGCGAGCTGGTGGTGCTGTCGCAGGCGGCCGACGGCTCGATGGCCAACGACCTCTATGTGGTGCGCGGGATCCTGCGTAGCGTGTCCGAGGCGGTCGACCGAGGCGGGGTCTACATGGCCCAGGAGGCGTTCCGCGAGCTGATGGTGGTCCCCCAAGGAGTCCACCAGGTGATCGTCCGCCGGCCGGCCACGACTTCCCTGCCGGACGCAGCCGCGCAGGTGCGGGCCATGGCGCCCAAGCTCGACACCAAGACCTGGCGCGAGCTCAAGCCCACCATGGCCTCCATGCTCGACTCGGCGCAGGGGGCGATCTACATGATGTTCTTCATCGTGTATGCCGCGATCGCCATCGTGATCCTCAACGCCATGCTGATGGCGGTGTTCGAGCGCGTCCGCGAGTTCGGCGTGCTCAAGGCCATCGGGGTCAGCCCCGGGGGGGTGCTGCGGCTCATCTACCTCGAGACCGCGATCCAGACCGGCCTGGCCGTCGTCATCGGGGTGATCGTGGCGTTGCCCACCAACTGGTACCTGACCACCGAAGGGCTCGATCTCAGCGACACCATGCAGGATCTCTCGGTGATGGGCACGACCGTGGATCCGCAGTGGATCTCGCAGGTCACCCTTGCGACCTACACCGGGCCGATCCTCGCGATGCTCGTCATCGTGTTCCTGGCCGTCACCTACCCCGCGCTGCGGGCGGCCTTCATCAAGCCCATCACCGCGATGAGGTACCAGTGATGAGGTTCCAGTAGGGAAAGTGAGGAGCGAGCGCATGGCCCAGGGCAACGCGAGGCTGGCCACGATGGCGTGGCGCAACATCTGGCGCAACCGCCGACGCACGCTGATCACCGGGTTCGGGATCGTATTCGGGGTGTTCTTGGCGGTCTTGATGACTGGAATAGGCGACGCCACCTACGGCCAGATGATCGATCACGCGGCGCGGATGGGTGGAGGCCACGTGGTGGTGCAGCACCCCGAGTATCAGGAGCTGCCCACGCTCAAGAAAACGGTGGCCGACGCACGCGCCGTGGAGGCGGCCGCGGCCGAGCTGCCGCACGTGACCGGCACGACCAACCGGGTAACCGGCGCGGCCATGCTGGCCACCGCCAAGAACAGCCGCGGCACCATGTTCATCGCGATCGATCCCCAGCGCGAGACTCCGCAGACCTTCGGGCTGCTCGATGCGCAGTGGGAGGGTGAGCCGCTGACGGCCTCCGATCAGAAGAAGGCCGTGGTGCTGGGCGCGGGCATGGCCGAGAACCTGGGCGTGACGCTGGGCTCGAAGGTGGTCTACACCGTGACCGACCGGCACGGCGAGATCGTCTCCGGCCTGGTGCGGGTGGTGGGGATCGTCACCACCGGGGCGCCCTCGCTCGACGCGAACTTGTGCCTGCTGCCGATCGACGTGATGCGCAAGAGCCTGGGCTACGAGCCCCAGGAATCGACCATGGTGGCGGTGTTCGTGGATGATCACCGCCAGGCGGCGGCCACCGCCGTGGCGCTCCGCGACAAGGCCCCCGAGGGGGTGGCGGTGCTGCCCTGGAACAAGGCCCAGCCCGACCTGGCCGGCTTCATCGCCATGAAGGAGGGGGGCGCGGTGGTCTTCGAGGTCATCATCATGGTGCTGCTGGCGGCGGGGATCTTCAACACGATCTTCGTCAGCGTGATGGAGCGCCTGCGGGAGTTCGGCATCATGAGCGCGATCGGCTTCACGTCGCGGCAGCTCTTTGCCCTGGTGATGTGGGAGAGCATCTGGCTGTCGGTGGTGGGGCTATTGGGCTCGGTGCTCGCGGTCGCGGGCCCGTACTACCACCTGAGCACCAAGGGGCTCGACTACTCCCAGATGGTCGGCGACGGGGCCGAGGTTGCCGGGGTGGCGATGGATCCCATTCTCTATGTGCGGATCCATCCCGAGAACGCGCTGATCATCGTGGCCGCGGTTGTGCTGGCCACGCTGGTCTCGGGTCTGTACCCCGCGTGGCGAGCGGGCCAGGCCAACCCGGCCGATGCGATCCGCGTGGTCTGAGCGCAGGCACGGCATTGACGGAAGCCGACGATACGGGGACGACATCATGAGCAAGAGCGACGGTGCGATCGTGAAGCTGCAAGGGGTGCACAAGCGCTACCGACAGGGTGAGGTGGAGGTCAAGGCGCTGCGCGGACTCGATCTGACGGTCGAGCCGGGTGAGTTCTTGGCGATCACCGGGCCCTCGGGCTCGGGCAAGACCACCGCGCTCAACCTGATAGGGGCGCTCGACGAGCCCAGCGAAGGCTCGGTGATCGTGGAGGGGCGCGACCTGGCCACGATGCGCCGTAGCGAGCGAAGCCGGATGCGCCGCGATCGGATCGGCTTCGTGTTCCAGGCCTATAACCTGATCCCCGTGCTCACCGCCTACGAGAACGCGGAGATGGTCCTGCGCCTGCAGGGTACCGACGCGGCCCGGCGGCGCGAGCGGGTGATGAGCCTTTTGCGCGAGGTGGGGCTGGAGGGCATGGAGGACCGGCGGCCCAACCAGCTCTCGGGTGGGCAGCAGCAGCGGGTGGCCATTGCCCGGGCGATCGCGTCCGATCCGGCGGTGACCCTGGCCGACGAGCCCACCGCCAATGTCGACTCGGCCACCGCCGACCGGCTGCTCGCGCTGATGGAGACGCTCAACCGGGAGCGCGGGGTGACCTTCATCTTCTCCACCCATGACCCGCGCGTGATGGAGCGAGCGCGCCGGGTGGTGCGGCTGGTCGACGGTCGAGTGGAGAGCGACGAGCGCGACGAGGTTTCAGCCTAGCGGCCGCGGAGCACCACCATGATGAGCTCGTGTGCGCTGGCGTGGTCGCTGGCTTGGATCGTCGCGCCGGGAGAGTCGGCGGAGTCGGAAGATTCAGCGGAGCCGGTCGAATTGGTGGAGCCAGTCCAAGAGCGGGAGGCGGCCGCGGTTGCCCCGGAGCTGGAGCCGCTACCGGAGCTGGAGCCGTTGCCGGAACTGGAGCCGTTACCCGAGCTGGATGCTTTGCCCGAACTGGATGCTTTGCCCGAGCTGCCCGCGACCTCGGCAGGAGAACCTACGCCCACGAGCCGGGGCCAGGTGGTCGACCAACCTCCCGCCGACGAAGGACTGCGGCTGGGCGACGTGATGACGGGCAGCCTGCGGGTCACTGGCGCCTTCCTCCACTTCGACGACATCCCCGCGCTTTACCCCGCGGGTGACGATGGCCTGTTCGCCACGGTCGGGCGGGTGATGGTCGACCGCGACTGGCACGGTCGCTATGGCCTCGAGCTCAACTACTTCCTCGATTTCAGCCGTACCCCCGTGGTGGGAGGCGGCTCGGGTGGTGCGTTCGGGACCGCAGGATCCACCGACAGCGTCTATCGCAGTCCGTTCTTGGCCTGGACCCTCTGGGACGATGGATCCGTGCGCAGCACGGCGGGGGTGGATCGCTTTGCGTTCGACGCCCGCTTGGGCCCGGTGTCGATGAAGGCGGGGCGCTTTCCCGTCTCATACACGGTGGGCACCTTCTTTACGCCCAACGATTTTCTCGCGCCCTTCTCGGTGACCGCGGTCAACCGGATCTACAAGCCAGGCGTAGACGCCCTGCAGGTGGGGGTGGCGCTGGGGATGCGGGGCTCGCTGGAGTGGACCGGAGTGCTCGGCAGCGATGACGAAGGGACCCCCACCTGGGGGCGTAGTGCGATGCTGATGCGCGCGAGCATCGTGGGCGGGGGTTTTGAATGGGCGGCGCTGGGTGGCAAGCTGGCCGAGCGCTGGATGGTGGGCGGCTCGTTCCAGGGGGCGATCGACGTGGTGGGCCTGCACGGTGAGGCCCACCTGGGGATCCCCGATCGGGACGGGGACGGTCGTGGTCGAGGTGATGAGCCGCTGCCGCTCCACGTTCGCTTGACCGGAGGGCCCAGCTTCAACGTGGGGTGGCACGGGCTGACCGTGGGAGCCGAGTATGCGTTCTACTCCGATGGGGCGACCGAGCCCGACGGGCTCATCGAGCGGGCGGGGCGGCTCTATCCCGACGACGTGCCGCTGTTGGGGCGGCACTACGTGGGCGTGGCCGCCGGTATCGAGATCATTCCGATCCTGCGGGCCAACGCGCTGGCGCAGGTCAACGCGGGCGATGGTTCAGGGTTGACCGGCCTGAGCCTCTCCTACAGCGTGTCCGACGAGGCGGATCTCTTGGCCGGGGTGTTCGTGCCCTGGGGCGATGACCCCGCGGTCACCGTGGATCCGGCGATGGATCCCGTCACGTCGGTCATGCTGGGCAGCGAGCTGGGCGCGAGCCCGCTTTCGTTGTACCTGGAGGCGCGGACGTTCTTCTAGATTCGAGCTTGCAAGCAGCAATGTTGCCGCCGGGTGAGCGCCTGGCGTTGCCCGAGCTAGAGTGCACCCGATGCTCGCCGATCTCACCTTGCTCGGTGCACCACCATGGGTCGGCCTGCTGGCGCTGGCCGTGGCGGCCGCGGTCGCCGGGGTGATCAACACGATGGCCGGCGGGGGCTCGCTGCTGACCCTGCCGATCCTCATCGCGCTCGGCCTGCCGCCGGGGGTCGCCAACGGCACGATCCGGGTGGGCATCATCGTGCAGAACGCCACCTCGGCGGTCACCTTCCACCGCCGGGGCTTTCGCCAGTACGGCTTGGTCGGGCGGATGCTGCTACCCATGGTGCTCGGGGCGGCGGCGGGCACCGCCCTGGCCACGCGCCTGCCCGACGATGCCCTACGGGTGGTCTTTGGGGTGATGCTGGCGGGCTGGGCGGTGATCCTCGTGGTGCGACCCGGTCGCTTCGTGCATCCCCCAAAAGAGCCTCGCCCGGCCGGTCCGGTCGCGCTGGGGCTGGGGCTGCTCATTGGGCTGTACGGCGGTTTTTTGCAGGCGGGGGTGGGCTTCCCGATGCTGGCGCTGTTCGTGCTGTATCTGGGGCACCCCGCGGTGCAGGCCAACGCGGTCAAGGTGATGCTGGTGCTGGCCTATACCGCGGTCTCCCTGCCCATGTTCGCGCTCGCCGGCCAGGTGGCGTGGCGTGAGGGCCTGGCCTTGGCGGCCGGGGCGATGCTCGGCGGCTGGCTGGGGACCCACCTGCAGATCCGGGCCGGAGCGAAGCTGGTGCGCTGGGTGGTCGTGATCGCGGTGGGGATCAGCGGGATCGCGATGCTCCGCGGGGTGCTGATGAGCTAGCTGGTTATGCATGATGGGATCTTTGGGACCGGAGGAGAGCAGTCTCCCTTGGTGACCCGATCATTCCCACGATAAAGCGTATGTGATCTAAGTTAAGTTTTTCACGCATTTGCTCATTGCTCACTGCGAAGCAGCATATTCGATCGTGGGTATTGACTTTGATCGAGCACTACATGCTTGATGTGCGAAACTGCGAGACGCCGGTCAGTTTCAGGGTCCCGGAGGGGGTCGTAGCTGACTCAGATCTGGGCCGGCGGCCTTTGGTGTCGGACTGACAGACTAGTGCCACGCAAAGGCCGACGCACTGGCGACACGCAAGTGCCAAATCAGATCAGAGTCGGTGTAGCGAGGCCCTTTGTGCCTTTTATACAAGCGAGCTCTGCTCAGTAGAACGTGAGAGCCGCGGGTAGCGATCGATGGGGTTTCCAGGTTGTCGGGCGGGGAAACGAGGACTTGGGCTCACTGAGTGTGGGCGAGTATGATCCGAGCAATGGCCGAGCGCGACCCACTGCTTGACCTGCGGCTACGAATCGCCGCCACCGGGCTAGCTTGTCCAGTGGGGCTAACTGCGAGCACAAGCTGTGCGGCCATGCGGGCGGGGATCACCCGTATCGCTGAGCTCCGTTACCTCACCGACGAGGGAGAGCCAATCAATGGTGCCGGGCTCTCAACTCTGGAGCATAGGCCCCGAGACGAGCGTGTCCGGTCGCTCTTGGTGCTAGCACTGCGGGACATCGTATCGCAGCTTGGCAGTCGCGATCCGCGAGTAATTCCCGTTCTCTTGCTCGCCCGAGCCGATGGCTCGCGAGGGTTCAGCAAGCGAGACGCTGCGTTGTTCGCCAGGCTCTGGCTTGACGTGGGCGTCTCTTTTCATCCCGACTTGTCGCTGGTCTTCTGTGGCGGTTCCGCCAGGGTGATCGAGATTGTTCGCCATGCCCATGCCCTGATAAGCACCAGGCAGGCTCGTGCGTGCATCGTAGCTGCGTCCGACTCATTGCTAAACGCGACCGACCTGCTTGCGCTTCAGTCTCAGTATCGCCTTCGTACCGTGTCCAACTCCGACGGTATCGCGCCAGGGGAGGCTGCGGCTTGTCTGCTCGTCGAGGTCTCGGGTGCCCCCGCCGCCGCCCGGATCTCGGGCGTAGGCCAGGGGTTCGAGACCGCCACGCTGGACTCCGACGATCCCCTGCGGGCCGATGGTCTCTGTCAGGCGGTCCGTGAAGCATTGAGCGGGAGCCGGCTGACCATGAACGACCTGGACTTTCGGCTCGCCGACGCCGGAGGGGAGGGCTATGACTTTAAGGAGCAGACGTTGGCGCTTATCCGGCTTTTGCGGCAGCGCGAGCGTGATCTGCCGCTTTGGCTGCATGCACAGGCCATCGGTACCGTGGGGGTTGCGGCTGGTCTCGTCGAGGTGGTCCAAGCAGTCCACGCGATCGCCCGTGGGTATGCGCCCGGAGGCCGGGCGCTTTGTACCGTGGGCGACCACGACGGTCAGCGCGGCGTGCTGGTCATCGAGGCATAGCGATAGGCTCAGTGCTGCTTCTGACGGCGCCAACGCACGAGCGTATCGAGGTTCTCAAATAGTGGCTTGCCCCGTCGACGGCCGACAGGACCCGGTGAAGCGGGAGCAGGCCCGATGCCGATCTCAATCAGCTCGTTGAGCTTCTTGCCCAACACGACCGACGTACGCCACGTGAGCAAGGCTCGGCTCTCGTGGGGCTCGACCACTACTGTATCCAGCATGGGATGCTGTATCCGATCGCCCCCACGAAAACGAAACCGGATGGGGAGCTCGATCCGGGGTAGGCGATACTCCACCACGGGCTGGTGGGCCATGTGCACGCAGCGTATGCGCTCGCCGCCCTCAAACGGTGGAAAGTGCTGGTCTACCGGGGCCGCCTGGAAGTAACGATCGTCAAAGTCGGCGGGGAGAAAGGGGGCTATCTCATCTCGCCAGCGCTGGTCGTAGGTTCCCGTGAACCCGGCGCGGGGCAGCCAGCTACGTCCCACAAAGCCCAGGCCGATCGGAGTGGGCCAGTTGCCGGGGCTCCTGATGAGCTGATCGGGGCGCTCGAGGTTGGGCAGCGGTCGGCCATCCATGGCGCGGGGGCTGCGGTTACGCGCAAAGCCAACCCCGACTAGGTTACGCCGTTCTGCGGCCACTGTGTTCGAGTTGGTGCTATTGTCGATCCCGCCGAAAGCCCGGTCGAACGTCAGGGGCATCTCGCGAAACGGGACCGGTGGCGAAAACCGGAGCCCCCCGGCCGCACGAACCCACCGGCGCTCGCCAAACACGGCAATATCTTTGGTTCGGCCTTCGACCTCCAGCCGCACCATCATCCGGTTCACGGGCCTTCCCTCGGGAGCCACCGCTTTGCCCACGACGACGACGTCGGTCTGCGGTTTGCGCAGCGAGAAATCGGTCTCGTACTTGATGCTGGTCGATTCCGGGTCGCCATAGTGCTCGTCGGCGTAGACTAGGGGGATCGGAGGTTTGGCAAGGCGGAGCTCACCTCGGTCGTCGGTGACGAAGGTCCCCTTGACCACCACCACGCAGTAGTCATGGGCGTCCTTGTCGGTGATTACCGCTAGGCCGGCCTCCATCCCCGTGGTGTTGCTGGTGATCTGCATCGGCACTCACGTGGGGATGCGGTGACCAAAGAAGCAGCGCACGCCCGGTGTAAATCGATCCGGCGTGTCGCTGCGTAGGAAAGCCTCCAGTCGTGCGGTCGCGTGTAACGGCCGCAAGCTGTACCGGTCGGGGTCATAAAAGTCCGAGAACACTTCGCCGGTGTGGGCCTCCAAGAGCATGCGGGCGCTTTCGACGTGGCGCGAATACTCCGTGGGGCCGTTGATGCGCGTGATGGTTTGGGTTGCGATCCGACGCAGGCTCAAGATCTCGCCGCCGAATACGCACGAGCCCTCGTAGGGCAAGAGTCCTTGGAGTTCCTCGTAGCGTGATCGCACCATGCGGGTGTACTCGGCGACCTCCCAGGCCGGTGGTGGATCGTACCAGTCGGGGTCACTCGGGTCTCGCCGCCTTCGTGGCCCTGCGTCGATCATATCGGGCTCGGGCTCCAATAGTAGTGAGAGGTACCCAGGGAGCGCCATGTAGCGATCGTATGATTGGATCTGTTCGAAGAGCCGAAGCACCTCGGGCACCGACCATAGCCCGCACGATCTCGCCAGAGTTTCTCCTGCCCACTGCAACGGGGCATCGGTCTGGTGCTCATCCCGCATTCGCTCAACGAGGGGTAAGAGCTCCAGCAGGATCGATCGCGGCGCAGCAAACGACAGCAGGGTAGAGCACGAACTCCAGACGTCGGCGTCGTCGTGCTGCTTGAGCAGTTCGATGAGGCGTGAGCAGGGTGCAAAGTTCCCCCGCTGTGCATGGGCGAGCACCGAGCAAATGACCTCTTCGGGGTCCGCCGCATGCAGGTAGCGTGGGCTGGTAAGGTCCGGTGGGATGGGTGCACCAAAGTGAAAGCCCGTCCCGGCCGGGAGCAGGATGTTGCGGTAATAGGAGCGCATCAAGGACCCTGGATCAGACTCTGGGCTGCGAGTGATTGCAAGCTCGTTTGCGCATCGTCGATCTCGGCGCACTCGGGGCTGAGGATTTCCTTGGGGATCAAGTTCTTTGGGTCGTTGGGGCATCCCCCTGCGGCGAGCGGGGTTTTGTGGCAAACTTCCGACCCCCATGTACATGTGCGACCGGCATTCTTATAGTCGCGGATACACTGTCTGCGAACACCGTCGGTGAACCCCAAACGCTTACGATCGCTGGAGTCGGAGGTCCCAGGATTGGGATTGGTCTTCTTAAAATGTACTCCACAATCTTGGTCGGGTGGATCATGGAGGTTCTCGCAGGGAGGTGATTGGGTGCGGGCTTGCCTTATTTTGTCCATGGCCGCTTGCGCTTCTTTTTGCTTACGTAGCGTCTCGTCGATCTTGTTCTGGTTATTGCCTTGCGCCGCCCATCCCGGTTGCTTGCTCAGAAAGGCGTTCATCCGAGTGACCTTGTCGTCGTGGGGCGTGACTCCCCCCTGGTACCACTGGTCCTCCGTGCATCGCTCATAGGGCTGGCCAGTGTCGGGGTCTTTCTGATTGTCGTGCAAAGGGCCTTTGCAGCAGGGACACTTGGTCAGGTCATCCTCTTCTTTGCCGCTCCCGGTGGTCTGGGTCTCCGCGTTGATCGTGGGTCCGTCGCCCACTGGGCTCATGTGGTTGGACGTGGTGAGGTCTAGGTGGCGGCAGACGAGCTTGCCCTCGAACTTGACGTCCATCGACGACGCCTGAAACTGTGTCTTACCTGTAGTTTGATGGGTGAGAATGGACGAGCCGAAGCTTTTGGTGGCGGCTTCATTGCCCAGTGGTG
>JBCCWC010000266.1:0-18022 GCA_039194325.1 Myxococcota bacterium
GGCGGGACCAGGCGTCGGCGGGGTGGGCCGGGCTCGGCTCGGCGAGCGCGAGCTCGGCGAGTCGTTGTTGCTCACGCTTGGATCGGCGGCGGTAGTCCGAGGCCACCCGCCGCAAGATCCCAAACAGCCAGGTCTTGATCGCGCAGCGCTGGTTGTAGTCGGCGGCGCGGCGGTGGGCGACCAGGAACACGTCGTGGCAGGCGTCCTCTAGCTGCGCCGAGGGGACGCCCAGGCGCCGCAGGTTGGTCCACACGTAGTCGAAGTACGTCGCGTAGAGCGCCTCCGTGTCAGAGGCGGTCGGTCGAGGCAGTTGGGATCGGTCCCGCACGATCGATCTCAATGCAGGATAGGCCCCGGTTTCGTGATGACGCGAGCTGTGATCTTCTTCACAAAAAACGTCCCTCCACTCGCAGTAGTCCTGCGCCGCCCACGACCCCCGGCTCGAAGAATGGCGCCAGGGTGTCGACCGTAAAGGGGCTGCGACGCAGCGCCACGTAGCCTTGCACGGCGGCCCCCACCGCGAGCCAGCGCCATGGGCTCCAGCTCAGCCCCACGCTGCCCAGCGCGGCCAGCCATACGGCCCGGGCGGTTCTACGACGCTGGACGCCGTCGCCGCGGCCGACGGTGGCGCCCAGCTCGGCGCCCCCGCACACCGGCAGCTCGATCGGGCCCAGCATCGGTCGCCCGCATCCTCGGGCCACGATCCCCCACTGCCACAGATCGAGTGCGATGCTCTCGAGATCGGGATGCACGCGGCGCTGTCGGATCGTGTAGACCGCTCCCAGGTCCACGCGGATCTCGGGCAGCAACAGCGACCCCCCGGCGCCGACCCGGCCGTCGATCCGCGGGACCCGGCCGCCGCCAACCGAGCCCTCCACCCAGATCGCGCCGCGGGTCTGGGCTGGATCGGGCGGCGGGGTCGGATCGAGCGTGGTGCGGCCTGGCGGGGTTTGTTCCTCGACCGATGGCTCGACGGCGGGCGGTGCTTGAGCGGCGGCCTTGGCCTCGGCGCGGGCGATGGCCTCCGCGGCTACCGCCTCGGGGTCGATCGCCATCGCCATCTGCAGCGCGGTCGCCTCGGCCAGCGGCGGACAGTCGGCGGAGGCCGTGCTCTGCTCGATCGTCCCGTCGGGTGTCTCGAGCCGCAATTGCAGGACCAGGCCGTGGTCATCGGGGAGGATCGTCGCCTGAGCCCGTACGACCGGTCCGGGGGCGATCGCTCGGGCAAGCCACGCTTCGACTTGGGCGGCCACCTCCTGCTCGGTCGGACAGTGGGCGGGGGCGATCCATTGTAGCTCGACCGAGGGCGTCGGCGTGATTGCAGGATCCACCGACATCAACGCGAGACCGAGCGCGAAGAGCATGGGCAGGCCCATGGTGCCCGGCTCGCGACGGCGAGGCCAGCCGACGGTCGCGAGCGTTCGAGGAGCCCGCAGCGGGTCGACTCGGCGTAAGTTCAGCGACTCGCCGCTCGAACAACCCGTATCATGGAGTGCCTATGGGGTCAGGAAGATCCGCGTCGCCGACTGTCGTCGATCCATGCGATCGAGTCCTCGAGCCCAGCCTTCGTTCGATGTGGCCTTTGCGCTCGCCGCTCCCCCGCTCGAACGTGCGCTGCATGGTCTGTTCAATGAGCGCCGCGCTCGTGGTGGGGTCTGTGGCCGCCTGCGAGCCTCCCCTGAAGATGATCACGGGTGGTGCGTCGACGACGAGCATGACGACCGGTAGCTCCACGGTGGTCACCATGGCTACCGGAACCACCGAGACCACCGAGACCACCCCAGACCCCGACTCGACGACGGGCCTCGGGCCCGGATCCGGCGGGACGAGCTCCGGCGCTGGCACTGGCTC
Source organism: Myxococcota bacterium (assembly GCA_039194325.1). GTDB lineage: Bacteria > Myxococcota_A > Polyangia > Nannocystales > Nannocystaceae > Paraliomyxa. Next base: position 1,852 of record JBCCWC010000266.1, read on the forward strand.
GAGCAGCGGTGAGTCCACCGGAGTGCTTAGCGAGTGCGACGACGGGCGCCTCAACAGCCTCGAGACCGACGTGGACTGCGGCGGTCCCGACTGCCCGGCGTGCCCCGGCGGCTCGGCGTGCATCCAGGACACCGATTGTCGATCTTCGGTGTGCGGCGATCGGCCTGGCGAGTGCGTCGACCCCGTGGTGTGGCTCGATGCCTCCGATCCATCGTTGCTATACACCGAGGACGACTGCCGATCCGCGGTCGTGAACGACGGCGACCCGGTGCGGTGTTGGAGGAACCGGGGGACCTCGGGCGTGCCCTTCGTCTCCGAGGATGATCCGGCCTCCTACGACGCTCAGGGGGCCGTACATCTCGACGACAACGTCCTCGCGGCCGAGGTCTTCGACGGCAACGTGGACGATGTGGCCGTCTTTGCCGTGTTCACCGAGGTCGGCGGCACCAACTCGTTCGACTTCAACCTCAACCACCCCAACACGAGCAACGTTACGCGGTATAGCGCGCACCTACCCTGGAACGGCACCCGCAACCTGGTGTGGGATCCGGGCAACACCATGGGGGCGCGGGTGCAGACCGGGCCGGATCTCGTCGCGGTAGGAGAGATCCACATCTACGGGCTCATCAACTCCGCGGCCTCGGATCGACGCGAGATCATCCTCGACGGGCTGATGGTCGACGGGGAGGATGGGGCCTCGGATGCGCCGGCCAGCGGGGTCTCGCTGGGCGATCGCGCCAACATCCTCGCGCACGAGTTCCGGATCTACGAGCCGGCGCCGGATCTAGAGGCCCGCGAGGTGATCGAAGGAGCGCTGGCGTGTCGTTGGGGTCTGCGGGATCAGCTGCCCCAGGGGCATCGTTACTATGATGCCGACGGCGACGAGCCGGCGGGGTGCCCTTGAGGGGATCTGTTCCCCGCTCGCTCGAGCAGTAGCCCGACGAACCCGAACGAGCGAAAGAACTCGGCGTTCACGCGAAGCCCGACCCCGCTGGCGAGCTCGGCGAGTCGTGCGCGCGTGATCGCGTGAAAGCGGCCTGACAGTCTTTGTCGCATCGTGATGATGCGATCGGGGTCAACGCCAGCGGCCTCAGAGCAGTGAAGGTGGGCCTCGGTCAGCAGCGCGTGAGCGGGGCCGGCGTCTTCGAGCTCGGCCAGAACCGCGACTGCGCCGGGACACAGCGCCTTGGAGAGGTCTTCGAGGAATCTCGCACGTGAGCCGTCGTCAGCGACGAGGTGGCCGACGAGCAGCGCCACCACGGCGTCATAGGGCCGCTCCACCGTGAAGTCGGCGAGGGCGTGCGGGATGATGCGGATGCGCTCGGTCAGTCCGGCGTCTTCGACGGTCTTGCGCGCCGTGGCGACCATCGCCGGCGAGGGGTCGAGGGCGTCGATGATGCTGCCCTCGAGTTCGTGAGCGAGCGTGACCACCTCGCGTGCAGGCCCGCAGCCGATCGCGAGCACTCGCTTGCACTCCGGCGCCGTCGCGCGGAGCACGGCAGGGAGCATGGTATGGAGCAGATCGTATCCGGGGACGAGCCGACGGATCTCTTGCTCGTACTGTTGGACGTCATCAAAGGACTTGGGGGCCGTCATCGCTTCTGCTCGGGTGCATGCCGTGGTCGAACGTAATCATACGGACGCACGGAACGGTGCGAGGGGATTGTGGAGCTCACCGGCAAACTGGCGACCCGCGCTGGCACGGGCCCCGGGTCAGCATCGAAGCGGGCACGCCCGCGTCGAGCTCGAGCAGCACGTTCTTGCCGCGGGAACGAAGGCTCTATATTGAAAGTCAATATCATATTAAGCGTTGAGCGGACAGGATGTCAGTCCAGAACAAACATTAGTTCCTCTTTGAGAGCGGAATTAGTCGATTTGTGATAATTCTCATATTTGATGGTATTATTGATTTTGATAAACATTTTCATTTAAGCAATACTAGCGTGGTCGTTCCCTCGCTGGCATACGCGGGGCGTCTTCGGTGATCTTGGCCGACAAGAGCCTCGCAGCCGTCGATTTCGGAGTTTCTATGGAGCCCGTGTCCTTCCATAGCCCGCAACCCCGTCGCCAACTTCGCACAGGAGCCAACATGAGCGAGCGAACATCGACCATGCGCCGGCGGCGAGTCCTCGCCATCGATCTGTTGCGAGGTGGTGCCGTGATCGCGATGATCATGGTCCACACGCTGTGGCTCTACGGTGACATTCCCACGCAGCGCGACTCCTGGCTCGGGTGGGTCTTGAACCTGCTGGGCAAGGGGACGGTGTCGTTCCTGATGGCCATGGGCTTTTCGTTCATGGTGTCTCGCGACCAGAGCATCTTCGGCTCGGTTCGCCGCGGGGTGCTCTTGATGGGCATCGGCTACGCGATGAACGTGCTCAAGTTCATCGTCCCGCTCGTGGCGGGCGCCGTGCCCGACGCGTTCATCGCTGCCCATGCCTGGTCCCGGCCGCTGTCCACCGAGCAAATGGCCCACCTGGTGCTGACTGGCGATATCTTGCAGCTGGCCGGGGTCTGCCTGCTGTTGATGGGGTTCATCCGGCGCTGGTCTTCGAACAAGCTCACGCTGCTCGGCTGGGCGGCCGCCTTTGCCCTGGGACGTCACCTGCTGGCGGGGTTCCGGGTCGGCGCGCCGGCGCTCGACCACGGGCTCGACCTTTTGTGGGGCACCGAGTTCAACGTGTACTACCCCGTCTTCCCGTGGTTTTGTTCGATCTTGGTGGGCATGTTCTTCGGGGCCTGGTACCGAGACCAGCTCGAGGTGGACGCGGACGAAGACCGTCTGTTCCGCGGGATGCTGGTCATGGGGCTGCCCCTGACCGTCGTGGGCGGGGGGCTCGTGCTCGCCTGGCCTCACGTGCACTTTGGCGATTTCTTCCACCTGGGCGCGGGCGGGATCACCTACCTGGTGGGTCTCAATCTGCTCATCATGTGGGCGTGTCGTTGAGCCTGCAGGACGCGTGGAAGGGCGGATGGCGTCCAGTTCGCATCGTTGGGCGACCCGCTCGACCAGTGAGGCACATCCGCGCCTTGCCCTCGCGGCGCGGCGCCGCACCTAACCCGGCACGAGCTTCCGGCACGAGGCACTAGGGCCCCGCGTCGTAGTGGTCGTGCCCGAAGGCGGCTCGGGCCCCGCCGGGGAACCAGAACGCCTCTCCCTGACTTATCGGGTTGTAATGGGCGTACAGCACGTTGGCCGGCCCCGCGCGCATGATCGACTTGGCACCGGCGATCCATCCCGCTTGCTTGACTCCGTTCTCCAGCCCGAGCAATGGGATCGGGGAGTCGCGGACCACGTAGTCGTTCTCGGTCTGCACGTGGACGTGAAAGTCACGCGTGGGGGTGCACGCGCCCGAGGCCGGCTGGAACGGGTTGATGTGGACCGCCATGGCGATGGGGATCCCCTTGCCGTGCATCTTCTCCATCAGGCCCATTGAGTAGGCTGCACCCATGCTGTGGGTGACGACGACGACCCCTTGGCCCGGGCCGGTGATCCCGAAGTTCTGATCCCACATGTATTCGGTGTATTGTCGGATCCCGAGATACTTGCGGTTGAGTGGGCTGATGTGATTGACCCCCTGGCTGTTCCAGTGATGGAGAAAGCCGAAGGGCTCCGAGGTGAACTTGACCGCGTTGCTCCACGATGCGCCGGCGAGCCCGAAGTACCGTAGCGCCCCATTGACGAAGTCTCGCGTCCAGTAGCGTTCGCCCGCCCAGGGGGCGCCGAACACCGACTGTTCCTCGTCGCTGAGGTTATTGCGGGCCAAGCCGCCCACGAAGTAGAGATTGACGACTCGTAGCGCCATGGATCACCCACCTTCCGGATACGCCAGGGTCACCGGTAGACCCCGGCGCCGGTCCGAGCCGGTGTCCGCGATGGCCAACGCAACTCGGTCTCGGGAAGGAGGACGCCCCGACCGGGTCGAGGTCGCACCGATCACCGAGGCGGTCGGTCTGTGACCGTGTGGCGTCTAGTTTGTTTGGGCTCAGTTCCCGCGAAGGGGAGCGTGCGTTCGGCGGTGATGTCGGGAAAGCTGCGCATTTTACGCGAACCAAGGGCTCGGTTCTGGCGGACGATCGAGGGGTATCCATGGATGCCGGTCGAACACTGGTGTACGGTGGGTTGGAACGGTGAGCGTGCACCATTGCGCCGTCTCGTATCGTTCGAGGCAATCTCAATGCACAAAGTCATCTATTGGGTCAGTACCGGGATGCTGTCCTTACTCATGCTGATCTCGGTCGGCATGTATCTGTTCAACCACGACGAGATCGCCAAGGAATTCGTCACCCTGGGGTTCCCCGCGTGGCTCGTCTATCCGCTGGCGGTCGCGAAGCTCCTGGGGGTCTTGGCGATCCTCACCCGGCGCTCCGCCTTCCTCAAGGAGTGGGCCTACGCGGGGTTCTTCTTCGACGTCCTCCTCGCGTGCGTCGCTCACGTGATGGTCGGTGACGGCGAGCAGGGGGGGGCCATCATCGGGATCGTCCTGGTCGTGGTGTCCTATGGATCCGATGGCCTGGTCAACGGCAACGCTGCGCTCACGCGTCGAGCAAGCTAGCCCGCTCGACGCGTGAGCGCCCCCGGTCGAGCCCGAGGGAGCGCGGCTAGAACATCAGGTTCCCCTCTCCAAGCTCGAAGTCGAGGTTGGTCCCCAGCTGGTCATGCGCGTCTTGAACCCGCTGGAGAGCCTCGCCGATCCGCTGCTTGCGCGCGGGGGGATGCGGGGTCTTGACCCCCATGTCGATGTCGCCCAGCGCTTGCTGCATCAACCCCTGGGCGGCCCCGTGCAGCGGACCGGGAGCGCGGTGGAGGACCTGGAGGGCGTCTTCGATCTCCGCGCCGGCCAGCCGCATCAGCTCCCGCTGGATGTCCGCGTGCTGGGGCCCGAACGCCTGGACCAGCTGCTGCGCGGCGTCCAGGCGCTGGATGGCCAACTCGGCGTTGAAGGCCGCGTTGATCACCCGCAAGAAGCGACCCACCTGGTCGACCTCTTGGTCGGTCATGGCAACGGGCGTGCCGAAGATGTCCTCCAGGGCCAGGCCGGCCGGCGACTCGTTGAACTGTGGGGTGTTGTAGAAGCCGACCGCGTCCTCGATGGTGGCGAAGGCGTGGGTGTGGAAGAACGGCCCGGTGTCGGCGGCCTCGACCAACGGGGTGGTGTTGAAGGTGCCGTCGCCGTAGGAATCGGCGATCCCGTCGCCGTCCGCGTCGAAGGAGAAGGCCTCCAGGCCCTGGCCCCCGAACCCGCCGTCGAGTGGTACGCTCTGGGCGTCGAGCATCGCGAGGCGGAGGCGCTCGACCCCGGTGTCGAAGTTGCTGTTGGCCCCGGTCGTCACGAGGTTGGCCCCCGCGTTTTGGTGGCACCCGTTGCAGCGCCCGCGGGTATTGTCGGTGAACACCAGCAGGCCCTCGGCCGCGCCGGCGTCGGCGAGAGTGACCACGCTCAGATCGAGCTCGTTGGTGCGCCCCAGGGCGAGCTGATAGGCCAGCGTTACGTCGAGCTCGTCGTCGTTCGGGAGCCGGAAGGAGACGTCGGGGATCCGGTCGAGATCCGCGGTGAAGTGCTGGATCACCGCGCCGGTCAGGAAGTCGCGCAGGGCCCCTTGGTTCGGGGCCCCGTCACCCGACCACCCCGTGCGCTGCAAGGGGGGCAGGGTGGTGCCGTCCGTCGGGTCGGGGGTGATGCTGGTCGCCAGCGACAGCGTATGCGACACCGAGCGCATGGTGAACTTGGCGTCCAGGTCTTCCTGCCCGTCGACGTTCTCCAGGATCAGCCCAAAGTCCCGCAGCAGCTGGGGGCGCTCGAGCGTGGCCAGGCCCGGATCGTGCTCGGCCACGAACAAAGGATCGTCCGGGGGGAGGGTCGCGATGAAGGGGGCGTCGATGGTGAAGTTGTTCGACACCGGGTGGCACGAGCCGCAGTTGCGCCCGTTGCCGTCGAAGGTCTCGCGGAAGAATAAGTCGGCCCCGGCGCAGATCTCCGCCGAGACCAGCCCCAGGATCACGCGTGGATCTTGCCCACAGGCGGCGAGGCGATCCGCGACCGTAGTCTCACCGTCATCGGGCGGTGGCGGTGGTCCTGGTGGTCCTGGTGGTCCCGGTGGTCCCAGTCGGAACTCCGCGTTCGTCGGCTCGTCGAACTCGGTGTCCCCGCACGACGTCGTTGCGACGGTGATGGTGGAAGTCAGCAGGATGCTCGTGATGCTCGGATGCGTCGACATGATCGATTGCACTGTGGGTCGGTCCCGACCGCCCCGGACACCACGATATGCAGGTGCCGTTCCCCGCAGAGGTCGCAGTGAGTGATCCAGTCATCCCGATCGTTTAGCGACGTCAATCACGACCCGCACGACCCGCGCCGGCAGATCTCGCATGCGAATCTTGCATCGCGGTATCGCGCCGGTCATGCACAAGACTTGTGAGCGCTTACCTACTGGACTGGTCTTTTTGGGCGCTCATCGAAGCTGCCGTGAACGACGCCCTGCCCAGCAATGACCTCGCCAGCGATCCGGCTCGGCGCAGTGACCCCTCGACGACCCGACCGCCAGGGGCAAAGCACGATCACTGGGCTTTGGTGGCGTCGCTCAACAAAAGGAAGCGGCATTTCTTCTTGCGGGCTTCGTTGCGGTATTCGGTGGTGACGGTGGGTGCGTACGTCGCGGTGTCCCCGGGCTCGAGCGTCTGGCGATCTTCACCGAGGACGAAGGTCAGCGTGCCTTCGAGGACGGTGATGAGCTCGACCACGCCCTGGCGGTTGGCGGCCATCTGCCCGGTGGAGGAGTTGGCGGGCAGCGCGTACCAGGCCAGCTCGAGCCCGAGTTGGCCGGCGTGCAGGCCGTGGCGAACGACCCCCGACTCGGGATCCGCCAGCCGAACGCGATCGGTGGCCGCAGTGACCTGTAGCGCGGGGCGATTGGGCTGCTCCAGCAGGTCGGTCAGCGAGCACCCGAGCGCACGCGCGATCTGGTAGGCGAGCTTGACCGTCGGGTTCTTGGCCGAGCGCTCGACCTCGGAGAGCATGGTCGCGCTCACGCCGCTCCGGCTGGCCAGGGCCTCGAGGCTCAAGCCGAGGCCCTTCCGCCGCCGCCGGATGTTGGGGCCGATCTCCGCCGCGTCGCTCATGGGCGCAGATCCTCGCGAAGATCCTCGGGCAGCAGCTTGGCCGGAACGTCCTTGGCCGGCAAGCGTGCGCCGATGTTGTGGTGTCCGAGCGGGATCATCGAGCGTCTTCCATCAGCACCGAAAGATCGGGGCGCTCGGCCAGCGCGCGCTCGACCAGCGCGAGCGTGCGGCGGCGAAGCTCGCCGCGGACGCTCTGCCGGGGCAGGCGTACGCGCTCGTTGCCCCAGCCCACGCGCGATTGCACGAGCTTGATGAGCTGCACGAACTCGGGCACGGTGTCCAACTGCAAGAGCGGTAGAAACCACCGGTAGAGCTCCAGGGCGGGCTCGCGTCGACCTTCCCGTGCCAGATCGAACAGGGCGACACTCTCGGCCGGAAACGCGTTGACGAGCCCCGCGATCCAGCCTTGCACGCCGGCGAGCCCGGCCTCCAGCGCCATGTCGTCCAGCCCGGCGAGGGCGGCCACGCGGTCGCCCAGCATGCAACGAAGCTCGGTCAGGCGTCGAACGTCTCCGCCCGAGTCCTTGACCGCGTGTAGGTTGGGGCAAAGCTCGGCCAGCTCCGAGATCCGGGGCACCGTGAAATCGACGCCATACGCCGGCAGGTTGCTGTACAGCATGCACGACAGGGGGGTGGCGTCGATGATGGCGCGCACGTGGTCGCGCATCTCGAACCACGGGCCGCGGTGGACGTAGGGCGGCAGCACCATCAACCCGCTGCCGCCCGCTTGCCAGACGTGCCGCGCCAACGCGACCGCGTCTGCGGTGGCCCGGGCGGACACGGCGGCGACCACGGGGACCCGGTCGCCCACCGCCTGCACGCAGGTCTCGAACACGTGCGTGCGCTCGTCCATGCCCAGCGTCGCGCCCTCTCCGAGCGAGCCGCAGGTCACGATGCCGCGCACTCCGTGCTCGACGAGCCAGGTTGCGTGCTCGCCGAGGAGTTTCGTGTCGACGCGATCATCGTCCGTGAGCGGCGTGGTGATCGCACAGAAGACTCCGACCCAGGTCATTGTCGTGGACATTGTGGTGGCTCCGACCAGAGTTCCATGAGGGCGCCGACGGGCGTGGGAAAGAGGGGGGGGCGCAGATCGGCAATGTCCGACCAGCCCTGCGTGTGCGACAAGCCCGGGCCGCACACGCGACCCTGACAGGGACCCATGCCGCAGCGGGTTTGAAGCTTGGCCACGCGTGCCTCCGAGAACGGGCGGACCTGCGCCAGCGTGGTGCCCTCACACCGGCACACGATCGTTTCGGGGGAGGGCTGGCGCGCCTCGCCCAGGGCAAAGGTCTTGTCGAGTGCGCGGGCAAACGCGCGGGCACGACGTCGTCGCCGGGACAGGCGAGCGGCATGCTCGAGATCTCCGCCCGCGACATAGCCGGCGATCTCGCCCTCGAGTGACGCCAAGGGCTCGCCGCCGATGCCAGTGGGTTCGCCCGCGCACAGCACCGAGGGCACGCTCGTACGCTGCAGCGGGTCGACCCACACGCCCTCGGCTCCCACGCGGCAGCCGAGCACGCGGGCGAGGCGAGTCTGCGGCACCAAGCCATAGCCACAGGCCAAGATGTCGCACTCGAGCACTTCTTCGCCGGCGGGCCCGTGCACCCGAACATCGAGCCCCGCGCCGCTACGCTTTACGCCGACGACGCGACGGCCGAAGCGGGGGACGGGCCACGGCCCCAAGCGTGCGAGCTCGACGAGCTTGCTGGGGTTTCGCAACAACGTGGGCAGCAGCGTGGCCACTCGGGACCGCGAGGCGAGCTCGAGGCGAGCGACGATGGTTCCGCCATACGCGATGGTGGTGGTCGCTACGGCCAGGGGTAGCGGGCCGGTGCCGGCAATGACGATCCTCTTGCCCGTGGGGTCGAAGCCCGACTTGATGAGCGCCTGTAGGCCGCCGATGCCCACGACCCCCTCGAGCTCCCAGCCCGAAAAGGGCACAAAGCGCTCGCGCGCCCCGGTGGCCACCACCACGGTCTCGCCTCGGAGACGCCAGGTGCGTCCCGTCCCGGTGGCCAGGAGCTGCGTCGGGGAATCGGCATCCAGCACGGTGGTCCCACCCAGCCACTCCACGCCGGCGTCTTCGCACGCGCTCCACAGCGCGAGCGCCTTGGGGTGGGTCTGCACCCCTCGCTCGGGGCGCCAGATCTGACCCCCGGGGTTTGGCTGCATGTCGATGAGCGCAACCCGCTTGCCGGATCGCCCCGCATTGGCGGCGGCGGCGAGCCCGGCCGGGCCGGCGCCGACGACCAGTACGTCGAAGCTGAGCTCACGCGTCATGATGATGGTGCACCTTCATGCCCGGCCTACACTCCACCAGGCAGCCGCGCCGGTGGGGGTGGCCGTCGATCTTCACGCGGCAGCCAAAGCAGGTGCCCATCCCGCACAGCGGCTGCGCTCGCGCTGGGCTGTGCATCAGCAGCATCGCGGCCACGGTGGTGCCGGGGCTGACGTGGACCTCCCGTCCGTCGAGCCACAGGTGGATCCGTTCAGGCACTGGTCCTCCATCGGTCGCCGTCTGGCGAGTGGACCCGTAGCCGGGTGGGGGCGAAGGGCGCGGTGTCCAGGGGGGCCGGACGGCCCGAGATCGCGGCGATGATGAGCTCACCGGTGACCAGCGCGGTGGTGATGCCCAGCCCTTCGTGGCCCAAGGCGAGGTACACGCCCGCTCGATCGGGCAGCGGCCCGATGAGCGGCCGCTTGTCCGACGTTGCGGGCCGAGTGCCCGCCCAGACGCGAAGCACATCGATCTGGGCGAGCGCCGGCATGAACCGGGTGGCGCGGCGAAACATCTCGGCCACGATCCGCCGCTCGACGGCGCGGTCGCGACGGTCGAGCTGTCGCGACGACCCGATCAGGATCTGGCCGGTCCCGCGCGGTTGCACGTTGAAGGCCACCGATTCGGTCCTCGTGGGATCGGTGCTGGCGAAGTATCCAAGTTCGGCGACATGGTGCCGAAGCAGGCCCGGGTACCGGTCGGTGATCGCCAGGTGCCCCTTGCGAGGGCGGATCGCGGCCGCGATCGGCTCCGGAAGTAGCGCGGTGTGGGCCCCCGTCGCGACGACGACCGATCCGGCGGTCACGCGCGTGCCATCGTCGAGCACGACGCCGCTGGCTTCGAGGGCGGCCACCGAGCGACCGAAGCTCAGCTGAGCACCCCGCTCACTCGCGCGTTGGAGCAACCACATCGCGGCACCCGGCGGGTACAGGGTGCGGTCGCCGGGCACATGGAGCGCGCCTGGCAGCCGGGGGTGGAGGTGCGGCTCGAGCTCGCGGAGCTGCGAGGCATCGATCACCTCGGCCTCGGCGCCTTGCGAGCGTAGCGTTTGGGCCTTGTCGCGCGCGAGATCCATCTCGGCGTCGTTGTGGGCGACCCATAGGGTGCCGGAGGGCTCCCACTCGGCCTCGGACGGCAAGGCACCACTTCGAGCCTCCCACTGCGCACGCCCTCGATGGGTCAAGGCGAGCAGCGCGGGGTCGTCGTCGACGACCAAGATGTGCCCCATCGCGGCCGCGGTGGTGCCCGTCGCTGGGGTCCGGTCGATCACCATCACGGACACGTGCTCGGTGGTCAGCGCGTCCGCACACGCGGCACCGACGATGCCAGCACCGATGATGATCACGTCGGGATGCATTGAACGCTCGGGCCCATCGGGTCATCGCGCCTGCGCTGATTTGCGGGATTTTGATCTGCGCACCCGAATGGCCTAGCATATGCTATAGCGAAATAGCAACGCTATAGCGCAGCGTCGGATCGACCTCCAGCCGCACGAGCGTCCACGCAGCGGTTCGGGTGCATGGTGACCTGCCGGAGCACGGCGGGTCGCTCGCTACTTGTTGGGCGCGGGGTAGCGCTTGAGCAGGGCCTTGCAGGCGGTCACCGTCGGTCCGGTCAAGGCGTGCTCGGTCGCAAACGCCACGCACAGATCCACGGAGTTTTGCGCCTCCCTCTCAAGGGGCTCGGCGTGCTGCGCGAGAGCTTCGCAGTACGCATCGCGCAGCGATGGCTCGCGTAGGGTCTTGGGGATCGACGTCTTGAGCTCGTCGGCCATATGCTGGGAGATCCAGGCCACGCGCAGCGCGGTGGCGGTGTGCCAGCGGTTCGGGTCGTCGCCGCGGATCTGGGCGTAGCGCTCTTGTAAAGAGCGGGCGAGCTCGGTCTTGGCTGCGACGAACTTCTTGAAGCGTTCGGTCGAGCGACGGCGCCGGGCGTCCTGAGCCTTGTACTGCGCTTCCCACTTGGGGACCCCGGAGCCTTGCTTCCACTCCTCGACGAAGAAGTCGAGGTTCTTGGGCATGGTGATGGCCAGGTAGCGCTCCAGGTCATGATCCGCCTGCGCCATGCGCCCACGCGCGAGCGTCTCGATCGCGCGTGCGCGCTGGTCGGGGTCGGCGGGTAGCTCCGCGGTCTCGGCCTCATGGAGCGCCGCGGTCAGGGCGGCGTGAGCTCGGCGGGCCCGCTTGGTCTGGCGGGGACGCACGGTCACGCGGCCCAGCCGGGGTTGTGCGCACCGAGCCTTCGAGGGCTCGGCGGGTGCGATCTGCACGCACAGCCCGTGAGGATCGGGGGCCGAGCACGAGCGCCGCCATGTCTCCGACGCATTGTCGATCCGCTGCAGGACCGACGCGAGGTCGACCGCTACGGAGGTGTCGAGGGGTTCGACGGGCTCGGAATCGGGCGGGGGGGTCGCGCGCGCCGAAGCCGGGCTGGCCATGAGCAAGGCAAGCAGCAGCGTGCCGCCGTGGTGTCGATCCGATCGTGCACGTGCCATGTGTCGGTTCCGTCATACCCTGGGAAACCCGCGGGGAGGTCGCGGTTTCGTCGCCCCTGCGTGGGGTTTGTGGCCGATGTCTCGAGACTACAGCTCGCGGTCCCCGTCATTCGGGGTCGACTTCGCGCGGCCTCCCGAGGACCGCTCGTGCACGCTTCGACGATTCGACCCGCCGATGTGTCCGGGCGTGTGTCTTGTTCATTCACGATGAGAAAGGTCGACCGAGTGCTCCACCCACAATCATGTGACTGTCGACAAAGAGAAGGAGCTCCACCATGACGACACTCGAAAATGGGGGCTTCTACTTCTTCTTGCGGATGCCGGGCCCCGAGATCTTCGGTGTGTCCGCGCATCGGCCGTGGCGCGGGGGCCTTGGCCGTGCGGCCCGGTGATGGCTAGCCTCGGTCCATATTTACTTCGTTTACTATGTTGATGATCGTTGTGTGAATTTGACATTTCGAGGGAAGACGGCAAGGCGCACATTCCGCTGTCTCGTGATGCTCATAACACTGGGGCCAGTGGGCCTCTTGAGGCCCACTTCTCGCTCTTGGTGGCGCTCGTCTGGATCCAACTCGAGATTCACCGGACTATTGATTCGGTCGAGAGTGATTCGGTCGAGGAGGATCACGAGTATGCCCGATGATCTTGGAGCGCCGCCCCCCGCCCGGGCCGCGCGTAGCGAAGCCGTTCGTGCCCCCCTACGCAACCCTCCGCTCAACCGCGTCGAGCAGCTCAAGCGGGACAAGAGCCCGCTAGGAATTCTCGACGACATCTACCGGTGGGCCCACGAGGGGTTCGAGTCGATCCCCCCCGAAGACTATGACCTCCTCAAGTGGCACGGCCTGTTCCACCGCAAGCAGACGCCGGGGTTCTTCATGCTGCGCCTGCGGATCTCCAACGGGGCCCTCAATACCACTCAGGTCCGCACGATCGCCGAGCTGATGCGGGACATCGGGCGCGGCACGGGTGATCTGACCACGCGCCAGAATATCCAGCTTCGCTGGCTCACCATCGAGGATGTACCCGTGGTGCTCGAGCGGCTGCACGCGGTGGGCCTGGGATCCGAGCAGACGGGCATGGACAATTTCCGCAACGTCGTCGGGTGTCCGGCGTTCGGTCTGCACGAGCACGAGCTCATCGATACCCACCAGATCACCACCGCGACCGCGCTTTCCTTGCTTGGGTACGACTTCGAGAACATTCCCCGCAAGCTGAACATCTCCATCAACGGCTGCCGCTACGACTGTACGCACGCGCGCACCAACGACATCGGCATGACCCCCGCCACTCGTAGGATCGGCTCGGGCGAGGTGGTCGGCTTCAACGTGGTGGTTGGCGGACACATGGGCTCCCGGGCGCCCCATCTCGCGCGGTCGCTCGATGCCTTCGTACGGCCCATGCACGTTCCGGCCCTGTGTCGGGCCATCATGACCGTGTTCCGCGACCACGGAGATCGTAGCGATCGCAAGAAGGCACGCATGTGGTACCTGATCGAGCGGATGGGGGTCGAGAGGTTCCGCGCCGCGGTGATGCGGGCCTTCGGGGAGGACTTGCCCGGTGCCGGCACCGACCAACTCTACGAAGATCCCGACCCGCGACAACAGGATCACCTGGGGGTGCATGTCCAAAAGCAGCCGGGGCTGAGCTATGTGGGGGTGGTGGTGCCCACCGGCCGCGTGACGGCCGATCGGCTCTTTGCGCTGGCCGACATCGCGGACCGCTATGGCTCTCGCGAGATCCGGCTGACCCACGACCAGAACATCATCATCCCCAATGTATCCAATGACTCGCTAGCCCGGTTGCAATCCGAGCCGCTGTTGCAGGTGTGGAGCCCGGCCCCGTCGGGGATCCTCCGCGGGCTGGTCACCTGCACGGGCAAGGACTACTGTCACTTTGCCCTCAACGACACCAAGGGGATCTCCTTGCGGGTCGTGCGGGCGCTCGAAGAGCGCTTCCCCGGCAACGACAAGCTGGTGCGGCTCAATGTCTCGGGCTGTGTCCACGGCTGCGCACGCCATCGCTCGACCGAGCTGGGGCTGCAATCGGCGCGGATCCGCCGGGAGGGGGAGATCGTGGATGGGTTCGACGTATTTGCGGGGGGCTCATCGGCAGGGGCGGGCGCCCGAGAGCCTCAGCTCGCGCAGATGGTAGGCTCCAAGCAGACGATCGAACAAGCTGTCGACGTGTTGGCCACGGTGATCTCGAAGAAGTATCAGAGCGAAGGCAATAGTCACACGATGGATGATGACCGCGTGGGGGAGTGTGTCGATCCTCCGTGACTGCCCGGGCGACCCCAGATGTCTTCGAGGGGGACGATCTAATCAGTCAGCGCGCTCGCGGCCACGCCCAGCAGCGGTGTCGACCAGCCGGGCTTGAACTGAAGGATGAGCGCCCGCGCGGTGCCGCTGGTGTCCTTGAACAGCGCCTGCGTCCGCGGACTTATGACACATACATCGCCTTTGTGGCCTTCCTCGATCACTCGAAGGACGAGCGTCGTTCGTCCGTCGGGCAGCGCTCGTAGCGAGCGTGTCCGGCGACCGGCACGAGTACGTCAATGTGCTCGACGAAGCGGCACAGCGAGAGCGTGCTGCTTGGCGCGCGGCACAAGGAGTCGCGCGATGGCACCGACGTGTTCCTCGCAGAGCTACGCATCCCGGTGTGCGTGCTGCTGGCCGAGGCGACGCGCTGAGCGAGTACGCCGCCGAGCACTGCCCGTCTTTTTCGACCATCGACTTCTCCACGATGACGACGCCTGCGCTCGTCTTCGCTGGCGACGAGGTTGAGTCTGCCCACCTGACGATCGCAGGTTTCGCCTGGTTTGCCGATCCTTACCTCCTCTTTTCCGGCCCAAGTCCCTCGTCACCCTGTTTGGTGCCGGTCGTGGGTTCGGTGGCGTTTTGGGCTACGACGTCGCCGAGACCACCGACGAGACCCAGAATGCGTCGCTGTCGTCCAGCGCCTAGCGACGGCCTACCTTCGGACTCAGCTCTACCCAAGAGACTTCGCCTGGCAATATGCGCAATACGCACTGGTCGGCGTCGATAAACCGCTCGGACGGATCGAGTCCAAGTAGGCGGAGCCGACCTGTGGATCCTGGACTAGGCGTACGGGATGGTCACTCTCGGTGATGAAGTGCTTGGGCAAGATCCTGAAGGTGATTCTTGAAAATTCCCATTGGTGCTGTGCTTCAGTTGCGGTTGAGATAGCGCGACAGGCCGCCAGATCGGAGTTTAGCGTTGTGGCACTAGTGGGCGGTCTGGATGTGGGCGGAGATTCTAGGGCTGTGTGTGCCATTGCGTTGGACTTCAACAGCATTTTGCTCTAGTTTGATAGATGGCTAATGGGTGAAAATTGAGCCGATTTGTCTCTAACGTGAAGTGATGATGGCTTGTCGGTTTTTTCTGGATTTTGGTAAGTTGGAATGACTGATAATTCAATCCTTAATGAGGGGGGAGGCGTGTCGGGAGATCGAGAAGACCAGAACAAAGAGCTTCAAGGGGCGTTTAGCGAATTGGCGTCGCGCTCGGTGGTACTCATCTCTGCCACTATTTTGATGTCTCGCCGAGGGGACGGGCGGCGAGTGAGTAGTTGCTGCGCGATGTCTGATGTGAGAATTGATGGACTTTAGCTTGTGGTACTGTAAGATGTACGGGGTCAGCTCGTTGTTCCATAAAAATCACTAAAAAAGAATGATTTGTGTTTATTGTGCTGGACTGGTTTCTCCTTAGCGAGAGCGAGAGCGAGAACGAGAGCGAGAACGAGAACGAGAACGAGAACGAGAACGAGAACGAGAACGAGAACGAGAACGAGAAGAAAAGCACGAGGAAAGAGAGAAGGAACGCTGGAGAACGAATAGATCAGAAAACTAAGGTTCAAAAACAGTTACGATTTACCACGCCTCTTTCAATAGACCATTTTACAGTTCCGTTCAGTGAACACGAATAATAGTCTCAATTTGAGGTTGGAGTAACCACGCATGATAAATTATAGTTTTGCTATGCGCGGTTACTCCAACCTCGACTTGAAACGGTTATTCGTGGTCATAAACAGAACTGTAAAATGGTGTATTGGAAACAAGATCATACCACAGGTATCCCAGTAACGATGTATAAATTTGATATGCGAACACAAGAAGGGGCACAGGGAGCCCAGGCTATCGATCTGTGGTGTTAATGAAAAATTTGCATATCGATCTGTGAAGCCGAAATTAGCATATTTACAGTAAATGTATGGGGCAACAGAATATTCCTTCGTTGTGCTTCAAGTTTACAAAAATACA
>JBCCWC010000267.1:0-17930 GCA_039194325.1 Myxococcota bacterium
GGATCGAGGTGCTCGTAAAGACCCCCGAGGTAGATCCCCAGGGCCACGAAATTGGGGTGCAGGGCCACGCCATGCTCCCGGCATCGCACGAAGATCTGATGAAAACTCTCCTTGAAGCGGTCGAGCTCGAAGCGGACCGCGGTCTGATCCCCGGTGCCGAACTGCTGCCGAAATAGATCCGTGGCCATCGACAACCCCAGCGCATCGGCCGAGCGCTCGAAGAGCGCCTCATCGTCGCGGTAAAAGCCCGAATAGAGCCCCCGAACGCCGGCGATGAACGCCGGATCCCAGGCCACCGCGAGCGGTCGAGGACTCCAGGTCATCATCGCCGTCCCCTGACGATCTCGCCGGGCGTGGAACCGAGCCGGCCGCAGATCGAGCGCCGCTTGGCCTAGCTGCGCCAGCTGAGCGAAGTAGAGCTGCAGGACCCACTGGCCACGCTGGTGCGGATCGGTAGTCGCCTGCTCGGCACAGGACTCGTCCTCGGTGCCTATGACCACCGGCACGCCGAGCCGCCCGAGCACGTCCGAGACCCGACCGAGCAGCTCCGAGAATCCGGTCGGATCCCGGGTGCTCGCGAGCAAGGCGCGCCCCTGGCTCCACAGCGAGCGCATGGGCACCACCTCGAAGAAGGATGGCGAGGCCAGGTCGGCAAAGCGGCGTAGGTCCGTCACTTGGACACCGAACATGCCTCTGGGCTAGCAACGAATGACCGAGGCACCACGAAATGGCGGTAAGACGGCGAATTTCGCGACCCGGCGACGGCAAAGCCGCCGCCGTGATGCGGCCCTTCGGTCGGCCCGGGCCCCCGGGTGACACCCGCTCGCTCTCGTGTTGCTGCGATCGTCCCGGGCCCGATACACGGAGGTCTCACACTCGGGCAACGCGCCCCAATAGCCTCGGCATCGTGCGGGGCCGAGCGCTCCACGAGCCAGCCGCGAGGTTCAGCATGAACGGCGGACACTTCGTCAGGCGACCGGCATCGCGACCCGACCGACATGGCCACACGACCGGTAAAGCCACGCGAAGTCCCCCGAATGTCGCCCCCTGTCGAACCATAGACACCGGTTCGTCGCCCATATCCGACTTTTTTGAAATCGACATTGCACACAATGAATGTGCTCGCCCCACCCCGATTGCGGCCCTATGCTGGCGCCATGCGGTGGGAACTTGCACTCGAATCGGCGGCCCTGCTGGGCCTGACCACGATCGTCGCCTGCGGGGGCAATGGCGACAGCGGACGTACCGCGTCCAATACCAACGGGATCGACCTCGGCTCCACGTCCAACGAGCCAGCCGGTAGCGGCTCGGGCTCGTCGTCGGCCGAGCCCGCCGACGAGACCAGCGACGACGCCACGGTGGTCAGCCTGAGCATCGAGCCCGCCGATGCGGTCATCGAGGTGCTCGACGGCGCGATTCCGCCTCCGCTCGACTTCGAGGCGATCGCCACCTACGACGACGGCACGACGCAGTCGGTCGCCGGCACGTGGTCCTTCGATCGAACGGATCTGGCCGAGATCGTGAACACGGGCGAGCTGACGGCCACCGGCCTGGCCGGCGGCGTGGGCACCGTGTCGGTCGGCACCGACGGCCTCACGGCCGAGGCCTCGGTGACCATCAAGCTCCGCATCACCGACGGCGTTGATCCGGGGACCTTCGACGGGGCCATGATGCCCGATCCCGCGCTGGCGTGGAGCTACCCTTACGACGCCACGGTGTTCCCTCGGGGCCTGCGCGGGCCAACCTTGCAGTGGAGCGGCGGCGCGGACACGGACGTCTACTACATCCACGTGGACTCGCCGACCTTTGAGTACGAACGCTGGGGCACGATCCCCAACCCCTCGCGCTTTGATTTCCCGACGCTGCCGACCGACGTGTGGCGAGTGCTCACCGACTCGATCGCCGGACCGGTGAGCGTGGCCTTGCAGCGCCACGACGGCGCGCAGGCCTACCTGCCCCAGACCCACACCTGGACGATCGCCGACGCCGTGCTGACCGGCACCGTGTACTACTGGGAGGTCAACAACGGCAACGTGGTGCGGCTACAGACGGGCGCGGACGCTCCCGAGCCCTTCTTGCAGAACCCGCCGGGCGTGGAGTGCGTCGCGTGCCACAGCGTCTCCAAGGACGGCTCGACGATCGTCGCGTCGTTCCACGGCGGCTACAGCCCCTGGGGGACCTTCGAGGCGTCGACCGGCGCGTCGATCCTGGCGACCGATACCTCCTCGGGCTTCCAGGCGATCTCGCCCGACGGCTCGCACGTGCTGTGGCGCCACTGGAGCGACGGGGCGTTCGCCTCGACGGGCGAGCTGACGCTCAGCCTGACCGGCGACCAGACGCCGCTGGCCTCGCTGGTGCCTCCCGCCGCCTCCGGCTCGCCCGGTCACCCCGCGTGGTCCACCGACGGCCAGAGCGTCGCGTTCTCCATGCGCACCGACGGCAACGGGCTGGACTTCATCCAGTCGAGCCTGTGGGTCGCCGACGTCGATCTCATCACCCCGGGCTTCGCGAACGTGCAGCAGATCGTCACCAACGATCCCATGCGCCCGACGATCACCTACCCCACGTTCTCGCCCGACTCGGAGTGGATCGCCTTCATGCGCGCCACCCAGGCCCGCACCCGCGGGGCGCAGGGTGAGATCTGGCTGACCAACACCGACGGCACCACCCAGCTGCCGCTCGACGCGGCCAACGGGGTCGGCGTGATCGCCCAGGCCAACGCCAACTACGAGCCCACGTTCCTCCCGGTGTCGCTGGGGGGCTACTTCTGGCTGGTGTTCGTCAGCGAGCGCACCTACGGCAACACCCTGACCGACACCAACGTGGACACGCGCTCCAAGCAGCTGTGGGTCACGGCGATCGACGCGAGCCCGGAGGCCGGCACCGACCCGAGCCACCCCGCGTTCTGGCTGCCCGGCCAGGAGCTCGACAACCAAAACATGCGCGGGGAGTGGGCGCTCAACCCCTGCCTGCAGCTGGGGGAGGGCTGCGAGGCGGGCTTCGAGTGCTGCGAAGGGTTTTGTCAGCCCAACGACGAGGGCGACCTGGTGTGCAGCCCACCGGGCGCGTGTGCTCAGCAGGGCGAAGCCTGCGATACCGCAAGCGACTGCTGCGACGTGATGATGGACTGCATCGGCGGCTTTTGCTCGCCGTATATGCCGGGGTGACGCGAACGACCCAGACCAGCCAGCGACGCTCCGCTCGTGCATGAGTCCTCGTAGCGGGCTACGGCGAGCAACGTCGAGCCCTACGAGTCCACCGGCCACGCCCTCGCCTCCAACGGGGGCGCCGACTGCCACGAGCACGGAGTGCCCCCACCGGTGAGCGCCGCGGTCGGCCGGTAGCGGTTGCAGTACACGGTCCCGTGCCAGACTCTGCCAGCGTCCTGGCCCTTGATCGCCAAGGTCGACGCGGCAGGCCCTCGCTCGCCTCGCCGGGTGCGGAAAAGACGCGAATGCGGTACCAACTGGACTCGTCTTGTCTGGCTTTATTATGAAAGTGATAATCATTATCTATAAATATCCATTTGCCTAAGTCGCGTGTCATTCTGTTCAAGCGTCAACCCCTCGGCATATCCCCTACACTACAGGATGTGGTTGGGCTGAAGACAGTCTGTGCGTAAAAAGCGCATATTCCTTTGAAAAGAAATTGAATTTCTTTTTCTTTTAGGCCACAATGGTCTCATCGATCTCCATCCCCCCTCGTGAGCGTGAAGCGTCTGTCTCGGACGATGGCCGAAGGCTTGGTTTCTCCCCGCCCTGGGTCTGCACGCACACGTGACGATCTTGCATCGGCTCCTTCTTCGGCGCTCGCCGTTCCCCGATGTCTTGGTTCGGCCCAGATCGCCCCAGCGAGGGCTTGCTGCGTCCGTTCACGCACGTCGACGGCCCACCACCCCAACGCAATGCAAGTCACCGCTGCTCCCACCGTTGTGTTCGGTCACGCCCAGCCGTCCGTAGCGCGGCCACGGTCGCCTAGGGGCGGCCGCTAGAGGTCTGCGTCATGGATCCGATCGCCAGTCATTCTCGAGACGACTCTACTTTCTTACAACGCAAGCTCGAGCTGTTGAACTCGATGCATCGAGACTGCCACCTCGCCGGCACCGGCGATGAGATCCTGATCATTGCGACTCGCTACATCGAACGTGTCGTCGAGTGTGAGCACGTCAGCGTGTCCTTGCTGAATAAGGACAACGACACACTGGAGTTCATCACCATGCGGTCAGGCTCGCTCGTACGCACCGACGCAGCACGAGTCCCCGCCAACTCCACCATCGCCGGCCAGAGCATCCGCGAGCAACGGGCGATCATCACCCAAGACCTCAAAGACACGAAGACCGCCGATCAACAACGGCTGCTCGGCGCCGGCCTCCGCACCAGCATCAGCGCACCTCTGCTCGGCTACCGGGACATTCTCGGCACGATCAACATCGCGCACTCACGGCCCGGCATCTACACTGCAGCCGAAGCCACGCTCCTCGAGATGTTGGGCGCGATGCTGGGCGCCAGCCTGGAGAGCTGCCGGTTCTTCGCGCGAGGACAGTCGGCCCTGCTCGACGTCAAGGAGTATGCGAGCACACTCAGCACCTTGAACCGCATGGAGCGGCAGCTCGGTGCGGTCTCGACCGAGCAGGACGCCTTCCAGATCATCGACCACTTCGTCCCTGAACTGCTCCCGGCGGACCGGATCTCCTTGACCCGTGTCGAGCCAGACAACGCCCATCTACGGCTCGTCCACCTCGCGGCATCGACAGAGCCCCCGGCCAATGACGCGCGGTTGCTTCCCATCAAAGGGTGCATGCTCGGCGAGGCATTCTCGCAAGGCCACATCGTCGTATGCCAGGATCTCTCACAGCGAGACCTACGCGACACCAACCTGCTCTGCTCCGCAGGCCTCGCGTCTGCCATGACGACTCCTATCGAGGCCACGGGCCGGACGATCGGCACCCTCAACGTGGCCAGCCGGCAGCTCAACGCGTTCACCGACCGCCACCAGGCCCTCTTCGAGCACGTCGCGGCGTCCTTGGGCGCGGCCATGGAGAACATGAACCTCCACAAGCAGACCGTCGCCGCTCGCGAGAGAGCCGAGGCCGCAAACCAAGCCAAGAGCCGCTTCTTGGCCACGATGAGCCACGAGATCCGCACCCCGCTGAACGCCATCATCGGGCTAGGAGGGCTGCTGGCCGACTCGCCACTATCGGCCGAGCAGCGCGAGTACGCGGAGACCATTCGCATCTCGAGCAACGCTCTATTGGCGCTCATCAACAACATACTCGATCTGTCCAGGATCGAGGCGGGGCGGATCTCGCTCGAGGAGCGACCATTCCAGATCCGCACCATGGTCGAAGAGTCCTTGGACATGGTGGCCATGAGCGCCGCGGCCAAGGGACTGGACCTGGGCAGCGTGACGACGGCGAGCGTGCCCAAGCACGTCATGGGTGACATCGCCCATCTTCGCCGCGTGCTCCTCAACCTGCTGTCCAACGCGATCAAGTTCACCGACCACGGGGAGATCGTGGTCGAGCTCAGTGCGCGTGCTCATCGTGAAGCAGCGGACCACGTGACCATCGTGCTCTCGGTGAGCGACACGGGCATCGGTATACCGAACGAGAAGTTGCCGAAGCTGTTCGAGGATTTCGGCCAACTCGACGCCTCAGTAACGCGACGCTACGGCGGCAGCGGGCTCGGCCTCGCCATCAGCAAACGGGTCATCGACCTCATGGGCGGCGAAATATCAGTAAGCAGCGAGCTCGGACGGGGAACGACCTTCACCTGTACGTTTCCGTGCAAGGCCATCCGCGAGCCGGTCCGTGAATCCAAGACAGCGGCCTTGGCCGGACGACGCGCGTTGGTCGTCGAGCCGAGCGCCCTGTGTCGCCGCATGCTCAAAGGGCTCTTCCAACAGTGGCACATAGAGACCCACATGGCCCCCGACCGCGCGAAGGCATGCACGCTCCTCGGCAGCCGCGATCATCAGTGGGATCTAATCTTGATCGACCAATCCTACGTGACCGATCTGAGCGCATTGCTATGGCCGGGCAAGCGCGACCGAGATCCATTGATCCTGGTCATGCTGCCGATCGGCGAGACGCTCGGCATCGACGGGGTCCCCGACGACATCACGCGGCTTCACAAGCCCATCAAGCCCAGCGCGCTCGAACGGAGCCTGTACCAGCACTTTCGTCCCTCGGACGACGCCCCCCAGACCGCAGAGAATACCTCGCGACCGGTACCTCCGCCCGAAATGTGCATCTTGATCGCCGAGGACAACATCATCAACCAACGCGTACTCGTGCGTATGCTGGAGCGCTTGGGGTATCAAGCAGACGTGGTCAACAACGGCATCGAGGCGCTCAAGGCATTCGACGACAAAGACTACAACGTCGTGCTCATGGACGTCCATATGCCCATGATGAGCGGGCTCGAGGCAACCGCGCGGCTACGCAACACACTACCGCCACAGCGACAGCCGTACATCATCGCCGTGACGGCGGATGCGCTTACGTCCAACTGCGATTCGATGATACGAGTCGGGATCAGTGAAGTCGCGACCAAACCCATTGCCGTACCACAGCTCGAGCAGGCGCTCGAGCGGGCGACCAAGGTGCTCGGCATCGCCAGGCAATAGCGGGCGGTCGTGATGCCCGAGCTGCGGGGCCACAATCCCCAGCCCCTCCCACCGTCGCAAGGTCGTCGCCAGCGTCAACCTGGCCGCTCAACGAGGGACGAGCTCGACCCGATCACGGCGCCGCTAGAACGCCACCGTTATCGACAATCCGACCCGCCCCCGCGAGATCATGGGTTGGGCCACGCCAGCTCGTTGCTTCGACGCCCGCCCGTGCTCGCGGCCTCGGCTGCGCTTGCGCATGCGAACCGCACTCCACGCCGTCAGACCGATCCCCACGGCACCGAGCACCGATCCCGCCGCCACCAATCCGGTCGCCATACCCCGCTGCCCTTGTTGCCATTGGTCGAGCTGCGCGAGGTACTGCTCGTGCGCCGCTTGGGTGAACTCGCCCTCCTCGAGCGCCGCCTGCTGGGCCTGCTTGCGGCGGTCGACTTCGCCGAAGTTCCGTGCACCACCAGCCACGAGCGCCACCCCACCGACGAGCGCCGCGAGCCCACCGGCCAGGATCGCCGCGTCCGCTCGGCGACGATCCGGCTGCCCCTCGTCCGACGATCGCGACCGGGACAACGCCGGTGACGAGGCTTCGTGCGGCGTCACCGGCTCGGACCCATCGACGGCATCGGGCTCGGCGACCTCCGACGTGGCCCGCCCCTGATCGAGCTGGTCGAGCTGATCGAGCTGGTCGAGCAACGCACGCAGCCGCGTCTGCTCGGCCTCCAGCCTCGGGGGCACCGCCTCTGCGTGCCCCGCTCGATGCAACCTCGCGCGCCCCTCGACGAATCGGTCGAGCAACGTCACCGACTCTTCGAGCAATGCGACCTCCTTCGGCGCTCGCTCGTACGCGACGCCGTAGTCCGCCAGTGCGTTGTCGAGCGCGATCTCTCCCATCAGACCGGCCTGCTCGGCCTCGGGCAACGCTTGGTAGGCCGCCGCATACGAGCGAGCGGCCGCGGCATGATCGCCCGCGCCTCGGTGTTGCTCGGCCTGCGCCATCAAGCCGTCGAAATCCGCCGCGCCATTGCTCGGCGACGGCCCCGGTGCTGCCTGCACGATCGACGGCCCCCCGAATGGTGGCCCCACCGACCACAGGACCACGGTCAGCAGGGCTAGAGAACTACGAAGAACTAGGGATCGAACCATGCGCTACTCTGCGGTGATCTTGAGCGGAGCACTCTTGCTCCGCGGCCTAAATTTCGTGCCCTGAACCTGCACCTTGGCACACTGTGCAGCGGCCCCCGCGGGGCTCGCGGTCAACCCCATCATGCCCCCGCTGGGAGTCACGACGAACTTGACGGTCACCGCCCGGCCATCCATCGATCGTGCACACCGGGACTTGATCTGACGCTGTAGCTTCTTGGCGAGCGTCGCGTCGGCCGGCGGCCCTGGGGGCTTGGTCTTGGGTCTGGGCTCGGTCTTGGACTCGGGCTTGGTCTTGAACTCGGGCTTGGGCTTGGTCTTGGGATTGGTCGTGGACTCGGGCTTGGGCTTGGACTCGGGCTCGGTTTCAGGGTCGGTCTTGCCCTTGGTCTTTCGATGCGATCCTTTGGGACCATGCGGCAACGCTGTGCCCCGCGGCTCGATCTCACCTAAGCCCAACTCGTCGAGCACAACCTCGTCATCATCCAAGATGACAAGCTCATCGCCGCCGCTCGATCCTTCATGATTCGCAGACGCCGTGGCGAGCTCAGAACCGTCGGCGTGGCGCCTCGACCGGAGCAACTCGTCGCCGGCCTCCGCCTTCACCTCCGCCTCCGCCTCCGCCTCCGCGGCCACCTCCGCCTCCGCCCTCGCGGCCCGACCCCCGTCCGCTGAATCCACGGCCAGCGCGTCGTCCCCAAACACCGCCGGCACGATCAATCCTCCTGCGACCGCCAACGCTCCGACCATCCCCAGCGCCAGCCATACGCCGCCTCTACGTCTCGGTCGCTCCAGCGCTCCGGAAGCCTCCAGGCTCTGCAGCGTCGACTCGCCGACCGACGGCACCGTGGTCGCCGATCTCGACGGCGACGAGTCAGCGTATTGCGCCGTCTGCTGCCCCGCCTGCTGCCCCGCCTGCTGCCCAGAAGCCACCACCCCGGCCGCCGGCGGGCCCGGCCATACCAAGCCCGACTCGGCCCCTTCTGGCCGCGGCACGACCACGACCTCGGTCCTCCCCTCCCCGACCGGCGGCGACCATCCCTCACCGGCCCCATCGCGCGGCACGGTCGTGTCCTCGGTGGACCACCGCGGCCGCGCAACATCGCCGATGCTCAGCGGCAACGCGCTCGAACCCGGGAGCTCCACCGCCTGTGCTCCGAGCGTCCGTCGACCCAGGGCCACCAGGCGCTGCCGCACGGCGAGCATGTCCGCCGGTCGCCCCTCCGGTTCCTTGGCCAGCATCTCCAGCACCAGCGCCTCGACGGGTGCGGGTAGCCCGGGCACATGCGCCCGTAGGCTCGGCACCGGCTCGAAGCACGCGACCCGCAATAGCTCGAACACCGTGCCGGCCGCAAACGGCACCTTCCCCGCGAGCATCCGATACGCCAACACCCCCAGCGCATAAACATCCGACTGTGGACTCGCCGGCTGCGGCGTGCGCACCAGCTCGGGCGCAATGTAGCTCGGCGTACCCAACACCTGAGCCGTCCCCGTGAGCGTATGCCCCCGCTCGCCACCTTCGAGCCGGGCGATCCCAAAGTCGACCAACTTGACCACCGGCTCCCCGTCCTCGTCGGTCAAAAAGCAGTTGGCCGGCTTGATATCGCGATGGATCACCCCTTGCCCATGCGCCGCCTTGAGCCCGCTGGCGATCTGCACCAGCAGCCCATAGGCCCGCGCCCACGAAAGTCGCCCCTGCGGCTGCGACTGCAATAGCTGCTGGAGATCCTGCCCCACCAAGAACTCCATCACCGAGTAGACCAGGCCCCCGGCCGCCTCGCCGTAGTCGAGGATCTCCACCACGTTGCGGTGCCGGATCTTCGAGGCAGCCTTGGCCTCGCGAAGGAACCGCTCGATATACTCACCCTCTGTCGCATAGGCGGGCCGCAGCACCTTGATCGCCACCGGCCGGTCGAGTCGCAAGTGCCGCGCCTCAAAGACGGCCCCCATCCCCCCCGAGCCGAGCACTCGCCCCAGCTCGTAGCGTTGCTCGAGCACGGTTCCACTCAGCCCGGCGAGCACGGCCGGGACATCGGAAGGGCCACGAGCAGAAGCGATCGAGTTCGTCGGATCCGTCATCGGAGATGTTCACACTCTAACAGGCAAGTCGAAGTCATGGATCCGCTGACCGGTGGTCGGTGTCGAAGTGTTGCACTCTCGTCCTCAACGGGACACGGACGATGCGCTGACCCTCATGGGCCAACAACATCATCGAGATCGCAAGATCATGGATGTCTACGCCGTCTACGATGACTACGCCGTCTACGATGACTACGACCAAATCGCTGGCTTGACGAGCGTCGCCGCCATGGATCCCACGTTACGGTGGCCACCTCGGCGACGGACTCTCCCCGACGGCACGGCCTTCGCCATCCATTGACGCCGACCCGGGGGAACCCAAACCCGGGGGACGCCAACGGGAGTCACGCGTATCATCGTGTGTCGAGAATTGCCGGACAAACCCGCCCGCCCCCGGCTCTGCGCGTAATCACTCGATCCGAGCGGGCACTCACCATGGCCAGGCCGATTCGGCAAGCACCTCCGCGCCCGACCCGAACGCGGGGCGTTTCAACGTTCAACCTAGAGCGAGCGCGATTGCCCGGCGGCATGGATCGATCCGTCCGCCCCTGGATGGTACCGCCACCGAGTTCAGAATCGAAACCGAAGGAGATGAAGGCACAGACTGACAGCGCCTCGCTCGTCTTTGCACTTTCTTTCGCAGATTGATCCGCCCAGTGCTCAGCACTTCGCGCATGCTCGATTTCAGCCGATCTCCTGCTTAGTGTCCAACTCTGCGGGATCTGCACTTCTGCCGCTTTCGAGCCCGCTGCGAAACGCTTGTTTAGAATACCGAATGATCAGCTCGCCTGACCCTTGTGGTTACTCACAAAAATTTTCCGGTCGTTATCAGGTACTCCCTTGCTTCGCTACGACGGTGGCAGTAGTGTGGAGCCGATGCGTCGAACCCCGTTTGGTGTGCGATTCACCGTCGCAATGCTAATTGTCGCGGTATGCGGATTCATGGTGTTCGGACTCGGAGATTCATCTCCACCCGAGCGTAGTGTCCTCGACACTCCACCTGTTTCTACCGCGACCAGACTGTCTTCTTGGGCTCCTACTCTCGCGAGCACGTCACCGCCCGGTGCCAAGGCAGATCCAGGGTCAGATCCAGAGTCAGATCCAGAGCAAGACCCAACGCCCGATGGCGATTTCGACTCGGCGTTTCCGCCGGGCGACCCTGCCTGGGCGTGGGCGCAGGTCGATCTCGATGCTCTTCGCGAGCAGATGCCCGACAACCTCTATTGGACGATGGCCATGCCCACCAGCGATCCGGAGATCCTGCGTGAGCGCAAAGAGGCCCGGGAACGGGAGAACCGGGAGTATGGCAAGGTCTTGTCGAATACGGGCACGGAAGAGGAGGTGCGTAGCTATTTTGGCGACCGTCGCCGGCTGTCGGAAGACTACGTGACGTTCATCGGCCAGGTGCTCGACGACTATCGCGACGTGATCCCCGACCGCGATGTCCGACTGCTCGAGCTGGCAAAGAGCATGCACCAGACCCGCCTGAGCGAGATGCCCCGCCAGCTCGACGAGGCTCTCGAGCGTCAGGCCGCCCACGCAGCCCGGCGTGAAGCCTGGCTGGCCGCGAAGACCTCGGCGGTCCAGTAGCCTGCGCCTCGATACTGGCTCGAGCCGCCGTAATCGCTTGAGCCGCCGCAATCGCTCAAGCCGCCGCAATCGCTCGAGCCGCCGCAATGGCCTGAGCCCCTTGCAATAGCCCCTCCGCAGCCCCTCCGCAGCCCCTCCGAAGTAGTCCAGCCCTGCAAAAGCCCAAGCTTCAGCAGCAACAGCCAATAGCGCTCACCTTGACGTGAGCCCCCCACGGAGATGAACCAACCCATGCACAAGCGAAACGCACTGTGGTCCACCATGCTCGGTTTGAGCGCACTCCTCGTCCCCTTTGATGCTTGGGGAATCGGGATCGAAGACGTCGTCGACGGCGGCAACAACTACAACTGGCAGCGGGTCGAGCTCCCCGGCACGGTGTGTAGCGACGGCTCGCAGTACAAGTTCTGGACCCACGACGACCCCGGCTCGACCGATCTCCTGCTGCTGTTCGAGGGGGGTGGCGCCTGCTGGGACTACGAGTCTTGCAGCGGTGCGCTCGGTGTCCTCGGCGCGGCCAACCCCAACGGCCTGCCCGACGACTACATCACCCAGTTCAAGGCACAGTATGTCTCGCCCCTGGTCAACGGCGCCGATCCGGGGATCCCGTTTCGCCCGCTGAACCCCATCGTCACCCAGGGCTGGGACGTGGTGTTCATGCCCTACTGCACGGGCGACGTGCACGTGGGCAACAACGTAGCCGTCTACGAGGATCCCACCGGCCAACAGCCGCCGCTGACCTTTCACCACAACGGCTTCAACAACTCGAGCTTGGCCCTCGACTACCTCGCAACGCAGTTCCCCAACATCGATCGCCTGCTGGTCACTGGCTTCAGCGCCGGCGGGGTCGCCTCCACGGCCGGATACTATCAAGCGCGGACCACCCTGCAGCCCAACCAGGGGTTCATGCTCAACGACTCGGGCCCGCTCTTTCCCGCCCCGAATGCGGTCTACAACTCGTACCCGCTGCACCAGACGATCGAGCAAGCCTGGGATCTCACCACCGTGTTCGCCAACCTGCCGGTCACGTTCGATCCCAGCGACTACGGCAGCCTCAACGACATGCTGGCCAGCGAGTTCCCCAACGATCAGCTCGCCTACACCGCCTACTCGAGCGACTACAACTTCTCGCGGTTTTCGTACGAGCGGTTCTACCCCAACCTTGACCAAGCGCTCATCTTGGATCTGTGGCGGGAAGATCAGTCCAACCTGATCGCCCAGATGGAGGCCCACCCCAACTTCAGCTACCACGTGCCCTGGGGTCGCCCGATCAACGACAGCCACTGCTCGACGATCATCACCTTCATCGGCGCCCACTCCTGCCCGAGCGTCCGCAAGAAGCGCTGGTACGAGGCGCTGGAGTTCCCGTGGTCGCAGTCGTGGAAGTGCCCCGGCGACCTCAACCCCATCGAGGATTTCCTCGAGCGCTGGATCGTCAACGGGGAGCAGCTGCGCTTCGTCGAGCCCGAAAACGGCTACAACGACGAGGATCCCGGCATGCAGATCGTCGGGCCCCTCATCAACGACGCACTGTCGGGCGCGTAGCCGCAGGTGAGCAAAAGGCGCGCACACAGCGCGCCTTCTGCGCTTGGTCGATCGGGCTGCACTCGCCCTCGGGGGCGGTCAAGAGCTCGCTTGTGCAGGCGGGTCTGGTCCCTCGGCTGCAGCACGAGCGCTTCGATGTGTGGCGGCCGATCCGGGTGAACCTGGATCGATCCCACCGGGGCCGATGGGGTACCGCAGGGGGCCAATCGTTACCTGCTGAGCGCGCTGGCCAGCCTGGAGGAGGAGCTGCCCCTGGGCAAGCAACGGCGGCTGGGCCAGATGGTGGGGCTGGACTTGGCGCAGTACGTCAATACGGTGCAGCAGGCCGATGGCTCGATGGTGCGCGATCACGGGCGCACGGTCGAGCCGATGCAGTTGCAGGTGGTGTGCCGGAGGTTGTGGGCGTCGATGCCGGCGAACGCCACGAGCATCGAGCAAGCGCACGTGGATGAGTACGCGCGCGTGTCGGAGTCGCTGACGGGCTACTACGCCCAGGCGGTGCGCGAGGTGGCTCGGGGCGACGTGGCCGCGGAGCGAGCGATCCGCGAGTGGGTGCGCGGCCGGCTGATCGTGGACGGGCTGCGGTCGCTCGTGCGCGAGACTTCGGAGCCCAGCGGGGGGCTCGACAGCAGGGGGCTCGACCGCGAGTGGATCGCCGGGCTGCGCCGCAGCTACCTGGTGCGTACCGAAGCGCGGGCGGGGGCGACCTGGCATGAGCTGAGCCACGACCGATTCATGGAGCCGGTGCTCGAAGACAACGAGCGCTGGGAGCAGGCGCACCTGCATCCGGTGCAGGTGCAGGCCAAGCTGTGGGCCCGCGAAGGGCGGAGGCCCGGGTTGTTGCTTGAGGCAGAGGCTCCATTCAACCCCACCGAGTGCGCCCGGTCGCCAGAGTTATCCTCAAACCACCCAAACCGCTCCAGCGCCTCCGCATCGTTGCCAAACCAGTACGCTGTGTCCGCCCCCGACCGCGCCGCGTACTCCCACTGCGCCTCAGTCGGCGGCACCAGCCCCGCCCAGTCGCAATATGCCTTCGCCTCGTACCAAGTGAGCCCTACAATGGGCTGGCCGGGCTGATTCATGTTCTCGTACGCCCAGTTTGGCGGTTCTGGCGCACCCGGATTCGCCTCCACATACAGGGCATACTGCGCATTGGTCACCTCGGTCCGCGCCATATAAAAGCTATCGAGCGTCACCTCGTGCTGCGGCCCTTCGTCGCCATTCCGCCTGCGCTCGCTCGGCGGTGACCCCATCGTGAATGTGCCCCTGGGGATGGGCCTGGGGTCGCAGTTCGACCCACTCGCTGCGGAGGACCTCATCACGCCGTTGCCGTCGAAACGCTCGACAAACTCTCTCGAGACCCCGAAGTCGCTCACCTCGCCCGAGTACGGCGTGACGAGGAGATCCCCTAAAAAATGAGCCTGACCGCCAGCCTCACGATCCGCCTTGCCTGCCGCTCGCAAAAAAGCGCCTGTACTTGAATGCCGCACGCTGCGCCCAATGCGGAGACTCGACGACCCAACGATCCGACCTGGACTTCGGCCCATGCTGCGCTCTCAATTCCAAGGCTCCCTCACCACCACGGCTGTAACTCAATGACCCACCCCTGTGGCCCATGGGCTGGCCACCCTGAACCCAACCATTGCGTTTTTCGCCGTCACACTCCAACTGACCCGTCCAAGTGGCCCATGGGTTGGCCACCCATGACTGAAACATTAAAACTCAGCCGCAACGCTCACACCGCCCATTCCATGCCCTTCATCGCCACCCCCGATCCTCGGTGCTACCGTCGATCTTCGAGTGAGTCGTCTCGACCCAAAGCTTGACCTGGTCTTCAAGCTACTGCTCACGCGGGGGCAGGGCCTGTTGGTCGACATGCTCCAGGGCGTCCTGGGCCGCCCCGTTCGATCGGTCGAGATCATCAATCCCCGCATTCCCGGCGAACTCTCCACCGACAAGGCGATCATCCTCGACATCCGCGCCAAGCTCGACGATGGCGCTCGTGTCGATGTGGAGATGCAGCTACGCACCGACAACCACCTCGCCGCGCGCATGACGTATTACGGCGCCCGTGACTACACCACTCAGCTCGTCCGAGGCGACGATTATGACCAGTTGCGCCCCACCGCCGTGATCCTCTGGCTACTGGAACCTCTATTCCCAGATCTCGACCAACTGCATTCGATCTTCGAGCTTCGCGAGCGGCACACCAACCGCCTATTGACCGATCAGCTGGCGATCCATGTGCTCCAGCTCTCCTGCCTGTCCGAGTCCAAGTCGACCGAGGATGATGCTAGAGTCCGCCGGTGGGCCCGCTTCTTCACCGCCAAGGAAGACGCGGACTTCGACAAGCTCGCCGCCGAGGATCCGATCATGGCCGTCGCTACGCAGACACTCGACCAGCTCTCCCAAGACCCCGACGTGCGCCAGATGGCGCAAGAGCGCGAACATGCGCAGATGTTCTACCGGATGGAGCTCGCCACCAGCCGGCAGCAGGGCATCGAGCAGGGCATCGAGCAGGGCCGTTCCGAGATGCTGCTCGAACTGCTCGAGCTGCGGTTCGGCTCGCTTTCGGACACGACTCGGGCCCAGATCAACACGGCCAGCCCGCAGCAGCTTCGCGCCTGGACTCGACAGGTCCTGACGGCCAACACCCTCGACAACGTGTTCGCGGCGTAGCGCGCCTCGGCCACTCCGCTTGGCCCAATCCGCTCAGCGCTGCCATGGAATGGCTCGCTTGGCCAGAGCCTGAAGCAATCCTCCATTGGGCCACGAGCTCGGTGAAGGCTCACTGCTGTCGGGCGCCGGATTCATACGCTATGGAGCCTCGAGCTCGAACGCACAGGCCATGCCATCGCGCAGCCGCGAGGCTCGTTGACTCCCGATTGGATGCCGTCGGCGGTCGACGATGCTCGATGACCGAGACGCCAAGAGAATCCCGGCGCCGAGCCACGAGACTCCACGACCCAGGCGCCGACCCAGGCGCCGAATACCGAGGCTCGACGACCCAAGTACCGAGCCTATGCCGCACGCCGCGCCTAATGCGGAGACTCGACGACCCCCCGAGCCGACCCGAAATTCGGCCCATGCTGCGCTCTCAATTTCCAAGGCTCCCTCACCACCGCGGCTGTAACTCAATGACCCATCCCTGTGGCCAATGGGCTGGCCACCTTGAACCCAACCATTACGTTTTTCGCCATCACACTCCAACTGACCAGTCCTAGTGGCCCATGGGTTGGCCACCCATGACTGAAACATTAAGACTCAGCCGCAACGCTCACATTCCTCATTCCATGCCCTTCATCGCCACCCCCGATCCTCGGTGCTACCGTCGATCTTCGAGTGAGTCGTCTCGACCCAAAGCTTGACCTGGTCTTCAAGCTCCTGCTCACGCGGGGGCAAGGCCTGTTGGTCGACATGCTCCAGGGCATCCTGGGCCGCTCCGTCCGCTCGGTCGAGGTCATCAACCCTCGGATCCCCGGCGAACTCTCCACCGACAAGGCAATCATCCTCGACATCCGCGCCAAGCTCGACGATGGCTCTCGCGTCGATGTGGAGATGCAACTGCGCACCAACAGCCACCTCGCCGCCCGCATGACGTATTACGGCGCCCGTGATTACGCCAGCCAGCTAATCCGAGGTGACGATTATGACCAGTTACGACCCACCGCCGTAATCGTCTGGCTACTGGAACCTCTATTCCCAGATCTGAAGCGCTTACACTCGATCTTCGAGCTTCGCGAGCGACACACCAATCGCCTATTCACCGATCAGCTGGCGATCCATGTGCTCCAGCTCTCCTGCCTATCGGAGTCCAATTCGACCGAGGATGATGCTAGAGTGCGCCGGTGGGCCCGCTTCTTCACCGCCAAGGAAGACGCGGACCTCGACAAGCTCGCCGCGGAGGATCCGATCATGGCCGTCGCCACGCAGACACTCGACCAGCTCTCCCAAGACCCCGACGTACGCCGAATGGCGCAAGAGCGCGAACATGCGCAGATGTTCTACCGGATGGAGCTCGCCACCAGCCGGCAGCAGGGCATCGAGCAGGGCCGCTCCGAGATGCTGCTCGAACTGCTCAAGCTGAAGTTCGGCTCGCTTTCGGACACGACTCGGGCCCAGGTCGACACGGCCAGCCCACAGCAGCTTCGCGCCTGGACTCGACAGGTCCTGACGGCCAACACCCTCGACGACGTGTTCGCGGCGTAGCGCGCCTCGGCCACTCCGCTCGAACTAATCCGCTCAGCGTTGCCATGGAATGGCTCGCTCGGTCGGGAGCCTGAAGGAACCTCCGTTCGGCCCCGATCCAGGCGCTGGTTCACTGCTATCGGGCGTCGGACTCATGCACTGCGGAGCCGCGGGCTCAACGCCACAGGCTATGCCGTCGCGGAGCCACGAGGATCGGTGACTCCGGCACCGATTGGATGTTGGCGGCGGTCGGAGAAGCTCGACGACCGAAACAACAAGAGAATGCCGGCGCCGAGCTACCAGACTCGACCACCCGGGCGCTACCGGATGCTCAACCCATGCCGTCGTGAACCCCCGACACGCGGTGACCCAGGCACCGAGCCCATGTAGCATGCCGCGCTCAATGCGGAGATTCGACGACCCTGCGAATCGACCCGGATTGCGTCCATGCTGCGCTTCCAAATTTCGACGCTCGCTCACCCCCACGGCTGTAACTCAATGACCCACCCCTGTGGCCCATGGGCTGGCCACCCTGAACCCAACCATTACGTTTTTCGCCATCACACTCCAACTGACCCGTCCTAGTGGCCCATGGGTTGGCCACCCATGACTGAAACATTAAGACTCAGCCGCAACGCTCACACCGCCCATTCCATGCCCTTCATCGCCACCCCCGATCCTCGGTGCTACCGTCGATCTTCGAGTGAGTCGTCTCGACCCAAAGCTTGACCTGGTCTTCAAGCTCCTGCTCACGCGGGGGCAGGGCC
>JBCCWC010000268.1:0-17379 GCA_039194325.1 Myxococcota bacterium
CTTCGAGCACCGCTTCGGCCGCTCACCCGAGGGCATGTGGCTGCCCGAGACCGCGGTCGATACCGACACCCTCGAGGCGCTGGCCGAGGCGGGCATCGAGTTCACCGTGCTCGCCCCTCATCAGGCCGCCGCCGTTCGCCCGCCGGGGCGCAAGGACTGGCTCGACGTTCGAGGATCGCGGATCGATCCGCGGCGCGGCTACTTCGTCCGCCTGCCCTCGGGTCGTCAGATCGCGCTGTTCTTCTACGACGGCCCCGTGTCCTCGGCGGTGGCCTTCGAACAATTGCTGTCCAACGGCGACAAGTTCCGCACCCGCCTGATGGGCGCCTTCGATGCACGAGGCGGCCCGCAGCTGGTGCACATCGCCACCGACGGCGAGACCTACGGGCACCACCACCGCTACGGCGACATGGCGCTGGCCTATGCGCTGCGATCGCTCGAGGCCGATCCCAGCGTGCAGCTGACCAACTATGGCGAGTTCCTCGAGCGCTTTGCGCCCGACCACGAGGTGCGGATCGTCGAGCGCAGCTCGTGGAGCTGCGCCCACGGGGTGGAGCGCTGGCGCAGCAATTGTGGCTGCAACACCGGCGGTCAACCCAGCTGGAACCAGGAGTGGCGCGCCCCGCTGCGGGGGGCGCTCGACTGGCTGCGCGACCAGCTCATAGAGCTCTACGAGGAGATGGCCCCCGCGGTGCTGCGGCGCCCCTGGGAGGCCCGCGACGCCTACGTAGCGCTGATCCTCGACCGCAGCGACGCCGCGGTCGACCGCTTTTGGCAAGAGTACGGGCGTGACGATCTGAGCGAGCCGCAGCGCAGCACCGGCCTGCGGCTGCTCGAGATGCAGCGCCACGCCCAGCTGATGTACACCAGCTGTGCCTGGTTCTTCGACGAGCTGTCCGGGATCGAGACGATCCAGGTGCTGGGCTACGCGGGGCGGGCTATCCAGCTGGCCGCGGAGCTCACCCGGGTCAACGTGGAGCACGAGTTCTTGCGGCGGCTGGCCGAGGCCCGCAGTAACCTCCTCGAGCAGGGCGACGGGGCCGCGATCTACGAGCACCACGTGGTCCCCACCGCCGTCGATCTGCCCCGGCTGGTGGCTCACTACGCGGTCAGCTCGCTGTTCTCCGAGTACCAAGAGCGCACCAACGTCCACGCCTACCGCGTCGACGAGATCGACGCCCACTATAAGAGCCTGGGCCGCTCCAAGCTCGCGGTGGGCAAGGTGCGGGTGACCTCCGAGGTGACCCGCGAGCAGCGCGTGCTCAGCTACGGGATCTTGCACCTGGGCGACCACAACTTGAGCGGCGGCGTGCGCCAGTTCCAGGGCGAGCAGGAGTACGAGCTGATGTGCGAGGGGGTCTTGGGTGCCTTTTCCCGGGCCGACATGCCCGAGGCGCTGCGCCTGCTCGACAAGCACTTCTTGGAGCTGACCTACTCGCTGCGCTCGCTGTTCCGCGACGAGCAGCGCCGCGTGCTCGATCTCATCGTGGGCTCGGCCATGACCGACGCCGAGGGCCTCTCGGCGCGGCTCTATGAGGCTCACTCGCCGCTGTTGCGCTACCTGGCCACCCTGGCCTTCCCCCTGCCCCCCGCGCTGGAGCGCCTGGCCGACTTCGTGCTCAACACCACCCTGCGCCGCGAGCTGTCCCGCCGCGAGCTGGACTTCGCCCGCATTCGCACTCTACTGGAAGAGGCCGAGGGCGTGGGGATCGAGCTCGATAGGCTCGGCATGGGCTACGCCCTCCAGCAAGCCATGGAGGGGGCCATGGAGCAGTGGGTCGACCGACCCGAGCAGCTCGGGCGCCTGCGGAGGCTACGGCGCACCGCCGAGCTGGCCCAGTCGCTGCCCTTCGAGCTCGATCTGTCGGTGATCCAAAACTACTTCTTCCGCACCCTGGAGACCGAGCTGCCCCGGTTCTCCGAGCAGGCCGACCGCGGAGATCCGGTGGCGCTCGAGTGGCGCGACAACTTTCGGGCCCTGGGGGCCGCCCTGCACATGCGGGCGTGAGGGGCCCGAGCTCATGCGCCGCCAGCGGCGGCCGCTTGCTCAGCTTGCGCCTTCTCCTCGGGGGTGTTGGTGAACACAAAACTGACCTGGACTTGCTCGGCGTCGGTCAGGTGTTCGATCAACAATCCCCACACTTCACTCTGGCGCTCGTGCTCTTGCTTGCCCGCGAATGCGGGCGACACGACCACCGCGAGGTACTTGCTTCCCTCACGGCCGATATGCACGGCCGTCTGGCCCTCGATCTTTTCGAGAACCTCCCGGAGGCGTTGCTCGGACAACATCGAAAGATCGTACCACGACCTAGCCCTCAGAGCGCGGCAACGATCCCCTTACAAAATCCCTCCACGGCCGCAATCCAGTTTTCGACCAGCCCCTGGCCCAACGACGCGGCTGCGTGGTGACCCGACCCCCCAACATCGTGTCGGTCAGCGCGATGAACGATCAAATGGCGCCGTGCCATCATCGCGGCCAGGTCACCTTCGAATCCAGATACGAGCGTTTGGGACAGGTCGCTCCGTTTGAGCGCCTTCTTGATTTCTCCTACATTGTTGAAATTAGATTTCGCCAGATGAGCCCCGATGGAGAGGCGAATAACATCGTCTATACTTGACCCCCGATAGACTAGAAGATCTGCGAGCGAAATCTTCCGCTGGAGATCAGAACCGATGAGCAAGCCGACATCCTCGAGACTGCTCTTCAAAGTGGTTTGCGGCCACTTCCATTCAAGCATACTGCGCAATACATCCTCCATCGCAGCATGCAGAAAGACCACTGCCGCACGCAGAAGGTCGGTCGTCTCCACCGGGCGCCGACCCGACCCACGACCAGCCCGTTCCTGATACACAGCAACGAGAGCACGAACACGCGTCAGATTCTGATGAAGTCGGGTTTCAATTTCTTCCCGCACGAGCTTCGCTAGAATACTCGAAGCCATTCCCCAAGAACAAAGACCACGCCATAGGTAGTCTTCGATATAACCGCACTATATGTATGTCGCCGACCAAGCAACAGAGGCTCCGGGCTCAGCTCAGCTGGGTGATCCGGATCGGCGCCGACTCGTCCCGGTGGCCCGACCCCGGCTTCGGAGCCTCAGAGCCCGTGGGAGGCCGCGTAGGAGGCCGAGTCGCAGAACGCGTGGGAGGCCGAGTCGCAGAGCGAGTGGGAGGTCGGGTCGCAGAGCGAGTGGGAGGCCGAGTCGCAGGGCGCGTCCCCGCGCTGGGCCGAGGCTCGTGATGCGTCGCCGTGGGGCGACGGCCCGCCGACGCCGACGCTGACGCCGACGTGGTGCCCTTGGGCTGCGCCGCCTTGGCCTTGCGCAGCCGCCGGTAGGCGGCCATGCCGATCACCACCAGCCCCAACAGCTCGAGCCCCACCCCCAAGCGAATGCCGGCGATGCCCTGATCTAGATACCCATCGACCGCGTGCAGCGACGCCGCCCGGATCACCACGAAGGCCAGCAGATAGACCGCTCCGCCAAGCATCAAGCGAAAGTCGGTCAGCTGGCCCCGCGCGATGCGAAACAAAACCACGACCACCGCCAAGCCCATGATCGCCACCGCGCCGATGAACCCGCCCTGCATGGCCCGGCGCTCGCCGTAGGTGCCCTGCAGGCGCGAGTCCTCGCGCCACGCATCGAGCACCAGGGTCTCGAGATCGAACAGACGATTGACACCCAGCACGATCAACACCAGCGCCAAGCACACCCAAAGCCCCGCCCGGCGCGCCGGGATGGGCACGTTGGGCCAGTGCTTCTTGACCACCCGCCAAAGCGCGGCGATCGAGCGAATGTACGGCCGCTTGGGCCCCGCCTTCTCGACCATGAACGCGCGCAGGCACAGCCGAGCGACCAGCAGGTACACGACGACGGTGACCCAACCCGAAACACCCAGCCCGGGTTCGTCCATCATCATCGCGTCGGCAAACACAGCCTACGTACCGTCGCGCAGATCGAAGACGGGGGCAAGTCGTTCGTGGGTCGTCCCGTCGGGGCCCGCGCTTGCGCCCTGCGACCGGCTCGACGCCCGAGTGTGGCTTGTACACCCCAGATGGAATCGAGACGCTAACTGCCCGCGCTCGTGCAGGAAGCCGCCGGTCTCCAGCAGCTCAATGCTCAGGTTCGAGCCCGAAGCCTGAACCGGCGCACGGAGCCGGGACCCCAAGCCGACCCGAAGCCCGACGACATCGAAGGGCAACGCCACCGGAGGGACTGAGCGTGCCCTCGCCTTCTACTCCCGACCGCCGCCAGGCAGCGCCGCGAGCATCGCGGACGTGACGAGCGTGACCCCGCCCTCGCTGACGTAAAAACGCTCCGCGTCGCGGGCTCGGTCTTCGCCGATCACCATCCCCTCGGGGATCTTGCACCCTCCCGCCACGATCACCTTGCGCAGCCGAGCGCGTCGACCCACGTCGACCTCGGGGAGGATCACGGAGTCCTCGACCAAGCTGTAGGAGTTGACCCGCACGTCGTTGAACAGCATCGAGCGACGCACCATGCCTCCCGAGACGATCGACCCCGACGAGACCATCGAGTCTACGGCCATGCCCCGCCGCTCCTCGTCGTCAAAGACGAACTTCGCCGACGGCCGCTGCTCGTGGTACGTCCAGATCGGCCAGCGTCCGTCGTACAGATCCAGCGAGGGCGTGATGTGGGTCAGATCGAGGTTGGCCTCCCAAAACGCGTCGAGCGTGCCCACGTCGCGCCAGTAGGGCTCGATCGCCCCCGGCGACATCACGCAGCTGTGGGCGAAGGGATGGGCGTAGACCTTGGCCCGCTGCCCCACCAGGTAGGGCACCAGGTCGTGGCCAAAGTCGTGGGAGCTGGCCTCGTCCTTCGCGTCGCGCCGCAGCTCGCGTTGCAGCAGATCCGCGTTGAACACATAGATCCCCATGCTCGCGTAGCAGGTGTCGGGCTTGCCGGGCACACAGGGCGGATCCTGGGGCTTTTCCAAGAAGTCCTCGATCTTCCCCTCGGCGCTGGCGCTGACGATCCCGAAGTTGTGGCCCAGGGCCCGGGGCACCTCCACACAGGACACCGTCACCTCGGCCCCTCGCTCCAGATGCCAGGCCAAAAGACGGCTGTAGTCCTGGCGATAGACGTGGTCGCCGGCCAGGATCACCACATAGCGGGCGTCGTGGCTCTCGATGAGCTCGAGGTTCTGGTAGACCGCGTCGGCCGTCCCCTGGTACCAGCTGCCCGCCTCGGTCTGCTGCTGAGCCGGCCAAAGCTCGATGAACTCGCCCAGCTCCGCGCGCAGGAAGTTCCACCCGCGCTCGATGTGACGGATCAGGTGGTGGGCGCGGTACTGGGTCACCACGCTGATCCGCCGCACCCCGGAGTTGAGGCAGTTGGACAGCGGAAAGTCGATGATGCGAAACTTGCCTCCGAAGGGCACGGCCGGCTTGGCGAGGCTCTCGGTCAGCGCGCGCAGCCGACTGCCGCGGCCCCCCGCGAGCACCAGCGCGAGGGTGTTGCGGACCGCATCATTGAGGTCGTAACTCACGGCTTCGTTTTGCCACGGCGGCCGAGCCGATCCAAGGTGGCCCATCGCGGTCCGGCCCGACATCGCGGTCCGGCCAGACCCGCGCTACTCTCGCAGCCCATGCGCGTCCTGATGGTCGCCTCCGAGCTGTTTCCCCTGGTCAAGACCGGAGGCCTCGCCGACGTAGTGGGCGCGCTACCGCGAGCATTGTCTCGGCGCGGTCACGACGTTCGCGTGCTCGTGCCGGGTTACCGCGGCGTGCTCGAGGCGGCCCACGACCGACGCGCCGCGGTTCCCCTGGGCGATCCCCTCGGCGTGGGGCGGGCCGAGCTGATCCCCGCCACCTTGCCCGGCACCGACACACGGATCTACGTGCTGCACTGCCCCGCGCTCTACGACCGCGACGGCGGGCCCTACCTCGACCCGCACGGTCACGACTGGACCGACAACCATCTGCGCTTCGCTCTACTGTCACGCGTGGCCACGCTCATCGCGGTTGCCGGGGCCCCACTGGGCTGGTCGCCCCAGGTGGTCCATGCCCACGACTGGCAGGCGGGGCTGGCGGCCGCCTACCTTCAGCTGTGGGGCGGAGCCCGCCCCGCCACCGTGATTACGGTGCACAATCTGGGCTTCGCCGGTCGCTTTCACCCCGCGCTGATGTCGTCGGTGGGCCTGCCGCACTCGCTATTCTCCGTGTATGGCGTCGAGCTCTACGGCGCGCTGTCGTTCCTCAAGGCGGGGCTCTACTACTCCGATCGGATCACCACCGTCTCGCCCACCTACGCCCGGGAGATCCAGACCCCCGAGCACGGTGAGGGCCTGCAGGGGCTTTTGTCCAACCGCTCGGCCCACCTGCACGGGATCATCAACGGGATCGACGAGCAGGTCTGGAACCCGGCCACCGATCCCGCCCTGGTCACCCGCTACGACCGGGCGCACACCGATGACAAGGCCGCCAACAAGCTCGACCTGCAGCGGAAGCTGGGCCTGAATCAAGACCCCCAGATCCCCATGTTCGGGATGGTCACCCGACTCACCGGTCAAAAGGGCGTGGACATGGTGCTCGGCAACCTGCCCATGGTGGTGGAGACCGGCGCTCAGCTGGTCGTGCTCGGCTCTGGGGCGGCCGGCTTCGAGCTGGGGCTCTCGGAGGCCATGCGGTACCACCCCCAGCAGATCGCCTATCGTCGCGGGTACGACGAGCCGCTGTCGCATCGGATCATGGCGAGCGCAGACTTCATCCTCGTGCCCTCGCGCTTCGAGCCCTGCGGGCTGACGCAGATGTACGCCCAACGCTACGGGGCGCTGCCCATCGTGCGCCAGACCGGAGGGCTGGCCGACACCGTGCTCGACAGCTGGGCCCACCCCGACCACGGCACGGGGTTCTCGTTTCGCGACGCGACCAATTGGGCGCTGGGCAACGCCATGTGGCGCGGGCTGCAAGCCTACGGCACACCGTGGTACGCCGAGCTTCAGCAGCGGGCCATGCGGCGAGACTTTGGGTGGGGACCCTCGGCGGCGCTCTACGAGCGGCTCTATGTGGACGCGATGATGAGCCCGATGTCGCTGCTATAGCGCGCCCGCCCGGTCACTCGACGGGCTCGACGGGCTCGACGGGCTCGACGGGCTCAACGGGCTTTGCTCGGGTGAACCTTTGCGTCGGCGGCACCGACCACGGGCAGATCGAGAGGCTCGACGACCCCCGACAAGCCCGTTAATTGACCGCTCCCATGCCCGTGTCGATCATGCGCGCATGGAACAACGTGAGATCAACCCGTGGACCTGGCAAGAACCCTTCGGATTCTCTCAGGCGGTCGAGGTGGAGGGCGCCCGCAAGATGCTGTTCGTCTCCGGGCAGGCGGCCATCGACGCCGAGGGCAAGCCCGCCCACGCCGGCGACATGGGACGCCAAGTCAAGATGGCCCTCGACCACCTCCAGACGGTGCTCGAACAGGCCCGCACCAGCACCGGCAACGTGGTCAAGGTGGTCGTCTACACGACCGACGTCGACGCCCTGCTGCCCCACTGGGACCAGATAAAAGCGCGCCTGCGCCTCCCGGGGGGACCCTTCGCGAGCACGCTCGTGGGCGTGACGCGACTGGCCTTTGCCGAGCTGATGGTGGAGATCGAGGCGGTTGCCGTGCGGTGAGACGACCGGTGCCGATGCCGTTGTCGCCGCGGTCGTCCTAGGTGC
This sequence comes from Myxococcota bacterium, assembly GCA_039194325.1. Lineage (GTDB taxonomy): Bacteria > Myxococcota_A > Polyangia > Nannocystales > Nannocystaceae > Paraliomyxa. The sequence continues at coordinate 7,682 of JBCCWC010000268.1, forward strand.
CGCGTTCGTCCTAGGTACGGACGACGGGTAACCGCGACCAGCGACCTCGACACCCCCGTAATCGCCTTCGCGAGCCCTGCGAAGCGTCCGAGCGCGTTGCCCATGAAGGTCCCGGCGGCTGTGCACGCCCTTGCCCGACCGCCCCATCAGCGGGGCGGGCCCCGCGAACGCCCCTAGTGATGCTCCCCATCGCCGTCCCGGGCCCCGCGAACCCCTCTGGTGATGCCCTCCGTCGCCGTCTCGGGCCCCGCGAACGCTTCTGGCGATGCCCCCGTCGCGCTCCCGGGCCCCGCGAACACCCCTTGCACAGCTCGGGTCACCTTCCCGACCGCCGCGAACGCGATTGGCAATCCCCCAATCGCCTTCCCGACCGCCGCGAACCCCTTTGTCAGATCCACGACAGCGTTTGCGCCGCTAGCGCGGACGACCCGGCATTCGCCTATCATGCCTTCTTGGCCACGTATCCACCGCGGGCGAGGATTACGCATATAGCGCGCAGGCGCATCCCGGCATCGGGCTCGCTCCGGGGCCGACTATCCTCTCCTTTGAATGACCGCCCCCACCCTACCGGCCACACTCGTCCGAGCACTCACCGATCGCACCCTGATCCCCTTTGTCGGCGCCGGGGTGTCGATGGCCGTCACCGATATCAGCAATGGCCGAGCCTTCCCCAGCTGGCCTCAGCTGCTGAGCCTGGCGGCGGAGCGCCTGGAGGCGGAGGCTCGTAACGAGCACGCCGTCGTCCGCGCCATGCTGGGCCTTGCCCCGCCCGACTACATGGAGGCCGCTCGATGGGCCAAGCAGGGCCTCGGGATGCAATGGGCCGAATTCCTCGAACAGACGTTCGACGTCCGTTACCGCGAGATCAGCACAGGATCGCTCGAGCTCGCCCGCCGGATCTGGCGCCTGGGCAGCAACCTGGTCATCACGACCAACTACGATCGCGTGCTCCGCTGGAGCTGCGCCAGCGAAGACTTCGTGGAGTGGCAGATCGAGCAACCGGAGGGCCAGCGCAACGCGATGCGCGGCACCCTGGACAAGCCCACGATCTGGCACCTCCATGGTTCGGTCAGCGAACCGGCCAAGATCATCCTGAGCCCCGACGGGTATCAGCAGCTCTATCCCGACGACTCGCAAAAGTCTCGCTATCAGGCGGCGCTGACCACCCTGCGTAGCCTCATGACGACCCACCACCTGTTGTTCGTGGGTTTTAGCCTCGACGACGCCTTCCTCGTGCGGCAGCTCGAGTGGGTCCGCGACACCTTCGAGGGCTGCGGCAGCCAGCACTATGTTCTGACCCGCTCGGGGGAGGTGGACGGCATACGCCCGAAGGTCGGGGGGCTAGGGGTCAACTTCATCGAGTATGAGGACTTCGGAGCACCGCTGTTGGCCAAGCTGGACGAGCTGATCGCGGTGCGTGAGCGTCCGCCGGTCGCGACCGCACCACCGATCGACGCTGGTCCCGCTAGTCCCTCCAGAGCCTCTGACTTGGGCGCTGCACCTGCTACAGCTCCCATTGTGATGCCCTCGCGCGTATTCGACGACGAGGTCGACCGCTACCTCACCGCCATCGAGCGCTTGCACAAGGAGCTCCCCCTGGCGGGCTTCGAGACCAAGGCACGGGTGACCATCGAGCTCGACGACCTCTATGTGCCGCTCGATGCGGTCATCGACCAAGCCTCACGCCGACGACCGGTGTTCAGCAGCGCCCAACAGGCGCAAGAACTCCACGCCAAGGGCAAGGATCCCGATGATCGAGGCGAGTCGTCGAAGATTCCGCTCACCGAGGCATTCGTGAGAGCCCGCTCCATCGGCGAGGGGAAGCGAGGCGTGGTGCTCTTGGGGGATCCGGGCTCGGGCAAGACGACCCACTTGCGCCAAGTGTTGCTCAAGGTGGTCCGCGACGAGCCCGAATCGATCGGCCTACCCGCCGGTACGCTCCCTGTGTTCCTGCCCCTGCGCGAGCTCAAAGATCGCAGCCAGGGTCTGGAGGGCTTCGTGCGCGAGCAGTTGTGCATGAAGCTGCTAGGCATGGCGCCCGACTTCGGCGATCGTCTGCTTTCGCGGGGCAGACTACTATGGCTGCTCGATGGACTTGACGAGGTGTCCGATGCCGACGAGCGGGCCGCAGTGGCCCAGTGGATCGACGACGCGCGAAAGATCCGCGGCGAGGACTTCTTCCTGATGACGTGTCGCTACGCCGGCTACTCACCAGACCTGCCACTAGACGCGGGCTTCGTCGAGCTGCACCTACGGCCGATGAACGACCAGCAGGTCGCATCTTTCGTGCGTAAGTGGTACCACATCGTTGAGGGGGCCACGAGCCACGATCTCGCACGCGCCCAAGCACTAGCCGACGACCTGCTCGCAGCGATCGCAACTCCCGAACTTGCAGCGTCGAGGCGGGTCAACGAGATGACCCGTAACCCGCTGCTTTTGACCGCGATCTGCCTGGTCCATCGAGATCGCGGTGAGCTACCCACACGGCGGGCCGCGCTCTACTACGAAGCCACGCAAGTGCTGCTGGAGCGCTGGCGGAAAGTCACCAAACAGCTGCCCGTGTCGTTTCCTGCGGTGGATGCCCGCAAGGTGCTGCAACCGGCGGCGTTGTGGATGCACGGCGAGGAGGAGCGTACGCGCGCTACGGCGGACGAACTCGAGCCTTCGGTTCGACAGGGGCTAGCGGCTGCCGGGCACCCCGACGTGCCGGCCGAGCACTTCTTGCGGGCGATCCGCGACGAGAGTGGGCTCTTGACCGGCTGGGATATGAGCAGCTACGGGTTCATGCACCTAGGCTTTCAGGAGTACCTGGCAGCTCGCGAGCTGCGCGCTCGGGGGTTTGGCGACGAATCTGTACTCCGCGATCTGGCGAGCCGCTTCGGAGATAGCTGGTGGCAGGAGGTAATCTTATTGATGGTGGCACTAGACGAGCCAGCGATCTTCGAGCCATTCATGCGGGTGCTGGTACAGCAGCCGGGCTTCACAGAATGGGCCACATCGCCCACCATGCAGCTATTGATGAACGAAGCGGCAGGGGTGTCAGCCGCACCGCTGGTGGAGCTACTCTTTGAACGAACGATCAACAGCGGGCCAAGCCTAGAATCTCGACAACTGGCTGCTCTACGATTGCTCGTACAGTCCATGCCCGAACAGATCGAGCGCCTGTCGGACCAACTGAACCATCACCCCGATAAGCTCGTGCGCTTATGGTGGGCTCGACGACGAAAGGCGGCCGACCAACACCAGGCATCTACCGTGCTCCGCGGCTACGAATTCGTGCGCATTCCAGGGGGCACCTTCACGATGGGCTCACCGCCAGGCGTGGGCGACTACGACGAACGGCCCTGCCAAGAAATCACGCTCGACAGTTTTTCGTTTGGCCGCTACCCGGCCACCAATGCGCAGTACGAGCGATTCCTGCACGAGAACCCGGATGTTCCTAAACCTGAGTATTGGGGCGATCGACGGTTCAACCAACCACAGCAACCGGTCGTGGGGGTGTCATGGTACGAAGCCAAGAATTTCTGCAACTGGTTAGGGCCCAATGTAACGCTACCGACAGAAGCCCAGTGGGAGTACGCGTGCCGCGCCGGAACAACCACGAGGTACTCATTCGGGGAGGACGCCGCAGCTCTCGACCATTTCGGGTGGTATAAGGAAAATTCGGGTAGCCAGTCGCAGCCGGTCGGGCAAAAAGAGCCCAATCCCTTCGGACTATACGACATGCACGGCAATGTATTCGAGTGGTGCGAGGATCGGACGAACTCAAATGCAGGCCGCGCCGATTCCTATAAGAATACCAAGCCTCGATCTGTCGACGGGTTGAGGCAAAGACCGAGACGCTTCGCCTACCGCATCATCCGCGGCGGCTCGTGGAACGTCGACTCCACCGAGACTCGGTCGGCCTGCCGCTATACCTTCGACCACGTCGTACGAGACAACGAAGTAGGGTTCCGGCCGGCGTTGGTCATCCCTGGTTCCTCCAGCTCTTGACGCCTTCCACAAGCGGGGAAGGCTTAACGGAGCCCATCTCCTGCTTCACAGCTCACCCTTCGCAGGGATCACTGGGCTCCTGCTCCGCGCCCATCCCCACCCGCCGATTCGCCCAGTCGAGCATGATCCGATAGACATCCGGAGCCTGGCGCTGAAGATTGAGCACGTGACCGGCGTCGGGCACGACTTCCGTCTCCAGACACACACTCTCCGAGAAGCGCTCGGCCTCGTTGGCCACCACCGCCGCCGTGTCGGTGCAATCGAGGATCTCGCCATCAAGCGCGATCCCGCAGCCGATGAAGTCCTGATCCCCCACGACCTGCAGCACAGGAACCTGGAGATTCTGCGCGCCATCCTGGTAGTACCCGTTGATTCCGAAGATCTCGGTCAGAGACACCGTCTCGCGGGTCTCCCAGTCGCGCTCGATGACATCCTCGTCGGCCTGCGACTCCACGTAGAAGGCCCGGCGAGCCTCACGGCTCGACGATAGGTAGCCCTCGCCGACATCACGATCGTTGAAGCGAGGATCGTCCTGCGCCGGCACCTGGTCGGCCGCGGTCGACTGCACATAGTCCCGATTGACGTGGTGCACGAAGCCCGTCAGCACGATCGCGTCGCTGTCCTGCGGGTACTCGATCCCATGCGCCATGGTGATCACCGAGCCCATCGAATGCCCCACGGTGACCACCGAGCCAACAGGCTCCCCCCGCGCCTCGCTGTCCGCCCGCAGATGCTCGATGACCTGGTGCAGGATCCATGCGTCAGCCTCGATCGTCAGATCCTCGGCGGGCGGATAGTCGGAGGTCCCGACCCCCAGCCGCGCAAAGTTGAAGACCGCGTAGCCCTCGGCCTGGGCCGCACGCACATACGAATAGACCTCAGGCTGCAGATCGAAGTCCCAGTAGATCGGACCGTAGCCCGCCCCGTGGCTGAGGACCTGCACGGTGCGATCGGTGAGGCGACCGCTCCAGCACAGGGTGCCGTCGACCTCGTACTGGGTCGACCCCCCCTCGGCGAGGGTCACGGGGATCGACATCGACTCGCATTGCTCGACGGGCGCACCATCGGCGCCCTCATCGCCGGGGGCACAGCCCAGCGCAACGAGGCTCATCAAGCCCATCAAGGCAAACAATGGCCGCTTCATATTCGACGACTCCTGGTATGACCGATGAGCAAGCGCGGTGCACCCCTCGTGCATCCCTCGGCTGTGCCCCCCGACCCAAGGCCCAAAGGGGCAGGGCCTTACGAGGATCTCTGCCCCGTAGGCCGGCGAGTCGACAGGGATACTGACCACCGGTCGACCCCAAGCTAGCAGGCATCGGCGCACCGACCATCGGTCAACATGCCGACCCGATCGACGCGAACCACTCGGTCGATCGACCGACCGAGGCGGCGCTCACCCAAGGTCGGCCAACCCACGGCGGCCCAGGCGGGCCACGCGGCCGGCAGCCCTTCGCGCGCGGCCGCGATCGGCCAGCATCCATTCGCCCCAAGCGCCTCCGCCCTGCCTCGACCCCCGCACCCAGAAATTCTCGGAGCGCCGCAATCCCTCGCGTGACCACCCGGACTTGTTCGGCCGAGAGCCCACCCATTCGGACCCTTGTCCGAGGATCGAGACCGCCGGCCAGTCGCCGGCATCGATCTTTGCTCACGGGTGAGCGCTCGGAGTCGCCCCTATGAAACACACCCCTCCCCCCTTTTCGTACGCACTGACCACAACCTCGGCCCTGCTGCTCCTGGCGTCCCCGCTCGCCTGTGATCCCACCAACGCCGAGTCGCTAGAGCCGCCCGATCCAATCGAACAGGATCACCACGACCACCCACCCACGGCCGCATCGACCGATCCCTCCGCACCCGACCCAGCGGAGCTCGCCGCTGAGGAGCGCCCCATGGGCTCCCAGTGCGGCAACTCCCTGGACTATCAAGATGTGGAGAGCTACGACGGCACGCTCGGTCCCAGCACCGCCTTCGTCGACGCCCACGAGCGTCCCGTCGCGCAGATCCGCTGGCGAGACGACCTGGCCGCCCTGCACGACGACCCCGGCAACGTCGGCGACGTGACCTGGTGCACCGGCACGATGGTCAGTCGCAACATGCTGCTCACCGCCGGACACTGCTTCGACATGCCCGGCGCCGAGCTCAGAGGCTGGGACATCCCCCGCAACGGCGGCGCCTTGCTGACCGCGGCCGAGGCGGCGACCTCGATGGTGGTGGAGCTGAACTACCAAGACGCGCCCAACGGCACCCCCCGAACAACCACGACCTACGAGATCGTGGAGCTGCTCGAGTGGAACCTGGGGGGCATCGACTATGCGGTGGTCGAGGTCGAAGCCAACCCCGGGGTCCGCTGGGGCGCCACGGCGCTCAGTCGCACCATGCCGAATGTCGGCGACGCGCTGACCATCATCCAGCACCCCGCGGGCATTCCCGAGGTCGTCGACGGCGGCACCTACGACGGCGAGTTCGGCGGTCTGCTGCACTACGACGACATCGACACCCTGGGCGGCTCGTCGGGCTCGGGGGTGCTCGACGACGAGGGCGAGATCGTGGGCGTGCACGTGCAGGGCGGCTGTGATGTCTTGTTCGGCGCCAACAAGGCCGAGCCCATCGACGAGATCCTGGCGGTGTCCGATGTCTTGGACGATCTGGTCGAGGGCGACATACCGCTGGCGGGTGACCTCGACGGTGACGGCAACGACGAGATGATCATCTGGCGCCCCACCAACGGCCGCTGGTACGCCAAGCGCTCCGACGGCAGCCGCGTGTTCCCGCAGGGCAGCGAGCCATCCTGGGGCGTCCCCGGCGACGTGCCCCTGGTGGGCGACATGGACGGAGACGGCGACGACGAGATGGTGATCTGGCGTCCCTCCAGCGGCCGCTGGTACGCCAAGCGCCGCGAGGGCACCCGCATCTTCCCCAGCGGCCAGGAGGCGCAGTGGGGCGTAAGTGGCGACGTGCCCTTGATGGGCGACATGGATGGGGACGGCGACGACGAGATGGTGATCTGGCGTCCCTCCAGCGGCCGCTGGTACGGCCTGCGCACCAACAAGACGCGGATCTTCCCGCAGGGGTCCGAGCCGTATTGGGGTGTGCGTGGTGACGTGCCCATGCTCGGCGATATCGACGGCGACGGAGCCGACGACATGATCCTGTGGCGCCCGAGCACGTACCACTGGTACGCCAAGCGCACCGACGGCAGCCGCGTATTCCCGCAAGGCAGCGAGCCCAGCTGGGGCACACGCGGCGACATTCCCCGCGTGGCCGATCTCGACGGCGACGGAGCCGACGACATGATCCTGTGGCGCTCCAGCAACGGCCGCTGGTACGGCCTGCGAGACGACGGCACGCGGATCTTCCCCTACGGCGCCGAGCTGAACTACGGGATCGGCAACGACGTGCCGCTGGTCGGCGACTACGACGGCGATGGCACGGCCGACGCGGTGATCTGGCGCCCGAGCAACGCCACGTGGTGGGCCCGGCGGACCTCGGGAAGCGTGATCTTCGCGGGCATTCCCTGGGGGTTTTCCTACTAAAGCGCGGCACCGTTAGCCCCGCAGACGCTCGAGCGCCCATGGGCCAGGCGCTCGAGCGCTCCACTCCAGAATAGATCCGTCATCCTGACCCCGAACCTTGCTCGAGACACTCATGACTCCCTGCACAGCGACGACCCCAGCGGCAGGCTCGGGGCGGACGAAGATCGCAGGGCCCCGACGAACGGACAGTGGCATGACACCGGGGCTCCTGGCGAAGAGTCATTGACTCGTCGTGCGATGTGACCACCCACCCGGCGGCAATACTGCCTCCCGGTGGATGGTCAAGCGAGCGTCAGCTCGCCGCGACCACGACCAACCTCGAATCGAGGACGCCGGCCGGTCCTTCTCGACGAGGGAGGATCACCCACACCGCCCCCGCTCTTGACGGAGATGTAGCCGGTCTGTGCTCCATCAGTCGAACGTCCCGGAGCACGAGGTCTCGCCCGCTTGGCGGGAAGAGGTACCTCGAGGAGCAGCGCCGTCGTGTCCTCGTCGACCGGCGACCTCGACGCACGGTGGCTCGAGGCTCGACGCATCTCGTGTCCTCCACAATGAGGGCAGTATCGCGAGGTCGACGACGGATCCCATCAGATGCGAAAAGTCCCCTGTTCGGTGAGTTCAGAGGACACGAGCGCGCAGACCCCGAGCCCAATCGTCCAAGCCATCGATGGCGCTCCTTTGCAGGTGGGACTCCCCGGGCATCCTTTGGAGGATCTGCTCCAACCGCGCCCGGGCCCTCCGTAGACGTCCGCGGACCGTGCCGACAGGTAGGTCGAGCGTGAGACCGATCTGCTCGGTGGTCATGCTCTCCCAGTAATATAGCTCCACAAGCACCTGATACGTGAGCGGAACCTGGCGTAGAGCATCGAGTAGAAGCCTCTCTTCTTCACAGCGATGCAACACCGTGCTCGGCCCTGGAGCGAGATCGTGAGCCGAGCATGAATCCAGATCGGCAGGAAAGTCGGGCCGGTACTTGCGACGAATATGTGACTTGAGCACGTTGTAGGCGACTCCGAAGAGGTATGCTCGGAAGTCGTGAGTCCTCTGCACTCGATCTCGCCCACGAACGCAGGCCAAGAACGTCTCCTGCACGAGATCATCGGGATCGCCGGCGACCTTGTTGGCGAAGAACCGAGCCACTGCTCGGAAGTAGCGCTCGAACAAGCGTTCGCCCGCACGCGCGTCACCGTTCCGCCACTCTGACAAGAGAGCAGCATCCGTTGACACACCTGCATCGTAGACGAGGACCCCAAAGACGCTCGAAACGGGCCACGCGGCCAGGAGGGCCCTCACGGGGCCCATAGGTCGAGGCCGATCGCATCAGAACAATGTTTCATTAGAAATTACAACGTTCAAAGCCTCGCGCAACTCGCACCTTTCCTTGGCCTCCGTATTCCCCGAAAGGGGAAACAAAACGACTCGATTGGACAACGAGCTCGAGCTGCTCGGGTTTTGCGCTGTGCGCTATATTCGCCGAGTCCATGGAACACACCCTCGCTCGACGGACCAACCGACCCAGGCGGCCCCATGACATGCGATGGCGTTTCCTCTTGATGGCGTGAACCGACGCATGGACGGTGTGGCGGATCCGAGCATGAGCCATTCGATCCATACGATCGAGATCATGTATCCTCGCGAGCACACGGTACCGCGTACTGAGGGTGACCTCCCGAACAGGGCTCTTGGATCGAACCCCGGTAGCCCGCCCCAACTGGCAAGCCCCACGAGAGCCGACCGGTTCATCGCCGAGGGGCTCCCGAGCAACAAGTACGCAAGAATTGAAGGCAGATCGGTGGGCAGGCAGACAAGACAAGGCCATAAAGCGCCGCGACGCCACAAGGCGCAGTGACGACCGAGGGAGACTCAAGAATGACGAACAAGACGAAGCCAGAAGACAAGGCCAAGTCAGCGGCAAAGACCAAGCCGGCCGCCAAGACCAAGTCGGCCGCCAAGACCAAGTCGGCCGCCAAGACCAAGTCGGCCGCCAACAAGTCAGCGGACGAGAACGCCGCGAACAAGTCGGACAAAGGGGATGCCCCTCCGAAGGCCGCCACCCCTCCGAAAGTCGCCGCACCCCCGAAGGCCGCCACCCCCCCGAAGGTCGCCGCCACCCCCCCGAAGGTCGCCGCCACCCCCCCGAAGGTCGCCGCCACCCCCCCGAAGGTCGCCGCC
>JBCCWC010000269.1:0-17268 GCA_039194325.1 Myxococcota bacterium
AAGCAGCCGGCCTGGGGGACACGATCCCCCAGGCCATCAATAGGGGAGCTGACCTGCTCCCCGGCCGCGCGCGGGATCTTCCCAGCGCGCGGCCACTCACCATTGCCGGACGGTCGCGAAGTCCTCAGGGCGGGGGCACCTCGGGCCCGGCCTCGGGCTGTAGGTCGAGCAGCCGCCGGATCCGCGTCCGCAGCGACGGATCCTCGCTACGAAGGTACAGCGCACCGAGAGCCTCGTGGCATCGCGGGTCGTCGGGTCCGCGTACCGTGAGCGCGGTGACGAGGGCGCCGGCCAGCTCGGGATGCACTGCATCGTCGAGCACGGCCTGGGCCAGGCGCGCCAGCTCCACGCCCTCGGGGTCGTCGCGGTCGAGCGCACCGAGGGCCCGCGACGCAACACCCAGCTCGGGATCGTCCAGATGCGCCACGAGCACGTCGGTGACCGGTTCGTCCGTGTAGAAGCGAAGCGACTCGACCGCCTGGCTGCGCACGCGCGGGTCCTCGTGGTCGACGAGTGCGAGCACCCGGTCTCGGTCTTCAGGGGCCGCGGCGTTGCCCAGCCCCGCCAACGCGGCGATGACATCGTCGGGGTCGGACGCGTGGGTCAGGGCGTCGCGCAGCAGCCCGAGTGCGTAGAGGCTCCGGGCGGGCAGGGGCGCCGCGGCTTGGCGCGCGAGGGCACCGATCGGATACAGCACCGCGCGCCGCAGTCGGTCGCGTCCATCCTCGGAGGCCAGGGCGTGCACCTCCTCGAGCAGCGTCAGGGTGTCCTCGGTCGGGTTGCGCAGCAGGACCAGGTGCTGCACCAGCTGATCGAGGCGGGCCGTGTGGTCATCGTACAGGTCGACCAGGACCTCGACGGCGACCGCCTGCGACTGCGGCGTGTCGGCCGACAGGAGCAGGTCGAGGATGAAGGCGCGCTCCCGGAGACTGGTCGCGTCCCGTAGCAGCGGCTGCAGCTCAGCGGCGCGCTCGGGCCAGCCGCGCAGCAGACCCCGCGCTCGCACGAGAAACCCGTCCTCGGGAGCCAGACCGACCGTGGCGCCGCGGATCGCGATCGCGACCTCGTGCATGGTCAGTCCATCGGCGAAACGTCGCGCCAGCTCTCGCTCGGCGGCCTCGGCGTCGGGCGGCGCCAGCAAGTCGAGCACCGGCCAAGACCCGAAATCGGGAGCCGGCGCGGGGTCGAGCTCCGACGCGACGCGATGCAGGGAGAACCGCGTCGACGAGCCGAACTGCAGCTCGGACTTGTCGATGGGCCGCAGCCGGATCGTCTCCTCGAGCTCGATCGAGTCGACGAGGCCCTCGGGGTGCGGCTCGATCCGTCCGTGGCTGTCGACCTGCAGAAGGCCGTCGTCTCGTGGGCCCTGTAGGGCATCGAAGCGAAGGTAGTCGCGCACGCGTCGGGTCAGGGCATCGCCCTGGCGGGAGTACTGCAGCTGGGCCAGGCCGTTCGCGGTCGGCCCGGCTGCGGTCCAGGTGCGGGCGCCAGCGGGTGGTCGCGACAGATCGAGCTGGGCGAGCACGCCCCCCATCAGGTGCCGGAAGATCGGGCTCGCGTCCGGCGAGACCCGAGCCTGCTGTGGTCGCCCTTCCTCGGGCACGATCATCAGGGCCTCGGCCTGCAGGAGGGGGGCGACGTCGGGCAGTGCGTTGTGCCCCAGCACGAGCACCTCGTGGGTGTCGAGTCGCGCGAACCGAAGTCCCACCAGCGCGCCCTCCGGGGTGTCCTCGTATACGCGTAGCTGCAGTTGGCCCACCAAGTGTACCCCACCGGTCACGGGCGTGTCGCCCAAGAGATCGGTCGGGGCCTCGGCCGCGACGCGCCAGTCGAAGTCGTAGCGGTGCACGCGACCCGGCTGCAGGCGCCGAACGGGGAGAGCAACCAGCGCGTCGTCGTCGACGGAAGCCTCCGCCGGGTCGGGCACGTCGCTGCATGCGGGCGCCCCGGCGACGAGCGCGAACGGGATGATCAGCTTGCGAAGCATCACTTGTCTCCCTTGAGCAGGAAGAAGACCGGCAGCCGGGCCTCCAGCGGCTCGCCCAGCAGGCTGACCACGGTGGACAGTCCGTTCCAGCGGAACAGCTCCATTTTCTTTTCGAAGCCGAGCAGCTCGACGTAGACGGCGAGCCACCCCGACAATGTGGCGAGGCCGAGCTGAACGTCGACGGCAAAGGTGAGCTCCGGCTTGGGCTTGCCCCCGATGATCTCGCTTTCGATCCCGTAGCTCGCCGTCACCGGCACGCCGAGCCGCAGCAGATTGAGCAGCCCCCGAACGCCGGCGCTGGCGACTCCGGAGATGCCGACGCCGACCTGGGCCACCGCGTTCAGCTCGACCGAGGGCACGAGCGCGGTGTCCATCGAGAACGACAGCTTGGCGGGATCGCAGCCGACGGCCTTGGAATTGGCCTCGATCCCCAGATGCACCGCGGCGACGAACTCGCCCCACGCCGACCCCGAGATCGGCACGCCGGCGTACACGGTGAACGACGGCTTCGTCCCGGCCGGAATGTCGACGGACCACCGGGCCAGCGGCTTGCTCCAGGCGGCTGCGATCCGGGACTCGGGGACGTTGATGTTGGTCTGCAGGCCGAAGATCTTCAGATGGGCTTCGACGTCGATCATATTGTCGGCCTCTCGGTTGAAGCCGACCTTGGCCATGCCGTCGACCACGGAGAACTTTTGGTTCATCAGCGTCGCGTTGCCCTGGAAATCCCCATAGGCGCCCGCAGCGACGGCACAGTCTTCGCCTTTCTTCTTGGGCAGCACCTCGATGTCCCAGCCCAGCTCGTACTCGTAGCCCGCGGCGAACCAGTTCGGGTCGCCCCAGGTCTCACCGCTGTCCCAGTATTCCCGGAAGGCCATGTTCGTCTTATCCTTGTTGCGATAGGGCCTCAGCCGCTCCAGCTGCTTCTGGATGCGCTTCTTCTCGGCGATGATGTAGTCGTTGGCCTTGACGAGCGTCGGCTGGTCGATGACGTCGCCGGTCCAGTCCATGCAAAACATCTCGTGCTTCGCCTGCTCGGCGAGATACGGGGTGCCTTCGGTGAAGCGCCGGTGAAACATGCCCGGCGACCAGTCGCAGTCGTCGAGGCTGGTGTCCAGGCAGCTGTGCTCACCTCGCGCGATACGACTGTACTCGAGCATGAGCTGGTACCGCAGCTCGCAGCTGATCGGGCCCTCGCCGTTGAGCTCGAGGTGCAGCCCACCGTTCGTGATCGGCTGCGTCTTGCACGGCGCGAGGATCCCCGCGAGGGCCGGGTTGTCCTTGGTCGGCACGGCCGGGCCTTTACCCCCGATGCCGGTCGTCTTCTTGGGGCTCGGCGCCAGCATGCCCATGACCTGCTGGGGCGGCACCGCTCCGGTCGTGCCTCGGGTCCGTCGCATTCGACGACGCAGGCGTCCGCCCTTGTTCGCCCTCGTACGACGGCGCTTGAGCCGCCGTGTCTTCCTCGATTTGGAAGCCGGCGACAGCGAGGGAGCGCTGGCCCCCTCGAGCGCGGGAGCCTGGGTCTTGCCGGCCATTTTGCGGACCGAGATTCCCTTGGGCGTCAGGCGCCCCTTGTTGTCGACGAGTCCCTTGAGCTCGAGCTGGGTTCGCGCCGAGGTGACCCACTTGTCCATCTCCGACAGCTGCTTGGCGAACACGACGGGATCCCGGCTGAGGATCGCGGTCGGGTCGGTCCACGGCTGGTCGATTCGGATGCCCTGCCAACCGACCCCGAGCAGCTCGTCGCGCTCGGCGGCGGCGACCACCATCCACTGGGCGAGCAGCGTACGGATCTTCTCGCGCCGGCGATCGTACTCCTCGAACTCGGCGTCGGACACGGTGCGGTTGCGGTTGTGCAGCTTCTCGTGAAAGTCCCACTCCGTCGGATACTCGGCGCTGCCGATCCGGTAGAATTTTTGCCCCGCGTCGATCGTCGACATCAGCGCCTTTTGCTGGCTGTTCGCGACCATGGCGCGCGCGAAGTCGCCGGCGGTGACGAACCGCTTGGTGGCGGCGAAGAACTCGTTCTTGGGCAAGGACAGCGTGCCCTTGGTCTTGATCTGCGTCTGCGTGGGCTTGCCGTCTTTGGCCCGTAGGGTGCGCTTGGCGATGCCCGGGGTGGTGGGCAAGAACGCGACGTCGAGCTCGCAGCGGACGTCGCCGGAGCACGCGGCCACGGCGTCGGTGTACCGGGCCCAGTCGTAGACCTTCTCGTAGCCGTACTCCTCGCAGGACGAGACGCGGTCTCCGTTCTTGTCCCAGTCCGCGTCGCGATGGGCGTCGATCGGCAGACGCCCAAAACCGGTGTGCGGGGGACGGGTCAGCCCGGTGCGCGCCATGATGTTGTCCGCGCTGATCGTGCGTGATCCCGTGGCGAGCTTCTTGCCGCCGACTTCGATCGTCCCAGGCTTGGGGCTTGCAACTTTCGGCAGCGCGCTGCCGTCGTTGAGCGGCGGACCCTTGACGCCCGGCGGAACCGGCTGGAGCAGGGGCTTTTGGCCCTTGGCCGGCACGACCGAGGTCTTGTCCAGCGTAGCGACCTTTCCGGCGACCTTGGATTTGGGTTGATACTGGACCGTCTTGCCGTTCCCGAGCCCTTGGGGAATGGCGGTCTGGTTGGGCCGCATCATCTTGGTCGTCGCGGGCGGTAGGCTCTTGTAGTGGGCCTCGAACGCCTCCTCGACGTGCGGCTGGCAGGTCTTTTGCCACTTGGGACACTCGTCGAGATAGTGCTCCGTCAGGCACTTGGCTTTGTCGGGGGGAAGCGTGCACAGGCCGGGACCGCCGGGGCCGACGGGGCTCGCCGGGCTCGCCGGGCTCGCCGGGCTCGCCGGACTCGCCGGGCTTGCGGGCCCAGGGGCGGCGAACGCATAGGAGACACCGGCCGTCAACGCGAGGACGGTCGCAATCGGGATGAGGGAGCTCGATTTGTTAGACATGGGTCGCGGACTCGATCGGCGGATACCGGCCGGCGACTCGTGTGACAGATTTCGATCTCAGCCCGCAGTCTTGGCCCAACGACGCCGTCGCGGCTCGTCGAGCCATCGCTGCACTCGGTCCACGTCCTGCCCGCGGTCCGCGATCTTCGCGTACTCGTCCCGGGCGAGCGTCGCGGCCTCCACGGCGCGCTCTCGCTCGCCGTCCGCCCACCGCGCGCGCGCGAGCTCGAAACGGGTCTCGGGCACGAGAAAGGGCGCGGTCGCGTGCTCCTGTCGCAGGGTCAGCGCGCGCTCGAGTCGGGCGATCGCCAGCTTTGGCCGATCGTGGTCGAGGTCGAGGCGCCCGAGCCCGGTCAGCGGAAAGGCGAGCATCGGGTTGTCCGGCCCGAGCTTTGCCTCCGCCAGCGCCAGCGAGCGCTCGAACGCCCGCGCGGCTTGCTCGTGGCGACCGAGCGAATCGACGATCGTGCCGAGGTTGAACAGCAAGGTGATGAGCGAGGGATGCTCCGCACCGGCGGCCTGTTCGGTGACCTCGATCGCCCGGCGCAGACGAGCGGCGGCAGAGTCGGCGTCGTCGATGGCATAGTCGATGTTCGAGAGGTTCTGTAGCGTGTCGGCGACGGTGAGATGTGCCTCGCCGAATGCCGCGATCCGGATCGCGAGCGCGCGCTGCTGCTGCTCGAGTGCTTGGTCGAACTCGTCGAGCGAGTAGTGCATCACCCCGAGGGTACTGAGCGTATGCGCGAGACTCGGGTGGTCGGGGGCGAGCGTGGCCTGCTGGATCCGGAGCGCCCGCTCGAGGCCGGGCCGGCTCTCCTCGAACCGTCCGAGCTGGATGTAGGTCGTCGAGAGGTTGACCAGAGCCCTCGCGACGTCGTCGTGGTCCGGCCCGCTCGTCGCCTCGAAAATCTCGACGACGCGGCGCTGTCGAGACAGGGCTTCGGTGTGCAGTCCCTGGTCCGCGAATGCCGACGCCAGCGTCTCCAGCGTCGAGGCGCTCCGTGGGTGCAGCTCACCGAATACGGCGGTCTGAATCTCCAACGATCGCTCGAGAGCGGCGACCGCCTCGTCGAAGCGACCGAGCCGACAGTAGACGGTCCCGAGCCCGTGCAGCGTCTCCGCGATGACGTAGTGATCCCCGGGATAGGCGCGCTCGCGGATCGCGAGCGCGCGCTCGTAGTAGTCGACGGCACCGACCAGATCGCTCGAGGTGAAGCGAACCCAGGCCAGGTGGGCCAGCGACTGGGCGACGTCGGGATGCTCGCGGGGTAGCGCCGCCTCGCGGATCACCAGGGCACGCTCGTAGCTCGCCTGCGCGCGGTCGTGGTTGCCGGCGTCGAGCTGGGTGGAGCCGAGCGTGGACAGGATCTCCGCCAGCGCCAGGTGTCCCTCCCCGAGGCGTCTCCGCTCCGCGTCGAGCGCCTCCGTCAAGACTCTCGCCGACTGGTCGTACTTGCCCTCGTCCTGATACAGCAGGCCGCGGAAGTGCAGGGTCGTGGCCGCGATCGGGCCGACCGCGGCGTGGGCCTGAAGCGTCTCGGTATGAAACGCCCACTCGTGACCGTCTGCGGGGCGCGCCAATGCGTGGCCCACGACGTCGATCAGCGTTTGTGCCGACACGGCGGCGATCTGGTGGTGGTCGTGCCGGATCGCGAGCCGGTAGGCTCGACGCAGCAGCGTCTCGGCCTCGGCGGGGTTGCCCGCTTCGTGGCGCGCTCGACCGGCGACGTGCAGCGTCTCCGCGTGCACCGGCGGGTAGGCGATCGTCTCGGCCGAGCCCTGCGCCACCCGGGCCGCCTCGTCTGCCGCGGTGGGTCGACCGGTTTGGATCAGCGCCTCGATCCGCCCGAGCTCGCCACGCAGCGCATCCACGCGCGCGGCCACGTCGTCGTTGTCGGGAGGTGGTAGGGCGGCGGCGAGGATCTCGGGATCGCCGCAGGGCTCGATCGCCGGCAAGGCGTCGGCGGCAGCCACCGCTCGTTCGAGCGTCTGTGCGCTCGCTTCGGCGAGCACCTGCGTGATCCCGGCCAGCGCTTGGCGCCGTCGCTGTAGGCAGCGCGCCTGCGGTCCCGCCAGCCCCGGCGGCAGAGCGGAGGGATCGCGGCACGCCGCGTCGGCGAGGTCGCGCCATTGGTCGGCGTAGGTGTCCAGGCGCAGTACGACCCGCTCGAAGGTCTCCTCGGCGTATGCGGACGTGCTCGACAGCAGCGCCCGCCGGACCGCCGCGCGTCGGTCCTCGTCCCACACGCCTGCGAGCAGGCCGTCCCGCGCAGGGCAGCGGTCGTCCTGTGTGCCCGACCACGCGTGGACCGCCGCGCCGATGACAACCAACGCGGCGCCCGACAAGACGAAGCTCAGCCGCCTTCGTCTCGCGGCGACGGGGTCCCTGCCGAGCGCGTCCAGCATCGTGCGCATCGACGGCCAGCGATCGTCGGGGTCGGGCCGCAGCCCGCGGGCGACCACGTCGAGCAGCCACGTCGGAACGCGGCGCGATCGTGTCTGGGGGGTGGGGCCTGGGCGCTCGCCGCACAGGCCCTCCCACAGCGCGACGGAAAACGAGTACTGGTCCGCGGCCTCGCTGACCTCGCCGGCGGTGCGCTGCTCCGGCGCGACGTAGCCGGGTGTTCCGGCGCGGGCGTCGGTTGCAGTGCCGGTGGCCCGTGCTGCTCGCTCGTCTCCGTCCGTCGTGTCGGTGAGCTCTCGCGCCAGCCCGAAGTCGAGCACGCGAACCCGGATGAGGCCGGACTCGTCGGTCTCGACCATCGCGTTCTGCGGCTTGAAGTCGCGGTGGACGAGACCAGCCCGATGCGCTGCCACCAGCCCCTCACCCGCTTGCTGATACGCGGCGAGGACCTCCGACCACGGACGCTCGGCCTGCCAGTGATCGAGGCGCTCGCCGTCGATGTGCTCCATCGCGATGAACAGCTGGTCGCCGAGCTCCCCGACCTCGAACACGTTGACCACGTTGGGATGACGCAGCCGCGCGATCGCTCTGGCCTCACGCTGCATTCGTTCGACCCCGCGCGGATCGGAGCGTGACCTGTGCACCTTGATCGCGACGGCTCGATCGAGGTGCTCGTCGAACGCGAGGTAGACGCGGCCCATGCCGCCGGCCCCGAGCGAGCGCACGATCGTAAAGTGATCCCCGACCGCGGTACCGGGCGCGAGCTCCGGAGCGGGCTCGTCCGCGCGCGCGAGCGCCCGGATGAATTGCGCGGCGGTCCCGTCGACCTCGGAGGCCTCGCCGGACAGGCGGTCCGACGGCTCCGGTGTGCTCACGAGCCGTCTCCGTGCTGCTCGACCATGGTCTCGAGCCGAGCCTTGGCCCGGGCGTAGCGCTGGCGCAGGCGGGCCGCTTCCTTGCGGATGCCCGCTTCGTCGAGGGGCATGTCGCCCTCGTGCAGCACTTGCGCAATCTCGGTCCACGGCATGCGTCGGGCGATCCGAAGCACGAGAAGCTGCTGGTCCTCGGCGGGAAGCTCGCGCCGCAGTTGGGCGACGAGGTCCCGCGCCTCGGTGCGCAAAAAGTGGGCCGTGCTCGTGCGAATCTCCTGCGCGATCTGGTCCACGCGGGCATCGCTGAGCGGAACCCATGCCCGCCGGCGAGCCGAACGCAGCGTGAGCCTCAGGGCGTTGCGCGCGACGACGTAGACCCACGTTCGCAGCGCGGAGCGCCACTGAAACTTGGGCAGCCCCCGCCACACATGCTCGCAAAACAGCGAGAACGCCTCGGTCGCGGCGGACTCGTCCTTGGCGAGCGCGCCGAGAAACCCCACGATCTCCGGACCGTAGCTCCGCAGCGTCTCCGAGACCGCCTGATCGAACACCTGCTCGGTGCAAAGCCGCTGCACTCGGGCCTCGAGGTCCGCTCGCTTGGCTGCGGGCAGCATTGGTAGACCCTACCCTCCTTCTCCCACAGGGAGAATTCCGGCAGGGCCTCGTTCGAACCGTACGTGCGATTTTCCCGCACACGGCTCCCCTTTGAGGCTGCGCCGGACGTTCGCTCCGGCAAGGCCACTACGGTAACGCCAGCGTCCACCCGATCCCGCCAGCGTGCAGCGACAGCGACGGCCACGGTACACGAGCGAGAGACGAACGCCGGCGCACGATCAAAAGCCGCACGACGCCGCCGATCGCCAGGGCCACGCCCACCCCGAGGGTCACGCCGCCGGCGATGTGGAACCTATCGATCTGAGCGTCGAGCGAATCGAAGCGGTCGTAGTCGGTCTCGCGCGCCTGGCCGATCCGCCGGCCCTCACCGACCCCGAGCACCACGCTCCCCGCGACAGCCGCCACGCTCCCGGTGACCAGCAGGCTCAGCCCGAGCGGGTCGGGACGGCGACGGGACCGGGGCAGGTCATCGGAGGGACGCACCGCGACCTCGGGTTCGGCAGTGGGCTCGGGCTCGGGCTCGGGCTCGGTCGGGGAGGTCTGCGCCGCGGCCAGCTGCTCGCGACAGCGAGCCTCGTTCTGCAACGCGGCCTCGCGCTGGGCACCCTCGGCCCCGGCGTCGACAAACCGCCGATACAGATCGACCGCCGCTTCGCAGTCCCCCGCCAAGCGAGCGGCCTGCGCCCAGGCGTAGAGGTAGGCGGGATCCCGATCGAGGGCATAGGCCCGTTCGAAGTGCTCGATGGCGACCGCGTAGTCCTCCTGCTCGAACGCCGCGAGCCCCGCTTGCAGCGCTTCGCGCCCCGATCCGCGGGGTGAGGACTCCGACGGGCCCCCCATGGCCCAGGCTTGCCCTCGATCCCCCGGGGCACAGACCACCGCGAGCACCACGCCGGTCTTGACGAGGGCTCGTCCGATCCTCACGCGCTCGCTCCCTTAACGCCCATCGAAACCGGGGGGCAGCGGTGAGTCGAGGTTCACAGACTTCGAGGTCGGCTTGTTCTTGGTCCGGCGTCCCTTGGCCGCGCGGCGGCGCCGAGCCTTGCGGGACGCTCGCCGATCCGACGCGCTCGACGCCCGCTCGCTATCGGCTGGGGAGGCTGAGGAGGCCGAGGACCCCGTGGATCCGGACGCATCGCCCGGCTCGGTCGAAGCGTCGGCCCGGACCGGCTCGCCGACGCCCGGGCCCGCTCCGATCTCTGCGTCGAGTTCCACGCTCCCGTCCTCGCTCCCGCTCGCTCGAGCTCCGCTCCCCGCCGCGGAGGGCGACACGGCCTCGCTCCCCGAAGCTGCGCCCTCCACCGACGCGGGACGATCGACGTCGTTCGGGGCGGGAGCCTTGGACTTGGCGGACGCCACGTAGAGCCCGCCCCCTCCGAGCACAACCCCAAACCCGAGCCCGACGGCCACCCCGGCCCATGGATGACGACGCGGCGGACGCGGCTCGGCCTCGTCGTATGAGGCGCTCGGCACGATCCCCTCGGACGTGGGGACCGACGAGATCGGCGTCATCGCCGGGATCGATCGACGCACCATGGGATCCACGGTGCCCGTGGGCGGTGTCGGCGGGCGACCGGAGGATCCTCGTAGATCGACCGCGGCCGTGGTCGCCTCCTCGGCGCCATCGAGCGTCGAGATCACACGCGGGGGACCCTCCTCGAACAGCGCGTGCATCAGATCGGCCACCGTGCGGGACGACGTGGCCAAGCGCTCGCTCCGGGCGAATTCCTCGAGATCGACCTGCAGCGCCCGGGCGCTGGCGTAGCGCACCGCGGGATCTCGGGCCAGCGCCCGCATGACGATCGTCTCCAGCCGCTCGGGACACTCGGGCCGCAGCACACGGGGCGATTGGGCGTCGTTGTGCGCGATCTTCTGGAGCAGCGCGAGCTCCCCTTCGGCGTGGTGCAGCCGCCGCCCGGTGATCATCTCCCACATCAGCACGCCGGCGGCATAGACATCGCTACGACGATCGATAGCCTCCCCGCGACACTGCTCGGGCGACATATAGGGGATCTTGCCCCGGAGCGTGCCCGCCTCGGTGGACACCATGCTGGTGCGCGCCTTGGCGACCCCGAAATCGGTGAGCTTGACCGCGCCCTCGAAGCTGAGCAGCACATTGGAGGGAGAGACGTCGCGGTGCACGATCCCCAGCGGTCGACCCCGGTCATCGCGGCGGGTGTGGGCATGGTGAAGCCCCCCGCACAGCCCTGCGATCACGGCCACGATCTCGGCCGCGGCGAGCGTTCGCCCCCGCTGCGCCGCCCGCTTGAGCACCCGATGCAGGTCGTACCCCTGCACGTACTCCATCGAATAGAAATAGACGCCGTCTTGGAGGTCGACTTCGTAGACGGCGGCGATGTTGGGGTGATCGAGCGTGGCGGCCAGCCGCGCCTCTTGAATGAAGCGCGCAATGAACTCACCGTCTTCGGCCAGCCGCGGCAGGATCTGCTTGATGACCACCCGCTTTTCGAATCCACCCAGGCCCTCGGTGCGCGCGAGATAAAGCCGCGCCATCCCCCCCTCGCCGATCGGCTGCAGGAGGATGAACTTGCCCAGTCGATCCCCGGGACCCGGACCCCACGAGGTGGACGTCGCCTCGCCACCCCGAGCCCTCATGCGCATGATCGTACGCGGGGGCGCACCGCGCGATCAACCGCCGCGATCAACCGCCGCGATCACGGGCCACCAGGTTGGCCAGCGTGGCCCGCGAATGGATCCCCAAGCGCTCGTAGATCCGCTCGAGGTGGGTGGCCACGGTGCGCCGGCTGATCCCAAGAGCGGCGGCGATCTGCACGTTGGTCAGGCCCTGGGCGACATGCTCGGCCACCTGCCGCTCGCGCGCGCTCAAACGCCCGGCCAGCCCACTCGGTGCACTCGCGGGGCTCGGATCGCCCGCACGGGGGGGGGCCGCTTCACCCGCCCTGGCGTCGTGCTCGGCCGAGGGCTCTTGCGCCACGTCGATCAACAAGAAGCGCAGCACGACCGGACCGAGCTGGATCCGATCGCCATGATGCAACGCGACCAGATCCGCTCGCTCGCCGTTGATGTACGTGCCGTTCTTGGACCCCAGATCGACCAGGCTCAAGGCCGGCCCCACCCGCGTGATCCGAGCGTGCTTGCGCGAAACGCCGTCCACGTCGATCCGTAGATCGGCGTCGTGACCGCGGCCGACCACGAAGCTCTCCCCCGAAAGCGGCACCCGGCGTGACGAGCCGTCCTCGACCTCGAGGTAGGCCTCGCGCTGCACGACCGGAAGCGCGCTGACCGGCCGGGTTCGAGTGATGCGGTCTGCCACGTCGGTTACTCTAGCAACCCGCCACCGACCCCCGCGCCCGTCGTTTCCGCCCTTGACACCCCAAACCGCGCTCGGCGACCCTCAAGGCACTTTGATGGGGGTTCGGGGCCGCTGCGAGCTGTTGGCGGGGATCATCGCGCTTCATGCCCCCCTGGGATGCCATCGCGCCTTCCTCTGCGAAGACAATGCGCAGTGCGTAGCCCGGGGCGTGCAGGGCCGCTGCGAGCCCAGTGGGTTTTGTAGCTTCCCCGACTCCACGTGCGACTCGGGGCAACGCTATGGCGAGCACGCGAGCCTCGAGCTGGTCGATGCATGCGTGGCCGACGAGCTCGGCTCCTCGACCCAGGGCAGCACGACCGCGCCGGGCGACGCGTCGGCATCCACCTCGACCTCGCTGTCGACGTCTTCGGCGTCGGGCGAGGCGGAGTCCAGCGAGTCCACCGCCCCGGTCCCGGGCGACTGCTCGATGCTGCGCGAGTCGGGACCGGTGGTCGTCAACCGGGACGGCCAGGTGGTGGAAAACCTCCGGATCATCGCGGATGGCAACAATCCGGGGATCACCGTCGTGGACTTCCGGGACGTGGTGATCCGTCACTGCGAGATCCACCACCAGGGATCGCACGGGGTGAGCTTCGCCAACGCCGACAACATCCACATCCACGACGTCGCGATCGAGCACGACCGGGACGAGAACGGCCCCCACGCCCACGCAGAGCAGGACAACATCCGCGGAGTCAACAGCACGGGGGTGGTCCTCGAGCGCGTCCGCATCACCCGAGGAGCAAGCGGGATCAACTTGGCCGACACGCCGAGCGCCCACCTCGCCGAGATCGAGGGGCACGACATCCGCGGGCCGGGCGACGCGAACTTCGTGCGCCTCCACCACAGCGACCAGGCGATCCTCGAGGACTTCTCCATCATCAACCCACTGGACACCGGACGCCCCGAGGATCTGGTGTGGATCAACCACTCCTCGGATGTCATCGTGCGCCGCGGTCTGCTCGACGGCCACAACTCCCGGTTCGGCTATGGCGTGCTGTTCCGGCAGATCTCCAACAAGCACCGGGGAGGGCTGGTAGAAGACGTGGACGCCGTGCGGATGACCAATGGGGGGTTCTCCGCATTCGAGATCGGCTTCGCCATCGTGTTCCGACGCACCCGCGCACGCGACAACATCTGCGAGATCGTCTCGGTCCCCATCGACGACTGTCCCAAGGAAGATATCGGTGAAAACGGCGGCTGTATCCCCGGATCTGGCGGGCGCTCATGGGCCGGCGACCTCGAGCTCGTGGATGAGGACCAGCTCGACATCCAAGACTCGGCCTTCTTCAACACCTGCCCCCCGACGCCTGTTTGGCCCGAGTCGGCGTTCATCTCCTGCGACGGCGAGACGTCGACGCACCCCCCCGGGGACTGCGGGCTCGAAGAGATCGACTTCGTCCCGCGAGCGCCGATCGAGCTGACGATGTGCTGGGAGTAACATTGTCCCCGTGGCCCGACTCCATCACGTCTCCCGCGAGCGACTGCTGGCCCTGCGACCGTCGATGCAAGGCCCCGTCGCCGACGGCTCGACCTGGAAGGTGGCCCACCCCGACGGCCCCGACGCGGCGGTGCCCGCATGGTTCTCGCTGACGCCGCGCTCGCCGTCGACCGACAGCCGGGTCGGCAACGCCGACGAGGAGCTGAGCGCGACCATGGCGACCTTCGGCGGGATCACTGGGCCGCGGGTGGCTCCGATAGGTCACGGGGGCGGCGCCGAGCCACCGCCGGTGATCTTGGGCGGCAACCCGGTGGCCCCGGGGACGCCGGCCGGGCCCAGAGAATCGCTAATGCGGCAGTGTACGGTGCGGCTACGCCTGGCCGCCGAGGGGCTGGCGCGCGGGCGTCAGTGCCTGGTGCTGGTTGCCGTGCGGGCGATGGGGGTGGGTGAGCATCGGGTGCAATTGCTGCTGGGGGAGACGATCCTGGCCGAAGACGCGGTCCGCGGGGAGGACCGCCTGGGCATGCTGCTCGATGTACCGGACGACGGGCGGCTGCGACTGGAGCTGTGGCTGCGGCTTTGCGCGCGGGATCCGGGGGCACAGCTGGGGGTGCGGGGGATCCAGGGGCACCTTTTGTAGCGCCGATCCGAGCACGAGCCGCTTGCGCTCGCATCGGCATTCACGCGCGCGCCCACACTGCACTTGGCGGGCGCAAGGACAACCCGCCGTTCAGTGGCACTCAGTGCCGTTCAGTGGCACTCAGTGCCGCTCAGTGCCGCTCAGTGCCGCTCATCAGTGGATCGGTGAACCCGAGCGGGCCTCGACCAGGCACGCATCGCCCTCGCAGCGGCGACCGGTCAGGCGCAGCCGGTTGCGGGCGAAGACCTCGTAGGCGGCGTCGAGGCCGTGGCGCACCCCCGGCAGGCGGGTCAGGGCGACCAACCAACCAAAGCCCACCGCGGCGTAAAGCTGGCGAAAGACCTCGACGCCCTGGATCCAGCGGCCGTCGGGCAGCCGACCGTGGATATGACCCATCAGGGTGGCCTGGTCGGTCCCCCAGGCGGCGGCGTCGAACCGCGGGGCGGCGATGTCGGTGAAGCGGATCCGTCCGCGTTGGCGGTCGAGGCGGCGGAGCAGGCGGATCTCCCGCATACACAGGGGACAGTCGCCGTCGTAGAACACCTGCACGTGCCAGGGTACCTCGCTCATGGTCTGAGCCTGGCACGACCTGGGCCGGTGACCAGCCGTGGTGCCGTGTTCGGCCCCCAGCGGGCGCGCACGGTGGTCAAGCCGTCGCGCATGATGCACGCTGGCCCGAGCACTCGCCATGGCCCGCTCGTCTTCCCCGCCGCCCCGGATCGGCCTGTCGATCAATTTCATGCACGCCGATCCCCTACGGCCCGTCTTCAAGGGGATGACCCTCCAGTATGTGGAGCAGCGCATGGCAAACAGCGTGCGCCGGGCGGGCGGGATCCCGCTGGGGCTGCCCGATCTAGGCGACGAGGACGGGATCGACCTGGTGCTGTCGACGGTGGATGGCCTGCTACTGACCGGAGGCGCCGATCTAGCCCCACAAAGCTACGGCGAGACGCCGCTGCGCCCCGAATGGAGCGGGGATCGCCCGCGCGACGAGTACGAGCTGCGCCTGATGCAGCGGGCGCGGCGCCGCGGGCTGCCGATCCTGGGGCTGTGTCGGGGTATTCAGCTGATCAACGTGGCGCTGGGCGGACGGCTTTACCAAGACATCACCACCCAGCGCGAGGATGCCTTGGTGCACCGCGACTGGCACCAGTACGACGCGCTCGGGCACGCGATCCGGATCGAGCCCAACAGCTGGTTGGGGCAGCTCTATGGAGGGGCGACCGCCCTCGAGGTCAACAGCATCCATCACCAGGGACTCCGAGAGCTCGCGCCCCCGCTGCGCGCCACCGCGTGGGCCCCCGACGGTGTGATCGAGGCGGTACAGATGCGCGACGACGACGAGTGGATCATGGGCGTGCAGTGGCACCCCGAGTGGCTCGAGGGCCAGACCGACGATCCTCGGACCGGGGCGGCCGGGCGCGCCAGCGGAGATCCGATCTTCCGCGCCTTCGTCGAACGCTGTCGATAGACCACCGTTTGGCGCCGCTGCGGCGGCCCATCTGGGAGCCGCCACCGCGGCCCATCTCGGAGCCGGTCTCGGGTATAACGACATCCGATGACACACCGATCATCGCGGTGGCTGCACCGGCTCGCCGCCGCCACCCTGCTGGCCGGATCGGGCCCCGCCTGCAACCCAGCCAGCAATGGCGTGGGCGGTGGAGAGCCCGAAACCCTGGGCCCCGCGAGCACCACCGAGACATCGAGCCCGACCGACTCGAGCGATCCAACCGCCGAAGATCCCGACGGCACCACGACCGCAGATCCAACCACCACCGAAGGCCCGGATCCCGATTCCACCACCGGGCCGACCGTAGAGTGCCCGCCGGTCCCCTCCTGCGACGCGCCCCCGCCCGACGCGGGAGAGCTGCTCCCCTGGGAGCACCCCGTCGAGTCGGGCGCGGTGGTGCTCTCGGGCAACCCGCGACACCGCGGGCGCGACATGTTCTACAACCCCGGCGACACCCAGTGGGCGATGGCCAAGTTCGCCTACGGGCTGACCGACTGGGATCTGGAGGACGAGCGTGTCGATCTCTTCCTTCTGCGCGACTGTGAGGGCAGCGGGCAAGATGACTGGGAGTACCTGGGGCCCAGCTTCACCACCAACGAGGGCAACCATCCGACGGTGGAGGGGGTCGAAGACACCGGAGGTCGGGTCTACTTTCAGATCCCCACGCCGCTGGGTCTGGGCCGCCACCGGATCCACATGGTGGTCCGTGGCGACGGCACGCGGGCCGATACCTACATCGAGGTGGTGGAGCGCGGCACGCCGATCATCCTCTCGGACATCGACGGCACCCTGACCACCGACGAGTGGGAGCGCCTGGTCGACTTCTTGCTCGACACGATCCCCGACATCAACCCGGGGGCCCCCGAGGCCCTGCACGCGCTGGTCGCCCAGGGGTACCGCCCGATGTACCTGACCGCCCGGCCCGAGTTCGTGGGCGCGCGCACCTACCAGTTCGTGGAGGAGCGCGGGCTGCCGCCGGGCATCATTCACACGTCGCTGCTGGCCACCGGCGCGCTGAACGATGTGGCGGTGGAGTACAAGACGGCCGAGCTGGCCGCCCTGGCCGCCCGGGGCCTTCGGCCCGCCTACGTGTTCGGGAACACCGATTCCGACGCGGAGGCCTACGACAACGCGGGGATCGAGCCGCTGGATCACCGGATCTTCTTCCAGTACGTCGATTCGTTTGGTGGGCGGACGATCCAGAGTTATGAGGATCTGGTGCCGGAGTTCGAGGCGCTCGATCCGGTCTGCGATCCCTGAGCCACCGGGCGGAAGTCCCCGAGGTCTTCGCAACAATCGCCCAATTGCACGCAAGCGCTGTCGCACCAGCGATTGCCCCCATCCTCGCGCGGCCCCCATCCTTGCTCTGCCCCAGGGTCGCGCTAACCCAACTTCGGCAGTTTGGGGTAGTCGAGTAAGTAATTTCAACCACTTAGAGAAAAAGTTGGCACTACACCCCCGCGATCGAAGCGGGCGAGCGCAGCCGCGTGGGCAGCCTGAGCCCGAGGCGATCGAGTAGGGCG
>JBCCWC010000270.1:0-17031 GCA_039194325.1 Myxococcota bacterium
GTCCTCCAGGCTCTGGACCGCCTTGACCGCCTCGCGCACCACGTCTTCGTCGGGTGACAACAAGACCTCGACCAGGGCCCGCATCTGCCCCCGTCGCCGCTCCAGGCAGGCCATGCGCACGTCCATCAGGTGCGTCGACTGCTCTCCGCGCACGCTGGTCGCCTCGCAGACATCGGTGTGATTGCCCATCCAGGCGTCGGCGTAGTCATCGAGCCGCTGTTCTACGCGCGTCCAGGTGCCCGGAGCATAGGAGACTTCGGTGCCCAGGATCGCGGCCTCGACTTGTTGACGGCGGGCGTCGTCCCAGATGCCCTCCATTTGATCGAGGGCACCGGTGCAGCGGTCTTTCATCTTCAGGTAGTATATATATCCGCCGCTTCCCGCCATCGCGGCCAACCCCACCGCGAGAGCCCCCGCCATGTAGCGATGACGGGGAGGCGCTGCGAGCCGACGAAGCTCCGCGAGCAAGTCGTCCATCGAGGACCACCGCTGCTGAGGATCAGAGGATAGCCCACGCAGGACCGCGTTGCGCACGCGGGAGGGAACGGCTGGCCCATTCGCATCAATTGTCGCGATCCGCCCCTCGGTAATCATGACCATGAGCTCGTTGCGTGTCTTGCCGCGAAACGGGCGTGCTCCATAGAGGGCCTCATAAAGCGCAACGCAGAAGCTGAACTGGTCGCTATGGGGGCCGACCTCCTCCCCCCGCCACTGCTCGGGCGGCATGTAGGGCGGGGTTCCCATGACGGTGCCGGGGTGCGTAAGCGTAGCCTCTAGGGCGAGACCACTGGCCACCAGGTTCATGGGGCGGTCGGCCTCGTGCTCGGGCTCTGAACCGATCGTCTGCCGAACTCGCCGAGCCAGGCCGAAGTCGAGCACCCGCACTTGACCCTTGATATCGATGATCGCGTTGGCCGGCTTGAAATCGCGGTGAATGAGCCCAACCTCGTGGGCGGCGGCCAAGCCCGCGCCTGCCTGCATATAGACGTTGAGGCACTCTCGCCACCCCCGGGGCTGATCAGGCCCCTTCGTCCATTCCCGCAACGTCTGGCCCATGACCATTTCCATTGCGATGAACGTTTGCTCGTCGACCTCCCCTACGTCAAACACCTGGATCACGTTGGGGTGCGAGAGCTTCGCCAAGGCTTGGGCTTCTCGCCGGAGCCGTACCGTATCGTATTCGTCGACCTCGGCGTGCAATAGCTTGAGCGCGATCACTCGATCGAGCTTCGCGTCGTAGGCTTTGAGCACGGCGCCCATGGCACCGGCGCCGAGTTCTTCAAGGACAATGTACCGACCGATGGGCTGACCAAACCGAAAGGAAGGTCTTTGGGAGTCGAAGAGGCTTTCGAGGGCGTTGGAGACTTGAGGGTCCCGCGAACCGGGCAACAAGCGGGTAGGGTCATCACCTTGGCCACGGCGTGGGGCATCGTCGACTTCAGCGCTCGACAAGGCCACGTTGGATACCGTGCCGGTTGCGCCTGGTACCCCCGCATCAGGCTCGCCCCCTTGGGGCAGCTTGGCCAGCATCTGGGCCATATGTCGGTCGGCTGTGTCGGTCGGCACTCTCTCGGGTTCTTCGGTTCCATTGGCCCCTTCGAGGCTAGACTCCGACGATTTGCTCCTCTCCAAGTATGGGAGTTTCACGACTAACCAACAATACATCGAACGGGGCGAACGTTCTGATGCTCGCCCGCCACTAGATCGCTCGGGCTTGATGGACACAGACCTCGCATCGAGGGCGACGGATGCCATCATCCTCGGACAGGTGCGCAGTCTCGACGATCGGGAATGCAGCCCAGGCAGCGGAAGAACCGTGAAGTTCCCCGACCTCACGAAAGTCACGAGGGCGTGAGACGCTCTTCATGTGCGAAGACCGCCACTACGGCGACAAAAACCTATTGCAGGGCACTAGCGACAGATGAAGATCTCGCGCTTCGTTCAGCGCCTGTGTCCTCTATCGTGTCGACCAAAGCGTAGTGGCTGCGACACCGGCTTCCGTCCCGACCGAGGGAGTGATGCTTCGGATCCTGCGCACCTGCTGGCGTGCGAATGACCGCGCCTGACCCTCGCCTCGTGCCCTCGTCCGGTCTCGGTCATCGTGCGGAGCAAAGGCTCACGGGTGGGGACCGCCCCCTCGGTCGGACGACCGAGTCACGGCCTGTCGAAGCCGGAAAACCGCACGCACCTCCGATTTCTACTCGTCACCCTTCCTCGATTCACTACGCTCGATCGCGATGCCCCACCAACAGTATCAGCAGACCCAGACCAACTCGTGCGGCGCGAGCAGCTTGCTTTGTGCCTCGATGGAGTTGGGAAGCACGCGGCTGCCCCAGGTCGCCAACTGGCCCCTTTGGATGCTGGGCGCCGATCTCGACACCAACCAGACCTCCGAGATGGCGATCTACAGCGTGACCTCGGGCGAGCAAGGGCGTCCCCCCGGTCCCGACGCCGGCTACTCGCTGCCCAGCTACATCTTCGAGGCCGCGCAGGCCATGGGCCGCGTCGCGGTGGCGTACGTGCCCTATTCGCTGGTGGGCACGATGCTGACCACTCTATACGCCAGTGACCTGCGACGCGCCCAGGGCATGGGCATGACCGTCCACCGCACGGAGGCCCCCGCTCCGACCGCCAACACGCGACTTTTGCGGGTCGTACGGGTCGGGTCCAACTCCATGTTCCAGCCCGCCCTCGGGTTGCACTACATCTTGCAGCGACCGGATGGCTCGGTCATGGATCCGGCGCTGGGAATCGACACCAACGGGCTGGCGTCGCTCAGTCGGTTCCAGGACAGTCAGGGAGCCGCGTACGTCGACACCGGGATCGGGATCATGATCTACTGACGAGCGGACGCTCGGGGACGAGCCGAACGCCGGTCGTCCCCGTCAAGACTCAGCCCGCGCCACACCACCTCACCCCGGCTTGATCCCCAGCGCCTCCATCAGATCCTCGATCATGTCCACCTCGCCTCGCTCCACCCGCGAGTCCCCCCAGATCGCGTGCTCGGCGATCGTCACGATGTCATCTCGATCCTGCAGATCGGGGAAGGTGCGGGCGAGCTCGTCATAGTCCAAGGGCCGCTCGCCCAGCTCGTCGAGGTACTCTCGTAGCTCCTCGGTATCGGTGCGTCCGGTCAGCCGCCCGAACACGGCCAGCTCGTCGTCGGTGACCGCATCGTCGGCGTAGAACATGTGCGCCAACAGCCCCAGGATCAGCTCGTCCCCGGGCTTGCGCTCCGACAGCGGCCCGGCCTGGGGATCTTCGAGGATGTCCAAAAAGTCACGGGGTCGACCCATGGCGCGCATTGTCGCCGGTTCGGCCCGCAGAGCAAGGGCGCCGCGCCTACTTCTTGGGCGGCTTGTTGGACGGGGGCGGCGGCGGCGGCGGCGGCGCAGAGATCGCGCGCCCGGCTTCTTTCTCGGCCGCCGTCGCCGCGCGGATGTTGAGCACCGTGACCGTCATGCTGATCGTCTGGCCCGCCAGCGGGTGGATCATGCGCACGGTGACCGCGTCGTCGTTGCTCTGCACGACCTCGAGCAGGATCTTTTGGCCCCCGTCCAGGCCCGCCTCGAAGCGCTCGCCCTTGGCGAGCTTGGCATCTTCGGGAAAATCGGAGCGGGGTAGCTGCTTGGTGGGCCCGTCCTCGGGCTGGCCGAACGCCTCCTCGGGCGGCAGCTCGAAGCTCTTCTCCTCGTCCTTGGCCATCCCGGTGACCCGCTGGTCGAGGCCCTTGATGATGGCGCCCTTGCCCACCAAAAAGGACACGGGACCGGAGAGCTCGGAAGACTCGATGATCTCTCCCTCCGCGTCGAGGATGTCATAGGAGATCGTGACGACCGATCCAGTCTCGACCTTCATGGAGCCGCATCGTACAGCGAACCCCGGGGCCGCGAAATCCGCAAGTTCAGGGGCCGATCGGCCCCGGGCGATGGGCCCCGGGAGATCGCCTACTCGGTGACCACCACCGCGCTGCCTCGCGGCGTGCCCTTGGTGGGGGCGACCGCGTGCCAGTCGGGCGGCAGCGGGGGATCGGTGAACCCGAACAACCACCGCGCGTCGCTGGGCGAGAGGTTGACACACCCGTGACTTCGCACTTGCCCGAAGCCGGCGTGCCAGAACGCACCGTGCAGGGCCACGCTGCCCGAGAAGTACTGCGTCCAGGGCACGTCGTCGATCGAGTAGGCCTCGTCCTCTTGAGGCTGATCCCGCATGGACGAGGCCACCAGCTTGGTCCTGACCCGGTGCACGCCCACCGGGGTCATGCCCGGCTCCTTGCCGGTGGAGACCAGGGTGGCGAAGACCGGGCGATCCCCCTCGTAGGCCACCAGGGTCTGCTCGGAGAGATCGATGTGCAGCCAGTGCTCGTCGGCCTTGACCCCGGGCGGTCGCTTGATCTTGAAGGCCTTGCCCACCGCGTAGCCCCGCATCAGCTGGCCCTCGCCGTCCACGTAGTAGATCTTGTTGCCGATGTGCACCGAGTCGACGAAGGGGTGGGTCGACAGCCGCTGCGGCGTGGTCTCGGTGGCGATCAGCACGTCGCTGCCCTCGGTCTCGCGGCGCATGAGGGGTAGCTCCCGGCGGACGAAGTAGACGGGCAGATCCTCGGCGCCGCCGGGCAGCACGCGGCCGCGGAACTGGGGGCTCTCCTTTTGGCGCAGCTGGTACTTGCGCGCGTAGGCCCCCCGCAGGGTGCGGAGGAACCGACGCTCCATGCGGACCTCCTCGCCCCCCTTGGTCACATAGTAGCCGGCGTTCATGTACTCCTTGACCACCGCGGGCACCTCGTCGGGGCGCGTGGAGGTGTCGGTCGGCATGGGATCGCGACCGTTCTTGGCGTACCAGGTCGAGCCGGCCGCGTCGGCCTGATCTTGCTCGTTGAACGTGGGCAAGCGGTGAAAGAACGGGGTCATCTCGTCCTTGACCCGCCAGTACTCGTAGGGCAGCGCCTGCTCGATGTCGGGCTTGGTCGACGCGACCACCAGGCTCCCCGAAGGCGGGGACTCATCGACCCGCAGGCCCGCCTTGCGGCAGATGAAGCCCCGCGGAAACACCCGGTTCCAGCCCGGCTCACAGCCGCCTCCGAAGGTGCGCTCGATGTCGGTGCGCACGCGGGTGCCCGCGTGCAGGACCCCGATGATCGTCGACTCGAGGTCGGCGCGCTCGCGGATCACCACCGCCAAGCTGGTGACCAGGCCGTGCCCGGGGTACTTCGTCTCCGACTCATCATCGAAGGGGGGCGGCTGCGCGTCGAAGATCCCGGGGAAGGCTTGGTAGTGCCCGTCCTGGTCGACCTGCATGTGAGGTGGCAACTCGATGGGGGGCTCGGGCTCGCCCTCGGGGGCCGACGCACCGTCGTCGGGCGGCGACTCGCCCCCGTCGGCGTAGGGGCTGACCCCCTCGCCTTCGCCCGGCTCGGCCCCCCCGGCCCCCGGGTGAGGCGCTGCGGACGATGACGAAGGCGGATCGGCGGCGGCCACCGCGGAGCTCGAGACGCCACCGTCGGCTCGCGCCAGCTCGTAGCCCATGGCCACCACTCCGCCTCCCAGCAGGAAGGATCCGACCATCTCGATCAGCCGACCTCGATCCATGGGCGCGCTCCGGACCGCGGACGTTAGGGCAGCGCGCCCTGTCGAGCAAGTCGAGCCCTCCGCACTGGCCATATCCCGGCCCGTATCCCGGCCCGTATCCCGGCCGCATGGGGCAGCCGCTTGCCGGATCGGGGCGCCGTGGTCCATGCTCGTGACGTGCACGGCCGCCGCAGCGCGCGTCGCTCGACCCTCGCCGCCCGATCGGGCGTTCGGGCCTTGACCGCCGGGCTCGTCGCGCTGGCGGTACCAGCGCTGTCCTTCGGCAAGCCGCTGCATCCCCCCGTGGATCCGTCGGCGACCCTGGCGTGGTCCGACGTCGAGGACGGAGTCTTCGCTCCCACGCCAGCGTCCCCGGCCGAAGCGACCCCCGACGCTTCGGCCGACACACCGCCGGCCGACGCACCGCCAGCCGAGCCCGACACGACCACCGGCCCCGACACGCGCGGCCCCGCGAACGATGGCCCCGAGCCCGGCCCGACCGAGGACGCGGCGGCCGAGGACGCGGCCGAGGACGACGAGCCAGCCGACCGCGACGAGGTCTCGGCCGACGCGCTCGAAACCGACGCGGCCGAGGCCGAAGCACCGCGCCCCCCTCGCATCGACGGCACCTACCTGGGGGCCGCCGTCTTCGCTGGCCTGGGCTTTGCCCGAGTCAACGACCTGCCGACCGACGGCACCTTCGCGGTCTTCGGCGGCATGGCGAGCGTGGGCCAGATGGTGTTCCCGTGGCTGGGTCTGGGACTGACCGGGGGAGGCGGCGGGGGCCTACGCAGCGAGCAAGGCGCTCGCCAGAGCCTGGGCGAGGGCTACCTGGGAATCGAGATCAAGCTGCTGCCCGTGCCCACGCGGCTGCCGCTGTCGGTCCGGGCCTCGTTTGGCTTTGGCGGCGGAGCGATCCGCCAAGAAGGCGTCGAGGGCCGCGCGGGCTTTGGCGGGGCGCAGTTCGGCGGGGCCGTGCGCTACGAGCTGTTCCCCTGGGCCAAGCGGCGCCGACCCTACCGCGGCGGCGGCTTTGGCCTCGGGCCCGAGCTGGGCTGGCTGGGCTTTACGCCCGCCGCCGCCGGGCGCCCCATGTCCAACGTGATCTACCTGGCGCTGACGACCACGTTCTATTTCGGTGACTGAGCGCCATGACCGAGAGATTTCGGGCACGCAACACCGAGGAGGCCTTTTGGGCCCTCGACCCGTTCGCCCTCGTTGCACCCCACGACCCCTGGTACGCGAAGATCGAGCAGGTGCTGCCCCCGGAGCACTACGGGGTGACCCGCCAATTGCACCGCCGCCTGCGTATGACCCGAGGGCGACCCCGTCATGTTCACATCGGCATCCTCGGTCATCGGGGCACGGGCAAGACTACGCTGGTTCGAGCGGCGATGGCGGAGTTACCCCACATCCTGCCCGTGTACATCGACGCCCAAAAAGCGCTCGACCACGGAGACTTTGCGTTCGCCGACCTCGTGCTCGTCGCAGCCACGGCCGTGGTCGAAGATCTCAAAGACCTCACGCTCGACGACGAGTCGTTCACCCTCGTGCGAGGCTGGTTTTCCGAGCACCTTCTCTCGGAGCAGCGGGTCAAGGAGCTCGTGGGGGAGCTCGACACCACGGTGCAAGCTCAAGGAGGGCTCCCCTGGCTGGCCTCGCTGATGGCGAAGTTCACCGCCTCCCTCAAGTCGCAAAACGTCTACCGAGAAGAGATCCGCCGCAAGGTCACCCAAGATCTCCGCGATCTCGTGCGACGGATGAACATTCTTCTCGATGGAGCCCACCGGGCGCTGTCGCCTCGTAGCAAGACGCTGTGCGTGGTCTTCGACAATCTCGAAAAGATCGGTAGCCGCCAGAGCATCGACCACGCGAGCGCCGAGCTCGCGTCATGAGCCCCTCACGCAGCGAGCACCTGCGCCTCGTTCGTTTCTTGACTCGTCCAGGTCCCTCCGGGTTTGCACTGGCCGTAGCGCGCTACGACGATCGGCGGGAGGGTGCCTGGCAGCGCAATGCGGCCGAGTTGGCGATCGAGCAGCCCGTCACCACGGTCGACCTCGCGGACGCCTCGCCCTCGACTCCCATCACTACGCTCATCGAGCGTCAGTGGCGGGCGAGCGAAGCCCCGGTGGTCTTCGTCGTGGGCCTCGAGCACTTGCTGCTGGACCAGTTCGGCCACATCAGACCAACCGATGCCATCCGCGAGCTGAACGTGGTCCGGGATAGCCTCCCGCGTCGGGTTCCCGCCCGCGTCGTGCTGTGGCTGTCCGACGCGGGCTCGAGGGCCTTGGCGACGCTAGCGGCCGACCTGCAAGAGGTGGTGATGGGCACGTTCGATTTTCCCGGTCTCTATAGGCCCCGGACGAGCGATGACGGCGATCTGGCCGATCCCGCATCGACACTACGCCTGGGGCTGCGACTCGAACACGATGCACACGCTCCCCTCGTCGCCCCCCCAGGGGAGCAACAACGGGTCCAGCGAGAAATTGAGGCGTTGGAGAAGCTCTTCGACAGGCGGGAGCAAGATCCCACTGCGGCTGCCGAGACGGCGAGCCGACTCGGTCGGCTCTACGAGTCGGCGATCGACTACGAAGCCAGCATTCGATGGCGTCGACAAGCCATCGAGCGGTTCACCTCTACCGGTACATGGCAAAGAGTCGCCGAGGAGCACCAAGCGCTCGCAACGCTCTATCGATTGACGGGGTCGATCCAACAAGCTCGCAGCGCACTCGAGCGAGCCGCGTTGACTGCGTCGCGCGGCAACGACAATGAACAACTCGCGATGCTCCACATCCAGCACGCTCGTCTGAACATACTGCAAGGTGACCTCGATAAGGCCCAACAGCACCTTGGTCGAGCACAAGCGGTGGCGGACCAATGGGGCCACCGCGATCTCGAAGGCGCCGTCTTGCTCGAGGAGGGTCGTATCTCCTTGACATCGGGAGAGCCCAAAGAGGCCATCGAGCGTTTTGAGCGTGCCCTCGTCATCTTCGACGAACTCGGCGACTCGCGGCAACGGGCGGTGACTCTAGGGGACATCGCCCACCTAAGAGCAGACAAAGGCGAGGTCGACCAAGCCCTCGCCCTTCACAACGAAAGATTGACTGTCTTCGACAAGCTCGGCGACGCGCGATCTAGGGCGGGGGTCTTGGTAGACATCGCTCGTCTGCGAGCAGCATACAAGGGCGAGATCGACCAGGCTCTCGCCCTTCACAACCTGGCACTGGAGACCTATGAGCGTCTCGGTGATGTTCGGTCTAGGGCCGTGACCCTGGTAGACATCGCCCGCCTCCGCGCCGACAACGGTGAGGTCGACCAAGCCCTCGCCCTTTACCATGAGTGCTTGGCTGTATTCGACAAGCTCGGCGACAAGGACGGCCGAGCCAATACGTTGTGGAGCATCGGACAGATCGCTAAATCCCGCGGAGAGCGACAGCTGGCGTACGATTCGCTGGCTGAATCCTATGAGCTCAACCTAGAGCTCGGTCGCCTCGATGGCATCGTCCTCGTCGGTCTCGACCTCAGTATTCTCCTTGCCCAGGCCGGCGAAAACGAGCAAGCCCGCGTCGTGCTCGAGCGTTCTCGATCTGGCTTCCTACGGTGGGGTCGTGACGCCGATGCCGCGCACGTCCAGTCGATACTTGACTCGCTCGATGGTGCCCCCCTCGAAGATCCATGACATCGAAGGTCGGATCTATTCGAGCGATCGCCTCGATGTCGGTGAGATCCTACTCTCGAGCCAGCGGCAATCGCCTGGTCACGCAATCGCCGAGCGCCGCTCGAAGTCGATGAGCTCCTGCTCCCGGGGAAGCGGCAGATCGCCGCCGATGAAGCGGATCACCCCCGCGGTGATGTTGTCGGGCCCTCCCGCCGCGCAGGCGGCCTCGGTCAGGGCTCGGCAGCAGTGCACGGGATCCTCGTGGCGCAGCATATGGTCGAGCACCTGG
This sequence comes from Myxococcota bacterium, assembly GCA_039194325.1. GTDB lineage: Bacteria > Myxococcota_A > Polyangia > Nannocystales > Nannocystaceae > Paraliomyxa. Next base: position 9,515 of record JBCCWC010000270.1, read on the forward strand.
CGATCGGTCAGCGGCCCGGTGAGCCCGTCGCTGCACAAGAGCAGCACGTCGCCGGCGCGCACGGTCACCCGCACCACGTCGGGGCCGACCCGCTCCTGCACGCCGATCGCCTCCAGCAACACGTTGCGCTGCTTGAAGTTGCGGGCATCTTCGGGGCGAAGCTTGCCTGCGGCGACCATCTGGCCCACGACGTTCTGGTCCATGGTCAGCTGCTGGAGCACTCGGCCTCGCCGCAGGTAGGCCCGCGAGTCTCCCACCTGCGCGATGACCAGCTCGGGGCCCATGGCCGAGACCGCGGTGAAGGTCGTGCCCATGCCCCGCTTGTCGGGATGACGACGGGTGAACTCGCCGATCGATCGGTTGGCCTCGCCGACCGCGGCCAGCAGCATCGCCTCGGCGTCGTCGGGGCTCGCCACACCGTGGCTGCGGGCGACCTTGATAAGCGCGTCGATCGCCATGCGCGAGGCTACGTCGCCGGCCGCGGCCCCACCCATGCCGTCGCACACCGCGAGGACCGTGCCGGGCGCCTGGAGGGCGCACACCCGCTGGTTGGGGTGCAGGCCGGTCTGGCCGTTGGCGAGGTGGATCGCCACGAACGCGTCTTCGTTGCGCTCACGCGCGCAGCCGACCTCGGTGCGGGCGAAGATCTCCAGGTGTGCCATCAGTCGAGCCTCAGCCGAAGGATCTGATCGCCGATCCGAAAGGTGTCCAGGTGGGCCATCTCGGCGCTGCCGCGGATCCGAATGTAGCTGCCGTTGGCCGACTCGAGATCCTCCAAGAATACCGCCATGGTCTGCCCGTGCAGCTCGAGGCGCAGGCGGGCGTGCTCCCGACTGACGAAGGGGTCGTTGGGAAAGAGCAGATCGCCCCCCTCTCGCCCGAAGACCACCTGGGAGCCGCGCAGGTAGTACTTGTCCCCGACGATCCCCCCCCGGCCGACCTGGCGCACGCAGCCCCATGCGGGCTGCAGCGGGGTGCCGAACACGCGGGTGCCGTCTATAGCCGGCGGTCGCTCTTGCACCTGGGTGTCGATGTTCTCCAGCCGCAGCAATTGGTGGCCGATCATGAACTGATCGCCGGGGTAGACCGGCGCCGAGCCCTGGATCCGCAGGTACACGCCGTTGGTGGATCCGGCGTCGAAGATCGCCATGCCCTTGGGCGTGCGCTGGAGCCGGACGTGCATGGGCGACAAGAAGGGATCCTCGGGAAAAAGCAGATCCCCGTGGGTGCGCCCCACCGTCATCTGCTCGTCCTCGAGCGGAAAGGCCTCGCCCTCGCTGCCGTCCCGGGCCACGAGCACCAGCCGAGGCCCCGACCCGACCGACGGAGACGCCCCCGAGGAGCCCAGCTCGCTGGTGTTGCGGTCGATCGGCGCCAGCGTGCTCCGTGAGCCGGTCTGGGCCCGATTGACGGTGGGCAGCGGACCATGACCGGGACCGCCCGAGAATCCCCCGGGCCGATCGGGCTGGGTGGCAGGGGACGCCGCCGCCCGCACCGGTGCGATCGCCACCGGAGAGGACAGTGGCTCGTGGGGCACGGTGCGGTCGTTGTCGCCCACCTCGGACCGGGTCGGACGCTGGGGCGCATGGGGCACGGTCCGATCCTCGTCGGTGGCCGTGGCCTGCACCGCCGGCATGCCGACCGGAGGCTCCATGGTGTTCGCGTCGGCGACCGCATCGACCAGCGAGCCGCCGCTACGCGGGTGCGAGCCCGGGGATGGAGCCGCAGGCGGCGGTGCGGCTGCAATCGGGGTCGCCGGGACGACCGGGGCAGGCGGGACCGCGACCGGGCTCGAGGGGGGCGCTGGCACGGGAGCCGGCGGGGCCGGTGGCTGATACGCGGCGGGTGGTGACGGGGCCGAGACCGAGGGCGCCGGCACGGTGCGGTCGATCGACGGAGTCGATCCCGCGTACTGGCCCGCGTACTGGCCCGCGTACTGGCCCGCATGCTGGCCCGCATGCTTGATGGACGGATTGGGCACAGCGTTGGGGGGCGAGCTCGCAGCGGGAGGCGTGGGCGGCGTGAACGAAGGGGCGGGTGACGCGGGGGCACTCAGGCCCGGGGCCGGCACGGTCCGTCCGGCTGCGGTCGCCGCGTCGGGCAAGGGGGTACTGCCGCCAACCACAGCAGCCGCCACGTGCGGCGACGAGATGGCCGGTCCGGGCCCGCGAAGGCTGATCTCCTGGGTGGACGGGCGCCGGAGTCGAACCCGTTGGTCCAGCCCGCACACGGGGCAAAAATCGAAGCCCGTGGGCATGGCGGCGCCACAGCGGGCGCACTTGTGTCCAGATGCATTGGACGTGCGTGTGGCCCCGATCGCGTAGGCGCATACGGGGCATGCGACGTGACCCGGTCCGATGTCTGAGCCGCAGCAGGGGCAGGGGATCGGGGCCGACATTTGATGGATCGGTGTCGGCAGGCTTGCCACGCCCCAGGAGGGTGGGCTAGACGTCCTACCTCGTCGCGTAGGTTAGCCAAGCGCGGCTTACGGCGTCAACGGCGTCCCTCGATGCCTTCTTCCTCCCGACCCAGCCAGTTGTCCCCCCGGGCCTGCCCCTGTCGGGGCCGGACGTGGCGGAGCGCCCTGGGGCGGACGGTGGGACTATCGCCGGTGCTGGGGATCGGGCTGGGGATCGGGCTGGGGATCGGGTTGGGGACGGGGCTGACCCTTGGCCTCGGCTGTAGCCCCATGGTGAGGCCGGCTCGCTTCGCCAGCGCCCGCGACCGGGTGACCGACGTGAGCCTGCGCGGCCCCTTCGACGGGCAGGTGGTCGACGAAACCACCGCCGAGCCGATCCAGGGGGCGGTGGTGGTGGGCGTGTGGTCGTACGACGAGGGCGATGGCCTGTCGACCCCGTCGGGCTCGGAGGTGATCGAGGTCAAGACCGACCAGGCGGGTCGCTACCGGCTCCCCGCCGCGCCCATGCGCAAGCGCGGCCGCGACCTTCGGCTGGTGTCCTTTCACATGGTCATCTACAAGCGCGGATACGTGGGCTACCGCTCCGATCGCCGCCTGGACGGGACGCCGCGGACCGATTTCACCCTGCGCCACAACCGGGTCTCGCTGCGCAAGTGGCAAAACACCGACTCGCACGCCCAGCACCTGGTGTTCTTGGCCGCGCCGGCCACGGTGATCAAGCTGTCGAGCTGGGAGCGGGAATCGGCCAACCTGGATCTCTACCGCGAGCTGGGGGGCGAGGTGGCCAGCCCGGCTCCGCAAGAGGAATCCGGGCCGCAGGCGACGCTGCAATTGCTCGATGCTCGCGCCCTGCTCCCGCCCGAGGATGTCCGGCGGCGCACCGGCTATACCGACGCCTTCGACGTCAAGGAGCTGGGCGACTTGGCCCGCACCCACTTCTACCACGGCGTGCACCTGCAGGCGGTCGACCGCGACGAGGTGTGGGACGTGGCCTACCGTGTCTGGAAAGATCCGCCCGGGGGGCTCGCGCCGGTGATCGAGACCTTCGAGGCCACCCTGCCCCAGGTGCCGATCACCGGGGAGATCACCACCGAGACCTGGGTCTACGACACCGACAAGGTCCGCGCGGTCGCGTTCTTGGACCGCGATCGCACGGTGGGCGTGCTGCTGACCTGCGGGGCCATGCAGTGCGTGGACATCGAGACGGCGATCATCCTGGCCGGCTTCGTCTACGAGAACCTCGACCAGCTCGAGCTGGTCGACGCTCCCGCAGCGCCCGAGCCCGCGTCGGGTCGACCGCCGGAGGGCACGCGATGAGGGCGGGGCGGCGGATCGCTCGGTGGCTCGGGGCGCTGGGGCTCGGAGCCGCGCTGGTCGTTCCGACACCCGCGACCGCCTGGGATCCATCGACCACCCACCTGGGCATGCTCGAGCGCTCGGTGCTCGATAGCGCGATGCACCTGCGGTGGATGGAATCGTCACAGCTGCAGCGCGGGCTGTTCTCCCCGTTGCGGGTCGATCCGGCCCGATTGCCGGAGGCCACGCGGCGGTTGCTGACCCGTGCCCTTCGTCGGGTCCACGCCGCTTCGGGGGCCCAGGCCATGGGCGGCCCCGGGGCGTGCCCGGGCGCCAGCGCGCCCGAGGTCACCCGGGCCCACTGCGTCGAGGGGGATCTGTGGGAGATGACCGCCCTGGGCTGGCTGGAGCTGGGCGTGGTGGTGGAGACGGTCCCCGCCGAGCGCCTGCTCCATCACTTCCTCGACCGGCAAGAGCCGACCGCCGCGCGGTGGACCGACGACGATCTGCCCCGCGCGATGCTGCGCGCAAAGCATGCCAAGGCCGGCGGCACCGTGGCCTCGCGCGCCACCGGGGGCGCCTTCGAGGGTAGCGGGCGATCGGCCCTGGCCTGGCTCGAGGACGCGCGCGACCCCTGGGCCCCGCCGGCGCTGGCCGAGCACCTGCGCCGGGCCAGCCTGGCCGCCGATCGAGACGAGCGCGACCATCACCGGGCGCTGGCGCTCTTGTGCATGGGGGCGCTGCTGCACGTGATCCAGGATCTGTCGGTGCCCGCGCACGCGCGCGGGGACATCAGCGCGATGTTCCTGCCGTTGTCGGAGCATGCGAGGGATCGAGGGCTGCCGCTGCAAGAGCTGGCGCGCGACTCGTATGGCCGCGCCGGCCTGCCCAACCCGGTGGCCCTCACACCTCGCGCGGCTCCGGAGGTCAATCGAGGGATCCCGCGGGCCCCTACCCTGCGCGCGCACGTGCTCGGGCATGGCCAGTGGGTGGGCCTTTGGGGGGAAGCGGGGCGTCGGTATTTCTCGGAGTCTTCGCTGCCCGCTGCCCGGGCGCTCGATGACGCGCTGTCGCCCGAGGAGGCGGCGAGCCGGCTCTTGGAGGGCGCGGTGATCGACGCGACCGAGCGTGAAGGGGCGCGGCTGTCGGCGTGGCCGGCCGAGCGGGGTTACCTGCTGGGCGGGAGCGGCCACGCGCTGGCGGCGTTTCGTCGTGATGACCAGGGGCAGACCCGGCTGTGGCTCGACCGCCACGTGTACCGCACGCAGATGCAGCAGCTGATCCCGCTGGGCGTAGACGTCGGGCGATCTGTTCTTGATCTGGTGGTGGCGACCTGGCCGACGATGGAGGTCGACGCCGCGGCGCGCAGTATCACGCTGACGCCCGGGGCCACCTGGAAGGACGCGACCTTGCTCGTGATGGTCGAAGACACACGAGGCACGCGGGAGGCCGTGGCCGAGGCGGTCATGCAAGGCGAAGGCACGCATCGGGTGGTCGAAGCCTGGCCCGCCACGCTGGCCGAGGATGCGCAGGTGGTCTTGGTGCTGCGCAACCCCGCGGGGGTCATGCCCGCGGCGGTCGAGCAAGCGCTTGAGTTGCGCACATCCTCTGGCAAAGACGCGGGCTCGTCGGCACCGCGAGCGCCCGTGCCCAAGGTGCGGACCGGCGTGACTCGCCCAGTCCGGGGCGGCAAGGTGCCGGTGCGCACGAAGGCGCCCGGTGAAGAAGGGCCCGGTGAAGAGCCCGGTGAAGAGCCCAGTGAAGAGCCCGAGTCCAAGACGCCGGACAACGACAAGACTGCAAGTGGATCGTCCGAGCCCAAGACGCCGCCGGATGACGAGCAGGCCGCGAGCGACTCGCCCGAGCCCGAGACGCCCGATGACGCGAAGGCCGTGGGTGACTCGCCTGAGTCGAAAACGCCGAGCTCGACCTCGCAGTAATCCTGGGGGCACGAGCCATCAGGCCCAAACTCCCTACCGAGGCCCAGTCCGGGCTCGGCGCCGTTGCTGGTGGATGGCTCGTTTTTGCTCGGAGCAGAGCGGCCGCCTCCATTTTTTGTGATCCGGGACGAGGCCACGGTCGTCTAGCGAGGCAAAGGCCATCGAGAGTCGATGGCTTCGTCCCCGATCACGAAGAACCGAACCATGTACACCATCATCGTCCAACTGCTGACTAGCGTCTCCTTGCTGCCCACCGCCATCGCCGCCGAGTCGCCCACGGCCGTCAACGACAAGGGCGACGTGAGCTTTACCGACTTCGACCGCGAGGAGGCCCGGACGATCGAAAAAGCCTACGTCAAGGCAACGCAAGACCAGGCCACGTTCGACAAGCTGGCGTCGGAGGGCTACGTGGAGTTCAGCTGCTGGGACTACCCGGGCAACATCGGCTGCTGGATCGGCGACTATTTGGTGTCCTGCGAGAAGAACGCGAACACCAACGACGAGTGGGACTGCGGCGTCACGCACCAAGACGACCTGGACTGAGCGCCCAGACGGAGGATCCAGTCGCGGCGCTCGCGAAAGACGCCCGTGGATCCTCCGAGGCTCCCGCCCCTCCGCGACGAGCCGCGGGGGGCCGGGTGGATCACCCGCTCAGTTCCGTCAACTGGCAACCCACGGCACCAGCCGACGACACGGTGAGCTCGACCATGTTCATCAACGACCGGCGGCAGCAGACTCGACAACGGACTGACCAGTCTGCGACCGAGGTGTGATTAACCGTCGGACGAACGATCAACGCTCTGCTCGACAGGCTTGGACGGAAGTTGCTCTGCGAGTGCATGGAACCGGGCATCCAGTGCACCGCGCGCACGAAGGGATTTGAGGATCCCGCCGGCTTCCTCTAACAGTTGTGATGCTCGAACTGGCTCTTGAGCGGGACGCTTACCGAGCTGATTCAAGACCAGCGCAAGATCGCGCTGAGTATCTACGTCGGTCGGATCTGCCCCCAGTTGCGCCCGGTAGATGTCCACCGCTCGTGACAGCCAGTCCTGGGCCTCGTCAGGTGCTACGCGGGCTATCCGGGAAAACGAGGCAGCGAGATCTCGCTTCAGGTTCGAGCTCTGAGGCTCTCGCTCCACCAACTCTCTGGCGAGGGCCACACCGTCCTCATAGTACCGCCCCGCTCGCTTACCGTTGCCCAATGCCCGTTCCAGGTCTCCTAGCTTGTTGAGCGATACCCACAGGTCCCGCTGCAGATCCGAACGCCCGGGCTCTCGCTCCACCAACGCCCTTCGTATCGCTAGCCCGTCCTCGTAATACCGCCGCGCTCGCTCCCCGTTCCCCAACACCTGCTGCAGGTCTCCCAGCCTCTCGTATGAAATCGACAAGTCACGCCGGAGATCCGAACGCCCGGGCTCTCGTTCCACCAACTCCTTGGCGATGGCCAGCCCGTCCTCGTAGTATCGCCCCGCTTGCTCCCCGTTCCCCAGCGCTCGTTCCAGGTCTCCTAGCCGTTCATACGAAATCGACAAGTCCCGCTTTAGGTCCGAATGCCCGGGCTCTCGCTCCACCAATTCCTTGGCAATGGCCAGCCCGTCCTCGTAGTACCGCCCCGCTTGCTCCCCGTTCCCCAGCGCTCGTTCCAGGTCTCCTAGCTTATTGAGCGACACCGACAGGTCCCGCTGCAGGTCCGAATGTCCGGGCTCTCGCTCCACCAATTCCTTGGCGATGGCTAGCCCGTCCTCGTAGTACCGCCCCGCTTGCTCGCTGTTCCCCAGCGCTTGTTCCAGGTCTCCTAACCGCTCGTACGAACTCGATAGATCCCGCTGTAGGTCCGAACGCCCGGGCTCTCGCTCCACCAA
>JBCCWC010000271.1:0-16981 GCA_039194325.1 Myxococcota bacterium
GCCGAGTCGACCGTTGATGATCCAATAAAGCAAGAGCCGGCCAAGACCCCCATGGCGTGGGACCCATGAGCCGGGTAACGGTTAACGGGGGCCGCGATGCTCCGCATCGCGGCGGGGAGCGGCTTTTCAGCCGGTGGGCTCGGGGTCGGGCGCCGACCGCTCGTCGGCCTCGTCGGCCCCGTGCCCTTGTCGGGTGGCGTCTTGCAGCACCGCCACCAGCTCGAGCACCCGACGGGTGCCCTGTTCCATCAGCGCCCCCGCGACATGCTTGGCCGACAGCTCGTCGGCGCGGGCCACCGCCTCGGCAATGGTGCGGTGGCTTCGGACGTCGCGGATCTCATCGGCCATGACCTGCACCAAGATGTCGCGCAGGCGGTCGTAGGTCTCTCGCAATGTGTTGAACGCGAGCTCGTAGGCGATGTTACCGGAGCTGCGCACCATGGCGTCCCAAAAGCGTAGTGACAGTGTCTGCAGCTGGGGCAAGTCGTCGTCGACCGCCGCCCCTTCCATCTGCTCGACCAGCTGCCGCAGCACGGCAACGTCGGCCTTGTCGGCCCGCCGGGCGCACAGCCGAGCGATATCGGGGGCCAGCGCCGCCCGCATCTCCATGATGCTGCGGGCGACCTCCAGGTTGACCGTGCCATCGCGACGAAACAGCAGCCGCATCAGCAGGTCGAGCCCGGCATTGCGCCGGAAGTCGAGCACCTTGGTGCCACCACCCTGCGAGATGCTGACCAGCCCCGCCTGGGCCAGCCGCTTGAGGGCCTCGCGGATCGCTCCCCGATTGACCCCGAGCATGTCGCACAGCTGCCGCTCGGCTGGCAGACTGATCCCGGGACCGAAGCGCCCCTCGACGATCTCCCCGGACAACTGCTCGTAGACCTCGTCGGAGAGGGTCTTCTTGGCGATCCGGCGTAGATTCATGGAAGGCTCTTATCCCATGATCAGAATAGAAGATAACCATCGACTCATCAACTGGTCATACCAGTATTTTTCGGACCCTCCGGCGTGCGCCTTCTTCGCATTCGCCGTGCGCCCTTTTCGTCGCTCGCCGGCCCCGGAGGGCCCAGCGCCCCCGTATCCTGAGGCGTGCGCTCCGCACGTTGGCTCGTATGAAAGATCCTCGTCCTCAGCCGATCTACCGCAAGGACTACCGTCCGCCTCACTACTGGATCGATACGGTGGAGCTTGCCGTGTCCTTGCACGAGGACTACGCCGAGATCAAGGCGACCTTGCAGATCCGGCGCAACGAGGACGCGACCGATGGCCCGAAGCCGCTGGTGCTTCACGGCGAGCGGCTGCAGCTGCGGTCGATCGCCCTGGATGGTGAGGCGCTGCCCGATTCGGCCTGGGCCTGCGACGAACAGACGCTGACCGTGCACGAGGTGCCCGACCGGTTCTCGCTGACGACCGTGGTGCGCACCGAGCCGCAGCACAACACCCAGCTGGAGGGGCTCTATCGATCGGGCAAGACCTTCTGCACCCAGTGCGAGGCGGAGGGCTTTCGGCGGATCACCTACTTCCTCGATCGCCCCGACGTGATGGCCCGCTACACGACCACGATCGAGGCCGACAAGGCCCGCTACCCGGTGCTCTTGTCCAACGGCAACCGCGAGCAGGCCGGCGATCTGCCGGACGGCCGCCACTTCGTGCGCTGGCGCGACCCCTTCCCCAAGCCCAGCTACCTGTTCGCTCTGGTCGCCGCCGATCTGCGCTGCCACCAGGGCGAGTACGTCACCCGCTCGGGCCGCACCTTGCGGCTGGAGATCTGGGTCGAGCCCCACAACATCGACGCCTGCGAGCACGCCCTGCGCTCGCTGCAGCGAGCGATGGCCTGGGACGAGGAGATCTTCGGCCTCGAGTACGACCTCGACGTCTACATGATCGTCGCCGTCAGCGACTTCAACATGGCGGCGATGGAGAACAAGGGGCTCAACATCTTCAACGACAAGTTCGTGCTGGCCCGGCCCCAGACAGCCACCGACGACGACTACGAGAACATCGAAGGGGTCATCGCCCACGAGTATTTCCACAACTGGACCGGCAACCGCGTGACCTGCCGCGACTGGTTCCAGCTGACCCTCAAGGAGGGCCTGACCGTGTTCCGTGACGAGCAGTTCTCGGCGGACATGGGCTCGGCCGCGGTCAAGCGGATCATCGACGTCCGCACGCTCCGCACGGCGCAGTTCGCCGAAGACGCCTCTCCCACGGCCCACCCGATCCGGCCCGAGGCGTACATCGAGATGAACAACTTCTACACCGTCACGGTGTACAACAAGGGCGCCGAGGTGATCCGCATGATCCACACCCTCTTGGGGCCACAGGGCTTTCGCAAGGGCATGGATCGGTACTTTCAGCGCCACGACGGCCAGGCGGTCACCTGCGACGACTTCGTGGCCGCGATGGCCGACGGCAGCGGGGTGGATCTGCGCCAGTTCGCGCAGTGGTACGAGCAGGTCGGCACCCCGGTGGTGGAGGCCGAGGGCACCTGGGATCCGGGGATGAGCCGCTACATCCTGCACCTACGCCAGCGCCCCTCGCCGGTGGCCAAGGGCCCCACCCCGCCCCTGCATATCCCCATCATGACCGGCCTGGTCGGCCCGCAGGGGCAGGATCTACCCCTGCGCGTCGAGCCGAGCGTGACCATGCGTGACGGATCGGCCCTGCTCGAGCTGCGTGAACGACAGCAGACCTTCGTGTTCCACGGGATCACCGAGTCGCCGGTGCTCTCGGTGCTGCGGGGGTTCTCGGCGCCGGTCAAGCTAGAGCTTGCGCGCGACGAAGACGAGCTGGGCTTCTTGATGGGGCACGACCCCGACCCCTTGAGCCGCTGGGACGCAGCCCAGACCTTCGCCCAGCGCATGATCCTGGGCATGGTGGCCGCCCGCTCGCACGCTCGCCCCATGGAGCTCGACCCGCGCTTCTCACGGGCGTGGGGGCAGATCCTGGTCGACCCGGCCCTCGACGGATCGCTCAAGGCCCTGACCCTGACCCTGCCCGACGAGCGCGTGCTCGGCCAGGCGATGAAGATCGTGGACGTCGAAGGGATCCACGCCGCCCGGCGCCATGTGCTACGGAGGCTGGCCGGGGCCCACGCCGCGGCCCTGGCCACCACCCGCGACCAGCTCGATCCGGGGCCCTACCGGCTCGATCGCGAGGCGATCGCGGCCCGGCGGCTGCGCAACACCGCGCTGGCCCTGCTCGGCGAGCAGGACGATCCGGCGGCGCGCGAGCACGCGGTGGCGCAGGCCCGCACCCAGCTGCACAAGGCCGACAACATGACCGACGCCGAGGCGGCGCTTTGCTGCCTGGTGACCGCGGGCGGCGAGATCCGCGAGCGCGCCCTGGCCGACTTCTACGCCCAGTGGAAGCACGATCCCCTGGTGCTCGACAAATGGTTCACCGCCCAGGCGATCTCATCGGTACCCGATACCCTCGACCGGGTGATCGCGCTAGCGAAGCACCCCGATTTCAACCTGCGCAACCCCAACCGGGTTCGCGCTCTTTTGGGCGCGTTCTCGGTGCGCAACCAAGCCATGTTCCACGCCGCCGACGGGCGCGGCTACGCCCTTTTGGCCGACCACGTGCTGGAGCTCGATCGCCTCAACCCCCAGGGCGCCGCCCGCTTGGTGGGCCCGCTGGGCCACTGGCAGCGCTTCGACTCGGGGCGACGCGCGCTGATGCAGGCACAGCTCGACCGGATCTGCCAGCAGCCGGGGCTCTCCAAGGACGTGTTCGAGCTGGCCAACAAGGCGCTGGGGCGCTAGCGCCTCCTGCCCGGGAGCGAACCAAAAAACCAGGCCCGCATCGCTCGACCGTGCGATGCGGGCCCGACCCAAGGGAAGTGGGAACTCGGGGTTTATGAGGTCAGGATGGAAGAGCGCACCACCCCACCGCTTCGTATCCGGGTTGGGGATCCGCCACGACCGCGAGGCACTCTTGCCCGGCGGCTTGACCCGAGCACTGGGCATCGCCGTTCGGATCGTCGAGGTCACAGAACTCCGTGCAGCAAAACGGAGACCCCTGGCAAGCGGGAACCACGTCTGCAGAGCCGCAGACCAGACCAGGGTCGCAATCGTTGATGGCCCCGCAAGGATCGCCGTATACGCCCATCTCACCCGACGCATCGGGGGCGCACGTGAAGTCGTCGCCAGGGACGATGTAGCACGCTTGGCCATCGGGACAGTCCTGCAACAGGGGATCACAGGTCGGTAGGCACAACACGATCGCGCCATCGTTGACGTTGACGCACGTGGTCGCCGGATCCTCGCACAAGGGGTTGGACTCGTCGCCGGCGCACATCGCTACGCACGTGCCCATGCCCGTGTCGGGGTCGACGGCCCAGCACATCGACGCGGCCTCGCAGCTGTCGATTCCGCTGCCCCCCGATCCCTCCACCGTGCACTCGTCGCCCGGCTGTCCCGGGCTCTGGTCGATGGGCGAGCAGCGGGTGGCGTTCCAGGCGTCACCCCCGTCGTTGATCCACGGCATGCACTTTTCGCCCTCGGGGCAATCCTGCGCAAACATGTCGCATTCGAAGGTGCCAGACGGGACATCGTCCGGGCACACGAACATGCAGCCCGTGTCCGAGTCGCCCCCGTCGGGATCGTCGTCGTCGTTGTCGTCGTCGGCGGAATCCTGACCGTTGCCACCGGTGGGCATGCCGGGCCCCATGGTCCCGAACCCCTCGGTATCGTCATCGTCGTTGTCGTCATCGGAGGGCGTGGCCGGGTTGCCTTCCGGATCGTCCACCGCGGGACACGCGGTAAGCGCAACGCCCAGTACGACCGCCACGGGCCACCAGATCCTCGTGTTCTTCATATGCTTGCGTCCCTTCACCGCGAGCCCGAAGGCGCGCCCTGCCCGGCATTGCCGACAGGAACAAGCATCCACCTAAACGATTAAATCGTCAATAGCTAACGTTAGTTAAAAATGTTTTTAATTTAAAATTTGTTCAGTTTTGTCATTTTAGAGCCTCGCTCCACCGGCCGAGCATGTAGACCCCAGACGCGGATGGCGTCATATGCGCACAGTGCCATGACGGCGACACCGCCCTATCGGCGGCGACGCGCGACGACGGCGTCGGTGACGGTGACCGCGACGAGCAATCCGCCGCCGACCAAGAGGACGGAGACGCCGGCGATCCCGAACCCATCATGGTGCTCGTCGCCGCGTACCTCGGCTGCGGCGACCGCCTCACGGGCACGGTTTCGTCCACCGGGCAACCGTCGACGGGCGACCCCTCGGAGGGTCGTGGGAGCGCCCGACGGGACCTCCCCCCTCATACGTACGGCGAGGGCCGCTGCCCCCAAGCGAGCAGAGCCACTGGTGTCCACCGCCCTCAGCCGTTGGCGTTGTAGTACAGCGCACAAAGACTCTTGGGGACAAAATGGCCTGCTGTCCCCACTAGAACGTCAGTCGCGGTGGCCCATGCGCCTATGCGCAGAGCGGCGATGCCCTGAGATTCCGCCCTTCCATGGCAATGGCAAGGACGGAGCGCACCGGCGCGCTCGAACTCCCGAGCGGTCGTCGCCCTCAATGATGACGTTCTCAACGAAACGAGTCCCGATCGTGCGTAGCAACCAAAACCGGCGGAAGTTCTTGAAGATCGCCTCGGGGCTGCTCTCAGCTCCCTTCCTTTCTCTTCAGGGTTCCCAGGTTCGAGCGTCGACCAACCCACCGCTCCGCTTCCTGACGATCATGGACTCGTACGGGATCTCGGAGGTCGATCGGCGCGAAACCTGGGTAAGCTCGATGGTCGGTGACTACGAGCTGACCGATGACAGCTTGGGCACGATCTTGGCTCCGCTGAGCAACTATCGAGACAACATGCTGGTCGTCTCCGGGCTAAAGCTCGATAGCTCGCTCGTGATGAATGACGCCGCCACCCATGACCGCCTCACGGCCCAGGCATTGTGCGGCAGCAGGACGCAGGACGCAGGGGTCGGCTCGACGGCCACCCAACACCACGCCTCTTTGGATGTTCACATCGGACAATACCTCAGCGAGAGCTATGGCCTGGCCTTTCCCAGAGTCTACCCGCACGTCTTTGTCAGCGACTATAGCGAGCCAACCAAGACCACATTTTGTTTCGATACGCAGGGCAATCAGATCCGCGCGATCTCCGGCGTCGGCAACATCGTCAACACGCTCTTTGGCTCCTCCGAGGACGCACAAACCATGCTGCTCGATACTCGGTCTCAGCAGCTCGTTCTCGACCTGGTCAACGAGAGGCTTCAGTCGGTTCGTGGTGAGCTGGTCAACGCAAACGCGGCCACGGTTCTCGACGCCTACGAGTCGAGCGTCGACGATCTAGCCACCGAGTTAGAGCTTCGAGCCAACCTCCAGTGCACCACGCCAGACACCACCGGAGCACCCAGCAACAACCAGAAGAACGAGAGCTCAACGGCGTACATCTTCTCGGCCATCTACGAGGCATTTGCCTGTGACCTGGCGTCTAGCATCACCTACGCCATTGGAGGTGAGACCATCAATCAGCTGAGGTACGGATTCCTCTACGATGAGGAGCTCTACAACGACGGAGATCTTCAGTCACTGCTCAACAAGAACCTCCACGCAGCTTCACACCGAAACGACGCCGCGGCCGACAAAGTTCATGAGCTCGTTCGCACCTATCAGGCCGGCCGAATAGCCGAACTGCTCGACAAGATGAGCACGACACCGGATGTCGACGGGAGCATGTTGCTGGACAACACGGTCATCTTCGTGACCTCCGCGATGTCCCACAACACTCACAAACGAGGCGATTATTGCCATTTGCTACTGGCCGGCAGCAACACGAACCTCCGCGGCGGATTCCACTATGACTGCTCGGGTAGCACCAACAACGACTTGCTGACCACCATCGCGAACGGGCTGACCCTCCCTGACACTAGCTTTGGGGGCTACAACGCATCAGGAAACCGGCTGGACGAGCTCAACCAAGGCCCCATCACCAAGATGCTCAGGTCGTAGAGCTCGCGAGGACTGCTCAGGGAGAGATCGTGCCATGACCCACATTGCTCAAGACAAGAACCGGAAGCTCCGCAGAGGGCTCATGTCCATCTCGTGCTCAGCGCTGCTGCTACCGGGCTGTTATACCGGTATTTCAGCGCAGCAGTTCGATGATGAGCATGACAGCGCCGCGGGAAGCGCGAGCGACGGAGACGAAGATGATGCAGGTGACGGGGACGACCGTGATCCCACGCGCACCCCGGGGCTCGCCGAAGACCATACGCCGACTCCGCTCGCACGCCTGACCAACGATGAGTTCATCAACAGCGTCGCCGTCCTCCTCGATATTCCCAGAGACTCTGAAGCCCTCGTACAAGCGCGGGGCAACCTGGCGGCAGAGCCGAACGTCGGCGGGCTCTTCAACGATGCCGATCGCCAGCTGATCACGCACGTTGGTATCGCTAGCTACTCGGGTGTCGCCTCGACAATGACCGATGTCTTCTTGGCGGAGGTGGCCACGGTCGAGGATCTCGCACTTCGCATGGAGTGCCCACAGGACGCCGAGGATGGCCTCGATCTGTCGAGCTGCACGCGGCAGTTCGGCGCCAACCTGCTCAGCAAGGCGTTCCGGCGAGACGCCACTGATCAAGAGATTGCGAACATCGAGGCCCTCGTCAACGAGGTCGACGATCTGCTGGTCGAGAGCGACCAAGATCTCGCGGCCTTCGATTCACACATCCTGCGGCTGCGGACCGTCGTCCGCTACGTACTACTGTCGGCCGACTTTCTGCTGCTGGTCGAGCGGGGCACGGCGGACGCGGCGGATGGACCCAGAGCGCCCATCCCCCTGACTTCCGCCGAGATCGCCACGCGGCTGTCCTACTTCATCACCGGTGCACCGCCCGACGAGGCCCTGATGGTCGACGTGCACGAGGGTCGCCTCTCGGACCCCAGCGTCCGTCTCGAGCATGCAGATCGCCTGCTCGATAGCGAAGCTGGCCGAGCTCAGCTCACCAAGACGCTCAACAGCTGGCTGGGTATCGATGCGGCTACGGTCGACGCGGAGGACGCCGCGAGCCTGTCGACCTTCATCGACGAGTGGTTCGCGGAGGAAAAGCCCTTCGAGGACCTGTACAAGGCGCCGGTCAGTGTCGTCCACGTGGACGAGACACAGACCGAGGAGCCTTTTGGAGTGCTGGGCCTTCGGGCATTCGTGGCGTCACACAGCGCCTTCCCTACCCCTAGCTTCATTACCCGTGGCGTGTTCGTCGTAGAGCGACTGCTGTGCAGTCAACTACCATCGGACATTCCGGCTGAAGCCCTTGACGGAGAGGAAATGACGCCCCTGGAGGTGTTCCAGGAACACGCAAAAGAGCCATGTGCCACATGCCATGTGGTCTTCGACAACTACGGCGCTGCGTTCCAACGATTCGACACGGAAACATCACGCTACGATCCCGAGGCAAACGAGCTCGGAGACAGCTTCGACCTGCTAGATCTCGGCGGTGTGTCGGGCGTGGTCGGGGGGGTCGCCGACCTCGGGAGAGTCATGGGACAAAGCGAGCGAGCGCCCGCTTGCCTCGCCGAGCTATGGTACCGAAAAGCGGCCCGGCGTGGCCTGGATGCCGGCGGAGAAGACGATGAAGCCCTGGATGCGCTCATCAAGGAGTGGCAGGGCTCGGGCAACACCAGCATGAAGTCGTTGATGCGCTCGATCGTCACTGCCGAGGATTTCACCCTGTTGTTCCCCTAGATGCTCGCGGCCGCTCGCCGCTCGCGGCACGCAAGGACTCGCCGCGAAGATGGGGCGACGCCACGCTGGAGCGGCGGCGCCACCGGAGTAAAGTCCGGGGATCTAAAAGCGCGCGAGACGTCGGTGGTATCATACAGCCGGGATGATGCTCACCCGCGCAACGACGAAGGCATCCGCTCGATACACGCGCTCGAACGCTAGCGCCCTGCTCGGTGCCCTGGCGGTCATCGCCAGCTGTAGTGCTCGTCCGACCGCGTCGTCGGAATCGGACAGCACCACGACCGCGCAGAGCACGACGACCGCCGCGGACTCCACCTCGGTGATACCGACCGACGCCTCGCCGGCATCGGACGACGCGAGCATGCCGGGCACCGCGGACGAGTCCGGGAGCGCCACCACAGGCCCCTCGTTCACCTGCCCGCCTGCGGAGGACGAGAGCCAGTGCGACGCCTTCGCCCAAGACTGCCCCGAGGGGTTCAAGTGCCGCTTGCTCGACCCGTGGGAGGATCAAACCCCGGTCTGTACCCCAGTTGTCGATGATGCCGTCGGCCTCTATCAATCATGCACGATCGACGCCGAGCAATGTGCCGACGATTGCGCCGGGATGGCCGGTTGCTACCCGATCTATGACGAGTACCCCCTATGCGTCAACATGTGCGGGATCGTGGATTGCCCCGAAGCAGAAATTTGTCAGCTCAGCGGGTCGACCGATGTGGGCCTGTGCTTCCCAGCCTGTGATCCCCTCGACCCTCTATGCCCCCAGACCATGAGCACCTGCACGCTGCGCAGCGGCGGATTCGTATGCTCGCCCATCCCCTTCGAGGGCGGGGTCGGCATCGGTGAGGACTGCACGGGGGGGGCGAGCTGCACCGACGACCTGCTTTGCCTGGATGCCGACGATTTCGGTCCGAGCTGCGAGACCGTGTTTTGTTGCAGCGAGCTGTGTGACCTGCGGGAGCCTGGCTCGTCGTGCACCGTGCCCGACCACATCTGCCAGCCCGTGCTCACCGAGCCGCCTCCCGGACAGGAACACGTGGGGGTGTGCGCCGTGCCGGGCGCGTCCGAATAGTCCGGGCGCCCTACTTGCGCCCCACCGCCACCAGCCGCTCCGCCCCCGGTCCGTAGGGTCGCCCGTCGAGATCCCCGTAGAGGGTCACGTCGCTCAGGCCCGCCCAGTTCATCAGCTCGCGCAGCTCGTGGCCCGAGTAGAGGGTGTGCTCGAAATCGAAGCGCTGGACCTGCTGGCCGCGGATCAGCAGCCACTCGGTGCGGACCCGGCCCCAGTCGTCGAACACCTCGACCCGCTGGATCAGCAGCGAGCCGTCGTGCTCGCGGGTGGGCTGGCGGTTGAGCGGCAGGCGCTCGGCCAGGGCCTCCTTGCCGACCATGTCGAGCACGATCACCCCCTCGTCGTGGATACTCTCGACCATGTTCTTGAGCGCCTTCATGTCGTCGGCCTGGACGTCGGAGTAGCCGAACGAGGTGGAGAGGTTGACCACCAGATCGAAGGCCCCCGGCTCGACGAACTCCCGCATGTCCTTGCACACCCAGTCGATCGTCACCCCCGCCTCGGCGGCGCGCGCCCGCGCCTTGCCCAGCAAGGTCTCGCTCAGATCCACCCCCACGACCTGCAGGCCGGCCCGGGCCAGGGGCACCGCGTGACGACCGGGGCCGCAGCACAGGTCCAGCGCCCGGCCCGTGCGCACCCCGGACAGCGCCAGCAATTGCTGGGTCTCGGCCGCCGCCCCCTCGAAACGATCGGGCGAGAACATCACCGGATACACGCGCTCCCAAAAGCCTTCGTCGGTGAACCAGTCGCTCATGCGCTCGATCTTGCCACGAGGGACCGAGCGTTCGTGACCATGGGTGTGGACGGGAGTGGACCGGACTCGACCCGAATCGACGGTCGTCGGGGTCGACAGGGGGTGAACACCGGTCGGCGCGGGCTCACCCCCCGAGCGCCGCCGCCTGCGGTACCGTGGCGGAGTGACCACGGCCAACACGGCAAAACGACGATCCTGGGCATGGCTAGCCGGGGGACTGCTGGCCCTGGCCTGCGGCGACTCTAGCGGCGACGGCGACGGCAGCACCGGTGTCGCCAGCACCGGAACCACCATGGGCACTACTGGGCCGAGTACTCCCGACCCCGACTCGACCACCGGCAGCTCCACCCTCCCAGGGACCACGATCGATCCTCCGGGCACGGAGTCGAGCTCGTCGGACAGCAGCAGCGGACCGATCGATCCGCCCGAGGGCGAGTTTTGGGTGTTCGTGACCGCCGACCAGCGCGTGTCCACCTGGTCGATGGATCCGGCCAGCGGGGCGCTGACCTTCGAGCGCGAGCTGATGATCGGCGCCAGCGTGGGGCCGCTGGCGGTCCACCCCGATCTGAGCACGCTCTACGTGGGCGTCAACGGCAACAACGAGGCCCGCGCCTACGCGATCGACCCGGTCACCGCCGAGCTGAGCCCGCAGGGCCAGGTGGATCTGGGCTGGACGCCGGTCTACCTGGCGATCGACCGCAGCGGCGGCTACCTGATGAGCGCCAGCTTCGGCAACGACGAGATGGTGATCTTCCCACTAGGCAACGACGGCTCGCTGGGCGGGCCCGAGCTCCAGCGGATCGGCACCAACGAGGAGCCCCACAGCATCCTCGTCGACCAGAGCAACGCCTGGGTCCTGGTGCCGCACCGCACCCCGGACGTGGTGGCGCAGTATGCCTTCGACGCAGCCACCGGCACGGTCAGCCCCAACGGCATGCCCGAGGTCGACGCCAACCCCGGCGCGGGGCCGCGCCACCTGGTGTTCCACCCCGACGGTCACTACGCCTACGTCTCCGACGAGTTCTCCGACAGCGTGAGCACCTACGCCTTCGACGGGGCCACGGGGCAGCTGACCCTGCTGGACACCGTGGATACCCTGCCGGGCGACTTCAACGGCGATGACAATACCTGCGCCGACGTCCACGTGACCCCCGACGGGCGCTTCGTCTATGTCTCCAACCGCGGGCACGACAGCCTGGCCATGTTCGAGGTGGATCCGGACACGGGCCTTCTGACCTCGCTGGGTCAAGTCGCCACCGAGCCGCGCCCCCGCGAGTTCGAGGTTTCCCCGCGCGGGCGTTACGTCTACGCGGCCGGTCAGGACTCGGGCATGATGGCCAGCTACACCGTGGATGAGGCCACCGGAATGCTCACCGCCGGGCCCGTATACGAAGTGGGGGCCGACCCCCGGTGGGTGCTGGCCATCGAGCTTCCTGCCCGCTGAATCGTCGTTGCCCCCATGATCGATGCACTCATGCTGGCGGCCGGTGCCGCGATAGGGGCCGCCGTCACGTGGGCGGTGGGCCGCCGGCGGACCCGCGAGCGCCTCGACGCTCAGCACCAGACCGCCCTCGAGCGGGACCAGGCCCACTCCAAGGCCCGGTATCTCAACCGGCGGCTCAAGATCCGCACCAAGCAGCTCGAGCGGGCCACCGAAGAACGCGACGACTACGCGCGGATCGCCAGCACCCACACGCTGACGCCCCGCAGCTTTCAAAAGGGCCAGTGGGTGCGCAAGGTCTGGAAGGATCGGCGCTATAGCGGCCACCCCTCGGACAACCTGGAGGCCCTGCGCCAAGACTTCGCGACGTTCCGCGACGAGCACGTCCTGCTCTCCTTGGACATCCAGCTGTTGGGCGGCTGGAAGACGCTGCTGCTCGGAGACGACGTGGACGCCTCCCCCCGCCAGGCCACCACCCCCCTGAGCGCCGGCCAGACCCTGCTGTTCGAGGGCCCCGCCGACCGCGTCCTCGAGCAGGTGGAGACCTTCGTGCAGGACGACGACACCGGCCTGATGGATAGCGGCGGCGAACACCAGGACGATGATCAAGACAAGGTCTGGCGCGACGCCGACTCGCCCATGATCTGGCTCTTGACCGTCGATGTGCTCGAGGGCCAGGGCTCGCCGCCCGACGTGGAGTTCGTGGAGGTCTTGCGGGTCCAGGAGAAGATCGTCGAGCAGGTCGTCGAGCGACCGGTCGTCCGCACCGTGCCCGCCGAGGTCACCTCCCGGCTGTGCGGGCATACCCCCGAGGAGATCGTGATGCTCATCGAGGCGGTCCTCGAGGTCCGCGAGCTCGATCGCGACGAGCGGATCGAAGGGGAGGTCCGGGCGATCACGGGCAAGGCACCGGGCGAGCAACCGCCGGCCCTCGAAGGGGACTGAACGCACCTCGCACACCACCCGGCACGCTCGACCCACCACGCCCTCGGATCGAGTCACCACCGCAAACGGTTGTCGTGACCGCGACTTGCTGTGATCCGTGCGACGGTGATCGCAACAACAACAACGGCAAAGCCCACGGAGATCCGGCTGGTCGTCGATCGTCGACATCGGTAGACTATCGACACTGAGCTCCACGACCGCATGTTCGCACCGCCGACACCATGCGAGCGGAAGGAATCGTTCCGATGGACGAGGCGAACGAGACTCGATGTAGCGGATCCGGATCCGGATCCGGCTCCGGCGAGAGGATCCACGGGGCTTCGAATGACGAGGTCGACCCTACGGATACCATTGATTTCGAGGATGGCGAGTTTGGATGGCTGCTCGCCGAGACCCGCGCAAGGCTGTTCGATAAGCCCTCCGAGCCGAACAAGATCGGGCGCTATCGAGTGATCCGACGCATCGGCGCCGGGGGTATGGGCACGGTCTACGAGGCTTTCGACGATGCGCTCGGCCGTGCGGTCGCGGTCAAGGTGCTGCGCCGCGCCCTCGGTGCCCGCAACAGCCAGCGATTGTTCCGTGAGGCTCGGGCCCTCGCTCAGCTCTCCCACCCCAACGTGGTGCACGTGTACGAGGTGGGAGAGTCCGAAGGCCAGAGCTTCGTGGCGATGGAGCTAGTTCCCGGCCAGACGCTGCGGAAGTGGTGCGAGCAAGAGCCTCGACCGAGCTGGCGAGCCTGCCTCGAAGTGTTCCTCGCGGCGGCAGCAGGACTGGCGGCGGCCCATCGGCAGGGCTTGGTCCACCGCGACTTCAAGCCGAGCAACGTCATCGTAGACGATGAAGGTCGTGTGCGAGTGCTCGACTTTGGCTTGGCCCGCGCCGTCGATCCCAGCAGCTCCGGTTCGACGACCGTGGGTCGAACGTACCAAGACACATCGGAAAAGAGGCCGGGCGACTCCTCGTCGGCGAGCATGGAGGCGCGACTGACCGAGACCGGGTGTGTCATGGGAACCGCGGCCTATATGTCGCTAGAGCAGATGCGCGGCCAGATGGTCGATGCTCGCAGCGATCAGTTCAGCTTTTGCGTCTCGCTATACGAGGCGGTGTATGGGGAACGACCATTCAAGGGGCGATCCGTGCTCGAGCTGGAGCAGGCCATCCCCTTAGGGCTGCCCCGCAAGGCCCCGCCGCGCTCGCGAGCGATCCCCGCCACCCTGCGGGCGATCCTCTCGCGGGGCATGGCCCCAGCGCCCGACGATCGATGGCCCTCGATGGAGATCTTGAGCGCGCAGCTCGAGCGGCTGATCCGCCCGCGGGGCCGCCGGCTCGTCTTGCCGCTAGGGCTCATGCTCACCACGGGCACGGTACTGGGGGCGACGACCACGACGTACTGGACCGACGCCCGCTCGCGATGTGCGGGGGCTCGAGAGCAGCTCACCGGGGTTTGGGACGAGGATCGCCGAGCTGCGCTACGAGGTGCATTGCTGGCGACGAAGCGCTCGTACGCGACTCAGACCTGGCGTCGGGTGGAGTCACAGCTCGACGAGTATGCCGAGCAGTGGGCTGCGTCCCACCAAAGAGCATGCGAGGCGACCCGCGTGACGCAGGCCCAGGGCGAAGCCACGATGGACCTGCGGATGGACTGCCTGGCCGAGCGTCGCATCGCCTTGAACGCGGTGGTGAACACGCTGACCCAGGTCGAGGCCGAGGCCCACACCGAGCCCGAGGCCGCGGCGCTCATCCTTCGCAAGGCCCCCACCGTCGTCGCGGGGTTGCCCGGACTGGAGCGATGTGACGCACCGGACGAGCTACGGCGACGACGAGAGCAGCTGCCGGTCCCCGAAGATCCCGCGGTCGCCGAGCGGGTCGACGCGCTGCGGCAGCAGATCGCACAGATGGAAGCCGAGCAAGCGGCCGGGCAATACGCCTCGGCGCTGGCCCAGGTCGACGGGGTACGTGCGGAGGCCGAAGCGCTCGGATACTGGCCGCTCACGGCCGAGGTCCTGCTGCAGCACGGCATGCTGCTCGGGGAACATGGCCAGTACGAGCGAGCGGAGCAGGACCTCATGGCCGCACACACCCTGGCCAGCGAACACGATCACCTCGACGTAGCGACCCGCGCGGCCTGGAAGCTGGCCGATTTCGTGGGGCTCAAGCAGACGCGGCACCAAGAAGGCCTGGTGTGGGCCAACGTGGCGCTGCCGCTGGCCAAGCGCAGCCGATTGACTCCCGAGCGGGTCGCGAGCATGAACATGATGGGTTCGATCTTCCGCTCGCAGGGGCGCTTGGATCAGGCCGAGGACTGGCTGCGGCGTGCGGTGGACCTGGGCGAAGCGTCGCTGGTCGCCGACCATCCGCTCACGACCTACGCCATCAACGGCCTGGGCGGTACGCTATATGCTCGAGGCAAGTCCCACGAGGCCGAGCGCGAGTATCGGCGAGCGATGCAGCGAGCTATCCAGACGCTGGGAGAAGAGCATCCGGACGTCGCGGCCGTCTTGCACAACATCGGCAACATCCTCTCCAGCCGTGGCGAATACCGAGAGGCCGAGCGCACGATACGGCGAGCGATCGCCATACAGACCCACGCCCTGGGCACGGAACATCCGACGCTCGCCACCATGCAGGTGACCCTGGCCGGGGTACTCGCCGAGCTCGACGAGGTGAGCGAGGCCCAGCAGCTCTATGAACGAGCCCTCGAGATCTACACCCAAGCACTGGGGCCACAGCATCCAAACACGGCCATGGTCCTCAACAACATGGTGCCCCTCCACAAGCAGCGAGGCGACTACGCCACCGCACGACAGCTCAACGAGCGCGTGCTGGAGATCTTCGAGGACACACTCGGGCCGGAGCACCCCAGGGTCGCGGTCGCCCTGCGCAACCTGGGGTATACGCTCGTGGCGCAGGGACAGTGTGCGGAGGCGATGCCGGGGCTCGAGCGCGCGCTGGGCATCATGCGGCATAGCTTCGGGGCGAAGCACCCGGACGTGGGCCGTACCCTCAATGACCTGGGGTCTACGGCCCAATGCGACGAGCGGCTCGTCGACGCCGAGCGCTACTACCGGGATGCGATCACGATCTTGGAGCCCGCGCTGGGGGCCGCGCACTCGGACGTGGGCATGGCCCTCGCCGGGCTCGCTGCGATCGCGCTGGCCCAGGACAAGTGGGCGGATGCTCGCCGCGATGCCGAGCGCGCCGTGTCGATCTTCGAGGCGAGCCCCGAGGATGCCGAGTCGCTCGCGGAGGCGAGGTTCGTGCTCGCCCAGGCGCTATGGCCCGAGCCCGACCAACGCAGCCGCGCGCTCGAGCTGGCCCGACTCGCCCGCAAGGCCGGCGCCTCCGCTCCCGAGCTCGCGCGGTGGCTGGCGGAGCACGGCTCGCGCTAGTGCCCCAACCCGGCACGCACTTCCGGCACGAGATACTAGGGAGCGTCACCGCTCTTGTTCGGCTCGGCTTGCTTGCCTTGCTTGCCCCGCTTGCCTTGCTTGCCTTGCTTGCCCCGCTTGCCCCGCTTGCCCTTCTTCTTGGATTTGTCGCCGCCCTTGGGCTTGATCGTCGCGACATGGGGTCCCAGGCGCGACTTGGTGAGGCAGTAGCCCTGGGCGTCGGCCTTGCCCGCCCCGTCGGCTCCCGCAACCTGGATGTCCATGCGCGCGCAGGCGTAGCCCTCGGGGCATGGGGCCGTAGCCGAGCACGCCATTGAGCATAGAGACTCGGCGCCCAGGGTCATGCAGGTGTCGGCGGGCTCCTTGCACTCGACCTGCTGTTTGCATGCGCCGCCGAGTTCCACACTGTCGGGCGTGGGACAGCCGAGCGCGCCGAGCAGTAGGGTCAGCGGGAGGGAGCGGAGGACGCGGCGCATGCCCGACGATAGCGCCAAACAGCGCGAGACCCTCCCCTACGTATCAAAATCGCGCCCATACGCCCCAAAACCGCGCCCATACGCCCCAAAACCACGCCCATACGCCCCAAAACCGCGCCAATACGCCCCAAAACCACGCCCATACGCCCCAAAACCACGCCCATACGCCCCCAACACACGCCCATACGCCCCCAACACGC
>JBCCWC010000272.1:0-16968 GCA_039194325.1 Myxococcota bacterium
CGCCGGGCCCCGATCGCCTCGGTCGGCTCACGGGGCCCTCGGCGCGAGCGAACTTGCGTTACACACCGAGGCGGCCGCGCGAGGTTGGCACGCTCGGGGTTGGCTCGCTCGGGGTTGGCTCGCTCGGGGTTGGCGCGTCCACAGCCCGCTCGGCATCCGGCATAACCTCGATCGGCGCCGGCTCTTCGGCCGTCGTCGCGCGGGCATTGCTACGGCGCGCCGCGGCCCGACGATAGGCATCGATCGGAGCCAGCGCCCGCTGGGCTGGCGCCACGTTGTCCGGGTGTTGGTCGGCAAACGCGATCACCTGCAGCACATACCGAGAGATCGCCCCAAGCAGGGCCTCGAGCGGCTCCGCCACAGAGACCGGCGGCGCCGCGGGCTCCACCGTCACGGTGATCCCCAAGGCGACCCCGTAGTCCGCATGCGCATCCAGGAGCTCTTGGACGAAGAGCTCTCCGACCAGCGCATCGAGCGAGTCCCGGAGCCCTTCTTGCTCGATGATCTGCACGCGACGCTCACTCTGGGCGTGCTGCTGCGGATAGGGCAGCGTCAGAAAGTCCCGCCCCGTGGGAAAGAGCCAAGCCAGCAGCTCGGCCGCGCGTTGAGCGTCCGGCGCCTGCGCCGACAGGATGGCCCAGGAGCGCAGCCGCTCCTCGACGACCCCCCAGGCGCGATCGAGGCGGAGATCGGCCGGTCGAGGGTCACGCACGGGTTGCACGCGCCCCTGGGCCCGAGCCTGCACCTCGAGCTCGTCGATCGGGGCCGCGAGTGCTTTGGCCGCTTCGATAACCGCCCGGGGCGGCTTCTTGGGGCGGAGCGTGAGCAGCGTCTTGGCGAGGCTCAGCGCGCTGTCGACCCCCAGGCGAGGCAGACGGACGTAGAGGGCAGGATCGATGGCATGGATCGGATAGGTTCCCATGCCCTTGGGTAAGAACGGCGCTCGTCGATCCTGACGAACAAAACGATCTTTTTTTCTTCCCCGGATCTACGAGCCCACTACGGCCCCTCTAGAGGGGGTTAACGGCCTGTTTGCGTGATCCGGACTTTCTTCCGCCGCTCGCGATTTCGCCCGCCAGGCCCTTGGGCCTTTCGAAATGCAATGGTTCATCGGTTCGCCAACCCCTTGGGCCTTTCGAAATGCAATGGTTCATCGGTTTTCAGCCCCTTGGGCCTTTCGAAATGCAATGGTTCATCGGTTCGCCAGCCCCTTGGGCCTTTCGAAATGCAATGGTTCATCGGTTCGCCAACCCCTTGGGCCTGCGGCCCGGCAATCGTGTGCTGCTCCCGCACCCCCTAGGGCTACTTCGAGCGTGGCTGCATGCCATGGTGCAACGGCCACGAGCCAGGCCTCGTCCTACGCCGAGACCCCCCCAAGAGCACCAGTAGCCCTATCAACGCCGCCACGCCCGGCCCACCCGACCCGGGCGCCCCCCCCACGACCCGACAGCCCGACTCCAGCGGATCCTCGTCCGACCGCGTCGCGTCTTCGCCCTCGAGACCCGCGTCACCAGACGCGCCGAGGTCGTCCAGCCCCGCATGGGCCGCGAAGTCCAGCCATTGGGCCTGGCACGAGGGCCACCGCTCGGCGGGAACATCCTGTTCGCGGGGAACCTGCAGATCCCCGAGCACGAAGGCCCATGCCGCCTCGGTCTCCCACTCATCCTCTCCTGCCCCTGCCCCTTCCCCTTCCCCTGCCCCTTCCCCTTCCCCTGCCCCTTCCCCTTGCGCCTCCTCCTGTGAGGGTTGCGCGAGCAAGCCGGTGGTCACGCACGCGCTGTCGGGGTCGACGCAGGTGACCGAGTACTCCGCCCACCGCGGCTCGAGCTGGCCGTCTTGCCACGTGAGCAGCGCTCCGTCACTCGCGACGAGGGTCGCGTCGCCCCATTCCACGGGCCCATCGATCGGCGCCGGAGATCGTAGGCGGTCGTCGGTGGCCACGACCGACGAGCCCTCGCCCAAGTCGGTGGCCAGCGCCGAGAGGTCACCCGAGGTGATGCGCGCGACCTCGTAGTCGTCCGGTCGCGAGAGAACCACGTAGAGCTCGTCCGACGCGTGACGGAGATCGACGCTGGTCGCCGGCCTCGCGAGCGCCACCCGCTCGACCCTCGTCTCGACCCTCGTCTCGACCTTGGTCTCGACCCCGTCGTCCAGCCACGCGACCTCGAGCACGTCATCGTCCAGCTGAGCCACGGCGAACCCCTGCTCCAGCCCGGTCACCGCCGACCACGGTCGCGAGAGGGAGACGGTGCGATCGGAATCCAGCGACAATAGCGAGGTCGAGCCCCCGGCCGCTTGGTCCTCGCGCGCCAGGATCCACGCCTCCCCGTGGGCATGGGTCACGTCCTGGACACTCCCGAACTCTCCCTCATAGGCGCGCTCCCATCCGCCATTCCACAGCGCAGGACCGTCGCTGCCCAGGACCCAGATCCCCTGCTCGCTTGCGATCATGGCCGGCGCACCCGGCCCGCCCCACGAGGCCGGACACAGGTAGACCCACTGCCCCTGCTCGTCTTGCACGGCCGCCCCCGAAGACAGACGCACCACCCCGTCGGCAAGGGACGCCCCATGCGGCACCCCGAGCGTCGCGGGGGCCGGCCCGTGAGCGAGCGCGTCGCGGGGCGCGAGAATGAACGGGACGACACCAACGGCGAGCGCAAGGGGGGCAGCTAGAGTCCGCATGACGCCTCCGCTTGTGGGCACGCCTGCTGGTCGAAGACGCCGGTGATGCAGTCGGTCATGGCCGCCCAGTCGGTGCCACACTCGCCTTCGAAACACGCCCCGATCTCGCCGCCCAGCAGGATCGCGCTGGACATGCAGTCCGTGAGGCACTGGCCCATCGAGGCCAGGTGGACGCCACACATCGCGCCGGCGTCGCACTCCAGCACGCCCCCGAGGGCACACCCGAAGCACTCGGTGTCGTTCCCCGAGCAACCCACCAGGCAGGCGAGATCCGAGCCACACTCGGAGACACACGACTCGGAACAAGGGGCGGCGCTCGGGCTCGGCGGAGGGGAGTAGGGTACCCGGGCGCGCATGTACATCACACACATCTCGTCGAGCGTGCCATCACCCCACCTCACGTCGCGCGGCTCTTGCTGGACACCGTTGATCACCGGCTGGTTTGCGACCGAGTTGTCGTACGCGCACGAAAGGCGGGCTCGATCGCCATGGTTGAGGGTCAAGGAGTCATCCTGGCTGAACGTGTACCACTCTTGCCAGTTATAGTCCCAGGTGTGCAGGTCCAGGCCGCACTCGGTGGCCCCCGATGCACGAGTCACTTCGGCGACCATGCTCGTCCCCAAAAGGTGCATGTGCCCCATCATCCCGGTGATGTTCAGCGCGTCACCGTAGTAGGGAACCTCGACCGTCTCGACCGCGTTTGCGTCCCCCGCGAGGACCTCGAGGCCCGGATGAGCGAGCTGTCGGTTGTGCGCCAGCCAGCCCGTGGGTTCCTCGGTCATGACCGCCTGGAACTCGGTCGCGGAGTCCGCCTCCGGCTCGCCACCGACCACGCTGTAGTGCACCTGCATCACGATCCGGCTGCCCGCTTCGATCCGGATCGAGGTGTCCTCGCCTTGCAATTGCGGCGCCGCGCCCGGCACCCACACGCCGATCATGTCCGGTATGTCGACCGATCCCGTGAGCAGCCCGCCCCCCATGGGGACATCGCCCATACCCCCGGCATCCATACCCCCGGCCTCGCCCCCCACCTCGCCCCCCACCTCGCCCCCCACCTCGACGGGAAGGCCAAAGCAGGTGTACCCGGGCCCATCGTCGGCCGCGTCGCGCTCCAGCGCCTCTTGGGCCTGTCCTGCACTCAGGGCGTAGACGAGGGCATGGTGCACGAGGCCATTGCCCGGGCTGACGGTACTGCTGTGCATGTACATCGGCTGGTCGAAGTCGAGGTCGAGCACGAAGCACCGGTAGTCATCCGAGTCGCCGAACACCGGGGTGTAGGGTTCGGCCATCCGGGCAACATGCGTGGGAACATAGGGCTCAGTCGGTGGTGCCTCGGCCGTCACCGTCTCGTCCCCAGCAAGCGTCCCGGACTCCATCCACGCGCGAAACGTCGCGACGTCGGCGGACTCCATGGCTCGCGCACCCTCCACCGAGCGGCACTCGGGATCGGCGCTCCAAGGGGGCATCCGCCCCGCCTCCATCGCGTCGAGCGAGAGCTCGCCGTACGTCTTGACGTCGTCGAGGGTCTCCAGCGCAAACGGGGCCGCGCCGCCCTCGCTGTGGCAAGAGGTGCAGTTCGCCGACATGATCCGGGCGACGTCCCCCGACCAGGTCACGGCACTCGCCGGCTCTTCATCGGAGGAGTCGTCACCACACGCACCGGCGAGCAACGTAAGCGGAACGAAGAGCGCGAACCCTGGAAATCGTTCAATAGCCTTCATGAGCCACCTATCGGGTCGACCTGTCGAGGTCTGCTCCCAGGCTACGCCCTGCCCCGGCCGGCGGTAGTTACGAAGCACACCGAAGTGTTACGAAGTCTTGCGCGGTCGCGCTCGGCCCGGTGGCACCCGAGGACCCCGCGGCGCAACACTTCGTTACGATTCGTAAAAGACCGTACGACGCCCGTTGCTAGGCTCCGAGCATGACGACGCCCCGACAACCCCGCCTAGCCTCTTTATTCCTCGCGAGCCTCCTGCCGGTAGCAGCCTGCGACTTGGATGACGGGAACCCTGAGCAAGACGGAACCACGAACCCGGGGGACGGAACCACGACCGACCCGGGGGACGACGCGACCACCAACGCGGCGGACGACACGACCACCGACGCGGCGGACGACACGTCCGGCGACAGCGGCGAGACCGGAGATCCTCCTCCCACGGACAGCGAACTGCTCGAGAACGTCGCCTACGCGAACATCTCCGACGCCCAGATGCTCGACCTCTACATCCCGGCCGGTGAGGGCCCGTTTGCCGTGGTCGTGCTGATCCACGGCGGGGGATTCGAACAAGGGGACAAGAGCGCCAGCGCCACATCGGCGCAATTCCTCGCCAGCAACGGCATCGCGGCGGCGGCGATCAACTACCGGCTGAGCGGAGAAGCGACGTTTCCCGCGGCGGTGCACGACTGCAAGGCGGCCGTACGCTTCTTGCGCACCCACGCGAGCGACTACCGGCTCGATCCCGACCGGATCGGCGCCTGGGGGGAATCGGCGGGGGCGAACCTGGCGTCGATGCTGGGGACCTCGAGCGGGGACGCCTATACCGAGGACCTCGCCCTGAGCAACGCCGACGTATCCTCGAGCGTGAGCACCACGATCTCCTGGTTCCCGCCGGTCAACTTCCTCACCATCGACCAAGAGGCCGCGGCGCTGGGCTTGAACATCGACACCAACGCGGCCGATTCCTTCGAATCGAAGTACATGGGCTTTCCGGTTCAAGAGGACCCCGACCAGGTGGCCCTGGCCAACCCGACGACCTACATCGACCGCGATGATAGCGCGTTCCTGGTGCAGGCGGGTGACGAGGACCCCCTGATGCCCTACACGCAGAGCCAGAACTTCCACGCAGCGCTCGAGCCGGTGCTGGGCCCCGACCGCGCCCAATTCGACCTACTCGTCGGATCCGGCCACGGATCGGGGGACTTCCAATCCGACGAAAACCTGGCCAGAGTGCTGGCATTCTTGGAGAGCCACTTGTGAAGGACCCTGCCCCCCAGCAAAGCCCGCGCCCCTCGGCTGGCGAGAACGCAA
Source organism: Myxococcota bacterium (assembly GCA_039194325.1). GTDB lineage: Bacteria > Myxococcota_A > Polyangia > Nannocystales > Nannocystaceae > Paraliomyxa. Next base: position 5,711 of record JBCCWC010000272.1, read on the forward strand.
AGATCTTGGTGGTCGAGGACGACGCCGGGCTGCGCGGCCTGCTCGAGGAGTACCTGTCGCAGCACGGGTTCGAGGTTCGGGCCGAGATGCGCGGCGATCGGGCGCTGGACGCTATCGAGCATGCGCCGCCCGATGTGGTCATCCTCGACTTGCTCTTGCCGGGCCTCAACGGGATGGAGGTCTGTCGCCAGGCCCGACGCAGCTACCAAGGGGCGATCCTCATGCTGACCGCGAGCAAGGCCGAGGCCGACCAGATGCTCGGCTTGGAGCTCGGCGCGGACGACTATGTGGTCAAGCCGGTTGCCCCGCGGATCCTCTTGGCGAGGATCCGAGCGCTGTTGCGTCGGATGTACCCATCCCCGTCGGTCGAAGAGGCTCGGGAGCTTCAACGCGGAGCTCTGCGAGTCTGCCGCGACCGCAGGGAGGCGTACGTAGGCGAGTCGGCCCTCGAGCTGACCAGCGCCGAATTCGACGTGCTGTGGGCGCTGACACTCGCCGACAGCGAGGTGGTGAGTCGTGACGAGCTGCACGAGACGGTACGTGGAGTCCGATACAACGGCACCGATCGCAGCATGGACGTGCACATCTCGCGCCTGCGGCGGAAGCTCCGGAAGGCGGGGGCCGACGACTTGGTGATCAAGTCCGCCCGTGGAGCCGGCTACCTGCTAGTGGAGGCCTAGCCGACAATGACGCGTCCGATCTACATCCGGCTGGCCGCCTCGCTCGTCAGCGCCGCGATCGTGGGCATACTGGCCAGCCTCGGGGTGCTGCTGCTGTTTTCAACGCAGATGAAGCACGAGTACGACGACACCCTTCGGGGTGGCGGCGTGGGCCTGGTGATCGCCGAGCTCGAGCGCACGCCTCGAGACCAGTGGCCCGAGGTGCTCGACGACGTTCGCGCCCACATCAGCCACCGCCTGAGCATCGAGCCGGTCGGGACCGAGACGCAGGAGTTTACGGTGACGATCCCCATCGGAGACTCCGGCCAAGCGCTGATTATGGAGTCCAGCGTGAACCACTCGCTGCTCCCCATACTGGGGCCAATGCTGGCGTTCGCCGTCACCATCGTCTTGGTGGGTGCTGGCTTCGTGGCGTGGCCCATGGTGGCGGAGATCTCCCGTCTACGGCTGGCGATCCGCCAGCTCGGCGAAGGGCGACTGGACGATCGCACCGACGCCCACGAAGCTGGCGCGCTCCAAGGACTGACCGAAGAGCTCAACCGCTCGGCCGCGCAGCTGGCCCGAATGTTCGCCGAGCGCGAGTCGCTGATGCAGGCGGTCTGCCACGAGCTGGGAGTCCCCCTGTCGCGCATGCGCTTCACCCTCGAGATGCTCTCGCCCCACGTGACCCCGCAGCAGCACGCACGGATCGAGGCGCTGGAGCGCGACCTCGACGAGCTCGACGAGATGAACGCCGAGCTGGTGAGCTGGGTAGAGGCCGGCGCCAAGGAGCCGACGTCCACCCCCCTCGAGCTCGAGCCGGTCCTCGAGATCCTGGTCGAGCTCACGTGCTACGAGACCGACCGGATCGATCCGGTCGTCGACGTCCCCGACGGCCTCGAGGTCTTCGCCGAAGAGCGCCAGTTCCAACGCGCCATCGAGAACTTGCTGCGCAACGCGACTCGCTATGCGGCCTCGACGGTCGTGCTCGCGGCTCGACGCGAGGGCTCACAGGTGATCGTGGAGGTGCGAGACGACGGCCCGGGGATCCCCCCCGACCAACGCGAACATTTGTTCGAGCCGTTCACCCGCGTCGACCCCTCCCGCTCGCGAGAGGATGGGGGCCTCGGCCTCGGCCTGGCGATCGTGCACCGGATCGTGACCGCCCACGGCGGTGACGTCCGCATCGACGACGCGCCCGAGGGCGGTGCCTCGCTCGTGACGTCTTGGCCCGCAGCCAGACCAACTGCTAGACCCACAACTGGGCCCGCTGCTGAACCCACTGCTCCTGACTCATCTGCCATGAGCCCCGCAGGGGGATCCAAGCCGGAGCAACAGACCTCAAAGACCCAGTAGGGCGGTCTACGGGCGCCCCCCACAAACGCGAGCGCATCCTATGCCACGCTCATCGTGATGCCCACTCCGGCCCTGCACCTCGCTCCCGCCGCCGTCGACGTCGAGCATCGCGGCGACGACCTCGTGCTCCGCTGCCCTCACGTCCCCGATCCCTGCGTGCGAGCGCTGGGTGTGCTCTTGCAACGCTGGGCCGAGCACGACCCGAAGCGCGTGTTCTTAGCGGAGCGAGACGGCGCAACGTGGCGCACGCTGACCTACGGTGAGGCATGGGCCCAGGTGCCCCGGCTGGGCAGCGCCCTGCTGGCCCGGGGTGCCTCGCCCACGCGCCCGGTGGCGTTGCTCTCCGACAATTCCCGAGCCCACGCCCTGCTCCAGCTGGCCGCCATGCACGTGGGCGTGCCGGCGGCCCCGATCTCGGTCGCCTACTCGCAGATGTCGACCACCTTCGACAACCTCCGGGTGGTCCTCGACACCCTGCGCCCGGCCATGGTCTTCGCCGAGGATCTGCCGCGCTACGCCAAGGCCCTCGCGGTGGTGCCCGACGACGTGCTCGTGGTGGGCGACGGATCGCTCGAGCGACCGACCACGTCGCTGGCCGAGCTGCGCGAGGCCGAGCCCACCGAGGCCATGCGGCAGGCGTGGGCTGCGGTAGGGCCGGACACGGTCGGCAAGATCCTGTTCACCTCGGGCTCCACCGGTGCCCCCAAGGGGGTGGTCAACACCCAGCGGATGATGTGCAGCAACCAGGAGGCCATCGCCACCTTGTGGCCCTTCATGCGGGATACACCACCCATCACGGTCGACTGGCTGCCGTGGAGCCACACCTTCGGCAGCAACCACAACTTGGGTCTCATCCTGCGCAACGGCGGCACCCTGTACATCGATGGGGGTCGCCCCGCTCCGGGGCGGATCGAGCTGACCGCCCGCAACCTCAAAGAGATCTCGCCCACCGTCTACTTCAACGTCCCGCGTGGCTACGATCTGCTCGCCGCTCAGATCGAGCAGGATCCCGCGCTGCGGCGCAACTTCTTCGCCCGGCTCGACGTGCTGTTCTACGCCGCCGCCGCCCTGCCACCCGCCACCCGTCAGCGCCTGGAGGCGCTGGCGGCCGCCGAGGGGCGCGCGGTGTTCTTCGCGTCGGCCTGGGGCTCGACCGAGACCGCCCCGCTGGCGACCAGCGCGTACTTCCCCACCACCACGCCCGCGGTGATCGGCCTGCCCGCCCCGGGGGTGGAGATCAAGCTCGCCACCGTAGAGGGCCGCCACGAGCTGCGGGTGCGCGGACCCAACCTGACCCCGGGGACGTGGTCGCCAGGCGGTGAGATCACCCCGCCCCAGCTCGACGAGGAGGGGTTCTTGTGCACGGGCGACGCGGGGCGCCTGGCCGACGACGCCGAGCCCACCCGGGGCCTCTTGTTCGAGGGCCGCCTGGGCGAGAACTTCAAGCTGAGCACGGGCACCTGGGTGCTGGTGGGCAAGCTACGGGTGGCCTTGGTCGATGCGTGCGCCCCGTGGGTGCACGACGTGGTCCTCGCCGGGCACGATCGCGACGCGCTGACCGCCCTGTTGTTCGTGGCCCCCCCGCCGGACCACGCCACGGCGACGCGGCAGCGCACGCAGATCACCGAGGCGTTGCGGCGCTGGAACGAAGCCCACCCCGCCTCGAGCATGGCGATCCGTCGCGCGCTGTTGCAGACCGAGCCCCCCTCGCTCGACGCGGGGGAGACGACCGACAAGGGCTACCTCAACCAGCGGCGGGTCCTCGAGCGTCGAGCCGCCGCGGTCGCACGCCTTTATGCCGAGCTCGTGCCGACAGCGGGCTCCGAGGATCTACTCGTCCCCTAGCCGCCACCAGGCACGACGCGCTGCGTTCGGCTCTAAAGACTCGCACTGCGGACGTCAGCGCCCGGCCGCGCGCGGCTCGGCCGGGCGTTCTTCCACGCCACGAGACGTAGCGCAGGGCACCACGTTCACCGCGGGCGATCTCCGATCCGATCGACCGCGAGAAACCGTGAAGGTCACCCAAGGCGTCGGACATCACGCTCGTGTGCCCGCAACCAAGGATAGCCCCCAATGATTACAGTCTCGTCCCCCTCCATGGTCCTCAACGATAGCCGGGCCGTCGTCAACTACCGCATGGACGTCACCGCCACCGTCCACAACAACACCAGCATCCAGCGCATGGTCGACATGATCTCGAGGGCCGCCGAGGACACCCGCGACGGTACGCTGGCCAACCTGGTGCTTACCGCCCACGGCAGCCCTGCCTTCTTCCAGCTCGGCGTAGGGCTCAACGCAAGGACGATGGCTCCCTTCGCCGACATCAAGGGCAAGGTCGACAAGATCTGGTTCCGTGGCTGCCTGGTCGCCCGCATCGCCGGGCCGCACACGGAGAGCCATGGCGACGGCGCGGCCCTGAACGCCATGAAAGTCACCAGCGGCGACGGCCACGTGTTCGTCGCCAGCTTTGCCCGGCTGACCGGATGCTACGTGGTGGCCCCCACGGAGATGCAGGGCAGCAACCGGGAGTTCTACCCTGCGGGGCAGATGGACAGCTACGAAGGGTTGGTGCTCAGCTACGACCCGCAGGGCAACATCAGCTGGGAGCAACGATATCCGTCGCTCTACGACTACAACACGGCTGCGCGTACGGCCCGGGTCCCCAATCAGGAGTAGGCCGTCGCCCGCGATGGTGCGCCCCGGACGATCGGCCGGGGCGACGACTCGGGACTCGGAGGGCCATGAGTCGTCCTCACCCATTGAGAGGTCACGAATCACGAGCACCGAGATTCAATTTTTTGTTCGACGGCCCGCAGGCTTGGACAACACCGACGTTCACGGTCGCGCGAAGAAGGCCGATATGCACCAGTGAGACCGACTCGCATGCTGCGCAGGTCTGCATGCAGGGCACGACGCACGCACCCGCGCGACCGCCCAAGCCCCCGGCGAAGACCATCGAACGGGAGTTTGGATCCTCTCGGATTGGTCGATTGGAATAGTGGCATGTAGGTTTGAGTCGTATTCGTCGTTCGCTGTTGTTCGATGCCGTCCGCGACCGCCCGTAGCCGCTGCTGCCGGTTTGTTCGCGGCTGGTGTCTCGTTACTCGTCTCATTGCCCCCAAGGATCGCCCCCCATGATCACTGTCTCGTCCCCCTCCATGGTCCTCAACGATAGCCGGGCCGCCGTCAGCTACCGCATGGACGTCACCAAGACCGTCCAAAATAACACCAGCATCCAGAGCATGGTCGACATGGTCCTGCGGGCCGCCCAAAACGCACCGGGCGGCACGCTGGCCAACCTGGTGTTCACCGCCCACGGCAGCCCCGCGTTCTTCCAGCTGGGCGTGGGGCTCAGCTCGAGCACCATGGCTCCCTTTGCCGCCATCAAGGGCAAGGTCCACAAGATCTGGTTCCGCGGCTGCCTGGTGGCTCGGATCACGGGGCCACAGACGGCCACCCACGGCGACGGAGCCGCCCTGCGACAGATGGGCCTCAACAATGGCGACGGCCACGTCTTCATCGCCAGCTTCGCCCGCCTGACCGGCTGCTACGTGGTCGCCCCCACCGAGATGCAGGCCAGCAATCGCTTGACCTACCCCGCGGGGCAGATGGACAGCTACGAGGGCCTGGTGCTCAGCTACGACCCGCAGGGGAACATCAGCTGGCAGCACCGGTACCCGTCGCTCTACGGCTACAACATATCCGCGGGCACGGCCTCGGTCCCCAACCGAGAGTAGACCCCGCTCGCCTCGGGCCGATCGGCCCGGGGCGACGGCTCAGGACCCGGAGGGCGCCGAAAGGCTGCACCCACGGCGAGACACTCGGAACGGACCAAAATCGAGGCTGAGCCCCACGTAGGCCCCCGAGAGCGTGAAGTCGTTGGGCGCGCGCCAGGCCTCGCGGGTGACGAAGCGATAGCCCGCGGTCAAGCCCAGCCGGGTCCAGTCGCTGACCACAAACGCCAGCTGTACCCCCGGCTCCACCGAGACCAGGCCGACCTTCTCCAGGCAGCGCGCCCGACCGACGGACTTCGGGTCGCGAGAGATGCAGGCGGCCCCGGCCCCTGCGAGGGTCTCCACGCCCAGGTGCACCACGCGACCCGCGTAGAGTCGCCAGCCCAAGAGCACGCCGCCGTAGGACATGCGCAGGCCCAGCTGCCTGCCGTCGACATCGCGGATCGCTCCCCGGTAGCGGGCGGTGAGCGAATGGAACGCCCCGCCGATCGTGAAGCGCTCGCGGAACGTGTAGCCCAGGCGCCCCCCCAAGAGGACGCTCGGGGCGTAGTTGCTGGTGGTGCCCCGCACCGACATCCCCAAAAAGCCGTGCGACCGCGGCCGCTCGACCGGCGGCGGCTCTTCGGGGATCGGCGGCGGTGGGGCAGCAGGCGGGTGCACCACCTGGGTGACCACCACCGTGGACGAGGAGGGCGAGGGAGGATCTTCTTCCCAGGAATTGGCGTAGTTGACGTAGATCGGCTCGGTCGGCACCTCGGCCTCGTCGGGTGACGCAGCAACCGGGGGACTCGCTGCCCCCGAAGGAGGCACCACCTCGGCCGGCGGCGTCACTCCACCCAAGGGAGGCACCGCACCGCCGGGCGGCGGAGCACCGGGGCTCGACCCCGACCCCGGAGGCGGAGCAACCGTTCCAGGAGCTGGCGCCGAGGGACCGGGCGCGACCGTTCCCGGGGGTACGGGCGCAACGACCTCGCCCGGCGGCATCGCGCTCAACAACAGGGCAAATCCAAGGTTCACGTCCACATACTCCCCGACACCATCTTGCCGTAGTCACTGTTCGATAGCTACCCATCGACAAGACCAAAGGGATGGCTCGATGCGATCGATGCGCGATCGATGCTCGATCCCCGCTCGACCGATCGACGAGTCCACAAGTCGTGCTGCAAGTGGGCAACGACCTCTGTACGCCCACCCACGACCACGTTCGCCCTGACCCACGGGCGAACACCAACACCCACCCACGAGACCAACGAGCGCGTCGCTCCGGCGCCGCGGTCGCGGCGGCGTTTCGCGATGCATGGACCCGATCGTTCGCGCCACTGGAGCCGATTCGAACGACGCGTAGCGCGGCTCGCCGTGCTTGGGCCACTCAGCGATCGGCCGAGGTCGACGATCCCGCCGTCGGCAGGTCGACGGCCTCGAGCCCTACGACCTCGTCCCCCACCTCGATCTCGATCTCGCCGGCCAACAACCACAGCACGGCATCGAACTCGGACCCCGGGTCGCCGCTGTAGGCGGGACAGTCTTCACACGAGGTACGGCATGGCGCGCGGTCCCGCTCCATCGTCACGACCCGACCGTCCCGCAAGAAGGCGAGATCGACGGCCACCACCACTTCGCACAGCGAGACCGAGACCGGCCCAACCTCATCGGGAACCCACAACAGCGCGTCGAGATCGCAGCGGCGCTCGGCCCAGGCCGTCTGGCGCTCTTGCTCGGAGTCCGCGACCTCGGCCGAGATCTCACCAGACCGCACGCTCAGCGATACCCGCGGCAGTTCCGGTGACGCTCCGTCGCGCTCGACACAGGGCTGCCTCTCGGGGTCACCACACCCCACCACCACGATCGCCGGCCCTAGCAACGCCACCAAAAGCCGGCTCCCCACGCACATCACTCTAACAACCCACCCCAACCGCCCACGCACCAAAGCCCCACGCGGGTCGAACGAGAACACCAACAAGCTGAACCGGCCAGCCGACCGGGTCATGAATTCGAGTCTCGCTCTTTATGCGTCCGCTCTTGACCGTACTCCAGACCACAATCCACCCGGTCATCGACCTTCTCAAAAAAAATATCGACCCCCCTCGGAAAGAAGGACCGAGGGGGTGTCTGACGATCGGGACATTGAGGCAAGGCCGTGGTCCCGGTCACCGGGGGGGTGGACGGGGCCACGGTCTTCTTTTTGCGCCCTTGGCGCTTACGACTTCAGCGCCTGGCGGATTCAGCGCTCATCTAGCGCTTCTTATTGAGGTAGACCGCAAAGCGCAGCCCCGCGACCACGGTGTGGGCGAGCTGAGCGTCGACCCTGACCCGCAGGTCGTAGTCCATGCTCAGGCCCACGCCGATCCGCTCGAACACGCGGAACTCGTAGCCCAGGCCAGCCGCCCCACCCACCGCCGGCTTGGTAAGCAGGCGAGTGAACGACGGCGCCCGGCTGGTCACCCCCAGGGCCCCCCGCAAGAACACGCCCTTGCCGATGAAGCGGTGGGCGACCAGATCCGCATTGAAAGCCTTGGGCTCGCGCCCGACGTAGGCGCTGCCCCCCAAAGAGACCCCCAGGGTGAAGTGATCGCTCACCCCCGCGCCGATCTCCCACTGGTTGCGCAGCACCGGGACCGTGGCGCCGCCGTGGCCGGCCGCGCCCGGGCTGAGCGATCCTGCCAGGTAGATCCCCTTGCGCGGCAGCGTCTCCCTCTTTTGTCGTTTCTCCCGCGTGGCCTTGCCGCCAGCGATCTGCAGGCTGGCATGGGCCGAGGCGGGCAACGAGACGACAAAGAAGGCAAGGAGCAGGAGCAAGGGACGGTTCGGTCGCATGGCGGCCCCCGAACGCCGACCTGGCGCGGGCGCTTACAGCCAACGCGGAGCGCTTGACCCCCACCCCGCCGACGACGTAATCGCACGAGCGTGGCCAGTTCTTCCAAAGGGGCGGTGCTGGGGGCGCTGCTGGGCAACGGGGCGCTGACGATCATCAAGTTCGGCGCGTTCGCGTTCTCCGGCTCGGGCGCGATGTTCTCGGAGGCGATCCACTCGCTGGCCGATACCGTCAACCAGGGCCTGCTCTTTTTGGGGATCCAGCAAAGCGAGCGCCCGGCCGACGCCCTGTTCCCCTATGGCTACGGGGCCGACCGCTACCTCTACTCCCTACTGTCGGCGGTGGGGATCTTCGTGCTCGGCTGCGGGGTGACCGTCTATCACGGGATCCACGACCTGCTCGATCCCCCCGAGGTGTCGACGTCGTGGCTGCCGCTGGTCGTCCTGGCGATCTCGTTGGTGGTGGAGGGCTTCGTGCTGCTGTCGGCGGCCCGGGTCGTATGGAAGAACAAGGGCGACCAGAGCATCGGGGCCTACCTGCGCAGCACCACCGATCCCACCGCCGCGGCGGTGCTGCTCGAGGACTCCGTCGCCTGCGTGGGGGTGCTGATCGCGTTCGCAGGGATCGGCCTGGCCCAGCTGACCGGCAACCCGGTGTTCGACGCGGTAGGAGCCATCATGATCGGGCTGCTGCTCGGCGCGGTGGCGGTGTGGCTGGGGATCCGCAATCGCTCGTTGCTGCTGGGCCCCGCGATCCCCCGGTCGCTGCAGGCCGAGGTCGAGACGTTCTTGCAAAAACTCCCCGAGGTTCAGCGGGTTCGCCATGTCCGCACCCGCATCGTGGGCGCGGATCGCTTTCGTTTCCAGGCCGATCTCGACTTCGACGGCCGGGTGCTCGGCGCCCGCCTCGCGCATCTGGTCCACGAGCGACACACGGAGCTTGCCGACGCCGAGCAGCGCGAGCGCTTCGCCCGAGATTTCGGGGAGCAATTGCTCGACGAGCTCGGCCGCGAGGTCGACCAGATCGAAGCCAAGCTGGAGGAACGGTTCCCCCGGCTCGAGTACGTGGACCTCGAGGCCGACTGAGGGACTCGCGGCTCAGGAGTCCTTGGGCCGTGCTTCCCCGCCTTGGTGCTCGAGGTCGTGGAGCTCCCACTGCAGACCCGCGACGGTCGGATCGTCGTCGCCCAGATCCATCTGGATCTCGGTCAGCAATGTCTTGGCTTCGGCCGCCTCCCCGCCCTCGATGAGCCGCGCGAGCCGATCCAGCCGATCTTTCATCCACGCGGGCCGCTCGGGTACCCCCATGATGTCGCGGAGGATCGCGTTGCTGTCCTTGCCGTGGATCGGCCCCGGACGCTGCGCATTGCCCTCGTACAGCAGCCACATGTACTCCAGCCGGGCCGAAGCGATGATCTGCGGCGAGTGGGTCGTGGCCACGAACTGCAGCTTGGGGAACGCCGCGAGCAGATCGTCGATCACCCGCCGCTGCCAAGCGGGGTGCAGGTGCAGCTCGAGCTCGTCGATGAGCACGACCCCGGTGGCCTCGCGGGCCGCATTGGCCCCGTGGTGAGGGTTGAGCTGCGCCGCCCGCCAGGCGATGTCGGCGACCATGGCGATGAGGTTGCGATAGCCGTCGGAGAGCCGCGAAAAGGGGATCAGCTGGCCGTCTGCGAGCTCGAGGCGCAGCTCTTGGTAGCTGACGTCGAAGAAGAAGCGACGGGCACCCTCGATGCAGCCCACAATCGCCGTCTCGACCGCCTCGAGGAGGGGATCACGAGGCACGGACTGCGGGACCCGATTGGCCTTGACCAAGGACGCCAGCCGCTGCAGCTCGACCTGAGTACGCCAAGCCATCCACGAGGGAAACAGCTCGCCGCTGACCTTGGACGCGAGCGCGGAGTGGTAGCCCCGCCGCCGCGAGCCCAAGTGAGACTCTTCGCGGACCGGGGGCGTATCCCCGAACTCGTCACGCTCGCTCCACAGTCGCTCGGTGCCGTAGTAGGCGACCAGGGGATAGTCATCCAGGTGACCCTCCTCGGGCCTCCCGTCGGGATGGGTCAGCAGCACGGTCGCCAGGTGGGATCCCGCATACGTGCTGGGCACGACCGTCCGCTCCCCCCGTTCGGGGATATCTTCAGACGCAGCTTCGTCACCGCGCACGCTCACCGACCACGAGATCGGATCGGGCCCAAACTGCCCGGCGATACGAATGTGCATCGGGATGCGAGGCTCCAGGCCCAGGGCTCCCTCGTACTCGATCCGCTCCAGGCGGATGTCGTGCTGCTCGACCCGTCGGTTCTCACGGGTCGCCCGCTCGATCCCGGACCGGATCCACTCGCCCAGCCCTACCGCCAAGCCCTCGAGTGCATTGGTCTTGCCCGAGCCGTTGCCCCCGATGAGTAGCGTGAAGCGCGGGTGCAGCTCCAGCTCGAAGTGCTCGAATCCCCGGAAATTCTTCAGCTCGATTCGGTCGAGTCGCATAGTTCCAGCCGGAGCGACACTACCATGGTCCGTACGAGACATGCGCGGACCACCGCGATCTCCCATAGCTTCGAAAGCCCACCAAGGCCCTCGAAACGCCTTGAATCGAGAAACGGGGCTCACCCAGCCCTACGTGGCTCGTTCGACCCTCCCGACCAGCCCCGCGGCCCAACCCCGCAACCCAACCCCCCCCCCCCACCCCACAACACAAAAC
>JBCCWC010000273.1:0-16789 GCA_039194325.1 Myxococcota bacterium
GGCCAGCGGGAGCCTCGTCGGGGACGAACCAGGGCTCGCAGATCTCGCCCATGGCCGCGCCCGGGCAGGTGTTGGGCTGGGTGATGTCGCAGAAGGTCGAGCAACAGCCGAGGCTCTGCTCGCCGCAGCCGCCCGGTACGCGCGTGGGCTCGATGCAGGCCAGCCCAGGGTCACACACATTGACGAACTCACAGGGATCCCCGTGGGCCCCCTGCTCGCCCGATGCATCTGGGGCGCACAAGAACGGCGGACCGTGGTAGGTCACACAGACCTCGTCCTCCGCGCAATCCGACGCGAGTGGGTTGCAGCCGACCCGGCACATGCAAAAACACTCCTGGCAACCCCAATTGCCCACGGCCGCCGGGTCCTCGCAAGAAAAGTCGTCGAAGCCGTCGCCGTTCCAGATGCACAGGCCCATGCACTCGCCCGTGCCGTCGGCGTCGAAGTCCTCGCAAAAGGCATGATCGCCGCAGTTGTCGTAGCCGCTCCAGGGATGGTCGTGCCACACGCAAGGCTCGTATAGATCGACCGCGTCGGGGTCGATGGGGAAGCAGGCCGCGGCGTTGGGCCAGTTGGATGCGTCGATGGAGTACGGCATACACTTGAGGCCCGGCCCGCACTCGTCCAGTCCTTCGAGCTCGCATTCTTCGCCTTCACCCAGGCCGCCGGTGCTCGAGCTCGAGTCGCTCGGCGCGTCGGTGCTTGCTCCCGAGCTCGGGCCGCCGTCGGGATCCGCGGTGGTCGACATTGCGGTGGTCGAGATCGGCGGGAGGGTCGTGGCCCCATCGGGACGGCCGGTCGATCCCCCATCGTCGTCGGGTAGATCGACCAAGGGGCGCCCGAGGCAGGCCGCGGCCAGGACCGGGATGCATAGGAGCAAGCGGTGTCTCATGAGCGAAAACGAACGATAGTAATTTAACCTATGATAGCTATCAATGAAAGAAATAACAGATATTTGATCCGAAATACTGTTTACCAGAGGAATTTTCGATGGGGAGCATCCCTCGACGAGGGCAGATCCGGCCGAGGTCGGGAGCGCGGGGATGGATTCACGAGGGGATTTTCGGATCGATCGCACGACGGAATCGGGGCTTGAGCGCACATAACCATAAGGAGCCGCTCGTTTGCCAGGTGCCCCCGCCGATGAACATCTTCGTCAGCCACACCCACGTCGATCGACCCATCGTCGATGCTCTACGCGGTCTTCTCAAGGAGCTCTTCGACGAGCGCGTAGAGCTCAGGTACTCGTCGAGTTCCACTCGCGGCGAAGGGGTGGGTCCGGGGGATGCGTGGCTGTCGTGGATCCAGGGGCAGGTGCGGGACAGTGATCTGACCTTTGTGTTGCTCACCGCCGAGTCCGTGCGCAAGCCGTGGCTGCTGTGGGAGACGGGGGCGGTCACCGGGGTCTCGCTGGCGAACGCTAGCCCGGGTGCCGAGGACATGGAGCGCCGGTTCGCGGTGGTCCCGATCTTGGTCGGGATCCAGATCGAGCAGATCCCGTCACCGCTTAGGTCGCTCCATGCGGTCTATGGTGACAGTGAGGCGATCAAGCCATTGGTCGAGATGATCAACGAGAGGCTGGGGTTTGTCGTACCGGCCCGGTTCATGCCTGACGTGTTTCCCCCCAAGGTCGCCAGCTACCTCGAGAAGCTCAAAGAGGTGCTGAGCGAGCGTCCGCTGCCGCTGAGCGAGCCCGCGGTTGCCGAGTGGCTGGACCGGCTCGACGATCTGCGCGCGCAGAAGCGGTCGGCCGAGGTCGGTCACTACCACCGAGCGATCCTGCGGGCCTTCACGTCCGAGACCAACCGTGACGCCCTGCTCGACCTTCGGCTGCATCGGCGCCTGGGCGAGATGTACATGGACGGCAATCAGCCCGAGCGAGCGGTCGACGAGCTCAGGAAGGCCTTTACCCTGAGCAACGACAAGGATCTGTTCATCCTGCACAAGCTGGGGCTCGCGTATCTGCAAGCCCAGCGCCTCGACGATGCGAGCCAGATCATCGCGGACATCGAGCGGCTCGATCCTCAGGCGGGGACCACCAACCCCGAGATCGCGGGCCTCTTGGGTCGCTTCTATCGGGACCGGTGGAAACGAAACGGCTTCCAGGACGATCTGGTCCGCGCTCGCGATGCCTACGCGGCCGCGCTCGAGGCGAGCGAGCGGGTCGGGCAACGGAGCTACTATATGGCCGACAACGTCGGCCAGCTCTGCTTGCTGCTCGGCGAGACCCAGCAGGCCCTCGCGGCGTTCGAGAAATCCCGGGAGTTCATCGACAAGGGCCACGAACAGAGCCTGTGGGCGTATGCCTCGCTGGCCTCGGCGTGCTTCGCGGTCAATGACCAACAGCGAGGCTTCGCAGCGATCGAGCGTCTGCGGGCGATGGAGCCCGATTCCTGGGTGCTCGAGTCGATCACCGGCGGTCTAGAGCGGATCCGCGACGGGCTGGCGATCGAAGCCACCACCTACGAGCGGTGGCGGTCCCGACTCCACGGTCAGGTTCACCACTGATCGGGGCGCATCCGGCCGGGCTCAGCCGGCCGGGCGCATCCGGCCGGGCGCATCCGGCCGGGCTCAGCCGGCCGGAATCGTCGCGCAGCCGAACTTGATGCTCACGCTGGCGTTGACGAAGCCCTGGATCTGGTCGCAGGTCTGGGGGCACACGATGATCTGCGTGGGCATGTCGGGGTTGTCGTAGTACCAGCCGTTCATGACTCCGGCGCAATCGGCCGCGGTCGCGACCCCGCCGACCTCGAGGAGGTTGCCCATGCCGTCCTCGAACTCCACGTTGACCTGGCCGGGGTCGAAGGTCTCACCATCGGGGGGCGGCGGGATCTGGTACTCGCAGGCCAGGGTGGCCCCGCCGACCACCTCCATCGAGACCTGATCGAACACGGGGGCGAAGTCCTGCAGGCACAGGTTGCCGAACACGCCGCCGGTCAGGGCGATGAGGTCGAGATAGACCTGGCCGATGTCGGCGGAGATCGGAAAGAACATCTCGTCGCAGCACTGGGATCCCGCGAGACAATCGAAGGGATCGGGATCCTCCGGGGCGACGATCGCGTGGAAGGTGTAGTCCTGCAGGCTGGGGTCGAGCGCCCGGAACATCTGGTCGAAGTCGTTGGCGGACAGGGCCGAGTCATCGTCGCTGACCACGATGACGTGCTTGGCGGCGGTGGGACGGAACTGCGCCAGCCACTCGGCCGAGTGCTCCATGATCTTCTGCAGGCTGTTGCTGCTGCCGACCTCGTCGTCGATGTGCAAGAAGCCCGGCAGGTTGTCGTCGTTGGGGCACGAGCCCGAGCCCAGCGGCGCGGGCATGCAGATCCCCGCATCGCCAAAGCCGGTTTCGTTGCCCGAGATCAACACCACGCGGGCATCGATGTTGGCCAGGATGATCTGACCCGAGAACGCGTTCATGTTCTGCTGAACGAAGCCGGCTTCGAGGGTCATGGAGCCCGAGTTGTCGACCACCACCAGGATGTCGGCGGGCTGGATCCCCACCTCGGTCATATCGGAGACCTCGGCGCACTCGTTGCCGGTGTCGATCGGGTTGCTGTCGTCGTTCTCGAGGTCGAGCTTGGGCCCGCCCATGGTCTCGTCGGCGCCCATGGTCGGGTCATCCGTCGCGGTGCCCATGGTCGCCGTGTTGTTGCCCAGGGTGACCGACGAAGCCGCGGTCGCGAAGGGATCTCGGCTCTCGCTCCCGCCACAGGCCGTCGTGTTCAGCAGCAGCGGCCATCCGAGCACGGCCAGCCCCATGGTCCACCATCGCGAGATCTTCATCGTCTTCATGATCATCCCCCCCAGGAATCAGGCGGGCCGATGATGACGGCTTGGCGACGATGATGGCAAGCTGCCGTCCATGACCTCGTGGTGGCAGCCGGGCCAGCTCTTGTTTGCGGGCTTTACGGGGACGACCCTCCCCGCCGATCTCGCCGCATTGTTGGCCCACGGACGTGTAGGCGGGGTTGTGCTCTTTTCACGGAATGTCGAGTCGCCCGACCAGCTGCGTGCGTTGACCGACGAGATCCGAGCCGCGGCGCCCGACGATCTGCCGCCGCTGTTGGCGATCGACCAAGAGGGCGGCCGTGTGCAGCGATTGCGCGATCCCTGGACCGAATGGCCCCCCATGCGGCGGCTGGGTGACCGAGACGAGCCCGAGGACACCCGAGCGTTCGCGCAGGCGGTGGCTCGGGAGCTGGCCGATCTGGGGATCTTCGTCGACTTTGCGCCGGTCGTCGACGTCGATACCAACCCCGACAATCCGGTGATCGGTGACCGCAGCTTCGGGCGGGATCCGGCCCGGGTCGCCCGCCACGTGAGGCCAGTCATCGAAGCGCTCCAGGCGGCTGGGGTGGCGGCCTGTGCCAAGCACTTCCCCGGCCACGGCGATACCGATCTCGACAGTCACCTCGGCCTGCCGCGCCTGCCCCACGATCTAGACCGCTTGCGCGAGGTGGAGCTTCGGCCCTTCGCCGCCGCGATCGAGGCGGGCGTTGCCAGCATCATGACCGCCCACGTGGTCTTTTCGGCGATCGATCCGCGGCGCCCGGCCACGCTCTCGCCCGACGTGATGGCACTGTTGCGCGAGGAGCTCGGCTACGACGGGGTGGTGTTCTCCGACGATCTCGAGATGAAGGCGGTGGCCGACCACTATCGGCCGCCGCAGCTGGTGCAAGGGGCCCTGGAGGCGGGAGTCGACGCGTTGCTCGTGTGTCGCGACGCCAGCCTGCGGCAGGAGGTGCTGCAGCGGCTGGAGCGATCGCCCGACGGCCGGGTGGAGCGGGCGATCGAGCGGGTGGTCGCGCTCAAGGAGCGCTATGCGCGGGGGCCGGGGCGTGCGGATGCGCTGGATCCATCGGGCCCGTCGGGTCCAGACGGTCCATCCTCGGGTCCAGACGGTCCATCTTCGGGCCTGGTGCTGAGCCTGGAGCAAGCCGTGGCCCAGGGGCTCGACCCTAGCTCGGGCTCGGCGTCGGAGCCCGAAGGCCCCCCTCCCGAAGGCCCACCCTATGAGGAGCATCAGTCGCTAGCTCGGCGCTTGTCAGAGTAGGGCGCCGGGAGCCATGCGACAATCGGTCACTTCCGAATGCGGGACGATCTCTCTAACCCTTGGCCCATGCGTTCGCACTCATTGCTCTTGCCTCTGGCCCTCGGGTTCGCCGCGTCTTTCGTATCCTGTAGCGACGATGGAGGGGACGTCGGCGCTCCATGCAACGAGGACTCGGACTGCGCCTCCGGTCTCATCTGTGACGAGCACGACGGCCAGAGCTCGTGCCAGGAAGACCATGAGCACGAGCACGACTCGGAGCACGAGCACGATTCGGAGCACGAGCACGATTCGGAGCACGAGCACGATTCGGAGCACGACCACGATTCGGAGCACGACTCGTCCGGGGGCCATGGGTCGTCCGGGGACCATGGCTCGTCCGGCCATGGCTCGTCCGGCCACGGCTCGTCCGGGGGCCACGGCTCGAGCACGGGCGGCTGAGCCTGCGATCACGTGCAAGGGCCCTCGCGCCGAGTCCCGCAGACAGCGGGCCGCGACCGAGGTAGCCTGCCGCTATGCGGCAGTATCTCGATCTGCTCGGGGAGATCCTCGAGCAGGGGATCCCCAAGGATGATCGTACGGGGACCGGAACGCGCAGCGTGTTCGGCCGGCAGCTGCGCTTCGATCTCGGCGCGGGCTTTCCCCTGGTCACCACCAAGAAGCTGCACCTGCGCTCCATTATCCACGAGCTGCTCTGGTTTCTGCGCGGGGACACCAACGTCGAGTACCTCCACCAGCACGGGGTCAGCATCTGGGACGAATGGGCCGACGAGCGCGGCGACCTGGGGCCGATCTACGGTCACCAGTGGCGCTCGTGGCCGACGCCCGACGGGGGCTCGATCGATCAGATTGCCCAGGCGATCGACCTCATCGAGCACGACCCCGACTCGCGACGGATCGTGGTCAGCGCCTGGAACCCCGCCGATCTGCCTCGCATGGCGCTCGCGCCGTGTCACTGCCTGTTCCAGTTCTACGTGGCGCGGGGGCGGCTGTCGTGCCAGCTCTATCAGCGCAGCGCCGACGTCTTGTTGGGGGTGCCCTTCAACATCGCCTCGTACGCGCTGCTGACAATGATGATCGCCCGGGTCACCGGTCTTCAGCCCGGTGAGTTCATCCACACCTTCGGGGATGCGCATCTCTACTCCAACCATGTAGATCAGGCGCGGATCCAGCTTACGCGCGAGCCTCGGTCGGCCCCCACCATGCAGATCGGGCGCCGGCCCGCGTCGATCTTCGACTTTCGCTACGAGGACTTCGAGCTGCGGGGCTACGATCCACACCCGTCGATCAAGGCGCCGGTGGCGGTCTGAGGGGGTCTGTGCGGGTCAGCATCATCGCGGCGGTGGCGACCAATCGGGTGATCGGCCGCGACGGGGGCCTTCCGTGGCGGTTGCCGGCCGACATGCGGTTCTTCAAGCGCACGACCATGGGGCATCACCTGTTGATGGGACGCAAGACTTGGGCGTCGATCGGTCGGCCGCTGCCGGGTCGGACGATGGTGGTGTTGACCCGGGACCGGGACGCACGGATCCTCGAAGCGGTCGTGGCCCACGGGCTCGCCGAGGCGCTCGAGCGCGTGGAAGCAGCCGGCGACTCCGAGCTCTTCGTCATCGGCGGCGCCGAGATCTACGCGCTGGCCCTGCCTTATGCCGATCGCCTGCTCCTGACCCGGGTGGAGGCGGCCGTGCCCGGTGACGTGGTCTTTCCCGAGTACGACGCCGCGGCGTGGGTCGAGGTCGATCGCCAAGAGCACCCCGCTGACGAGCGACACGCGTACCCGTTTGCGATCTGCACGCTCGAGCGTGCCTCCGGGGCGTGAGCCGGCCCGGCTCGGCGCCAAGCGGCGGCGGCCTCAGCGGGCGCGCTCGGTCTGCACCACGTAATCGGTGCAGGCCTGGTCGATCTCGTCGACCGCCTGGTTGAAGATCCTCCCATAGTCCGGCTCGCAGACTCCTCCCACGAAGCCGTGGGTGAAGCGATCGGTGAACTCGGCGATCTTCGTGCCGTCGAACGCGGGGTTGGTGACCGGGCAGCTGTCGGTCACGCCGTTGATGAGCGAGACGATCACCGCGTTTTGCTCGGTCCCCTTGACCTGTTCGACGGCGGCGAACCAATCGTCGGGCTGGGACAGCGGCTCGGTTCCGGGCACGAACTCCCCGTCGGCTTCGTCGGTGATGATCACGCTGACCAGCAAGCCGTCGTCGCGGATGAAGCCTCCGTTGCACTCCTCGTACCAGTCGTCGCCAGACCCGGACTGGATCGCGTTGGTCATGGCGTCCATCGGACGCTCTTCTCGATTGCCCCGGGTGCCGACCGCGGCGGTGCAGTTGAAGGTCGCCACCAGGTCGTCCTTTTCGGTCATGTAGCGGTGCCCCTCTTCGAAGGGGCCGCACTCGATCCGATTGGCGCCGGGACCGTCGACCGAGGTGACCAGAGCCCCCAGGGCGCGGCAGCTGGAGGCGTTGTCTCGGTAGGCGTCGCTGGTCACGATGCCCACGTGGAAGTCGTCCACGTCGCCCAGGGAGTAGCGAATGCCCTCGATGAACGGGTCGAAGCTGGCGCGGAGGTTTTGCTGGTGGAGCTCCATGCTCTCGGAGTTGTCGATCACGAACAGGAAGTCGACCGACGAGCAGCGCTCGCGTTGCTCCAGCGGGACGGGAAACTCCCAAAAGGGTCCGCGCCCGCAGCCGCTGGCGACGACGAGGCTCGCGACCGTCAGTACCCCACCGAGCCCCCGCATGCTCCGCACGCTTCTACGTTGACCGATGACCGGGTCGGGCGCAATGGGGGCAAACCCGGGCGGCGCGGACCGCAGGGGAGGGGATGACCGGGAGGGTCTACTCCTTGGCCCAGCAGCTATAGCCGAGCTTGGCCTTTTTCTTGCTCTTGTTGCGCTTGCCTTCGCTGTAGTCGGTCTCGGTCAGGGTCATCCCGATCACGTTGCCGACCTCGTCGTAGCGGTAGTCGAAGCGTCGATCGACCTTGCCGTCGGCCTCGTGGTCCTCGTCGATCCGGGTGACCCGGCCCTCGCCGTCGTACTTGAGCGTGACCTTGACCGGAGGGCCCTCGATGGGGGTCTTGACGGTGGCTCGGGTGACCTGACCCTTGGTGAGCTTGAGATCGACCTGGTCGCGGGCGGCGTAGAGCGGGTAGCCCGGAGCGATCCCGGTGAACGCGGGCAGGGTAATGAGGGTGATCTCGTGCGAGGACTCGGTCTCGCCGCGCTTGTCGGTGTAGGACGCGGTCGCCACGTTGGTCCCCTCCTCGTACGTGGGGGTGATGATCGCGTCGGTGGACTTGTCGCAGCCCTCGTTGACCGAGATCTTGTCGGTGCGGTCGTCCTTGGTCCAAAAGCGGGCGCAGACATCGGCCTTGCCGTTGTTATCGCCGTCGATCCACAGCCGGCCGCCCTTGCCGTCGTCGTCGTAGCGGAAGCGGAGGATCGGACCCTTGCTCCACCGCACGAAGCAGGGGCCGGCGAACACGGGGGTCGTGGCCTCTTCGCCGGTGTCTCCGGTCGCGGTGGGCAGGCCCATGGTGGCTGCACCCTCCGTGTCGGTCTCATCGTCGACCCAGCCGTCGGTGGCGAAGGGATCCTCGATGGTGGTGCCCCCCGTGCTCCCGCTGGTGCTGGCGCTGACCGCCGGCGGGGCGGGCGTAGGCTTGGCCTCGACCTCGGGTTTCTTCTTCTCGGTCGGAGCAGGGGTCTGCTCACCACCACAGGCCGCGAGGGTCAGGGCGGGTGTAGCGAGTAGACCGAGTAGGCCGAGCAGGCCGAGCGGGGGCGAGGGGCGACGGGCGGTCATGGGTCGGCGGGGGGCGTGGTGACGGGTGACAGCTCGTCCCAGCCGTACATCCGAGCGTAGCCGCGGCGGAGGCCGAAACAGCGGCTTTGTAGCACACATCCCGCGCAGGGGGCGGGTTTGACCATCTCGCCGCGATCGTAGCCTTCGGGCACCTCGGCCAGGGAAAAGAAGGGGCGCAGGTCGTCCGGCACCAGGCAA
Organism: Myxococcota bacterium; assembly: GCA_039194325.1. Taxonomy (GTDB): domain Bacteria; phylum Myxococcota_A; class Polyangia; order Nannocystales; family Nannocystaceae; genus Paraliomyxa. The sequence continues at coordinate 9,055 of JBCCWC010000273.1, forward strand.
AGCGGCAGGCCGCACATGGAGTCGAACCCCCCCACCAAAACGCCCCGGTCGCGGGCGCGGGCCAGCCCCTCGCGCAGCGCCGGGATCACGTCGCGGTACCGGGGGACGAGCCAGGGCTCACGGGGGACCAGGTCGGTGGACATGCCCACGAACGAGACGGTCACCGTCGCCCGCGGCCAGCGGCGGCTCACCAGGTCGATGAAGGCGGGGAACTCGTGGCGGTTGAGCTCGCACAGCACGAAGTTGATCCGCACCTCGATCGTCGTGGTCGCCAGCTCGTCGAGGCCGGCGAGGGTGAGCTCGAAGGTCTTTGGGGCGTCGGTGACCCGGTCGCTCACCGCCGCCGTGGCCCCGTGCAGCGAGACGAACACGGTGTCGACCCCGGCGCGGGCCAGCTCGCGGCAGCGCTCGGGGTCGCCCAGGCGGGTGGCGTTGGTCTGTAGCTCCACGGCTCGTACGCCGCGGGCCTTGCCCCGGCGTACGTAGTCGGCCAGTCGGGGATCGAGGGTGGGCTCCCCGCCCGAGAGCACCAAGATCCCCCGGAGTTTGGCGATCTCGTCGATCGCTGCCTCTACGTGGGCGACTGGGGGCGCGGGCAGGTGCGTGGACACGAAGCAGAAGTGGCAGGCTTGGTTGCAGCGAAAGCCGATCCGCACGATGTGGGAGGGAATCGTTCGGCCGTCGGGGCCGCGGTGCAGCTCGCGGGTGACCAGCTCACGCTCGATCTGCTCGCGAGGCGAGGCGATCACGGTCAGGCGCCGACGGAGGCGATCGTTGGCGATGGGGCGGGGGCGGACAGCGGATCTGGCGGGTGGCCGATCGGGTGACCTATTGGCTGACAGAGCGGGCGGTAGGTCGTTCGGCAGGCCCGGGCAGCGGTCGCGGAGCGTGCACGCAGCACAGGCTGGCGCTTGGGCGTAGCCCTCGCGCTCAGCACCGCCGGCCGTGAGCGCGTAGATGGAGGCCACGCGTGCGGGGCGGTCGAACAGGCAGGGTGGCAGGAAGGTCGCGGGATCGAGGGAGATGGGCAGGGCATGGGCCCGGGCTTGGTCCACCAGGCGGGCCGCGGTCACCAGCATGGATGGCAGCGGCGCCAGAGCATCGGGGGCGGGGCTACGCCACAGCAGGCGCAGCCATAGGCGTTCGGGTGCGAGCCCGGCCGCGCTCAGCTGCGCGGGCAGTTCCGGCAAGGAGTCGAGGTTGGCGCGGATGATCGGGGCCGCCGCCTCGATCACCACACCGGCCGCGCGCAAGGCAGTGAGCCCAGCCGTCGTGGCTGCAGCGTCGCCCGGGCGGCCGGTGATCGCATCGAGCGCCGGGCCCCATGCCGGTAGGTGCACCCGTGCTGTGTGAAGGCCCGCCGCGGCGAGGCGGTGGGCCAACGCTGCGTCGACCCGGGCGGCGTTGGTCTCCAGCACCACCTTCGCGCCCGCACGGGCCGCCTCGGCGACCAGCGACGGCAGATCGGGGCGCAGCGTCGGCTCGCCTCCGGTCAGGATCAGGGTCTGAGCGTCGGATCCGAGCGCGGCCGCGATCCGGCGGCGTACGGCGGACGCGGACGCGAACGAGGCCCGCTCCCGGGGGCGACGCACGTCGCAGAAGCGGCAGGCCTGGTTGCAGGTCTCGTTGGTGATCACCCGGGCGACCCGCACGCAGGCGAGCATACAATGCGGCTCGTGGCTCTCCAGGGTGGGTATCGGAGCGAGGTCGCCCACGGCGCATGTGTCCGTAACCCCGCCGGGTGCCGCGCGTATGTCTCGACATGGCATCCCCGGCTCGCATTGTCGACCTGCTCCTCGTGCTCCCCCTGGTCGCGTCGCTGGGTGGATGTACGGATCCCGCCAGTGAAGGCGATGGCGGCAGCGGAGACGGCAACCTGCCCCCGCCCATGGAGGACGCCGACCCCTTGGTGGTGCCCACCGATTCCAGCGAGCTGCTCGAGTGGCTGGTGGCCGAGCCCTACCTCGAGTGGCCGAGCGAGTCGGAGATCCATGCCTCGGCCGGGCCGCACTTTGGCAACGTGCGGACGTGGCTGCACCCCGACCTGGTCGCGTCCCTCGATGCGGGCAACGAGCAGCACCCGGCCGGGGTGGCGGCCATCAAGGAGCTCTACGGCGACGGGGACTCCCGCGGGGGCTGGGCGGTCGAGGTCAAGCTCGCCGACGATAGTGCCGGCGGCGACAACTGGTACTGGTACGAGCTGTTCGACGGCAGTACGTTCGCCGATGGGAACGGCGTTGCGATCTGCACCAGCTGCCACATGAGCGGCATGGACTATGTGCGGACTCCGTTTCCGCTGCAGTGATCGGGGCACGGCCCGCGCTCGTGTCGTGCCGGGTGGTGCCGGGTGGTGCCGGGTGGCGCCGGATCCGGCGGGGCGTACCCGCGGGCTGCTACAGTGGGCCAGTGAGCTGCGGGCGGCGTGTCCGGCGGTGGGGGCTCGGGCTCCTGGTGGTGGCGGGCTTCGTCGCGGCGGGGCTTGCCTGGCTCGAGCCCTTTGAGTCTTCTCCCGAGCCACCCACGGTGATGGCCCCCCAGATCACCGAGCCCGCTCGGGCTCTGCTGGGAGGGCTCGCGGCCGGGGATGCCCTGGTGGGGTGGACGGTGGAGGCGCTCGATGGCCCGACCGAGGGGGTCGTGCGGGTCGATCTACGGCGGGACGACGTTCGCTTTGCCCTGATGGTGGCGGCCAGGGGCTCGCGCTCCGAGCGGCCCCCGGTGCAAACCGAGCGTTACGCGATCTTCTACGGGCATGTACGGCCGACCGAGATCACCCTGCCCGCGGGGACGATCCGGGCGACCACCCACGCGCTTGCGCGTCGGGTACAGGCGCACGAATTGGAGGTCGAGGTTCCGGGCATGGTTCCGGACACGGTTCCGAAGGGCGCGAGCAACCCCGAGTCGTCGGCACCACCCAACCGCTCGCCATAGTATCGTCCGCGTCATGCGGATGTGGATGCGGGTTGCGATCGCGGGGGCGATCTTGGAGATGAGCGTCGCCGTCGTGGGATGTCGCGACGAGCCGGGTGGGGTGACCCAGCCGGGCACGACCGACACCGGAGTCGTCGATACGGGGACGACGACTACGGGGACGACGACCACCGGAGCCGACGAGTCCAGCGGCGACCCCGTCGACGCGATCGTGGAGCGCCTAGCCCGGGACTGCGAGGATCCCAGCGAGCAGATCTACACCACCGCGCCCCCCGAGGCGTGGTCGCCAGACATGCGTGGAGCGATCGCCGGCTGTGCCTACGATCGGCGGATCCTCGTCGAGGAGATGACCGCCCACTACGCCGAGTACGAGGAGTTTCCCGACCCGGGCCTTAGCACCTCGGTGCATGCGATCACGCTGTCGTACTGGACCGAGCGCCAGCCTGACGAGCCCGTGCTGACCAGCGCCACGGTGTACGTCCCCGACGAGCTACGGGCCGATCCGGCGCCGCTGTTGGTCCTGGGTCATGGCAGCGTCGGGATCGCGGACTCCTGCGCGCCCTCCCGGGACGACGACAACGGCTTCGACAAGGACTGGAAGGCCCTGGTCTATCAGTTTGCGGGCGACGGCTGGATCGTCATCATGCCCGACTTCCCCGGCCTGGGCACCGAAGGGCCCGGGACCTGGATGCTCAGCACCGACGAGGGGCACGCGATCCTCGACGCCACCCGGGCGGCGCGCCGGTTGTTCGAGGACGGCACCCTGAACGATCTCAACGCGCTCATCGGGCAATCCAACGGTGGCCACGCCACCCTCTCGGCCCAGGCCATGCTCGATGACTACGGCGCCGAGGGTCAGGTGGTCGCCAACGTCCTCTACTCGCCCTACTGGCTGAGCAACGCCGCCTGGGGGGCGCTGGTGTCCCCCGTGGGCGATGCCCTGCTCAACTCCGTGTTCATGTCGATGACCCTCCAGTATTTCTACGGCCATGCCTACGCGTACGAAGGTTCGCAGGCGGCCCTCGATCTCATGCTTCCCGACAAGGCCCAAGATGTCGCCGAACTACTGGAGAGCGAGTGCTGGGGCGACGTGACCGGTGAGGAACTGGGCCCTCCGAGCCTGGGCATCATGCTCGGCGAGGACGTCTTCACCGAGGAGGTGGTGGACGAGGTGGGGACCTGCGCGGTGCTCGAGCAGTGCGAGTCGGCGCTCGCGCAAGCGTGGCGGGAGCGCTGGGTTGCCGATCGACCCACGCCGAGCCCGGACGTTCCCATCGTCTATTGGCTCGGAGGCGTCGATGATTTCTTGCCTCCGGGGTTTCAGCAGTGTGGGATCGAGAGGCTCGTGGCGAACGATGCCGATCTGACTCTATGTGTCGACGCCGAGGGCGGCCACGCCGAGGTCGCGCCCCGCACGGCGGCCTGGGTGCGGCAGTATCTCGAATCGGTGTTGCTGGGAGGGGCTGCGCCCGAGCCCTGTCCGGGGGTGGACACCCTGGGCATGGAGTTGAGCTGCACGTTGCCGATCGTCAACTCTACGGATCCTGCGGATCCATAAAAAATGGCTCCATTCCTGGAACTCTAGGTCAACGCCCCGGAGCAAGCCGCGGGCGCCGGAGGCCACGCGGCTCTCGTCGTAATCGAGGTGCCCTGCGTTCGGCCGTGCGCGGCCAGTGACGGGCTCGCGCTGTGTTCGCCGACTACGCCCCGGCACCGATCGTTCGGGCGATGAACGGTGCCCCCAAAGTCCCTGGATCGTCGAGCAGTGACGTCGCTGCCGCGATCATGACGTAGGTGTCGCGGTCGATCCCGACCAACCCCGCGAAATGCGGTCTGGCATGGTCGTTGCTTCATGATCGCGCATCCGGGAACCCGGACGCGGAGGGACTTGGCATGAAGACGAGGATGGCAGCGATCGGGTGGGCGATGACCTTCGCCCTGGTGGCGGGCTGTACAGCCGACCAGGATCCCGCCGGCCAAGGGGAGACCGGTGGCACCAGCGACGGCTCGGAGACCACGCCCCCCGACGAGGGCACCGAGACGGAGACCGAGCCCCCCGAGTGCGTCGACGATGCCGATTGCGGCGGCATTTGCGGCTGGTGCGACCAGGGGGTCTGCGAGGAGGCCGTGGGGTGCTGCGAGGCCGACGTCGAGGATCCCGGGTTCTGGCACTGCTCGGAGCCGCCGGTGGAGTGCTGGGACGACTCGGAGTGCTCCGATGGCTACATGTGCGTGGCTGACGAGTGTGTGCCCGACCCCGATGCTGGTCTGCGACAACCTCCGATCTGCGACGACGATTTCACCTTCGCTGTCGACCAATTCCCCGTCGAGCTGCGGCTCACCCAGGTGGTGGCCCACGAGGGCACCGTGGGCCACGTGCTCGCGATCGACGAGGAGATGCAGCTCCACCAGGTCGACCTGCAGACCGAGGAGACCGCGGTGGCCGGGATCTTGCCGGGGATCTTGGCCCAGGAGCTGCTCCCGGTCGGTGCGCTGACCTCCGCGGTCATCGTCGAGCAGGTCGGCGATGATGGCGAGCCTCGGTACCAGGTGGTCTCGTTGCAAGGGACCAACGGCGACGACATCGCCGCGGGTCCCTTGTTTTCGGGTATTGCCACCGACGCCGTCTGGTTGGGGGAGCCCGCCGAGGCCGTCGTCGCCGCCGAGGGACGGCTCGATCGCTGGGCCTTTGCGCCTGCGCCCCAGGTTCTGGATCCGCTGGCGACCGGGGCCTATGCGCGGCGGCTCGCGGCCGTGCGGGTTGCCGGTGTCGATACGCCTCAGCTGGGCGTCAGCCTGCCCGATGGGGTCGTGGCCGTTTACGACGCGCTGTCCGGCGAGTCGATGGGCATCCCCACGACCGTTGCTGGGGCGCCGCTGGCCCTGGCGGCCATCGATGACGCCGCCGATAGTCAGGGCCAGCATCTGGTGGCCCTGTACCCCGCTGCACCGTCGCAGACTCCGCCCGACGAGCCGATGGCCGCGCTGCAGGTGATCCGCGATCTCGAGGCTGGCGGTGCAGACCTGGCCTTCGGTGCTCCGGGGATCCCGCAGGCTCTGGTCGTCGCCGACATCGACGGCGATGGGATCGACGACCTGGCCGTGGCCATGGACGACGGTCGTCTCGACATCTACCGGATGGACGAGACGGACGTTCGGTGCCGCTCGTTCTTGCCGCTGGGCGGGATCGAGGATCTGACCGTCGGTGACGTCGACGGCGACGGTGCGGTCGATATCGTCGTCGCCGATGCTGCCCCGGGGCTGACGGTGATCCACGGCGCGGCGCTGCCGTAGCCCCTTCGCCGCCGGCGGTGCGCTCGCCGTCCCCGGCCGATGTCGAAGCACCGTTGGGCTGGTACGCTAGCGGGACGTCACGCGCTCGATGACTCGCGATTCACCACCCGGCGCTCGCCATCGCTTCGTCCCGGCCGTTCGGTCTTGGGGGCAAGGGGTCGCGTTGGCGGCAATCGTGTCGGCTTGTGCCGGGTGCAGCCGCGATCTCCCCGCGCCGCTCGACTTCGCGTCCTCTCCGGGCCCGGCCACCAACGCCGACGAGCTCTTCTCTGTCGAGCGTTTGCCTCGCTTCGATCTGCGGATCAGCGAGACCTCCTGGGCCGCGCTCGAGGCCGAGCCCAAGCAGTGGGTGCCGGCCACCTTCGAGTATGACGGGCTCGAATACGTCAACATCGGCGTTCGGCTCAAGGGCAACCACTCGTTCCGGCCGCTGGGGGACAAGGCGTCGTTCAAGGTCAAGTTCAACCGCTACGAGCGCGGTCGTCGGTTTCTCGGCCTCGAGGCGCTCACCCTCAACAGCATGGTCGTCGACTCGTCGATGATCCGCGAGTGGATCTCCTACCGGATCTTTCGCGCGCTGGATGTCCCCGCCTCGCGGGCCGGCTACGCGCAGGTCTTCGTCAACGACGAGGAGTACGGGCTCTATCTGAACCTCGAGACCTATGACGACGAGTTTCTCGAGCGGGTCTTCGATGATCCCAGCGGCAACCTCTACGAGTCCGAGCACGGCGCCGATGTCGACGCCGATGTCGACAAGTGGGATCAGGACGAAGGCGAAGACGAGAGCCGCGTGGATCTTACCGCTTTGTCTGAGCTGGCCCTGCGCGACGACAACGCCGTGTTCTACGGCGAGCAGGCCGTGGTCGACATGCCTCGCTTCTTGGCGTTCCTGGCCGGCGAGACCATCGTGGGTCACTTCGACGGCCACATCGGCGCCCACAATTTCTTCATCTACCACGAGCCCACCCAAGACCTTTGGACCTACTTTCCCTGGGGCCTGGACCAGGCGCTCGCGCGCCGGGTAACCCCTTTCGAGCACGAGGGCTACCTCGGCCACAAGTGCCTGCACGACGAGCGTTGCCTGGTCGACTACGTGCTCGCGTCTCAAGACGCGCTGCGCCGACTCGAAGAGATCGATCTGGAGCGTGAGGTCATCGAGGTGGGCGCGCTGACCCGCGCCGCGGTTCGCTCCGATCCTCTCAAGCCCTACTCCGAGGGGGCGGTCGAGTCGGGGCGTGACAAGGCCCTGGGCTATGTCACGGGGCGTGCGGCCGAGCTCTTTCCCCCGCTCGATTGCCTGGTGGACGGGGTCGAGCCCGACGCAGACGGCGACGGCTACGGGCCCTGCTTTGCCGACTGCGACGAGGGCGATCCCGCCATCAACCCCGATGCTGAGGAACTCTGCGACGGGATCGACAACGATTGTACCGGGTTTGCCGACGACGTGCCCTGGTGCGAGTGTCCGTCGGTGGTCAGCGAGGGGCGGGTATTCTACCTGTGTCTTAACGAC
>JBCCWC010000274.1:0-16682 GCA_039194325.1 Myxococcota bacterium
AGACCGAGGCCGGGCGCGACGCAGTCGCGCATCCCGAGCCGGCCTCGGCATAGAAATCTCAGGCTGTCTCCAGTCGGTTGTCGCAGAACGACACCGCAGACACGGACCAGACCAGATCCTCGGCGATCTGGCGGTCGAGCGGTCGCTGCACCCGGCCGGCTAGCATCACCCGGCTGCCGTTGACGAGCACCAGCACATCGGGGGCGATGAGATGCTCGCGGATCAGCCCCAAGATCTCGCTGCGGATGTCGATGGCGTGGATCTCTCCGTAGCGTTGGGTCTTGTGGCGGACTGTTTGCCTCGGCGCATCGTCGTCGAACTCGTCCTTGCGCGGGGTATGAGAGGTCGGGCGAGCACCGCGCGTGATCGATCGTTTGGCTCGCGGTGCACGGGCGTAGAGATCCGTCGTGGGGATCGGAGGGGGCATGCCACGCATCTCGCCGTTCTGATGCATGACGTGTGCCTACGTCTCTGGGAGGAGAGAGCGGTCCGTAGCGCTTTCGATCGACGGTCTATGGGCGGTTGAGTGGATCGAAATCGATCACCGTCTCGTCGGTGTCATCTCCAGTTGTCATTCATGGGTCCCGGGTGGAACCGCCAGTTGGGAGGTGATTACGACCCACACGTGGGCATTAGTGACGACAGGTGGCTCAATGGACCACGATCGGCTCCACCGCGCCCAGGTCGACGAGCGCATTGTCCTCGAGGATCACGAAGGGACGATCCTCGATGACCACCTCGCCTTCGCCATCGTGATGGACGATCTGTACCTTGCCCAGGCCATACCCCATGGTTCCGCGATCGTAGTAGTGGGCGATCAGTCGGTAGGGATAGCCAGCATCGGGGCTCGCCACGGCGAAGCACTCGGGGCCGTAGCCATTGTGGACGTCGGCGAACAGCTCGCCGCCCGAGGGGGGGGAGGGTCGCTCGTGGTAGGCATCGTGGCCGGCGGCGTCGATTACGTGCAGATCGACGTCATTGGCGTCGGTCTCCCAGGTGAGCACGAACCGGAGCGAGGGGTCGGTGGGCAGCGTGGTGCGCTGGGCGGCGAGCCGGGACTGGATCCGGCGCGCATTGGTAGGATCGTGTCGCAGCCAGGCGGCGGCCACGATCCCCAGGTCCTCGCGGAGCACCCGCTGCACCCCGGCGAAGCGACCAGGCGGATAGTCACGCTCGAGGCCTTGCTCCAGCGTTGCGAAGGCCTCGCGGTGGTCGCCCCGGTGCAGCAGAGCCCAGGCGAGGTTGCGGTGGCTGCTGGGGTGGTCCGGTCGTTGGTCGCGAGCTTTGCGGTAGGCATCGATCGCCAGATCGAGCGCGGGCTCGTCGAGTGCTTCGAGCTGTGCGGCCGCATAGCGGCGCATGTCAGCGCGCGAGGGGAACAGATCGAGGATCGAGCCATAGGCGCGGGCGGCGAGCTCGGTGTCGGCCCGGGCCTCGGCGACGCGACCCAGGGCGATCACGGCCAGCAGGTTGGTCGGGGCGGTCGCTCGCCAGGCCCAGGCCATGGTCCATGCGTCGCGGAGTCTTTGCTCCGCGAGGGCGCGGTCGATCTCGGCCAGCGTACGGGGAGTGGGGGTGGCGCTGGGGAGGATCGGATCGGTGGGGTCATCCAGGCCCGCGTTACCGGGCGGGCCGTCGCCTGGCACGAAGCCGAGGGTCGTGAACACGCTTGGTGCTCGTCCCTGCTCGGAGGGGAAGGTCGTCTCGCGGAAGATCTCGTCGACGCAGCGCAGCAGCTCGACGTCTCGCAGACCGTGCTTGTGGATCTTGCCCACGAAGTTCACCGTGCCGCGGGTGTCTAGGCGCAGCTTGACCCGGACGCGACCCCCGAGCCGTTCGTTGCGGCGTAGCGCACGGAAGTAGCAGCGCTCCAGCGCGTGGGCGTGCCCGTTGAGGATGGATCGCGCCTGGCGGCGGGTCAGGCCGTCGCCCTGCACACGAGTCAAGGACAAGGACACCCGGGCCGGCGTGGGGGCTCTCGAGGGGCCTGACATGTGACGTATGACCACGCCTGGTGTGCTGCGCATCACCGCGCTGGCCCCGACGGTCCCGAAGCTGGGGGCGTTGACGTTCGCGCCTTCGACCGTGTACTTGCTCTCCGCGCCGGTGGTACCCGCCAGGGAGATCCCCGCGCTGTCTCGTGAGGCGGTGGCGGACGACTCGACCACCTGGGTGAAGTCTCGGCCGTTCGACGCGGGCATCTGAGCGTATTGCGGGGCTGCCGATTCCGGGTCGGCCGCCTCCCCGGTCGAGTTCGACGGACGTCCGGTCGCGACGAGATCGTCGGGGATTGGCACGCTCACCGACGAGGGGCCTTCGATCGCTTGCGATCGTTCTGACTCGGTGGTGTCCGGTGCCGGTGAGACCCGGCGCTCGGTCTCTACCCCGGTCGGACCCACGCGCAAGATGTCGCCGAGGGCGCGGCGGTCGAGGCCGAAGCGGGCGTAGTCCTCCTCGGTCTGCAGCACGAGGAACGCGGTGAAGTCGTTGAAGATCCGATGCCTCACCGAGAGTGAGATCGCGAGCCTGCGCAAGGGTTCGGACTCCAGGGCGTCTTGCAGCGAGGCCACCCGTTCGATCAGGCTCTGCACGCGGCCGTGCATCCAGGCGTGATCGACCAGCGGTGAGTCGACCTCGCGCAGCTCGACGGTGTGCTCGGTGTGCACGGGGCCCGTGACCTGCACCCTCATCGGGAGACCCGCGGGTAGCTCGGCGTGGACGAGCACATGGTCGCCGGGCTGGAGCCCATCGAGCTGCCGGGGGCGCCACCAGCGAGCGCCGGGCACATCGATCCGCAGGCCGTCGGTGGTGGGTCGGACCAGCCGCTCGGCGGTGCGTTCGAGGTCACCGTGGGCATCGAGCAGCACCCCGGCTTGGGGCAGCGGTCCGTTGGCCAGGCGACGTAGCCGCTCGTCGTCACGGATGCTGCCCACGCGCAGCACGTCGAGGCGCTCCACGCCGCGCCGGGCTAGCTGGGCCAGTAGGCGCCGCAGCTGCGCGTCAGACTCGGTGCCCGCCGAGATCAGTCCGTCGCTGACCAACAGCACCCGATCGCGCTCGCCCTCACGAAGGGCCGCGAGCGCGGCCTCGAGGTTCGACGCGCCCAGCGGGCGACGAGCGCGTAGCGCCGACAAGGTCGACGTTCCCATGCTCGCCAGTGGTCCGTCGTAGAGCGGAACCACCTGCTGGTCGAAGGCCCAAAGCTGTAGCGTGGCCGTGCCGCTGTGGCGGGCGAGGGCGTGAAGAAGCCGGTCCAGGGCTTGTACGGTCTCGTCGTATTCCAGCGCTCGGGAGGCCGAGGTGTCGAAGAGCACCGTGAGTCGGCGGAAGTTGCGAGGCTCTGCTGGATCGGCGCCCGCGAGTGGGTCGAGGCGGGCGATCACGTGCTCGCCCCGACGGATCCCCCCCAAGGGCGAGCTGGCCCGGGGGATCAGGATGTCGCGGTGAGGTTGCACGTGCTCTTGGTTGATCCGGACGGCGCGGTGGGATCCCTGCCCGGGATCTCGGACCTGCGCGTGTACGTCGAGTCGTTGTAGCGTGGGCAGTCCGTGGGTGGCCAGGCGGTAGGGCTCGTCGGGATCGGGGAGCGATTGTGCGTACGACAGGATGATGCGCTTGTGGGCGTGGGGCTCGATCGGGAACACTCGACCCCGGAAGCGGTTGCCCGTGTCGCGCTCGAGCAGGGCGGGGTCGCGCTGCTCGTGGATGTTGGCCTCGTAGACCTGTCGTGCGTACTGCTTCTCGACGATCTCGGCCTCCTGCAGGCGACCGCCGACCTGCATCGCGAAGCGGGTGACCTGGGCGCCCTGGGGCAGCCGGATCTCGAAGCGACCCTCCATCACCGTGGCGTGCGGGTTGAGGAACAACAGCTCGAGCTCGGTGAAGGCCAGCGGATCCTCGATGACCACGCGGGCATCCATATTCAGCAGCTGCAGGCCCGTGCCGTCCGAGGTGGTGAGCGACACCGGGGGGGAGGGGACCGAAGCGGGGGCGGCTGGAGGGGGTGGGCGCTCGGCTACATGGTGCGGGGCGAGGGGGGAGACGCCCGGGCGGCACGAGAGCAGCAGCGCGACGAGCCCGAAGATCACGAGGGCGGGCGTGCAGACCGAGGAGCGCATGGTGGGTCGCAACATTGCATGGGGGGCGTGGATCTCCCACTACCCTGGGTACACGCCGGGTCGCCCCTGTCGGTTCCCTGTGGCGCCGCGGACCAACGCGGGGAGGTGGCGCCGGCTTACACGGGGTGGAAGGTTGGGGCGGGGATCGAGTGGGGCTCAGGGCGTGCTTGAGCTGTCCTCGATGTGCTCATCGCGATAGAGCTCACCGCAGTACCAGGCCACCCGGTCCTTGCCCCGGGACTTGGCGTGGTTCTTGGCGCGGTTGGCCCGCTCCAGCGCCTCGCGATCGGTGAGGATGCAATCGGGGTGCATCGGGCAGATCCCGGCCGAGACGGTGAGTGGCTCCTCGATGCCGGGGAGTCCCAGGTCGCGCAGCGCGGCTTGGAAGCGGTGGATCAGGCGCCGCGCGTCGTCCTCGTGGGCGTTGGGCAGCAGCAGCACGTACTCGTCGCCGCCGAAGCGATAGGCATGGCCATGGGCGAACACGTGAGCCTCGAGCTGCTCCATGAATGCGGGCAGCAGGTCGCGGTCGACCCGGGTCTCGCCATAGCGGGTGTTGAAGCCCTTGAAGTCGTCGATGTCCAGGAAGACCACGCAGATCGGAATGCGCCGCAGCCCGCAGCGGCGACGGTAGGCGGCCAGATCCGACATGAAGAGCGTGGGTGCTTCGAGGATGTGGAACTTCTCGTCGTAGGTGCGTGGCGCCAGCGGCTCGGCCTGGCCCAGGGCTCGCTCCGCAAAGCGCAGCGAGAGGTAGTCGGTCAGCCGGGGCAGGCGGGCGGTGGTGACTTCCGAAAACCATCGCGTGTGCACCACGTTGTCGAGCACGCGTAGCTCCTTCTCGAGGTAGCGGATCGTGTCTCGGTGGCCGGTACGGCGGCGGGGCTCGTCGATCTCGGCCGCGAGGGTACGGCGCTGGCGGGTGACGACCGCCTTGAGCAGCCGGGAGTGGATCTCGTGGACCGAGAAGGTGGACCCGCCGTTGGACAGCTGCTCGCCGACCAGCGCCAGCTCTTGGTCGAGCTCGGTGAGCTCGGGCGGGCGATAGCCTCGGAGTTGTTCGCGGACCGGCTGGGCGAGCTCGGTCTCCATGGCCTCGCGAAAGCTGGTGATCGCAGCGCGCAGGATCTTGGCCTCGACCGCGTCGAACGTGGGCATTGAGACGAGGCTACAACGGTCGGAGTGTATGTCGGGGTGATGCCGGTACCGACCCAGGCGGGCGTGCTACCGTCCGCGGCAGGATTGCCCATGCTCGATCGGCTCGGTGTTCGCTCGCTCCTGTTGGCTCTAGTCGTGGCGGGCATGCCCGCGTGTGACCGTGAAGGGAAGTCCGGGGCGAGCCAAGGAGGGGAGGCCAAGGCGAACGACGTCGAGGGCAAGGCGGCCGAGGGCAAGGCGGCCGAGGGCAAGGCCTGTGATGCCACCGTCGCCAAGGCGATCGAGCAAGAACTCCTCGTGGGCTGCGAGTACAGCGGGAAGATCCTCAACATCGACGCTCCGGCCGCTCCCTGGAAGGCCGCTCCGTCGGCGCCGCCCGATCGCACGATCCGCCTGGAGGTGACCACCAAGGGCACCACGGTGGGCTGGGGAGCACCCGTGCCCCCGGCCCAGCTTGCCGAGCGCTTCAGCCAAGAGCTCGAGCGCGGCAAGCGAGCCGCCCAGATGAGCGGCGCGGCCGTGCCGCAGTGGGGCCTGGTCATCGCCGGGGATGTTCCGAGGTCCGAGGTCGCCTGGGTTTTTCGTGTGTTGGCCAATGCCGAGCAGACCCGGGGGTACCTGATCTTGGCGACCAAGGAGATCGGCACGCCGCCTGTGCCGCGCAAGCCCGAGGTGCTGGCGGCGCTGCATGCTCGTGTCGGTAAGTCCGACCCCAGCGAGCGGGCGATGACGATGGCCAATGAGATCAAGCAAAAGATGCCGCCTTGTCCCGGGGTGAAGAAGACATTCGAGAAGATCGCTACGGTGTCACCCGAGCAGCGCTGTCCGACCATGGCGCGAGGGATCGGCGAGGGGCTGGTCGCGTGCGAGTGCCCCGACGCCGACGAACTGCTGACGCTGGTCTATGCTGTTACGGTGGCGACCGAGCGTCCCGAGCGTCTTTCGGCGGCGCGCCCGGTGACCTTGGATCCGAGCGCACCCTCGCGCCCCGGCGAGACCTGGGCTGCGGTGGTCGAGGGCCTCGACGAGGCGGCGCTTGCTGGGTTGTGGGTGTCGCTGGACTGATGGCGCAGTGCATGGCCATCGAGCAATTCGGCGCTCCTCTGCCCTATTGAACGATGTTTATTTGTAGCCTATGCATCGCACTATGTTGTCTTGTTGCCGTCCACGGGGGCGCTTTTTGCACTGTTTGGCGGGTGCTCTGGTCGTCGTTGGTTGTGGTCCCGATGTACCGTCCGGCGGTGGGGGATCTACGGGGACGACGACCGGGACCGATGTGTTCACCTCGACCATGGCAGGTGGCGGCACGACCGTGGCGGCCACCACTATCGACGATGCGGTGGATGAGTCTTCGTCGGGAGCGATGGACGTTCCTGGTCTCGGGGAAGGCAGTGAGTGTGACATCCTAGCGCAGGACTGTGCAGCAGGGCTCAAGTGCACGGTGACGACGGATCCAACGGGCCGTGTAGGCTGGACATGCGTACCTGTCGTCGCTGAGCCGTTGGGCACGGGGGAGGTCTGTACGGTGCAAGAGATCGGCAACGGTCTCGACGAATGTGGCGTGGGTGCGGTGTGCTTCGACGTCGATGGGCGTACGCTCGAGGGGACTTGCGTCGAATACTGCACCGGGGAGTGGCCCGATCCCGTCTGCGAGGATCCCGATACCGTTTGCGACATCCCGGGGGACGTGTCCTTCGGGGTATGGTGCATCGAAGTCTGTGACCCGCGCCAATCGGACTGCGGCGCCGACGAGATCTGCGTGAGTGTTTCGAGCTCGGGTGCCTTCAGCTGTGGGCCTGATTTCGTGGGCGACGGAGCGGGAGTCGCTCAACCCTGTGATTTCTTCTTCTCCTGTGAGCCGGGCCTGGCCTGCATCGAGACGCCGCTGGTGCCTGGCTGCATGGAGCCAGGGGCGCTTGGTTGCTGCTCGTCCTACTGCACTGTGGGCGACGACAGCCCGTGCTTGCCCGGGCAGCAGTGCGTCCCGTGGTTCGACGACGAGGTCCCCCACCCGATCCATGAGGACCTGGGGGTGTGTGAGGGTCCGGCCTAGCCGTCCGTGTCCTCGCTACGGCCGAAGTCGCACCACGCCCAGCCGCTGCGCTCGGTCCAGCAGCCGGGCGGCGATCTGTCGGCCCGCCCCGAGGTGTCGTCGATCAGCCGGCAGCGGGAGCTCGCCCCGCGCCACCAGACCGGCCAGCTCGTCTTGCCCGGTGCCGCGCTTGCTCAGCATTTCCTCCACCGAGGCCGACAGCATAGGGATCGGCGCAGGGGATCGTGGGTTGCCCAGGTGCGCCGGATCGATCGCCGACGATACGTCGTTGGTCTCGCTCACTCGGTCGTTGATCGGCGGCAGGTCGAATCGCCGGGTCACCGTCGCGATCGGCGAGACATGATCGAGTAGGGTTCCGTCGACGCACCCTCGCCGCACATGGGGGCCGATCACCAACGAGGGCACGCGAAACCCGAGCTGCTGGAACTCCGGCCGCTCGTCGCTGGCGGTGGGGGGGCTGACGTGATCGTAGAACCCCCCGTGCTCGTCGTAGGTGATGATGAGCAGGCACCGCTCCCAGTGCGGGCTCTGGGCGAGCGCCTGGTACACGCTCCCCAAGAAGATCTGCCCCAGCGTGATGTCGTGCGAGGGGTGATCGTCGTTGCCCCCCTCGGAGCCAGGCAGCACCCCATAGTTGGGCTCGACGATGCTGAAGGCCGGCAGCTCTCCTGTGGCCGCGGCGTCGAAGAAGGCCTCGAGGTCGTGCACGTAGTCGAACTCGGTGTTGGCCATCCCCCCCCACAGCCATGGGAGATCGGAGTAGTAGTTCGCGGCCGAGATCCCCTCGGACCGCAGGACGTCCCAGATCGTGGTCAGGCCGGGGACCGCCTCGTTGACCATCTGCCCGCCCGAGCTGGCGCAGTTGAGGTAGAAGCGGTTGGGCCACGTCGGGCCCATCACCGAGGCGAACCAGCGGTCGCACAGCACATAGTTGTCGGCCAGCGCGTAGAGCACGGGTAGCTGCGCTCGCACGTGGTACCCCATTACCTCCTCGGCCGACTCGGGGAAGTCGAGCTCGTGCTCGGTCACGAAGCCGTCATTGGCGCCCATATTCCACTGGGCGTGGCTCGAGGCCCAGCTGTGGGGGGGATCCTCGGGCGTGAGGTTGTCCATGGCAAACACGGAGACCGGCGTGCCGTCCAGCCGCGGGTTGGACTCGTTGCCGGTCAGTCCGTCGACCGCGAATTGCTCGAGGAAGGTGGACGAGCCGAAGTAGTGATCGAAGGAGCGATTCTCCATCATCACCACCACGATCGTGTCGATCTCGGCCAGCAGCTCCTCGGGGGCGAGCCCCGAGGGATCGGGGCAAGCCTCGATGGGGGGCAGATCGCCCGAGCTGTCGCCCGAGGAGTCACCTGAGGAGTCACCGGTGGAATCGGCGGAGCCGGTGGCTGTCGTGCTCGCGTCGCCGGTGCTGCCTGAGGTGGAGCCGTCGGCGGAGCCATCGTCCCCGCAGCCCATGACCGTCGTGCCCAGCACCGCGCCCATGCCCTGGAGCGTGCGACGGCGGGTCAGATCGTTGCGATCGTCATCGTGAGAGGAGGCCATGGCGGCAGCCTACCTCGGACGCCGAGCGCAGCGCGACGGTGATGCACGATCGTCACGAGGCCGACCAAAAGATCGTTGGGTCGCCCCGCGGCGACTAGCGGGGCAGCTCGAAGGCCCGCACCGAGTCCTGGCCGGCGGCGTGGCAGCCGGCGCAGCGGCGGTCGTCGAGGCCCGCGGCGACCAGTCGGCCGTTCCCGCGGTACTCGCCCCAAAACCAGCCGCGGTCGCGTCGCTCCATGAACGCGAGGTACTCGAGCTCGCCACCCTGTGCCGAGCTCCACCCGTCCTTGACGATGATCGATCCCTCGGGCCACGTGTCGAGCGCCTCGCCGGCATCGAGTGCATCTTGCACCACGTCGTTGACGTAGATGTCGACGAAACCCCCGTGGGGGCCCCCTTCGGAGGGCTGCCGCTCCATCTCCCAGCCGGGCGCGCGGGCGTAGGTGTTGCGGTAGTCGTCGCCCTGGATCTCGTCGCGTAGGTCGTCGGCTTCGTTGCGATCGCCGCACGCGGGAAGCACGAGCATCAAACCAAGCGTGACGAGCAGGCGGCGCATGTCAGGGGTACGATCGCTGGCCACGGTCGGTTACGCGGGGACCACGGGCGCCGCGCTATCGTGTGCGCCGTGTACGTCGGCAGGACGATCCCGATTCTCTCCATCTGGCGCTACGACCGGCTCAACATGCTCGTTTTCGCCGCCTACTCGGGCCTCATCTGCGCGGCCCACATCGAGCTCGGCGTTCGCGTGCTGGGGATCCCCTTCCTGGCCATTGGGACCCTGGGCACGGCGGTGGCAATCATGCTGGGGTTCAAGAACAACTCCGCCTACGGGCGCTGGTCCGACGCTCGGCAGACCTGGGGTGGCATCGTCAGTGTCAGCCGGAATTTCGGCTCGATGGTCGGAGCCTACATCTCCGATCCCGAGGCGCGCCAGGGGCTCGTGCGCCGGCAGATCGCCGTCGTTCACGCCCTCATGGGGCACCTTCGGCGCCAGGACGTTGGCGACGAGCTCGAGCGACTCCTGCGACCCGAGGACCGCGAGCGAGTGGCGGGGGCACGCAACGTGCCTGTGCAGCTGATCCATCGCCAAGCCGAGCACCTGCGGCAGGCCCTGGGAAACGGCAACGAGGGCAGCTTCTTTCTCATGGCGACCATCAAAGACATGTACACACTCGCTGGTCGGGCCGAGGGCATCAAGAACACCCCGCTGCTGCGCCACTACTCGTACTTCACCAGCTTGTTCGTCAAGGTCTTCGTGTACTTGCTGCCTTTCGGCTTCGTCGCCGATCTGGGCTGGCTGACGATCCCGCTCCATGTGGTGGTGGCCACCATGTTCTACATGCTCGATGGCGTGGGCGCGCTGACCGAGGATCCCTTCGAGAACAACTTCAACGACGTGCCGATGTCGACGCTGTGCCGTACCATCGAGATCGACCTGCGCGAGCAGATGGGGGAGGTCGAGCTACCGCCCGCGCTCGAGCCGGTGGACAAGGTGCTGATGTAGCCCCCGTCCACAGGTGATGGCGGACAAAGACCCGGGGCACCGTCGAGAGCATCGACGGTGCCCCAGGGCACCACGGCACCGGCGAGCCTCTAGGGTCAACAGGCATCCGCCGCGCCGGGCTGGTTCGTGCGTGCGTGTGGGTCTTTGCTGTGGTTCGGGTCGGTGCTGGGGGGGTGGCGTCGACTGGGCCGGGGCTCAGGCTTGTAGAGCCTTGGCCAGGGCATCGCCCACTCCCCCCGCCGAGGCGGGGTTTTGGCCGGTGATGATCTGGCCGTCGACGATCACCAGCTCCTTCCACTTGGACTTCTTGCTGTAGGTCGCCCCCTTGTCCATCATCGTCTCCTCAAGCACCAGCGGGATCTTGTCGAGGGTGTTCATGGCCACTTCTTCCTCGCGGGTGAAGCCGGTGACCTTGCGGCAGTAGACCAGCGGATTGCCGTCGGGTCCTTCGATCGAGCTGAGCGCGGCCGGCCCGTGACACACCGCTGCGATCGGGGCGCCGCGGTCGAAAAGGGCCCGTGTGATCTTGGCGCTCTTTTCGTTGCCGACCAGATCGAACAGCAGCCCGTATCCACCGGGGTAGAACACGCCGTCGTACTTGTCGGGGTCGATGTCGTCGAGCTTCATCGTGGTCTTCAAGCGAGCGGCGAAGGCCTTGTCCGCCAGCATCGACTTGGTCTCGTCGTCGGCATCCTCGCCGTAGATCGGCATCGCGCCCCCCTTGGGCGAGGCCAGGTCGTAGGTGATCCCGTGCTTGGTCAATGCGGCAATGGCGTGGGTGAGCTCGGGCACGTAGGTCCCGTTGGGCTCCCCGGCGAGCTCGGCGTGGTTGCTGACGATGACGAGGACGTGCTTGGACATGATGGCGGCTCCTCCCTCTTGCCCTCTCAATAGAGCCGAAAGGCGGCGCCCCGTCCGCTTAGAAGACCTCAACCAAACGTTCACCGTGGCTGAACCATGGGAGCCGACCGGTTGCTCTGATCATGGATGAGCGCTTTTGCGCGATCGTGCCTCGGGCTCACTCGGGCTCGTCCCCGGTCTCGCCCCCGAGCTCGTTGGGATGTTGGGGGATCGGCTCTCCACCGTCGCGCTCGGCCACCGCCTTTTGGAACCCCACCTGCTCGGCGCGGGCCTTGAACGCGCGCCCGGGTGGGTTATGCCGGGCCATCCCGTCGAAGATCGTGGCCAGCATCTGCGTGTTGGGCAGCCCGTTGGCGTCACAGACTTGGTTGATCAGCAGCTTGTGCATGGCCAGCTGTGCGCGGGGCACCGCGGCGATCCGCTGGGCCAGGCGCTCCACCATCGAGTCGAGCTCGTCCGCCGGCGCGACATCGTTGACCAACCCGATCCGATGGGCCTCGCGACCGTCGATCAGATCCCCGGTAAGCAGCATCCGCTTGGCGTGCGCCGGCCCCACCCGGTAGGCCCACATCGCCGTGGTGGGACAACCCCAGACCCGGGCGGGGGGGTAGCCTATCTTTGCGTCCTCGGCCATCACCACCAGATCACAGCACAGCGCGATGTCGCTGCCGCCGGCCACCGCGTACCCGTGGACCTTGGCGATGCTGGGCTTGGGGCTACGCCATAGCGACATGTATTGCCGCGTGAAGCGGTGCATGAAGCTGAAGTCGACCATCGGCTCCCAGGGCATGGGCTGCACGCCGGCGTTGAAGCCCTGGGTCTCGGCGAAGAACTTGAGGTCGTAGCCGGCGCAGAACGCCCGCCCCGCTCCTTCGATCACGATCACGTGAACCGAGTCGTCGGCCGCCGCCTGCTCCACCGCCGCCTCGATCTCGCCCGGCATGTGCTCGTCGATCGCGTTGAGGCGCTCGGGACGATCCAGGGTGATGGTGGCGACACGCCCGTGGGTGGCGTAGCGCAGGCTGGAGAACTCGGCGGGAGCGGACATGGCCGGCCCACCATCGCCGATCCGTTGCGGGCGCTAAAGGGGCGGTCTGCCCGGAAAAACCGCCACGTAGGTGCCCAGGAGGTCCGCGCGCGGTGCGCTTTGTTGCCGGCGCTCGACTTTCTCGCGTGCAGCTGCCCAGGGCTGGCTATGCTTCGCCGCCTTGACGACCCCGACCCCTCCTCGCTCGCTCGCGGTACTCATCTTCGCCGCGACCATCGGTGTGGGCGCCTGCTTGCTGTTCCAGGTGCAGTTCATCCTCGGCAAGCAGATCCTCCCGTGGTTCGGTGGTGCGCCCGCGGTGTGGACGACGTGCATGTTGTTCTTCCAGGTGCTCTTGCTGGTCGGCTACGGCTATGCACACCTCTTGAGCAGCCGCCTGGCCCCCCGACGGCAGCGCGACGTTCATCTGGCTGTGCTCGCCCTGGCCACGGGGTTGCTGCTGCTGCGCATGACCGCGTGGCCCTCGCCCATCAACCCTTCGGACGCGTGGAAGCCTACCTCCGATGCCACGCCCTCGCTGGCGATCCTGATCCTGTTGCTGTTTACGATCGGCTTGCCCTACTTGGTGCTCTCGTCGACCGGCCCGCTTTTGCAGGCCTGGTACGCCCGCTGCTTCCCGGGGGTCTCGCCCTACCGCCTTTATGCCCTGTCCAACCTCGGCTCGCTGTTGGGCCTGCTCAGCTACCCCTTCGTGCTCGAGCCCTTGTGGCCGGTGGCGACCCAGGGCTGGGGGTGGTCGGTAGGCTTCTTGGTGTTCGCGCTCGGCTGTGCGGCGGCGGCGGTCCTCGTGGGTCGTACGGCCGCCTCGCCCAGTGCCGCGGGCGCGGCCGACGAGACCGCATCGTCGCCCGATCCCGCCACGTCGCCCGACACGGATACGTCTGTCGATGCCCCGCCCACCCGGGCGGCGATGGCCTTGTGGCTGGTGCTGGCGATGATCGCCTCGGTGCTGCTATTGGCCGTCACCAGCCAGATCTCCCTCGAGGTCGCGGTGATCCCCTTCTTGTGGATGCTGCCGCTGGCGCTCTACCTGCTCAGCTTCGTGCTCTGCTTCGAGTACGAGGGGTCCTATCGCCGCACGGTGTGGATCCCCGCGTTGTTGGTCTGCGCGGGCGGTACAGCGGTGGTGATCCGCCTGGGGGTGCATGCGCCGATGCTGGTGCAGCTGGCGACCTATCTGTTGATGCTGCTGTGTGCCTGCATGGTCTGTCACGGCGAGCTGGTGCGCCGCAAGCCGGCGCCTCGCTACCTCACCGGCTTCTACCTGCTGGTCTCGGCCGGAGGGGCCGCAGGTGGGGTGTTCACTGGCATCGTGGCCCCCGCCCTGTTCCCCGACCTGTGGGAGCTGCCGCTGGCCCTGGTGGCCGCGTGCGCGCTCGCTTTGGTGCTCGGGCTCGGTGGGCCCACCCTGCGCCGGCGCGCTCGCTTCCGCCTGGCGGTGGGCCTGGGTGTGCTCTACGTGCTGGTGCTGGCGGGCGAGCTGGTGCGGCACGCTCACGAGCAGCTGGCCGACAACCTCCACGTCACCCGCGGCTTCTTCGGGGTCTTGCGGGTCGATCAAGACATCGACGACAACGAAGACGTGCGCACCCGCCTGCGCCACGGTCGGATCATCCACGGCCTCCAATACGAAGATCCCGATCTCGCCCGCGAGCCCTCCACCTACTACGGCCCGGGCAGCGGCGTGGGGCTGGCGATCGGCACCCACCCCCGCCGTACGCTGGGGGGAGGGCTTCGGCTGGGCTTCGTGGGCCTGGGGGCGGGCACGCTGGCCTGCTATGCGCTAGAAGGCGACACGGTGCGCTTTTACGAGATCAACCCCGACGTCGTCGCGCTCTCGTCGGGTCCCGAGCCGTGGTTCACCTACCTGCGTGACGCTCGGGGCACGGTCGAGGTGGCGGTGGGCGATGCCCGGGTCAACCTCGAGCGTGAGCCCGAGCAGGGCTTCGATGTGCTGGCCCTCGATGCGTTCTCGAGCGATGCGATCCCGGCCCACCTGCTGACCGAGGAGGCGATCCGGCTGTACCTCGGTCACTTGCGCGACGCCGACAGCGTGATCGCGGTGCACATCTCCAACCGCTACCTCGATCTCGATCCGGTGGTGCGAGGCCTGGCCGAGGCGCTCGATCTGGCCGTGATCCGCATCGACGATCCGCAGGACGACGGGCGAGTCTACCGCAGCGACTGGATGCTCCTGGCGACCGACGAGGCTGCGTTCGCGAGGATCACGGAAGTCGCCACTCCGGTCGAGGCGCCGCCGCGGGGCGAGGGCTGGCCGCGGTGGACCGACGCCTACAGCAACCTGGTGCAGGTGCTCAAGCACTGACCCGGGAGCCTGCTACCCTCGACCATCCGATGGCCCTGGCGCCGGCCCGCCGCGTACCGATCCCCGCCTCCCGGCTGGGGGTGCACCTGCCCGACGATCGCTTCATTCCGTTGCGGCCGGACGATCTCGTCGATGCGCTGGCCGAGGATGCGGCCAGCTTCGGCCTGGAACCCGAGCAGGTGCGCGCGCTCGGTGAGGCCATGGATCGGGTGCTCCGCCAGGAGACCGAGCAGCTCCGCCGCGGGATCGAGCGCGCCTACGATCCCTTCAACCCCGCGCGCGACACCCTGTTGCTGGGCGGCGAGGCCGAGCGGGCGGCCGCGGCGGCTCGGGCCCGGCGCTTGGTCTGCTATGTGCTCGACAAGGCCAACTACGAGTCTCTCGACGACATTCAGGTGGAAGCGGCGGTGGAGGCGGCCAACTCCCACGGGATCCGGATCCGGGTCAACCCCGAGCGCGTGGAGTGGCTGGAGCTGTGGGTGCGCGGCCGGACCACCGCCTCGCGGGCGGTTCGCACCCTGCGGCGCCCGATCAAGGGCGAGGCTCGCGACGTAGAGCTCTACCGGCGGCTCGCGGTGGTGTTCCAGGCCAAGGACGACGACGCGCTCAACCTCAAGCTCTTTCGGGAGATCCCGGTCGCCGATGTGGAGGCCCTGCTGCCCCACGCCGAGGTGGCCATGAGCGGCGTCGACCAGCTCAAGATCTGGGGCGGTAGCCTGGGGGCGCTGGGGGGGTTGGCCACCAAGCTGCTCGAGAGCACCGTGGTGTTCAGCCAGATCCTATGGGTCGGGGCCCTGGCGCTGGGAGGGCTGTCGGTGCGTTCGTTCCTCGGCTATCGCCGGGCCAAGCACACCCGCCTGTCGCAGATGACCCACCATCTGTACTACCAAAACGTGGCCAACAACGCGGGGGTGATCGATCAGCTGGTGGCGAGCATCGGGCACGAGGAGCTCAAGGAGGCGCTGCTGGCCTATGTGGTGATCCACGGCGGGCACGCCGACGATCTCGCGACGCTCCAGCATCGGGCCGCACGCTGGCTTCGTGATCGCTACCAGATCGAGGTGGATTTCGACGGTCCCGACGCCGTGGAGACCCTCGAGCGCCTGGGGTTGTGGGCCCACCTCGATGCCTGGCAGGTGCACGGTCCGGCCGAGGCGCTCGAGCAGCTAGAGACATGTTGGCGACAGCGCCGCACGGCGGACTCTCACCTTCGGGCGGCCGAGTCGGGCGACTGACGCTGGATGCACGCGGGGATCCATGGTCGGAGTGTTCGGTCGGACCCGCGTCGCACCGCGCTCTTACGTTCGATCTCGCCCCGTGGTTCGCAATCGACGTGATCGTGATCGCCGGTTCTACTGAGCTCGGTGCGGTTTTTTTCGCCCACGCGGGGGACGGCTCGTGGCAGGCTCCTCCGGGTGACTCGAATTCTGCTGCGCGCCGTACCGCTGCTCGCCTTCTTGGTGATCTGCTTGCCGCACGCCGAGGCCCACGCCGGGCGAGGGCTGATGCTGATTACCAGCGGCGACAGCATTGAGCACGTCGCCGATCTCGACCCGGAGGTTGCCGAGTCCATCGAGGAGCAGTTGGGGCCCGGGGTCGCCGTGGGCTACAAGTACGAGCAATTCGGCCTGTTCTTCGTCGAGATCTGGGCCTGGGGCGGCCAGTACGTATTCTTTCGCGAGGACGAGTTCTGGGAGCGGTCCGAGTCCGAGATCGCGGCCGCGGCCGGTGTCTCCATGGTCGACGATCTGCCCAAGCCGTTCCTCTATTCCTTTCCCCCGGGGCTGATGGTCCTCTCGCTGCTGGCGGTCGTCTTCATTGGCTATCGGCTGATGGCCGCGGGGGGTGGTCCTGACGACAAGCAGCGGGCGGACGACGAGGACGACGACGAGGACGACGACGAGCTCAAGACGCAGCGCTTCTACACCCGAGACTCGTCGACCTCTTCGGTGCAGCCAGAGTCGGGACACGAGCCGCCGGGGAAGACGCAGCCGTCGCATGAGCCGCCCGGGTTGGGAGGGTCGCCGGGGAAGACGCAGCCGTCGCATGAGCCGCCCGGGTTGGGA
>JBCCWC010000275.1:0-16304 GCA_039194325.1 Myxococcota bacterium
AACCCCCGCGCCAACCCCCCGCGCCAGCCCCAGGTCGAATGGAGGGCCGTGCGATCTGCGCGTCCCGAGCGCCGTCGCGCCCATGCCGCTAACCCGGAGTCGACGCCGACCAAGACCATGCGACCCACGGCCGACCCGACGACCACGATACGACCCCCACCGACGACCACCCCCCGACCACCACCCGCCGGCGTGATTGATGTCGGACAGGCACGGAGCTAAGGTCCTGCGCCCATGCTGGACTTCATCCGCCGCCAGTCCACGAGCTTCTTGTCGTGGCTGATCCTGGGCGGCATTGCGCTCATCTTCGGGCTGCAGTTCGGCCTGCCCAGCGACAGCCTCACGCTGGGCGCCGACTCCATCGCCAAGGTCCACGGCACCGAGATCCGCAACGAGGACCACAATTTCCAGACGATCCTGGTCAACCGCTTCGGCATGTTGCCCAAGGAAGCGCAGATGCGGGAGATGGTGGGCGCCAAGGAGGAGATCGTCGACGGGATCGTCGAGCGGCTGCTGCTGGCCGACGAAGCGCACGAGATGGGTCTGGCGATGACCCAAAAGGAAGCCGAGGATCTCGTGCTCGATGGCCACGCCATGGTGATGGGCGTGCGCCGGGAGTGGCTGGACGCCGACGAAAAATACAGCCCTCGGCTGTTCGACGAGCGGATCCTCGCCCCGATGCGGGCCAACGACCTGCGATTCCTCGAGCACCAGAGCCAAGAATTGCTGGCCCAGGCCCTGCGCGACCTGCTGATGGCCAGCGTGCTGGTCCCCGAGTCGGAGGTTCGCCAGGACTACGAAAAGAACGCCAACACGCTCTCGCTGCGCTACGCCCGCTACGAGTTCTCGGCCTTCACCGACCTGGTCGACCCGACCCCGCAGCAGCTGGACGCCTACGTGGCGGACCATGCAGAAGCGCTCGACAAGCGCTACGAATCGCAAAAGACGCGCTTCACCGAGCTGCCCCCGCAGGCGCGGCTGGGGCTGGTTCGGGTCGACGCCACGGCGGAGGCTCGCACCGCGCTGGAGGCCGCCCGCACCGAGATCGCGCAGGGACGCCAGCGCTTCTCCGCGGTGGCGCGGGCGCAGTCCACCCACGACACGGCCAGCCGGGGCGGCGCCTACGGCTGGATCGACGAAAAGAGCGAGGCCGCGTCCGATCTGCCCGACCCGATCCGGGCGGCGATCCCGGGGCTGGCGCTGGACGCGGTGTCCGAGATCATCGAGGCGGACGGCGGCCTGTGGCTGTTGCAGGTCAGCGAGCGCCGCGAGGGCGACGTGCCCAAGGAGCTGGCGCTGCGCGAGCTGGCCGAGGAGAGCGTCCGCGACGAGCTAGCCGAGGATCTGGCCCGACGCGCGGCCGAAGAGGACCAGAACGCGGTAGCCGCGGGAACCGCGCTCAATGAGGTGTTCGCCCAGCAAGGAGCGCTGGGCGAGACCACGCTGTTTGGCGGCACCACGATCGAGCAACTACCGCTGGACGGTGAGACCCCGGCCGAGGGCAAGTCGGACCCCAGCCAAGATCCCACCACGGGCGACCCGGTCGCCGGTTCGTCGCGCCCCAAGGCCGAGCTGCGCTCGACGGGCGCCTTCGTGCGCGGCCAGCGGATCCCCACGCTGGGCAACGTGCCCGGCCTGGTGGACGACGCCTGGACCTACGCAGGCGACGCCGAGCTGCTCGACGGGATCTACGAGGTCGCCGGCGCGGTGATCCTGGCCGGGGTCGAGAGCAAGCAGGAGGCCACCGAGGAGGAGTATGCCGAGCAGCGCGCGGAGATCTACCGTCGCTTGCAGCAGCTCAAGGCCAACCAACTGGTGCGCGACTGGGCCAACCGCCGCTGCCTGGACGCCCGCGCCAAAGGCAGCATCAAGGTCTCCGAGGGCGCCGTCAAGCGGCTGACCACCTACGACACGCCCGAAGAGGGCGACCAGGCCAAGGCCGAGACGCCGGCCAAGCCCCCACACAGCGTCTGCGACCGCGTAGGCGGTGGCGGTGGCTTCCTGACCTCACGCTACCGCGGCCGCTGAGAGATCACCCCCGGTTCCTGCCCCCGACTCCTGCCCCCGACTCCTGCCCCCGGGTCCCGACCCAGCGCTCCCCGGACCCGCGGAAGCGACGGCCCGGGATGGGGCGCTCGCCGTCGCCGCACGTGCGCTATGCTCCCTGGCCCTGGTGGGCACGCAGGAGCACCCGACCGGCGTACGTGGGCAACCCGCGATCGGCAACGTCTTGGGATTCTCCCTGCTGCTGCGAGAGCGCAAGGCGATGCTCTACCTGGAGCGGCGCGCCCTGGCCCCGGGCGTGCGCCTGGTGGGCTACGAAGCCGAGGTGCCGAACGTGCAGTTCCCCATGCGCGCCCGGGGAGCGGCGATGTTCCGGCGACGCCGGTGTCGCGTGCGGCGGCTGGGGCTGGAGCTCGAGGCGCGGGCGCTGGAGAACTGGCTGCGCGCGCGCCTTTGCGACCATACGCTCGCCGGTCTGCGGATCGACGAGGTCGGGCTCGCACTCGCGGCGACGGTAGAACCGGACCAGAGCCCCGTGCCGTGCCTGTTCCTCGATGGGCGACGCGAGGGGCGGCGGGGCTGGGTGATGGTGGCGCTCGAGGTGCTACCCCAAGGGCGCGCGCTGGCGCTTCGCCCGTGGCGGATCTGGCGACTGGACGATGGGGCTCCGGAGGCGACGGCGCTGTGGCGAGCCCTGGCCACACGCCTGGGCGGCGTGCCGCAGAGCGACGCGACCGACCAGTTCGTCTTCGATCCGATCCGCCGAGCACTGCTGACGACCTTCGTGGGCGCCGGCTGGCGAGTCCCCGATCTCAGCGGCCTGGCGCTGGACGATCTGACGCTGACCCCCGAGCGAGCGGAGCTGTCGCTCGTACGTCGGGCCGAGGGCGCGCCGGCCCCGTCGTTGCCCACGCCGGGACCGGCGTTGCCCGATCCGGTGAGCGAGCCGCTGACCAGGATCCAGCAGGCGATCGCCGAGGGACACCGCGCGGCGGCGGTGACGGAGCTGGAACAGTTGGTGGAGCAGATGGTGGCGCGACTGCCTCGCGAACACCCGGCACGGCTGGCCGCGCTGCGCTGGCTGGTGCGACTGGCCGGCCGCGAGCAGCCCGAGCGCGCGCTGCGGGCGATCCGAGACTGGCTGAACCTGCGCCCCCGCGACCACGAGGCCGCCCACGCGCTGACCCTGGCGCTGGCCCGCAGCGACGACGCGTCGGGGCTGGCGCAGCGGCTGGCGGCCGAGGGTCGCCTTCCCCATGCACCGCTGCGTCAGGCGCGGCTGGAGGTGGCCCTGGCGTGCGTACGGGTCGATCGCCTGGGGGATCTGCGAGGCGGCCAGGAATTGCTCGAGCCCCTACTGGCCCGCTGCACCGCCATTCCCTCCCTGGCCCCGGTGCGTCTGTCCGCCGCGACGTGCCTGGCCCGAGCGCGGGCCAAGCAGTCACCCGAGGAGGCGCTGCACGAGCTGAACGACGCCTTGACCCTGACCGACGATCCGATGGCGCAGGCCAGCGCCCAGGCGGCGGTCGCCACGGCCCTGGCCCGCTACGGGCACCACGAAGCGGCGCTCCCGCTGTGGGCCAACGCGATCGAGGTAGCCCCGGACGACGAGGAGCTGGTGGAATCGGCGCTAGCCTCGGCCCGAGCCGC
This sequence comes from Myxococcota bacterium, assembly GCA_039194325.1. Lineage (GTDB taxonomy): Bacteria > Myxococcota_A > Polyangia > Nannocystales > Nannocystaceae > Paraliomyxa. The sequence goes on from JBCCWC010000275.1 coordinate 3,655, forward strand.
CGAGCGCCCGGAGCAAGAGGTCCAGTGGTTGCGCGCGGGGCTACCCCACGCCTCACCACCCCGTACCACGACCTGGCGGCGAGCGCTGGTCAATGCGCTGCTGCTGCGCGGCGATGCGATCAGCCGTGAGCTGGCCCGGGTCGAGCTACGGACCTTGGTGCACGAGCAACCCCACACCCAGGAGCTTGCGCGGCAGCTGGCGGATCTGGAGTACGAAGACGGTCATCCCGAGCGCGCGGCCGAACTGCTCGGGAGGATCATCGACAATACCGGGGATCCCGAGCCACGCACCCGCCTGCGGATCGAGCAGGCGCGCCGGCTGCTGGAGGCCGAGCTCCCCGAGCAGGCGTGGGCCAGTCTGGAGCCGGCGCTCGCCGAGGCTCCGGCAGCCTGCGAGGCGGAGTTGCTGGCGCTGGCTATAGATCTGGCGCCGGCGCCGGATCGCGAGCGGCTGCTCGATCGCCTCGCACAGCTCGACGACGATCCCCGCAGCGGCCGGGCCCTGCTGCTGCGCGCCCGATCCCGCCGCTCCCCGGCGCAGCGCCACGAGGATCTGGAGGCGGCGGCCTCGCGACTGACCGATCCACGACCGGCGCTGACGGAGCTGGCCGAGCTCGCCGACGCCGACGACCCGCAGCCCTGGCAGCGCCTGGCCGAGGCCTGCCGGGCCCACGACGACCCGGTGGGCGAAGGGTGGGCCCGCGTGGAGCTGGGCCTGCGGCTGTTGCACGGGGGTCAGCTCGACGAGGCCCGACAAGCCCTGGCGCGCGCGCACGAGCTGCGCCCAGAGGACGACGGCCTGGCCCTGGCCCGGGGCCTGGTCGAGGCCCGGGCCGAGCGCTTCGCCGAGGCGGCCGAGCTGCTGACCCCGGTGCTGCACGGCGATCTGGCGCTGGACCGAAGCCCCCTGGACGACCCGCGCCTGGGCCTGCCCGACACCCTGGTGCAGGTGCGGGGGCAGGTGGGGCTGGTGATGCTGCGGGCCGATCGCCCCGCCGAGGCGGCCACCCAGCTGCGCCCCGCGGTGGCCGAGCTGCCTGCCGACGAAGATCCCTCGCTGGCGGTGGCCCTGGTCGAAGCGCTGGAGGCCACCGCCGAGGACCGCGAGGCGGCCGCGGTCGCGCGCAAGGTGGCCGATGGCCGCCAAGGGCGCGAGCGCGCCAAGTGGCTGGTCCGGGCGGCCCGCCTCGACGAGTCGTACGACGCCGTAGACTGGCTCATCGAGGCGTCCTCGCTGTGCCCGGAGGACGTGAACCTGCTGCTGGAGGCTGAAGAGGCGGCCCGGGTCGCGGGCGGCCGGACCCGGCTGATGACGATCCTGCGGCGGATCGCAGGGCACGAAGACGCCCCGAAGGGCGAGCGCGCTCGGGTGATCCGCGAGCTCTTGCAGCGGCTGGGGCCGGGACCGGTCGAGGATCCCGACCGGCTGGAGCTGGCCGAGCAATTGCTAACGGTCGATCCCGACGACGTGGAGGCGATGCTGCTGCTGGGCACGGCGGCCGAGCGCCAGGGTCACTTCGAGACGGCTCGTTCGCTGTGGGCCCGGGTCGTCCCGCTGCTGTCGTCCACCGATCCCCGGCTGGCGCACCCGTGCATCCAGCTGGCTCGGCACGCCATGGACGAGGGGTACTCGGCCCGCGCCCAGCAGTACCTGCTGCCGCTGCTCGAGCAGCCACAGCCGCCGGTGGAGGCCATGGAATTGCTGGCACAAACAGCCCAGCAACTGGGGGACAGCCCCACCCGGCTCCGCGCGCTGCAAGGACTGCTCGATCAACAAGAGGACGGTCCGCAGCGCCACGAGGCGGAGCTCTCGCTGGCCCGTGAGCTCGCGGAGGCCGGGCGTGAGCCCGAGGGGATGGCCCACGCCGCGGCGGCGACCCGCGGCCTGGACCAAGACTCGCCCGCGCACGCCGACGCCGCCCGGGTCTGGGCCTCGCTGGCCCGCGCCGCCGACGATCCGAACCAGGAAGCGGACGCCCGCACCGCGCTGCGCCAGGCCCTGGGGGAGGCACTGTCGACCAAGGAGCTGCGGGCCGAAGCGATGCTGCGCGCGGAACGAATGTCCGATCTCGAGGGCGCCCAGGGACTAATCGAAGAGGGCCTGGTGCACCACCCCCATGACCCGCTGCTGCTCTCGACGCTCAAGCACCTGACCGAGCTGGGGGTCGAGATGACCCCGTACCTCGAAGCCCTCGAGGACGCGGTTCAGGGCATGCTCCCCGGCGAGGAGCGCGATCGTCTCTTGACCGAGCTGGCGCTCTCGGCCGCCGATGCGGCCGACGCCGCGCTCACCTATCGAGCGCTCGATCAGCTGTCGGCTCCCCCCGAAGATCCGGATCTGATCCTCGATCTGCGGGACTGGGCGATGCAGAGCCTGGGCCTGGATCGTGAGCAGCAGGATCAGCTCGACGCGCGACTAGTGGCGGGACCGGTCGACGAGGGCCTGCTGCGGGAGCTGGCCCGTAGCGTGGGCGAGGGCGAACCGGTGGTGACCCATCTTGTGGGGCTGGCCCGCAGCTGCGAGCCCATGGCGGCGCGCCGACTGCTGGAGGCGACCCTGTCGCAGGCGGCCCAGTTCGCCCCCCTGTCGCTGTGGATCGAGGTCTTCGGGCACGCGCTGCGAGCCGGCGCGATCGAGGCGGCGCGGCAGGCCTGGCCGGCGCTGCTGCAGCGGGTGACCGACGACGACGACGAGCACGCGATCGCGACCCTGGTCTCGCTGACGGGCGACGCGGAGCAGGCCGGGCTGGCGGTGAGCGAGGCGATCGCCGAGCTGCTCGAGCAGGCCCTGGCCCGACGACCCGGCTCGCACCACCTGCACCGAGCGATCGCCCAGCACCTGGCCCAGCGCACCCAAGAACCCACCGTCCGCGAGGCGGAGCTGACCGCCCACCTCGACGCGATCGCCGATCGATACGAACTGCCCGGCACCGCCCGAGCCGAGCTGTTTATCGGCATGGCCGAGCGTCTCGATCGACGGGCCGCCGCCGAGCTGCTGGCCGCCCGGGCCGAGCAGGCCCTGCGGGATCCTTCGGGCTTCGGCCGGCTCATCGAAGCGCTGGAGTCTCGCCACTGCTGGCCGGAGGTGCTGCGGCTGCTGTCTGCCCGCGTAGCGCTGCTGACCTCGCCCCAGGAGGAAGTCGCCACGCTCAAGCACCTGGCCCACGTGGCGGCCGAGGTCCTGGGCGACACGGAGGCGGCGGTGGAGCACCTCGAGGCGGCGCTGGCCCTGGCCCCCACCGATCCCGACCTGCTGCTCCCGCTGCTCGATCATCACTTCTCGCGGACCGATCTGCCGCGAGCGGTGGAGCTGACCGAGCGCGTGCTCGAGCACGTGCGCATGGGAGACGCCGCCTTCGCGGTCCTGGCCCACCGGGCCGCCGACGCAGCGATCGCCCAGGGCGAGGGGGAGCGGGCGGTCGGGCTGCTCGAGCGGATCACGGCGCGGATCCCCGGAGACACCAAGGCCCGCGAGCGCCTCGCGGAGCTGCGGCGTCGCAACGACGAGCCGGCGCAGCGGGTCAAGCTGCTGGCCGCGGTGGCCACCCGGCAGAGCGGCGCGGCACGGATCGAGGCGCTGGAGGAGCGCGCCCGCCTCTTGCTCGACCCGCTCGATCGCCCCGCGGAGGCCATGGAAGATCTGGCGGCGGTGGTGGCCGAGGCCCCCGAGCGTCAGGCGAGCGCGGAGCTGCTGGCCCGCCTCTATCGCGAGCACGACCGGTTCGAGCAGCTGGTGGCGCTCTACGAGGCGGAGCTGCCGCGGCGTCACGGGGAGGCCCGGGCCCGGGTGCTGCGCGAGATCGCCGAGCTTCACCGTGACGAGCTCTATGATCTGCCGCGCGCTGAGAAGGCGCTGCGCCTGGCGATCGAGCAGCTCGACGCCAGCCCTCCCCAGCGCGTGCTGGCCGACGAGCTGCGCGAGGAGCTGGTGGCCAACCTGGAGCGGCAGGGTCGCTTCGTGGATCTGGCGGTGTACCTCGAGCAGGAGCTGGCCGCCGAGCTGGCCACGGGGCTCGACGTCACCGAGGCGCCGCCGCTGCCCCGGCTGGCCCTGATGCAGACCTTGGCCCGACTGCTGCGTCATCGCCTGGACGACGAGGCCGGGGCGGCGCGGATCTACGAGCACCTCGAGCGCTGGGATGCGCTCTCGGACGACGGCTTGGCGACCCTCGCTCGCTGGTATCGCCGCAACCAGCGGCACGGGGCTCTGGTGCGCGTGCTCCAGCTGCGCGCCCGCTCGCTGAGCGGAGAGCGCCGGGCGGCGCTGGATCTACGGATCGCGGAGCTGCTCGACGGGCCCCTGGCACGACCGCACGACGCGGCCCCGCACTACCTCGAGGCGTTCCTGGCCGATCCTCAGGCCCACGCCGCGGCCGGGAATCGTGCGCGGGTGCTCTTGTCGGCGGTGGACTCGGTGGTCAACGTGCGCGACCGCCTGACCTCACGGCTAGACGAGCTGCCGCAGCCGCGGCGGCCGCCGCTTCTGACCCTGCTGGCCGACGTGCTCGCGCCCCACGAGAGCCACGAGCAGGAGGCCGAGCACTGCTACCGCGAGGCGCTGCGGCTGGACCCCGAGCTCGCGGCGGCGCATGCCGGCCTGGGGCGCCTGCTCAGCCGCGGGGGGCGCCGGGCGGAGGCCGCCGAAGCTCTGGTCGCCGCCACCGAGCGCGAGGGGCTGTCGGCCGATCGCATGGCGGAGACGGCGGCCCTGGCCGCGCGCAACCTCATCGAGCTCGAGCGCTACGGCGACGCCGAGGCGGTCCTGCGAAGGGCCCTGGTCGTCAACCCCGATTCGACCCGAGGCTTGCTGGAGATGGCCCGCCTCTACGAGCGCAGCGGTCGGCCGGGCGAGCTGGCGCAGGTGCTCGATCGCCTCACCGATCTGCCGCTGCCCGGCGCGATGCGGGCCGAGGTCGCGTACCGTCGGGCCTCGCTGCTCGAGCCCATCTACGAGGTCGTCCCCGGCGGTCCGCAAGGGGAGCGAGCGCGGACCTTGCTGCTCGAGGCGCTGGGGATCAACCCTCGCCATATCGCGGCGCGTCGGGCCCTGCTGTCGCTGGCCACGGCCCGCGGCGAGTGGTCGACGGTGGCGCACATGCACACGCTGGCGATCCGCGAGCTGCCCCCGGGCGTCCAGCGAGCGATCGTGCACCTGGAGCTGGCCGCGATCTATATCGACCACCTGTCCGATCGCGACAGCGCAATGCGCAACATCGAGAGCGCACTCCAGCAGGCGGCCACGGACGTGGTGGTGGCCAACCGCACGGCGGAGGTGGCCCGGCGCCTGCCCGAGCCTCGGGCGGCGGCCCAGCGCTTCGAGGAGATCGCGGCGGCGGACAACGAGCTGGAAGACGCCACCCGGGCCCGCTTGTGGCTGCTGGCCGCCGATCTGCGCATGGAGGACGACGACCGGGACGCAGCCGCGGCGGCGTCCCAGCGGGTCTTGGATCTGCCGTCGGTACCCGAGGATGCGACCGCGGCCGCCAACCGAGCGCTGGAGCGGCTGGCCCCGCACGATCTTCAGCGCCTCGCCGACGCGGCGGCGCAGATCCTGACGAGCCTGGAGACCGATCCTCCCCCCGAGCCACGGCAGCGGGCGCTCTTGCTGGGGCGCCTGCACGACATCGGCGGAGCCCTGGGGGACGCACAGCTGGTCGAGCGGGCCAGCCGCGAGCAGGTAGAGCTGGCCGCGGTGCTCGACGGTCGCGACTCTTCGGCGAGCACCACCGGGGCCCTGCTGCGCGATCTGCTCGCGGCCCGCGGGGAGTACGGCCCGGTGGTCGAGCTCTACGAGCGACTCGCCTCGCAGGCCGGCGGCGACGACCCGGTCCGCGCCACCGCCGTGCTGGTGGAGGCGGCCGGCTTCGCGTGGCGGGGCCAGGGAGAGCCGACCCACGCCGCATCGCTGCTGGGCCGCGCCCTGCGGCTACGTCCCGATCACGAGGCGGCCCTGGCCACGCTGCAGGAGCTGATCCAGGAGACCTCCGAGCCCGAGGTCGCGTCCGAGATCGACCGGGCCCTGCACGAACCCGACCCGCTGCCGCCCTCGCCGAAGATCTCGCTGCTGCGGGCGATGCTGGCGATCACGCGGGGGGCCGAGGACGAGGCGCTGACCCTGTTGCGGCCCCTGACTGGCCCCGAGATCCCCGATGCGGTGCGCCTGCCGGCCATGAGCCGACTGGAGATGTTGTTAGCCGAGCGGGACGAGCACGACGAGCGGCGCGGGCTGCTGGCCGCGCTGCTCGACCTCGCGCGCCACCGACGGGATCCGCGGGCGGGTGACCTGGGCCTGGAGCTGGCCCGCCTGCAGCGCGCGGCCGGGGATCGCACCGAGGCGCGCCGCAGCTGCGAGCTGGCCCGCCAGCTCGCCCCCGATCACCAGGGCTTGCTGCGCATGCTGGCCGAGCTGACCGCTGCCGACGAGGACTGGGAGCGGCTGGTCGAGCACTACGAGCAGCTCGCTGGGCTCGCGGTCGACGACCGCGAGCAGGCGGCGTGGCTGACCCGCGCGGCGCAGGTGCACCTGGACCACCCCGAGCGGCTGGTCGACGACGACGCCGAGGGGCTGGCTCGTCGCTTGCTGCTGCGGGCCTGCGAGGTAGCCCCGCGCGCAGCCGAGCCCCGCATCGTGATGCTGCCCCTGGCGTTCCGTCAGGCACGGTGGGACGAGGTGCTCGAGCGCGCCGAGGAGTTGGTCCGCCTGGTGGGTGACGACGAGGAGGTGCTGGTGCTCGGGGCGATCGCCGAGGCCTACCGCCGTGGGGAGCGACGCCTGTCTCGAGAGATCGGGTATCGCCACTCGGGGGAGGTGGCCCGCCGCCTGCTGCTGCCCGGCCTGCAGCAGGCGCTGGGCGAGGTTGCGCTACGGGGCCCGTTGCCCCGGCTGGACGCCTTGCTCGACGCCGGCTCGGCGCTGACCGGAGGCCGTCGTCACCTCTTCGAGCTGCTGCATGCCTGGTCGGGCGAGCACCCCAACGACGCGGGGCTCTCGCTGGGGCTGGCGCGGCTCTACGAGGCCCGGGGTGCGGGCGACATGGCGCGCCATCACTACCAGCTGGCGGCCTTCATGGCCGCCCGGGGCCCGGTGCCGGCGCTCGTGTCCCGGCTGCCCCCGGGTCGGCTGACCGATCCCGATCTGCACCAGGCCAGCACCGCGCCGATGGAGAGCCGCAGCAGCCTGCGGGAGACCTTGACCGCGCTGCGGGACCACCTGGCCGGGATCGGCAACGAGGGAGCGCCCCAGCCCGCGCCCCCGCATGCGCCCGCGCCTCCGTGGTGGCACTCGCGGATGGAGCAGGCCGAGACGATCGTCGAGCCCTGGCGGGCGATCCTCGGCGTGGATCTTCCGCTGGCATGGACCGACGCGCCCTTGCCCACCGGCGTCGCCGTCCGCAACGACCGGCCGCCCCGGATCTTGCTTGGCCATGTCTGCGCCATGCTCGATCGACCCGAACTAACCTTCCGGCTCGCGACCGCGACCGCCACCGTCGCGCTGGGGACTGCGGTGCTGGCCGCGGGCAGCCTCGATCTGGGCGTGTTGCTCGACGCGCTGGGCCAGCTCGCCAACCCGGGCCATCAGCCCACCGGGGTGCGGTCGCAGCTGATGGCCGACGTGCTGGCGGCCCGCGACGCTCGCAACATCGGCCTGACGGCCAACCAGCGGGCCAGCTTGGCCGACGAGCTGTCCCACTGGCTTCGCAGCGACGACGGCTTGGTCCGCCTCGACGGGAGCTTGCGTCGCTCGTGCTTGCTGCTCGCGGCCCGGCTGAGCGGACGCCTGGACGGCGCACTGCTGGGGATCGCGCGCGATCATGGGCTATTGCGGGACGGTAGGGTCGACGCGCCGGCGACCTTGCGCCAGGAAGACGCGGACTGGCTGCTGCGGGCCCTGTCGTTGCGCTGAGCCGATCTGAACCGATGCCCGGGGGCCTACTGCGGCGCCCCTCGTTGCTCCGCCAGGGGGCCGTGCCCGACGCGTACGCTCGGCCCCCTGCTGCGCAAACCACCAGCGTGACCCTGGCGCCGCCTGCTTCGCCGCGCGCGCCATCGAGCGAGACCGACCACCCGCGGATCCAACGCGATCACCGGTCGAGTTGTTGCGCAAGTGGGGTGGGCCTGCCAAGATCTCCTGCGGCTTCAACGCCACGCCTCTCGTTGCGGAGCGGTTTCATTGGCTACAGCACAGCAGCGCGCCGGCGATCCCAACGCGGGTCGCTGGGTCGTCATCACGGCCGGCACCTTGGGTTTGGCCGCGGTGGTGGGCTATGGGCTCATGCAGTCCGAGGATCGCAACCGGGCCCAGGCGGCGGCGCAGCAGGTCCAGGGCGACCCGGACGCTGGGGCCCCGACGCCCATTGCCGAGCTGGTCACCCAGGCTCGCGAGGCCCGCAACGCGCTCGATACCCAAGCGCTCGACCGCATGCAGAGCGAGCTGGCGACCGCAGCCGCGGGCACGACGATCGGGTCCGAGGCTCTGGAGGCACAACGCGAGCGCCTGTCGATCTTGAGCACCCTCGCGGTGGAGGCTTCGGTCCGCGGCGAGGTGCTCGATGATCCGCAGGCTGAGCAGCGAGCGACCGACTATGCAACCCAGGCACGAGCCTTGGCCGAGGAACTCGACGAGCAGCTCGATCCAGGCATGGCCCGGGCCACTTTGGCTCGGCTGACCCTCGCCAGCGGCGGCGACGTGCTCATGCGCCACCCTGGCATCCTGCTCCCGGCCTTTGGCGATCGCGAGCTGCGGCACGCAGTCCTGGTGCAGGCGCTGTGGACCTCCGAGCCCGAGCCCGAGCCCGACTCTGGCGATCCGGCCGCCGAGCACGCCGAGGATCCGGATACCGAGTCCCAGGCCGAGCTCGTGCGCTCGCTCGAAGCGATCTCCGACCCCAGCGGTCTCGAGCAGGCGCTGCTGGCGTTGGCCCTGCACTCCATGGGCAAGACCGAGCGAGCCCAGACCGCCGTGGAGTCTCTGCTCGCCAGCGTCCCCGATCAGCCGTTGGCCCTCGGTGTTCGCGATCAGCTGCGCAAGGGAGCGTTGATCGCCGTCGCCGATGCGTCCCCGCTCCCCGGGAGCGACCCCGACTTTCCGCTGGTGGAGCCGGAGCCCGACGCCGACTCAGATTCCGACCCCGACTTGGTGATCGACCCCGAGCCTGGCCAGCCACTGCCAGAGCCCGCCTCGTCGGCTGACTCGGCGAACGACCCCGATCTCATCATCGATCCCGAGCCCGGCCCATCGGAGTCGGGACCAAACTCGGGGCCGGACTCGGGACAAAACTCGGGGCCAAGCTCGGGGTCCGACTCCGACCCCGATCTCATCATCGACCCCGAGCCAGACTCGGGGTCCGACCCCGATCTCATCATCGATCCTGAACCCGCCGAGCCCGCCGAGCCCTCTACCAAGCCCGCCGAGCCCGCCACCAAGCCCGCCGAGCCCGCCACCAAGCCTGCCAAGCCCGCCACCAAGCCCAAGAGCACTTCGGGTGGCACTCGGCCCAACTCTGGCAACAATCGGCGCAGATCCCCCGGTGAGCTGACCGACGAGGGCTGCAAGCTGGTGCGCTCGGGCGACGCACAGAAGGGTTTCTCCCTGCTTCAGAAGGCCTTCGACCTCAATCCTCGCGACACTCGGGTCACCCTGTGCATGTCCGAGGGCCACATGAAGCTCGGCCGTCTGCCCTCGGCAAGAGCCATGGCCGAGCGAGTCCTCAACAAGTCGCCTCGGAACAAGAAGGCGCTGCTGCTCGCCGCCAAGATCGAGAACAAGCTGGGCAACAAGAAGACCGCGGTGAATTACTATCGCCGGGTCCTCGAGATCGACCCGGGCAACTCGACGGCCCAGACCTACGTCGACAACAACGGCTAACGCTCGACTCGTTGGTCCACGGAGCCAAGCGCGCCTCGCCCCCGCGGCTCGGGCTGTCCGACGGGTCGACGGATGCACGAGCGTGGGTGCCAACCGACGAACGAACGCTGAACCCGGCGGTAGGAGTTCACGTCAAAGACCACCGACCTGCGCGGCGATCGACGGTCGTACTGACCCGGCCATCGCCGTCAGCGGCGCCTTGCTCACGACATACCTCTCGCTGGGGAGCGCCATGCGGATCCCGTGGTCCGCCAACGCCCGTAGGATTGCGAGGTGGACCGCGGACTTCGTTCCGAGGATCTTCATATATTCGTTGGGGAACGAGTCTGCGCTGCCGTCGAATTTCTTGATGCCGAACCACACCTCCACCTCGGCGGCTCCGCCGTCGATCGCGCTGACTCCAACCCAACGAGTCTCGCCGAGGTTCTCGTTGTTGGCGAGCACTTCATCGACCAGCGCGAGGGATTGCTCAACCTGGTCCAGCGTGGACTCATGATGCAGCCGGATCCGCATCTCCTCCCAGTAGAGCGCCCTGGCGTCGACATTGACGATCGCGCTGTCGGTGAATTTCTTGTTCGGGATCGTGATGTGGTGCCCGAGCCAGCTTTGAATGAGCGTCGACCGGAGGCCGATGTTCAAGACCCAGCCGTTCAGCTCGCCAACCCTAATCTGATCGCCGACCTTGAACGGGCTCTGTGCGAGGATGATCACCCCGCCGAATACGTTGGCGATCGCGTCCTGTGCCGCGAGAGCAAATGCCAGGCCACCAATTCCAAGCCCGGCGAGTATGGCCGAGACCTGGTAGCCTGCGCTGTTCAAGGCGCTGAGCACGCCCAGGGACCAGATGATCACTCGCACGAATATGTGGAGGACGTCGATGACGGGCTTGTTGTCGCGGCGCTGCCCCCATGGCACCAAGAGCTGCTCGTGCACCACATCGTAGACACGGACGATCCCCCAGGTCACGACGACGTAGATCGCCACCCTGAAGGCGTGATCGGTCTTGATCCTCGCCGCTTCCTTGAACTCGAAGGTCTGCAGCCCAAGGTTCAGGCCAACGAGGAAACAGATGATGAAGCTGACCGCGCGCAACTGCTCTGCGCTCTTGCTCAACAGAGCTCGCCTCGTCCGCCTCGAGATTCGCGCCATCACGGTCGACAAGAAGAGCCCGCCGACCAGCCCGATTGCCACACTCGCGGTGAACTGAACCCAGACGTTGTCGAGTATCAGGTTATCCATGAATCCTCCGAGGTCCGGCCTCACCAGACCTTAACTGTTCGAATATTTCCTCTCGAGCGCTTTGTGCAGAGACAAAGAGACTCTCTCGACTCTAGACAACCACAAGGCAATGCAGCGCAAGCACATCAACGACTATTCATATTCGAGAATATAAGGCACTACGCACCGCCGTCCAGCCGAAGGATTGTTGCGAATTGCCTCGATCGAAACGATACGGCCAACTGCCCCAAGTAGAAACACTATTGCCCATCAACTCGCCTCAATGAGACAGCACCGCAGCCGTATCCACAATCCCTCGAGGCAACGCCTCCGATGGCCCTACCGCGCCCATGCCCAAAACGAGCCCGGTCCCCCTTGACCACGCCGACAGGCCCCACGCCAAAGAACTCGGGCCCCCTCGGGCAATGACCCGAAATGCCCATAGTCGAAGGAGCGCGCGTCGTCCTCATGAAGCTGAGGACGCGGTCACGCTGATGGCGGCCGATCGGCGCACCGGGTGATGGTGTCGCGCGGTCGTTCCGGCGACACCAGTGGCTCATCGACCGCCGCGGCTCGGGCGTCGGACAGACCCCAGTCAACGCCGTCTATATGCGCTCGACCTCGATGGTGTGGATCACGATGTCCTCGACCGGCCGATCGCCTTTGCCCGTCGGCGCGGCCCCGATCGCCTCGACCACATCGATATCCTCCTGATTCACCTCACCGAACACGGTGTGCTTCCCATCCAGGTGCGGCGTAGGCCCCAGCGTTACGAAGAACTGGCTCCCGTTGGTGCCTCGGCCTCCCTCCTTGCCACGATTGGCCATCGAAAGGATCCCAGGGCCGACGTGCCGGGCTTGATCGCTGGGTTCGTCGTCGAAGGTGTAGCCCGGCCCGGCTCGCCCGGTGCCGGTGCGATCGCCCCCTTGGATCACGAAGCCCTTGATGATGCGGTGGAAGATCACGCCGTCGTAGAACCGACCTTCTCCGGGCTGACCGGTCTTTGGATCGGTCCATTCTCCCTTTCCGGTTGCCAGCCCGACAAAGCTCGCGACGGTATTGGGGGCGATCTCCTCGAACAGGGCGACGCGAAAGTCGCCCTTGTTGGTCTTGATCGTTGCCTCGAGCATGCCCTCGCCGGGGATGAGTTCGGCGGGCGTGGGAAAAGTGGTGCGGTGTGCCACGGCGGCACGCTACCGCTGGCGCTACACCCGATCAAGCAGGACTCACACCTCCAAGCACCACCCCGCAAGCACCCCCAGCAGCGGAGGGCAAACAAGGCAACAATCCCCCGCCTGCGGGGGGAAGCTTCCCGCACCTCCAAGCACCCCCTTTGGCTGCGGGGGGCAAACAAGGCAAAGATCCCCCCGCTTGCGGGGGGAAGCTTCCCGTACCTCCAAGCACCCCCGGCTGCGGGGGGCAAAAACACCAAGGGCTAAAATCTCAATTGCAGCTCGAAGCTCGCCGCCAGCGGGGTCTGGAACGAGCTCTCCACCCCGAAGTTCCCCTGCGGCGGCAGCACCGTGCGCTGGAAGAAGTCGGTGGGGTTGCTCGCGTCCTGGATCTT
>JBCCWC010000276.1:0-16293 GCA_039194325.1 Myxococcota bacterium
ATACGGCCCTGACGCCACTCCTCGACGAGCTCCTTGCCGACCTCGTCCTCACCTTCCTCAATAGCCAGCGCGAGGAAGCCCTTGCCACGACCGGACATGACGCCGCTCATGTCGAGGTCCTTGCCGCAGCGATACGCGTTGGTGAAATAGCCGCCCTGGTGGTTCTTCAGGATAAGGAACTCGCCATCAGGCTCCCAAACGCGCGTCTCATCGTTGTCGCTGCTGGGCTTGGCGGTGAAGATATGGATGGACCGTTTCTTTTGCTCGTCGGACATACGCCTCTTCCCACGTACGACGCTTCAGGCTCTTCAAAAAAAATGATTTCGGCGCCAAGCCCGCACGATGGCGCATTCCCGAGCATCCACGCCCACCCAAGGGGCGACAAGAGCGCTCAACGGCGGTCGAGCGAGCGCTCGACCAGCCGGCGCTCGACCACCGTGGCCTCGGCGGCTCCGTCGGATCCCACCCACAGATCGCGCGCAGTGACGGCGAGCCGCCGGGTGATCTCGTCCCGCTTGCCGGTGGCCCATCGGATCGGGGCCTGCTCGAAGCGGGCATCGGCCTCCTCGTTCGGCAGGATCTGATGGCCGTCGATCACCGCCACTGCGCGCTCGGCCAACGGCAGGGCCTGCTCGATCCGACCCGCCCTGCGATGCACGCCCACACCCGCCACCCCGAGCACGGCGCGACGCACCCATCGTCGTCGATCCCTAGACAGCGCGGACAACAGCGCATGCATCGAGTCGAAGCGATGCCGCGGATCGATCGAAAGGCCCCGCAAGAGCGCTCGCTGCACCGAGCGAGGCACGGGGGAACGGGTAGCCGGTTCCATGCTACGACGGGATCATGGCGAATAACGCCCGTCAGTTACTCCTCGGGGGCCTATTGATGCTGGAGCTGGGCAGTGGAGCCAGCTGCGTGGACCGGGTGATCCTGGCGTCGTCCGAGACGAGCATGGCGACCGGGTTTCCCGACGCCCAGATGAGCACAACCACTGTGCCGATGATGTCTAGCGTCGACTCGGGCCCGGAGACGACGGAGCCCGACTCTTCGTCGAGTGGTGAGGTCATGAGCCACGACGAGGTCGTCCAGCCGATCTGGGACGCTAACTGCACGATGACCGGCTGTCACTCCCGGGGCGCGGTCTCACCCGATCTCTCGGACGGAGCAGCCTACGCCGCAATCGTGGGGGTGATGTCCTTGCAGGTCGACATGCCCCTGGTCACCCCCTCGACGCCGGACGATAGCTACCTGTGGCGCAAGCTCGAAGGGACCCACACCGAGGTCATGCTCAGCGGCGGAGGGCAGAACAATAGCTCCATGATGCCGCTCATCGGGATGCTCTCCTCGAACGACATCGACACCATCATGATGTGGATCTTGGACGGGGCCGCGCAGTAGGTGCGTACGTGCGTACGAAGGCTCTCGACGAAGACGAGACCACCACATTGACCGATCCTGATCCCCATCGCAGCCCGCAACCCACGTACCGCAGAGCACTGCGTCCGAGCTCGATGATCGCGTCGATGATCGCGTCGATGACCGAGCAAGACCACACGCGGCCGCCGTCCGGACTCCGACGACGAGCAAGCGGATCCGCCGCCCCTCGGCTCACCACGCTGGCCGAGTTGGCCGAGACGCTGGTGTTGGGAACAACGCTCCCACGATACCATTGCAAGCATCGATGGATCCGACGACCGCTTCGGGCCCGGGCGGCACGGGTCGCACCCCCTCGGGCGAGCGTGGTGCTCGTTCCGAGCAAAAGACTCGCGAGCTAGCGTCGAGCGACGCCCGCCTGTGCGCGGACTCGGGACACGGCCACATCGATCGACTCATCGAGAACAAGGTCAAACAGCGCCTGTTCGCCGACCCGACCACCGCCACACGGATCGCACGATTCACGGTGCTCGAGCGGATCGGCCGAGGGGGCATGGGCACGGTCTACGCCGCGTACGACGAGCAGCTCGACCGCAAGGTGGCCGTCAAGGTCTTGCTCGAAGACGAGCTGCCCGGCGAAGAAGACCGGCTCCGGTTCCAGCGTGAAGCCCAAGCGCTGGCTCGCCTGTCCCATCCCCACGTGGTGACCGTGCACGAGGTCGGAGAAGCCAACGGAGAGCTGTTCTTGGCCATGGAATTCGTCCGCGGCCAGAACCTCGGCCAGTGGCTACGCACCGGGCCGAGCTGGCGCGCGGTGCTGGAGGTCTTCATCCAAGCCGGTCGGGGGCTCGCCGCTGTCCATCACGCAGGCCTGGTCCACCGCGACCTCAAGCCCAACAACATCATGCGCCGCGACGATGGCGTGGTGAAGATCCTGGATTTTGGCCTGGCCCGAGCCGTCGGCGATGGTTTGGATCCGTCGTCCGCCGGAGACGAAGATGGACACGAGGATGGACACGAGGATGGACACGAGGACTCGACCTCGACTGCGAGCATGCGCTCGGCCTCAAACTCGGACTCCAGCCCCAACTCCAGCCCAACTCCAGCTTCGGCCTCGGGCTTGTCCTCCGCGCTAACCTGTCCGGGCACGGTGATCGGCACGCCCGCGTACATGTCTCCCGAGCAGCTCGCCGGGCAGATCGTCGATCCCCGCAGCGACCAGTTCAGCTTCTGCGTGGCGCTCTACGAGGCCGTCTACGGCGCTCGTCCCTACCCGGGCGACTCGATGGACACCTTGAGAGCATCGATGCTCGAGGGACGGATCCGGCCTGCACCCAAGGACCGCCCCGTGCCCCACCGCCTGCGCACCATCATGCTGCGAGGGCTGGCGGCCGACCCCGCGGAGCGGTGGCCCTCGATGGAGCTCTTGGTGCAGCAGCTCCAGCGGCTGCAGGCGCCGCGCCGAGGGCGATGGTTGGCCCTGAGCGCCGGGCTGACCCTCGGCTTGGGACTGCTCGGGGTCGGGCAGGCCTACCGGGCCGACATCGGGCAACGCTGCACGGGCGCCCGCGCCCAGCTCGACGACGTCTGGGACGACGCTCGCCGCCAGGCGGTCGAGGCCGCCATCGTGGGCACCAACGTCTCCTTTGCCCCGAGCACCTGGGCGCATGTGGAGCCCCTGCTCGACGCCTACGCCGACGCCTGGGTCGGCAAGCACACCGAGATCTGCGAGGCCACGGCCATACGCCACGAACAATCCGAACCGGCCATGAGGCTGCGCATGCGGTGCTTGGACCAGCGCCGCACCTCGCTGCGCGCGTCGGTGGAGGTGCTGGCCAGGGCTGATGCCGAGGTGGTCGAGAATGCCGTCCGGCTCGTCGTCGGCCTCCCCTCGCTGACCCGCTGCGACGACCTGCACTGGCTCGAGCAGCACGATCAGCGGATGCCCCCGCCCGAGGATCCCGACGTGGCCGCCGAGGTCGAGGCCCTACGTCAGCGCCTGGCCGACATCGCGGCGATGCACAAGGCCGGCCGATACGCCGAAGCCCTCGACAAGGTCGAGCCGGTGGTACAGCGCGCCGAGGCGCTGGGGTACCCGCCGTTGCTCGCCGAGGCCCTGCGCCAGCGAGGAGAGCTACGACACAGCAACGGCCAGTACGACCAAGCCGAGCAGGACCTGCGGAATGCCCATGCGATAGCGGTCGAGCACCACCACGACCCGATCGCCCTCGCCACGGCCCAGGCGCTGACCTTCCTGGTGGGCAACGAGCTCGCACGACATGCCGAGGGCCGACAGTGGGGCGAGATGGAGGCCCTGCCCCGAGCCCGGCGCAGCGGCGAGTCGGTGCAAGTGGCCATGAGCCTCCACGGCCTGGGGAACGTGTTCTTCCGGCAAGGAGAGTACGAGCACGCCAAGGCGCATTGCGAACAAGCGCTGGTGCTCTTCGAGCAAGCGCGGGGGGCGGATCATCCACAAGTGGCTCCCAGCCTCAACTGCCTGGGGAACGTGTTCTTCAGACAAGGGCAGTACGAACCAGCGCGAGAGTATCACGAGCGAACGCTGGCGATATGGGAGAAGGCGGCCGGCCCCGACCACCCCCGTATCGCCACAAGCCTGCACAACCTGGGCAATGTGTACGATCGACAGGGAAAGCACGAAGACGCCAAGATCTATTTTAAGAGGGCTCTAGAGATACGGCTGAAGGTGCTAAGCCCCGACCATCCCGACGTGTCCGATGAGCTGACCAGCCTGGGGCTGGTGTATGAACACCAAGGGAAGTACGAGCAGGCCAAGGAGTATCAGCAAAGAGCGCTACGCATTCGGGAGAAGGCGCTCGGCCCCGACAACCCCCGCGTGGCCAAGAGCCTCGGCAATATCGGGGTCTTGCTCAGTCGCCAGGGGAAGTACGAAGAAGCCAAGGGATACTATGAGAGGACGCTGAGCATACAGCATAAGACGCTCGGCCCCGACCATCCCCACGTAGCCTCCACCCTGAACAACCTGGGGATTGCCTATGAAAACCAAGGGAGATACGAAGAAGCCAAGGGTTACCATCAGCGGGCCCTGGAGATACGGGAACAGGCCCTGGGCCTCGACCACCCCATCTTGGCCTCGACCTTGAACAACCTGGGGAACGTGCTCAGCACTCAAGGAAGGCACGAGGAGGCCAAGGCTCACCACAGGCGAGCGTTGAAGATACGACGCAAAGCGCTCGGCCCCGATCACACCGCGGTGGCCCACAGCCTGAACAGCCTGGCGAGTGTGCACAATAGCCAAGGGGAGTACGAGCAGGCCTTGGCATACTACGAGCAAGCACTGGAGATCGAACAAAAGGCGTTGGGCGCCGACCACCCCGATGTGGCGTATGCCTTGAGCGGCCTGGCGAGCGTGCTCGAACACCAGGGAGAGTACGAGCAGGCCAAAGAGTGCCACGAGCGAGCATTGGGGATCTTCGAGGCGGCGCTGGGCGCCGAGCATCCCGATGTAGCAGACTCACTGCGGGGGCTGGCCACCGTGGCCCTGGCGATCGGTGACCGTAAGTCCGCGCGTGTCCACGCCGAGCGAGCCGTCTCGATCGGCAAGGCAACCACCGTGGCGCCCGAGGTGCTCGCCAAGGCCCGCTTCGTGCTCGCCCGGGCTCTGTGGAACGACAAGCCCGAGCGGCCACGAGCTCGCGAGCTGGCCAAGCAAGCCCGAGCCACGCTGGCTGCGACCGAGAGTCCCAGCGATTCCGATGTCGATCTCGACGAGGTCGACGCATGGTTGGCTGCGCACCGCGTTCCTCCGCGCTAAGAGGCCAACACGTCGTCGAGGGCCTCGGCCTTCGAGCCCGGCCACTCCATCGGCCGGACCATCGTCCTCGAAGAGCAGCTCGGCGTCGGTGCCATGGGCACCGTGCTCGCGGCCTATGACGCACAGCTCGACCGAGCCATCGCTACAACTCGAAGACCTCATCGCGGTGTGCCGGCCCACCACTATGCCCTCCTTGGTTTGCACCCTGCCCCGGTCATCACCTCGAACGGATCGACGACGAAGACGCGGCACGCCACTCACCCTGCTCAACGTCGCGTTCGCCTGGCGTACTATGCGCCAGGCGTCGAGCTCACGGATCGATCCCGACGCTGGGTATCGCGATTCTTGTCCACGCTCGTCGCCGAGGAAGTAAGTCTCTCAAGTCCGCGCAATCCAGGGGATGGTCACGGCTCGATGCAGGAAAAGCCTAGTGGCTTGCCATTTTCCCAGCCACCGCGTGCGAAGTAGATGTCCTTGAGCCAGCGGCCGGTCTCGTAGTACTCGAGGCACTCGTCGTCGATGACCTCGCCATCGATGAGTGTTGCGAGGCGTTTGCACTCGTCGTAGCCGAGCTCGTTAAATTCTTGGAGGAGAGTGCCGCCTTCGGGCCAGCCAACCCGGGACAGGCGCTCTCCGAGAGAGTTGTACTCTTGTTCGGTCAAGCACAGACACGCGGTGCCCGCTCGGCCGCGTTCATGGTCCATGATGATGCGGGTAGAGCCGTCGGCGCGGTGAGCGTAGGGGGTGATGAGCCACAGGCACGCGGGTTCACCATAGCCCTCGGGTTCTTCGCCTACGACACGGTCGGAGCAGGTACAGCTGCCGCCGACCAGCGACGCAAGCCCGACCGAGGTCAGCAAGGTCAGGGTACGAAGATATACGTGAAATCCATCCATTGGGTTCCTCGCTTGATCCGTACGTCGATTGTCGCTTTGTGCCCAAATTGCACGTATGCGTCCAGTGCGGACTCTAGATCGTCAATGGTGAGACCTCCAACCGACTCGAGGCGATCTCCATTGCGTAAGCCTCAACTCGATGGATCGGCTCGACCCCGAGCCCGATTCTTTTTCGGTCGCAGGACGGCTACGGGATACGGTGTCGGTTGCGTCGCGCGGGCGGCTGCCGAAACTCGTGGGCGGTGGTGCGAGCGCGGAACGGCGTGGGGGCGAGCCAGAAACGGCGCTGCAAGCGTGGGAGGGTGTTGGGGACAATCAGAAACGGCTCTGTAGGCGCGGGGAGGCGTCCGTGCGGGTGACAAAGGGTGTATGACCGTCCATGCCGCTCGCCGAGGTAACCATGCCCGGCCCGACGTTTGCAGATCCCAAAACCGACTTCGTCGATCCACGCGGTCGCGCCCGCGACGCCCGCGGCGCCCCCTGCCCTCACCGCTTGAGCGCGTCGTCGATCCACGCGGTCACGTTGCCGCCAAAGAGCGCCGGCGTGACCGCGCGCCCGTTGACGTACACCGCCGGGGTGCCGCTAATCCCGATCTTCTCCCCGTCGGCCTTATCCTTCTCGACCACGGCCTTGCCCTTCTTGGCCGAGTACGACGCCTTGAACTTGGCCTCGTCCAGCCCGATCTGCGCCGCGAACTTGTAGATGTTCGCGTCGGACAGATCGTTCTGGTTCTCGAACACCAGATCGTGCATCTCCCAAAACTTGCCCTGCTCGTGCGCGGCCTCGGTGGCGATCGCGGCCTCCTTGGCCCGGTCGTGCCCCCCGAGCGGGAAGTGCTTGTAGATCAAGCGCGCCCGCCCGCGGAACTGATCGATCGCCTTGCGCAGCTTGGGCGCCTCGGCCCGGCAGTGCGGGCACTGAAAGTCGGCGAACACCACCACGGTGACCGGCGCTCGCTCCGAGCCGTAGATCGGGCGCCCGCTGACGTCGATATCCTGCGGCTCGAGCGCATCGACCACCAGGGGCACGTCGTGCTTGACCGCGCTGGCCGTTGCCCCCGACGCCAGCGCGTCGGCCACGAACTGCGAGACCAGCAGCGAATCGCGGCAGTCCGGGTCGTCCTGGAGCGAGCGGGCCATGCTGTGCGGCTTTTCGCAGGCGCTGGGCTCGGTGTTGATGATCTGGAAGAACACGCCGCGCTGCGCCTCGGAGAGCTTGCTCGTGTCGACGCCGGGCGCCTCCATGATCATGTCTTCCTTGGGCAGCTCTTGGCGCTTCTTCTCGTGGGCGTCGACGATCTCCTTGGTCTTGCCGCCAACGCCCGGGCCCGACCGGCCGTCGGGGCCGCGCGGCTCCTCGGTTCCGGGCGACTTGGCCTCGGGGGTGTTGCAAGCGGGGCTGCAGGCCACGACGCAGGCCCCAACGAAGGTACCCAGGACGAACTTGGAGAGGGGTCGCAAGGGGCCGGCAGGCTAGCGCACAGCCGGCGACGGTCGCAAGACGGCCTTGCCGCCGGGCTCGCCTTCACCCACGCCCCGGCGGCGTCCCGGCGGCGTCCCACCGGCATCCCGGCGGCATCCCGGCGGTCCCGGACGCAAGCGCAGGCCGCACAGCTGGGCGAGAACGGGCGCGCCCGGCACGACACCGACAACCGCGCTCGCCACGCCCATCCGCCGGCGGGCCGCCTGCCCCACGCCGAGCGTCGGCGTCGTTGACAGGGCGGGTCCGGCCAAGGGATAAGCCGCCGCAATCAACCAGATAGGAGAATTGCCGGTGAAAATCCTGGTCACCGTCAAGCGGATCCCCGATCCGGACGAGAACCTCAAGTTTGCAGGGAACGCGATCGATACCTCGGCATCCAAGTGGGTCGCCAACGCGTTCGACGAGTACGCGGTGGAGACCGCCCTGCGTATGGCCGAGCAGATCGGCCAAAAGAAGCGGCTGGCCGAGGTGATCGTGATGAGCATCTGCCCCAAGGGCAAGCGTCAACACGTGACGCAGTTCTTGGCCATGGGGGCCGACCGCGGCGTGATCGTCGACGCCGACGACACGGCCATGGACAGCCAGTCGGTGGCCAAGCTCATCGCCGAGGTCTTCAAAAAAGAGAGCTGCGATCTGCTGGTCAGCGGCAAGCTCTCCCAGGACGCAGAGGGCAACGAGGTCGCCCAGCGGGTGGCAGGCCTGCTCGACCTGCCCCAGGCCGCGTTCGCGGCCACGCTGCGCTGGGATCGCGACGCCAACGCCCTGACGATCGGCCGTGAGGTGGACGACGGAGTGGAGACCAAGAAGCTGCCGGTCCCGTCGGTGGTCTCGGTCGACCTGCGGATCGTGCTACCCCACAGCGTCAAGAACGGGGCCACGCCCGACGACCACAAGTACTCCGAGGGCGCCCGGCTGGCCTCGCTGCGCGGGATCACCATGGCCAAGCGCAAGAAGGTGGCGATCCACACCCCGGCCGATCTCGGGGTGACCCCCACCGCCCACGTCACGTTTGCGGAGGTCACCGCACCAGCGGCCCGCGCCGCGGGCCAGATCGTCGACACCCCCGAGGCGCTGGTCGAAAAGCTCACCACGGAGGCCAAGGTCCTATGAGCAACGTACTGGTCATCGTCGAAACCGATCCGTCGGGCGCCCGCGCGTCCGCCCTGCCCGGGATCACCGCGGGCCAGCAACTGGCCGAAAAGAGCGGCGGACAGCTGCACCTCTTGGTGCTGGGCACATCCACCGAGGCCGCAGCGGCCGCGGTGGCCCAGGCCGGCTACGGCGCCACCACGGTCCACACCATCGACCACGCGGAGCTGTCGCCGTTCACCGCCGAGGCCTGGGCCGACGCAGTGCTGGCCGCGGTCCGCGAGCTGGGAATCACCGCATTCGGAGGCACAGCCAGCTCCACCCTGCGCGAGGTGGTCCCCCGGGTGGCGGCCCTGCTCGATGCACCGATGGTGGGCGAGATCACCTCGGTGGTCAGCGGGACAACGTTCACCCGCGAGATCTCGGCCGGCCGGGCGATCGCCCAGCTGGCCGTGGGAAGCACGCCGTTTGGCTTCACCGCCCGGGGCAGCGACTTCGCCGCGGCCCAGCCGGGCGGAGCGGCGGCTTCGGTCAACGCCCTGGCCGCCCCGGCGATAAGCCGCCGAGGCTCCGAGGTCGTGGGCGTGGAGAAGACCGAGAGCGCCCGCCCGGCGCTGACCGAGGCCGACGTGGTCGTCTCGGGCGGACGAGGCATGCGCGAGGGCGACAACTTCAAGGTCCTCGAGGAGCTCACCGATCTTCTGGGCGGGGCCCTGGGCGCCAGCCGGGCGGCCACCGATGCGGGCATGGTCCCGGCCGATCTTCAGGTGGGCCAGACCGGCAAGGTGGTGGCGCCCAACCTCTACTTCGCCGTGGCGATCTCCGGCGCGATCCAGCACCTGGCCGGCATGAAGGGCAGCAAGACGATCGTGGCGATCAACAAGGACCCCGAAGCACCGATCTTCCAGGTGGCGGACTACGGACTGGTCGCCAAGTGGGAGGATGCGGTGCCCAAGCTCACTGAGCTCATCCGGGCCCAGAAGGGCTGAACCGAAGCCCGCTCGCGGCCTTCGGGGGCCGTGCCCTACCGAGGGCCACCAAGGGCCGCCGCTCCCACCCGGGTCGGCGGCCCTCGCTCGTGCCTCGGTTGTGCCTCGGTCGTGCCTCGGTCGTGCCTCGGTCGTGGTGGACCGGCGGGCTTGATACCCTCCACCAATGGCCTCCGCCACGTCCGAAGTCCGCTCGGACTTCTTCGTGCGCGCCCTGGCAGTGGTGGGTGCGACCGGGGTCCTACACTTCGGCCTGGCTCACGTGTTGCTCACCCTCCTTTTGGAGGGCGGCCCGCCGGGCGTTCCGCATGGCCGCGAGGTGGTCAGCCTGGCCGTGCTCGCGACCCTGCTGGCCCAGCTCGGCGCGCTGTACCTGCGCAGCCAGTACGGCGACCCGGCCGACGTGGTGCGCTCGGTGCCGGCCACCCTGCGGCTCATGGCCCCGGTCACCACGATGGTGTTCGCGCTGTTGGTGCTCCCGCCACCGGTGCTGGAGGCGCCTTCGCTGCGCTTGGCCGTGTCGATCGCCCCCGCGCTCACGGCGGGGTGGGCGGCCGCGCTGATCCTTTCGATCCCGGCCAAGCAAGTCCTGCACGCCTTCGCGATCCGCAGCCCGGGCGGCCGCGTCTCCCGGGCCGACGCCTCCCCTCCTCCCTTGGTGGATCAGACGATCCGCGAGGTGCTCACCAGTGCGTCGCTGTCGGTCTCCTTGTTGGTCTTGGGCACGATCGCCCACCGCCTCAGCGGCAGCAGCACCCTCGACGCGACCATGCTGCTGCCCGGCTTCGGGCTGCTGGCCTTCCCCGTGCTCGCGGCCCTGGCAGGCACCACCCTGGGGCAGACCCCAACCGGGGACATCCTGTCGGTGGCCCGTCGGCTGGACGGCCCCCGCCAGTCCGACGAGGGCATGGCGCCGCCGGTCGTGGTGACCCGCCCGGACGAGGTGGGCGAGCTGCTCGGCAACCTCGAAGAACTCCGGGGGCGCCTGGGCCACGATCTGCACCGCTACGAGTCCGTGCTCGAGCAAGCCCAGACGGCCGAGCGGATCAAGTCGGACTTCCTCCATGCCGTCAGCCACGAGCTTCGAACGCCGCTCAACGTGGTCGGAGGGTTCACCCAGCTGCTGCTCGAGGGCCACCCCCGTCCGCTGACGGAGGCCCAGGCCGAAGACGTGCGGCTTATCCGGGCCGGCGGCAAGCAGTTACTCGATCTCATCAACGACATCCTGGACATCTCGATGATCGAGTCGGGCGACCTACGCTTGCACTTTGCGCCCACCGATCTGGGGGCCCTGGTGCGTGAGACGGTCGACTTCCACCAGCCACAATTGCTCGACAAGCCGGTGGTGCTGCGCGCCGAGATCGCCCCCGATCTGCCGGTGGCGATCTGCGACCGACGCCGGCTAGGACAGATCCTCAACAACCTGGTCAGCAACGCGATCAAGTTCACCGAGGAGGGCCAGATCGTGGTGCGGCTGGCCTTTGACGCTCGCGCCGAGGTGCTCAACCTGCGCTGCATCGACACGGGGGTGGGGATCGATCCGGGCGAGCTCGACGACGTGTTCGAGGAGTACCGCCAAGCGGGCTCGGCGACGCGCCGCAAGAAGGGCACCGGCCTGGGCCTGGCGATCGCCCGCAGCATCGCCGAACACCACGGCGGTAACCTCACCGCCGACTCGGTGGTGGGCCAGGGATCGACCTTCACGCTGACGCTGCCGGTCGATCCGCCGGGGCGACCGATGTCGATCGACATGGCCCAGGAGGCAGCCCGCGCCGTGGTGCGCAAGACCTTCCCGCCCGGCGAGCTGAACGTGTCCCGGGAGGTGCGACCGTGAGCGAGCCTCCGACCCCGCCCGCCCCCCTGCGGAGCCAGTCACGGAGTCGGGCACGGGTCGGGTCACGAGACGGGTCACAGGGCGGGTCACCCAGCAGGTCGCACGACGACTCGCGGGACAGCCGAACGTCGGGCATCCGGCTCGAACCCAGCCGGACGCCGACGATCCCCCCGCCGACCACGGTGCCCGAGGTGATCCAGCGCCCGAACAACAAGCGCCCGCGACCGGTGGTGCGACTGTCGGTCGAGCTGCGCCTGGTGGGGATGGTGGCCACGCTATGGTGGCTCGGGCTGGTCCACGCCGCGGCCTGGGCCCACTGGACTGGACCTCCGTGGCACGATCCCGCCGATCTGCCCTGGCGCTCGTTGGTGGTGCCGCAGGTGCTGGCGCTGGGGCTGGTGCTCGGCCACTTGCTGCGGCTTCTGCCCCGCGCCCGCTGGCCTCGACGTCGCCGCACCCCACGAACCCGCGACGCCCGGCTATGGATCGCGCTGGGCTTCCCGGCCCTTCCGGTCGTGCCATGGCTGTGGTGGCGCGACCGCCGGGCCCGCCGGCAGCTCCCCGAGCCCGCACAGGTCGACGCCGCATTCGAACGCCTGCTGCACGTGCCCCGCTCGACCGCGCTGCGCTTTGCCGCCTGGGGAGCGGCGGCCTACGCGGTCGACGCGGTGGTGCTGGGCGCCTACGCGGGGTGGCCTCGCCACGTGGTGGTGGCGATGGCGCTGCTGTGGGTGGCGATCCTGGGGCCCGTGGCCGCGATGGTCCACGGCTGGGGCCGGGCCATGCTGCGCCCCGAGGTGCTGTGCGCCCCGCGGTCGCCGGAGGAGCGGCCGGCTCCCCGTGCCAACCTGCGCACCTCGCTGGTGCTGGTGGCCACGGTGGCCAGCGCGGGCGCCCTTTTGGCCCCGCTGACCGCCGGCTACCTGTGGCTGGCGATCGCCGACCCGGTCAAGGCGCCGCCGCCCGCCCTGCTGACCATGCTGCTGTGCTCCGGGCTCGTGACCCTGGTGGCCTGCGTGGTCACCTTCGGGCTGCTGGCCGTCGATCTGCGCCGCGACGTCGTCCGGGCCAGCAACCAGGTCGCGGCGGTGGTGCGCGAGCAACCCCCCGATATGCTCGTGCCCGGGTCGCTGGCCACCGGCGAGATCCACCGCATGGTGGGAGCGGTCGACCGCCTGATCAACCGGATCCGCAAGGCCACGGTGGCCAAGTACGTGGCGATCGAGCGGGCCAAGGAGGGCGATCGCCTCAAGAGCCAGTTCTTGGCCAACATGAGCCACGACCTGCGCTCGCCGCTCAACTCGGTCATCGGCTTCTCCGAGCTGCTGCTGCGGGGGATCGACGGCGAGCTCGAGCAAGAGCAGCGCGACATGGTCCAGACGATCCACGACAGCGGCCGCGAGCTGCTCCAGCAGATCGACGATATCCTCGACACCGCCAAGCTCGAGGCCCGGCGCCTCGATCTGCACCCCGAGCCCACCCCGCCGGCCAACATGATAAGTCGCGCGATCCAAAACGCCCGCGGCCGGCAGCGGGGCGAGCTGGACTATGTCACCGAGGTCGCTCCCGGGCTGCGGCCCGCCTTCGTCGACCCGTTTCGAATGGTGCAGGCGCTGACCAACATCCTGCTGTTTGCCGGCGAGCGCATGAGCCAAGGCACGATCCACATCAGCCTGCGCGAGGGCCGGGTGGGCGACGGTCGGCGGATCTTCGTGCAGGTGCGCACCCCCATTCGCCCGGCGTCCACTCGACACCTGGCCCGGGCCCGCCGCGGCTTCTACCGGATCCCCGGGCACCGCGGCCTGGGCCTGGGCCTGCCGCTGGCCGGGGCGATCCTGGAGCTTTCGGGGGGGAGCCTGAGCATCGAGGATCTGGGCGAGGGCATGGTGTTCACCGCCGGGATGCCCGCGCCCCAGAGTCGCAAGACCTACCTGCGCATGCGGGCCCTAGACGCTAAAGAGCTGGAGGATTGAAGCTCTCCGCTCGCAGCGCCTGGCCCTCGGAGCCCTCCCCGTGGGCGCAGGCCGTCCAGCATGCCCGCGACGCGAACCCCGAGCTGCTCGACCTGACCCCGAGCAATCCCACCCAGGTGGGGCTGGTGCATCCAGGGCCGGTCTACCGGGCGCTGGGGGACCCAGGCGGGGCGCATTACGATCCGCACCCGCTGGGGCTGCCGGCGGCCCGCGACGCGGTCGCGGCCTACTACGCGCGGCGGGGGCGGGTGGTCGACCCGGCGCGGCTTTGGCTGTGCGCCAGCACCAGCGAGGCCTACACCCAGCTGCTGACCCTGCTGGCCGATCCGGGCGACACGGTGCTCGTGCCGTGCCCCGGCTATCCCCTGCTGGACATGCTGGGCGACCTGGCCGGCGTGCGCCGGGTGTCCTACCCCCTGCGCCGGGACGGCCGGTGGTCGATCGATCTGGACGGGCTGGATCGGGCGATCGCCCGGTCGCCCCGCGCCCGGGTGCTGGTGGTGATCGCCCCCGGCAACCCCACCGGGGCCATGCTCGACCCGGCGCAGTGGCACGCCCTGCGGGCACGCGCGCGGGCGCACGACCTGGCGCTGCTGGTGGACGAGGTCTTCGCCGACTATCCGCTCGATCCGCCGCCGGACCGGCTGCGCTTTTTGGGCGACGACGACGCTCCTTGCCTGGTGCTCTCGGGCCTGTCGAAGGTGGCGGCCCTGCCCCAGCTCAAGCTGTCGTGGGTGGTGATGCACGGGCCCGAGGCAGCCGTGACCCCGCTGCGCGCCCGGGCCGAGCTGGCAGCCGACGCATTGCTGAGCGTGGCCACCCCGGTGCAGCGCGCCCTGCCGACCCTGCTTTTGGCCGCCGAGCCCATGCAACGGCGGATCCGGGAGCGACTGGCCGAAAATCTCGGGGTGCTACGCACCGGGGTACGGGGCCAGCCGCTGGATCTGCTGCCCGCCGACGGAGGCTGGACCGCGCTGCTGCGGCTGCCGGTCGTGCACGAGCTCGACGATCTGGGCTGGGCGCAGCGCCTGCTACGGGCGGGGGTGCTGGTGCAGCCGGGGTTCTTGTTCGATCTGCCGGCCCCCCCGCAGGTGGCCGTGTCGCTGCTGACGCCGCCTTGCGTGCTGCGATGGGGCATCCAGCGGGTGGTGGAGTGCGTCGGGGCGGTGATCGATGCCGGCTGAACGGATCGGGCGAACAACCCAATCAGACACGGATCGATGCATCAATTGCGCTGACTAATTGCACAATTCTGGACTCAGCCCAATGTGTGAGAATGGTCGCAAATCATCGAATTATACCTGTCGGCAAAACCATCACTCCAAGACTTTCCCTGAATCGACGCTCGGCCTTCGACAATGCCCGGCGAGGGGTTCGTCCGACAGGATTCCCCCCAAGAGCGCCCATAACGTTGATCCGCCCCCAGACTGCCGGATCGACCGGCGACCCGAAGGGGGAGGTGGACATCGGGTCACCACCGACGAACTCCGACATGCAACCCAGTGAACCCCTGAAATGATTCGACTGACTCATAGGGAAAACCCCATGCACTTGGGCCAGGAATCCCCTGAAAATTAGGGCATTGCCGTACATCAATGCATGATTTTCGCCCATGACTGGCCCAATTTGAGTCGAAATATTGCACTTTGCCTCGAAGTGGACGATTCTTTAGTCATGCAGCATCCCTGGCTAACGGATCGAAGTGGAGCCATCGAGGCCTTGCTCGGCATGACCTCCACGGTCAACGAGGCAGGTAGCCTGCTACGCTACATCATCACCGCGGGGCAATTGCTCGTGCACCGCGGCGGCGCGCGCGGCCTGGTCGAGACCAACGAGCTCGCGGTCCTGCTGAGCATCTCGTTCGAGGCCCAGCGCGGGGTCGACGTGGTCGCCCGCTACGGCAAGTTCGACGAGCTCGGCCCCGAGTTCACCCACTACGGCATCGCGATCCTCGGCGCCTTCGATCAGGCCGACGTCGACCTACACTGGCGCGACTGCCTGGAGGCCCGGGGCCTGACGGTGGAGCACTTTTGGCTCGAGGACGCGTCGCCCCTGGACTACACGCTCAACCTCGGGAGCGACTTCTCACGCCGCGCTGCCCTCGCGCCTCCGGCCCCCGAGCCCACCACCCACCCGTGGACGGGTGTGCCCTCGCTGCCCAGCATGGCCCCGCCCGCCCCGGCCAAGGTCCGCGCGACCCATACCCGCGGCTACGCCCCGATGCGCCCCACCACGACGCTCCAGGCCCAGTAACGCCAGGCCCGCTCGTGGTCGATTGCGAGAGGACCGTCGTCAAGGTCGGGGACGGACGAGTCTCGATGACGGCGATCGAGCGAGCGGCGTTGGCGCTGGTCGAGAACGGCAAATGACGCCGCTGCTGCTTCGCTCCCCGATAGCCGCTCCCCGATAGCCGCTCCCCGTTAGCCGATCCCCGATAGCCGCGCCGCTTTCCCGTAGGCCACACTCGGGGAAGCACCCAGATGAGCACAAGCGATCACGCAAGCTCCGACGACGCGGCGCACTCGTCGGAGCGCGACGGCAACGATCCACACGGCGACGATCCACACGGCGACGACCCATGGGGCGCGTCCCAGCGCGAGGACATCGCCCAGTGGTTTAGCGACGATGACGCCCTGCCGGCCGTCGGCAACAAGGTCATGCAGCAGCTCTTTGGCGCGTCGTCGCAGTCTGAGCAACGCTTCGGCCGCTATCGGGTGCTCCAGGTGCTGGGCAAGGGCGGCATGGGCACCGTCTACCAGGCTCGCGATCCCGACCTCGAGCGCGACGTGGCCATCAAGGTGTTACGCCGCGGCGTCGACAAGCGCCACGCGGCCCGCCTGCGGCGCGAGGCGCTCGCGC
>JBCCWC010000277.1:0-16005 GCA_039194325.1 Myxococcota bacterium
CACCAAGCCGCCCTTGGGCAGCGCAGGAGGCGTGCTCCAGTTGCTGCTGATGGTGGGCTTCGTCGGATTGTTCGGTTGGCTCATCGTCTCATCCATCATCGGGATCGTCACCGAGAAGAAAGATGGCGGGAGCCTGGCCAACCAGTACAAGAACATGAACGTCGAGGGCGAGGCCGCAGCGCCGGCCGAATAGGCCACCCCGCCGACCAATAGGCCGCGTGGGTGGTGGGGTCCGCCGCCCGGTCTGGCCGGCTCGGCTCGCGTGCTCCATCATGGGTCGCCATGTCGGGCACCCGTGTGATCCACAGCGATGATCTGCCCTGGGAATCGGGCGGTCGAGGTGAGCTCTTTGCCCATCGACGACGCCGGCTCGGTCGCGAGGCGGGTGGTCGAGGCTTGGGATGCAGCATGATGGAGCTGGATCCAGGCAAGACGGCCTGGCCGTTCCACTACCACCAGGCCAACGAAGAGGCGCTCTACGTGCTGGCTGGCGAGGCCACGCTGCGCCTGGGCTCCCAGCGGCTGCGGGTGCGGGCCGGGGACTACGTGGCGCTGCCGGCCGGCCCCGACGACGCGCATCAGCTGACCAACACCGGCGCCGAGCTCGTGCGCTACCTGGTGATCTCCACGATGGTCACGCCGGACGTCTGCGTCTATCCCGATGCGAACAAGGTCGGGGTGGTCGGCGCGCTCACCGACGCCGACGGTCGACCCCAGCGGGTGGTGACCTTCATGCGCGATGCGGAGGTCGACTACTGGGAGGGCGAGGCCACCACGCTCGACCCACACGAGCCGTCGAGCGCCAAGGGCTCGGCGCACACCGGGGCCACGTCCGAGGGAGCCACGCAGGCCGACGCCCACGAGCCCAACGACGCCCGCCAGGCCACGATCGACCAGATGGTGGAGTCCGATCTAGCCGCGCTCAAGCGCAAGCTCGAGCGCGAATCGACGACCGACCACGATTCGACGGCCGATCGCAACCTCGAGGACCTCAAGGCCACCCTCGACGAAGACGACTGAGGGAGCGAGCAAGAAACCCCCCGGTTTTCGCCCCTCCTGGGTGCCGCTTGCGCAAGACCGAGGCCGGGCGCGACGCAGTCGCGCATCCCGAGCCGGCCTCGGCATATATAGCTACCTCAGCCTTGGGGTAGGCGCACGGGGACCATCGTGGTTCCCGGCTGGCCCAGCGCGAGCCCACGCACCTCGAGCCGGCGCTCACGCTTGAACACCTGGAGACGATAACGCCCCGCGGGGGGCTCTTCGACCGCGAACACCCCCTGATCATCGGTGAGGGTGGTGATCTTCACCGGTTGGGGGCCCTTCGTCTCACCACCACCGCCGTCATCGTCGCCGTCACCATCACCGTCCTCACGCTCAAGGAAGACCGTCGCGCGCGACAGGGGGGTGGCGGTCTCAGCGGCCACCACCTGCCCCAGCAAACACGAGGAGGCGCTGGCGCAGCGAGCCCGTACGAAGGTGACTCCGCCCCGATTGATGGCGCTGACCGGCGGATTGGTCGGTGTCTGCATACCGCATCCGGGACCGAGCGCCGACATGGCGAGCAGCGAAGCAAAGAAAACGGTACGCATGCCTGGCTCCCGAGAGGGTGCAACCGCGAACTCGGCGCCCCGGGACGACCACGCTACCCAGTGGCCCCGGGGATCGTCCAGCAACGGCGACCTCTCGCCCGATGACAACGCCACCGACCCGGGTCTCTTTCACCGGCGCCCCGAGCGAGCACCGCCCGCGGGATGAACCGCTGCCCGAGGGATGAACCGCCGCCTACGGGACGGCAGCGTCGCTCTGGGCCAGCGCACTGCCTCCCACACGGCGTGTCGCCCGAAGACGGAGTCCCCCCGTGCCAGCAAGCGCGCCGGTGACCCCTTCGGCCTGCTTTGCATGAGCGGGACCTCCATCGTAGGCTGGGTCACGAACGACGAGACAGGTACGCACTATGGTGGGAATTCGCCGCGCGATCGCGCTTTTGTTCCTCGGCTTCTACGTCACCCAGTTCGCGATGACGGCGGGCCTGGGCCCCGATGAGACCTTCGCGTTCTCGATGGGCCTGGCGCTGTGCTACGGGTTGGCGTTCGTCGGCCTGGCCGCCGAGTGGTTTTGGGCCCGGTGGTTTGCGATCGGGGTGGGCAACTTCGGCTCGTTCGCCCTGCTGATCCTCCTGCAGACCGGCGCCGAGCCCATCATCACGTTCTTCGGGGTCACCCACGTGATCATCTGGGTGACGCTGCTGGGCGAGGGCATGGCCGCCAAGTACGAACACTCCGAGCACACCGCCGAGCGCTGGAACTTCCAAGAGGAGTCGCTGATCCTCATGCGCCGGGCGGTCAAGTCGGCGGGCACCACCCTGCCCTTCCTCATCCTCTACACGCTGGCTCCGCGACCCGAGGCCCTGCAGCTGACCGCGCTGGCGGTGGGCGTGGCCGGCCTGTGGGGCCTCTTGCGCGGGCGAACCTGGGGCGCGCTGGCCCTGGGCGCCGCCGGGTTGATCGGGCTGGTCGACGGCCTGGGATGGGTGGGCAGCCCGGTGATGAGCGTGTTGCCGCTCGATCCCTCGGGCTCGATCATCCTCCACGGGCCCTTCGCGGGCCTGGGCTCGGGCTTTCTGCTGCTGGTGCCGCTGGTGATGGCGGGGGCCATGGTCCGCTTCGTGCGAGCCCGCTGATCGCCCGACCCCACTGCCCTCACCCACCGCCCTACGCACCTCCCCTGGGTGGGGCACCACCGAAGGTCGAGCCCCGTCGCTCGGCCTTCGGCCGTTCGAAGGCCCGACCGTTTCTTCGACGGATCGAGGCCGCCACGTATGCTCGGGCCGATGCTCGCCGTGGTCCGCCACCCGCTTCGCCTGGCCCTGTTGGTGATCATGACCGCGCTGACCGCCTGCGCGCTGTCCGGCCGAGCGCAGGCACGACCCCCCAAGGCCCGCGCCCCGGTGCGCTATCGGGTGGAGATCCCCGCGCCCCATCGGCAGTATGTCCACGTGACCATGGAGGTGGACGCGCCGAACGGCCGCGACACCGAGGTGGCCATGCCCGCGTGGGCGCCCGGCTCGTACCTGGTGCGCGACTTCGGGCGACACGTCTACGATCTGCGGGCCACCGATCGACGCGACCAAGCGCTGCCCGCCGAGCGCCTCGACAAGCAGACCTGGCGCATCGAGCACGGGGGTCGGCCCTTCACCGTGCACTACCGGGTGTTCGCCGACGAGCCCAGCGTGCGCACGAGCCATGTCGACGACCACCACGCCAGCCTGATCGGCAGCTCGATCTTCCTCTACGTGCGCGGTGAGCTGATGCGACCCGCCCGAGTATCGATCGCCCTGCCGTCGGGGTGGTCGGCCCACACCGCGCTGACCTCCGACGAGACTGCGCCAGGCGTGACCCGGTTCACCGCCCCGGACTACGACACCCTCGTCGACGCCCCGATCGAGCTGGGCACACCGCGCGTGGAAACCTTCACCCGGCAGGGCGCCACCTTCGAATACGTGCTGACCGGCGCCGAGAACACCGCGATCGACACCGCGCGCCTGGTGGCCGACGCCGCGGCCGTGGTGCAGGCCCAGGGCGAGCTGATGGGAGGCTTTCCGTTCTCCCGCTACGTGTTCCTCATGCAGGTGTCCGAGCACGGCGGCGGCGGGCTCGAGCACGCCAACAGCACCTCCATGATGATGCGTCGTCGCGACTTCGACACCGAGGAGGGCTACGCCCGGGCCGCCCGCCTGGTGGCCCACGAGTTCTTCCACCTGTGGAACGTCAAGCGGATCCACGACCGCCGGCTGGGGCCCTTCGACTACTCGCGCGAGAACCACACCCGCCTGCTGTGGCTCCACGAGGGCCTGACCGAGACCATGGAGGCGCACAGCCTGCTGCGGGCCCGCCTGCTGACCCCACAGGCCTATGTGCGGGATCTGGGCCGCCGGTGGACGCGATTTTTGCAAAAGCCCGGGCGCAACCACGATCCGATCGCCCAGCTGAGCTTCGACGCCTGGATCAAGGCTTACCAGCCTGCGGCCAACCATCCCAACGTGGCGATCAGCTACTACGAAAAGGGCGACCTGCTGGGCATCGCGCTGGATCTGGAGCTCCGGCTGCGCTCGGCCGCCCACGATCGCCAAGGATCGCTGCCCGGGATGTTCCGCCGGCTGATGGAGCGCTTCGGCCGAACAGGACGAGGGATCGATCCGCACCATGTGACCGAAGCGGCGAGCGCCGAAGCCGGCGAGGACATGAGCGACTTCTTTGCCCGCTACGTCGAGGGCACCGAAGAGATCCCGCTGCCCGCGCTGCTGACTCGAGTCGGGGTGCAGGTCCACACCTCGGCGCCGTGGCTCGACGACCAGGGGCGACCACGGATCCCCCTGACCCGCAAGCAACGCGTCCAGCGGGCGTGGACGGGGCTCGAGCTGACCCCCCGGGCCACGGTGCACAACGTGGTCCCCGACTCGCCCGCCGACCGGGCCGGGCTGATGCTCGGCGACGAGTTAGTGGCGGTGGGTTCGCGGCGGATCCGCGACCGCAGCGACGCGCGGGCCCGCTTTGCCGATAAAGAGCCGGGGCAACCGGTCCCCGTGACCCTGTTTCGGGGCGAGCGGCTCCTGGAGGTTGATCTGACGGTGGGCGAGAGCCCGCAGCGCACGATCGAGCTGTCGCTCGCGCCCGCGGACACGCTGTCGCCGCAGGTGCTGGCGCTACGCACGGCGTGGTTGGGGGGCACATAGCGAGGAAGCGACGCGCGGACGCTCGTACCGGACGGGTTCGGGCCTTGGGGTCGGGCCTCAGGAGCGCGAGACGATCTGCTCGGCCGACCCCGGCGCGTCGTCGAGCCCCCCGGGCTCGTCTTCGGGCAGGAACCGCGGAGGGGGCAGGGTGCGCGCGTGCCGAGACAGCTGCCCCCAGACCAGCGAGACCAGCACCCAAGAGGTCGGCATGAGTACCATGTACTCGGGCAAGATCCGCAAGAAGCCGCAGACCATGCCTGCGAACGCATTGCCCACCACGAAGTAGGTGAGCGCCTTGTTCCGGAGCCGACCAAGCTTGGGCGTGGGCAGGTTGCTGGCCATGAGGAAGGCCCCCACCAGCATGGCGGCGGGCATGTAGCCCCACACGGTGTTGGGCAGCACCGCCCCCGCCCCCAGCAGCCGGGGTGCTCGCATCAGCGCCGCCTGCCCCGTGCTCACCCCCAGCGGGGTGTACTCGAGGAAGATGAGGGTCCACATCACCAGCAAGCCCGCGGCCAGCGTGGTGGGCACGCCATAGAACATGGAGTGGTGGCCGTCCGGATCCTCGGCGATCACGTTGAACTTGGCCAGCCGGAACACGTTGGCCAAAAACCAGATCCCGCACGAGGCCAGCAGCAAGATCCGACCCGCGCCCTGGGACAGCCCCAGCTCGGGGACCGAGTCGAGGGTGGCGTACACGAGCACCGCAGGGGCAACCCCGAAGTTGAGCGAATCGGCCAGCGAGTCCATCTGCACCCCGAAGGGACTGGTGGCTCGTAGAAGCCGCGCTACGAAGCCATCGACCCGATCGAGCAAGACCGCCCAGATGATGAGCCACCCCGCGTCGGCAAACCGGTGCTCGATGCTCGCCACGATCGAGCTCAGCCCGAAGAGCATCCCCAGCGAGGTGACGAGGTTGGGCGCCAGATAGCGAAGGAAGCGCGAGACGGACATGCGGGGCGCAATGTAGACCAGCCCGGAGCCCCGCCGAGCCGATCCAGCTCCGCTCACCGCGCCGATCGTGCCCTTCGGGCCAAGTGCCGAGCACTGCCCTCCGCGCGAGGCTCGGTCGGGCTCGCGCTGACTTCGGTTGAGCCCCCGCGGGCCCTCGTGATAACGACAAGGGGTGGATGGCGGGTGGATCGAGGACCGGGCGGCTCCCCCGCACCGCTCGGCGTGGACGCTGGTGAGCCTAGGGCTGCTCGTGGCCGCTTGCGGGGACGACGCAATCCCGGGTGACGACCCCGGTCTCGACTCGCAGAGCACCGCCTCGACGTCGCCTTCGACGGCGACCGACACCGCCGCCGATGCAGGCGCTCCCCTCCGACCCACGGGGGTCGACTCGACCGCGTCGGGCGACTCGGTATCGAGCACCAGCCACAGCGACGAGTCCGAGGAGCCACCGGATCCACTGGATCCGCCCGCGGTGGCGCCACGGTTCGTCGAGGTCGCCGCGCAGGCCGGCCTCGACCACGTGCACGGCGAATGGAACACCGCGCCCAACTGCCTGATCGATCAGATCGGCCCGGGCATGGGAGGGTTTTGCCTGCCCGAGCGCATGACCGCCGGCGCCGCCGCAGCCGACTACGACGGGGACGGCTTCGTCGACCTGGTGGTCACCCGCAGCCACGGCCGCCCCCTGCTGTACCGCAACAAGGGCGACGGCACCTTCACCGAACAAGGCCTCGCCGCCGGGATCGGCGACTACGGCTGGGGGACCGCCGGCGCCGCCTGGGCCGACATCGACAACGACGGCGATCAGGATCTGTACCTGAGCACCCTTGGCGACTATCGCTACTACTTGCTGGTCAACGATGGCACGGGGCACTTCTCCGAGCAGGCCCTGGCCCGCGGCGCGGCGTTGCTCAGCGAGAACGTGCACGCGGGCATGTCGGTGGCCGTGGGCGACTACGATCTCGACGGCTTCGTCGATCTCTACGTGGGTGAGTGGCGAACCCTCGCGGGGCTGGGTGAGGTGCCGTCTCACTCCCGGTTGCTGCACAACCTCGGATCCGGCGCCCCCGGACACTTCGAGGACGTGACCGAAGCGGCCGGCGTGGGGATCGACGACGTGTGGATGACCGAGACGGAGCTGGCGGGGATCTACTCGTTCGCCCCCTCGTTCACCGATCTCGACGGCGATGGCTGGCCCGAGCTGGCGGTGGTCAGCGACTTCGGCTGCAGCCGACTGTTCTGGAACCAGGGCGACGGTACCTTCGTCGACGGCACCGAGGCGTCGGGGGTCGGCCTCGACAAGAACGGTATGGGCTCCACCTTCGGGGACTACGACGCCGACGGCGATCTGGACTGGTTCGTCACCGCGATCACCGGGTACGGCCCGGATGATCCGCCGCACAACCGGCTATACCGGAACGAGGGGGACCGCACCTTCACCGAGATCGCCGCGGCCATGGGGGTGGGCGCGGGCGGCTGGGGCTGGGGAACCAGCTTCTTCGATCCGGACAACGACGGGGATCTCGACCTGCTGATGACCAACGGCTACTACTACACCGCGCACCTCGAAGAGCGGAATCTGCTGTGGCTCAACCCCGGCGACGGCACGCTCGGGCCCGAGGTCGCCGACCAAGCGGGCATGGGGGCGATAGGCCAAGGGCGCGGCTTGTTGGTGTTCGACTACGACCACGACGGCGACCAAGACGTCTATGTAGCCAACAACTTCTCGACCCCCTCGCTCTACGAAAACCTCGACGGCAACCGGTACGACTGGCTGC
The DNA here is from genome assembly GCA_039194325.1 of Myxococcota bacterium. Classification (GTDB taxonomy): domain Bacteria; phylum Myxococcota_A; class Polyangia; order Nannocystales; family Nannocystaceae; genus Paraliomyxa. The sequence continues at coordinate 7,465 of JBCCWC010000277.1, forward strand.
GGGTCAAGGCGGTGGGCAGCACCAGCAACCGCGACGGCCTGGGGGTGAAGGTCACCGTGCGGGTAGCCGAGGACGGGCCCACCCAGCGGCACGAGATCGGGGGCTCGGTCGCCCACTACATGGGCCAGCCGGACAAGGTCGCCCACTTTGGCCTGGGCCGAGGCGGCGCGCCGGTGGCCGAGGTCCGGGTGCAGTGGCCGGCGTCGGGCCACGAGCAGATCTTCACCGAGGTCGAGCGCAACACCGAGCTATGGGTGGAGGAGCCAGCGCCATGACCCGCGATCCGACCCATCGCCCGACCGGCAACCCAACCAATCGCAGCCCGGCGGGCGCGTCGCGAGCCCCGGCGGTGGCCGGTCGGTTCTATCCACGCGATCCCCAGGCGCTGCGGCAGCAAGTGGAGCAATTGCTGGGCCCGGCCGTAGAGCCCCAGTCCGCGATCGCGCTCGTCGGGCCCCACGCGGGCTACGTCTACAGCGGCTCGATCCTCGGGCAGACCTACGCGCGCACGGTGGTGCCTCCCCGCGTGGTGCTGATGTGCCCCAACCACACCGGACGCGGGGTCGCTCGCTCGCTGTGGTCCGGCGGCCCGTGGCAGCTCCCCGGCGGCGCTATTGCGGTCGACGAAGCGCTGAGCGCCGCCTTGGTGGAGCACAGCGGAGCAACGCCCGATCGCGAGGCCCACCGCCACGAACACGCCCTCGAGGTGCACCTGCCCTTTGCCCGAGCCCGCCAGCCACGGCTACGGATCGCGGCCCTGTGCCTGGCCAACCTCGACGTGGCCGCCTGTCGCCAAATGGGTGAGGGCCTGGCCCGGGTGGTGCAACAAAGCGACGAGCCGGTGCTGTTGGTGGCCAGCACGGACATGTCGCATTTTCTATCGGCGCAGCGCAGCGCCGTGCTCGACAAGATGGCGCTCGACCACGTGCTGGCCCTCGATCCTGCGGGACTGCACCAGACCGTGCACCGCCATCAGATCAGCATGTGCGGGGTGATCCCCACCACCGTGGCCCTGTTCGCCGCCCAGCAGCTTGGCGCGACCGAGGCCACGCTCGTCCGCTACGGACACTCGGGCCAGGTCAGCGGCGACCACGATCGGGTGGTCGGCTACGCCGGCGTCGTGGTGCGCTGAGTGGTGCGCTGAGTGGTGCGCTGAGTGGTGCGCTGAGTGGCGCGCTGAGTGGCGCCCACGCAACACCGAGGGCGCTTCGCGTGGGCGACGTTGCAGCAGAACGCAGCGCTTGCTCGAGCAAAGAGCCACCCACGACTCGACGTCGCGTCACGCATCGAGCAGCGCGTCGAGCAGCGCTCGGCAACCGGCCTCGATGATCTGATACGACCGCTCGAACTGCTCGCGACCTCCCCGCACCGGATCGGGTACGTCCGCGTGGCGCCCCTTGGCCCGCGGGTCGGCGAACCGGCGCAACAAGGAGATCCGCGCCGAGCCCCCCACCACGGGACCGAAGGCCGAGATCCGCCGCAGCCGCTCAAGATCGGCGAGATTGCGGCGATCCATCACCACGATATCGGCAAAACGCTCGAGGTCGTCCGGCACGATCGACCGCGACCGCTCGCCGAGCAGGGCCACGTCGATCCCGTGCTCTCGGGCCGCCTCCACGCTCAGGGGGTGGGGCGCGAGGCCTTCGGCCGCCCAGGTTCCCGCGCTGTCGACCTCGAAGCGATCGGCCAGGCCACGCTGATGGGCCAGGTGCACGAAGATCCCCGCAGCCAGCGGGGAGCGACACATGTTGGCGTGACAGACGAACAGCACGCCCCGCCGTCCTGGCCCCGCGTCGCTCATCGGAGCATCGCCCGTACGTCGGGATCGTCCTTGAGGATCTCCCACATCGGATCGAACTCGATCTGCTGGAGGAGCTTTTTGCCCTTGCGCTCTTGCACGATCTTCAGCCACTTCTTGGCCTCGTCGAGCTCTCCTTGCACCGCCGCCTGCTTGGCCAGCTCGAACGCCGGATCGGGCAGCTTGGGATCCTTGTCGAGGGCCAGCTCGAACATCGCCTTCGCGCGATCGGGGGTGGCGAACAAGACCTTGCCCCGAGCGGTCAGCGCTTTGGCCAGCTCGATCGTCTCGACCTCGGCCGCCTCGAGCTCCGCGATGATCGCGGTGGCTCGCTTGTCCTTGGTGCGCTTGCGCTTGAGCTCCTTGAGGAGCGCCGCGGTGTCGGGGCCCCCGCCGGTGCTCTCGCCCGAGCCATCGGCCGTGGGATCCGCGCCACTGGTGCCCACCGCACCGCCCGAGCCCGCAGCACCGCCAGTGCCTGCCGCACCGCCCGAGCCTGCCGCACCGCCCGAGCCTGCCGCACCGCCCGAGACCACGGTACCGCCGGTGCCTGCCACACCGCCCGAGCCCGCTGCGTTACCCGAGCCCGCCGCCTCCTCCGCACCACTCGCCGCCGGAGCGCCGCTGCCGGCTGCGCCCGAGGCCGCACCCAGACCGTCGCCCACCGGAGTCTTGACGTCCTCGGTCTTGCCGTCGGCCGATGGGGTCTTGGCTCCCGCCTTGCCCCCGCTCGCACCGTCTTTGTTGCCGCCTCCACAGGCGAAGGCGGTGGTCAGCACGACAACGATGAGCAAACCGGGCAACACACCGATACGCGAGATCTGCATGGTGGCAGATGCTACCGCAAAACCGCCCATCGCCTCGTCGACCCCGCCACGCCCGCGCGCCGACCGAACGCGTCCCTCGAATCGACCTTACCTTACTTAAATACAGGGCCGACAACCTTAAAAGCAAGGCCGAGCGCGCCCCGGCCCTCATGGCCCAAACCCCGAGATTTCGGGGTCCCGACGGCAATAATCGCTATTTCGCCGCAATCGGACCCGGCTCCCGGTGGCTGTAACCCCATTGGGGAAGTAGCGTATCCTCCCGAACAAGCATGGCCATAACTCCAACCGTCGCCGTCGCCTTGACTGCGGTGCTTTCCAGCGCTTCTGGACCGAGCGCCGAGGAGGCCCAGGTCAAGAAGATCTTCGCGGAGTGGTGCAACACGTGCCACTACGGGGGAACGAACCCGCCGTCCGATCCCTCCGAGCTGAACCTCGAGGTCGAACCCCGCAGCCTCATTGGGATCAACTCCGTGGTCAACGGCAAGCCTCTCATCGTGCCGGGCGATCCCAAAGCCTCGTACCTGTACGCCAAGATGAAGAGCGAGAAGGGGATCGACGGCGAGCTGATGCCGCTCGGCGACGAGATGCCCGCCAAGGATCTCAAGCTCGTCGGCAAGTGGATCGCCAATCTTCCTCCCAACGCGGGCAAGGGCAAGGGCGGAGGCGGAGGCGGCGGTGCAGCCACCAAGGGTACCGACGAGGCACCCACCGCCAAGGCCGACCCGGCCAAGGAGGCACGGGTCAAGGAGATCTTCGACGACAAGTGCACCGCGTGTCACTCCGGCAGCGGCAACGAAAACGTCACCGACCCGGCCGAGATCGACCTCGAGGTCGCGCCCAACAGCCTGCTCGCCGTCAAGTCCGTCGTCAACGGCAAGCCGATGGTGGTGCCCGGCAAGCCCGACGAGTCATACCTGCTACTCAAGATGGTCGGCGGCGACGGCATGGATGGCGAGCTGATGCCACTCGGGGACGAGATGACCCCCGATGAGATCACGGCCATCCGCGACTGGATCGCCGATCTGCCGCCGCCCTCGGCGGGCGGCGGAGGCGGTGGCGGCGGCGTTGATGTCGGAGGCGACGGTGCGATCGGCGGAGACGACCAAGTCGGAGGTGGCGGCAGCGGCGGCGGCGGTGCCCCCAAAAAGAAGGGCCCCAAGCCCTTCCATGGCACCACCCAGATCGCGCTGCCCACCACCACCACCCTGGGCAAGCGCAAGCTCCAGTACCGGATCGATCACCGCTTTGGCGCGATCGGGACCGAGCGCGGCGCCTTCGGCCTCGACGGCGGCGTGTCCATGTCCATGGGCCTGACCTACGGCATCTTCGACGGCTGGGACGTCCAGCTGCGCCGCGCCAACTCCCGCAAGACCTGGGAGCTGGGCACCAAGTACGTCCCGATCCGGCAAGAAGACGGCCAGGCGCTCAGCTTCGGCGGCTACGCGGCGATCTCCCACCTGCGCGACTTCGACGTGGCCAATCCCTGGGTCGGCGACTTCCAGCTGATGCTCAGCCGGCTATGGTTCGAGCGCTGGAGCACGATGCTCGTTTTGGGCTACCACATCAACACCAACCACAACTCGCGAGTCACCGTAGACTTCGACGACGGCCAGGGGCCGGTGGTCGTCAACGACACCCGCGACACCCTGACCATGGGGATCGCCACCACCGTGTGGCTGGGCAAGAAGAAGAAGTGGGGGATCGACGCCGAGTACGTCTTGCCGATCCCCGACGGCGGCACCCCCAACACCTTCTACTACCGGGGCGGCGACGCCGATCCCGACGGCTCTGCGGCCGGGGCCTGGTCGCTGGGTGGCTCGCTGCGCACCGCCAAGCACTTCTTCCAGGTGTTCTTCACCAACAACCGGGAGATCGCCACCAACCTCTATGCGGCCGGCGGACAGACCGGCAACCCCTTCAACAACGGGGACGACGGCGCCCGGACGCCGCTGCACCGGTTCAACTTCTTCCTCGGCTTCAACCTCGGTCGCCAGTTCAGCATCAAGAAGCCCAAGAGCAAGGAAGAACGCGCCAAGAAAAAAGAAGAGCGCGCTAAAAAGAAGCAAGAGCGCGCCGAGCAGAACGGCAGCGCGAGCGAGAACAACTAACGAGTGAGCGCATCCGCCATGGCTACGACGCTTCGCTTCACCACTCACTGTTTCGCCGCGCTAGGTCTGACCCTTTGCGGCACCGCCTGCAACGACCTCGAGCCGATCGACGAGGGCAGCGCCCCCGGAGACGCGATCCCCCCCGACGTCCAGCGCGCCTTCGACGAGACCTGCGGGACCGCGGGGTGCCACAACTCGTCAGACCGGGCCGCCGGTCTCGATCTCTCGGCCGCGGCCGCTCCTTCGATCATCAACGGACCCTCGTCGTCGAGCCTGCCGATGGTCGACCCCGGCAACATCAACGGTAGCTATCTGGCGGTGAAGATGCTCGAGACCCCGCCCGAGGGCACCACCCGCACCGGCGCCCGCATGCCGATCGGCGGCGACTTCGAGAACGTCGACAACTTGATCATCCTGGGCTGGATCGCCACCGCCACCGATGTGGTCGGCGGAGCCGACAGCACCGGCGGCATGCCCATGGACTCTTCGGGTGGGGATGACGACAGCAGCGGCGGGGGTCAGGTCGTCGCCTGCGGGCTCGACGACGTAGCCCCCACCGCCGAAAATCCCTTCGACATCGGGATGAACGCCGGGCAGATCCCACCCGACGTGGGCGCTGCACTGACCAACAACTGCGGCTGCCACGGGGTCAACGACAGCGAGCTTATCGGAGGCGCGCCCCCCTACACGACGGGGCGGGTGCCCATACAAACGATCGCCGATTTTCAGGCGACCATCGGCGACGAGACGGCCGCCCAGATCGTGCTGGGGCGGGTCGAGGCAGGCACCATGCCGCCGACCTACTACTGCGACCTGGGCGGGGGCGAAGTCATCACGCCCGACGATCAGCAACTGCTGATCGACTGGCTCAACGAGGGAGCCCCCGACGCGACCATGTGGATGCAGTAGCGTCACCGACGCGGGTGCCACTGGCATCCATCGACCCACCGACCCGCCAAGAGGCGCCGATGCCACTGGAACGACTAGTACCACCCGGCCCCGCGCGCTTTTCGAGCAGCCTGCGGGCCCTTTGTCGCGCGACCGCGTGACCGCGGCGGCCGTCGGGTATGCTGTGGACGCGCGTGCTCGCGCTTCGCATGTCCGACTCCGATTCGTTTCGTCTGAGCTTGAAGATCCGTGGCCGTGTCCAGGGCGTGGGCTACCGCGCCGCGACACGTAAGCAGGCCCGCGCGCTGGGTCTGCGCGGATGGGTGCGTAACGAGCCCGACGGGGCGGTCACCGTGGTGGCCGAAGGCCCCCGGGACGATCTGCGCTCGCTACGGAGCGCTTGCGAGGAGGGCCCGCCCTTCGCCCGTGTCGATCAGGTCGAGGCGATCTGGGACAACGCCACCGGCGAATTCCCTGGCTTCGACATCCGCCTGGACTGGCGCTAGCGCTAGCATCGGCTCTGCGATGGAAGACCCGATCTGGATCGCCGTCTACGCCGCGGCCGCGATGGCCGGGGGATGCTGGGTGCTGTCGCTGCTCTATGGCGAGTACTCGTGGGTCGACCGCCTGTGGTCACTCGCGCCCCCGCTCTACGCCGCGTGGTTTTGCTACGCGGGTGACTTCTCACCTCGGCTGGTCCTGATGGCCGTGCTCATCACCCTGTGGGGCGCCCGGCTGACCTACAACTTCGCGCGCAAGGGCGGCTATGCGCCGGGCGGCGAGGACTATCGCTGGGCGGTGATGCGCTCGAAGATGGGTGCGGTCACGTGGCAGTTGTTCAACGTGGGCTTCATCTGCATCTTCCAGCATGCGCTGATCCTCGGGTTCACCTTGCCCGTGGCGATGGCGCTCCAGCAGGAGCCTTCGCCGCTTGGGGCGGCCGACGTCGTCGTGGCCGGGGCGCTGTTGCTGCTGCTGACCGGCGAGACGATCGCCGACCAGCAGCAGTGGCGCTTTCAGTGCGCCAAGAAGGCGAAGATCGCCCGCGGAGAGCCGGTCACCCGGCAGTTCGTCACCACCGGGCTGTTTCGGTACTGCCGCCATCCCAACTTCTTTTGTGAGATGGGGATCTGGTGGATGGTCTACGCGCTGTCGATCACCGCGGGCGCACCGTGGATCAACCCGTCCATCGCCGGGGTCGTCGCGCTCACCGGGGTGTTCATGGGCTCCACCCCGCTGACCGAGAGCATCACGCGGCGCAAGTATCCCGAGTACGCCGAGTACCAGCGGACCACCTCGCGGCTGATCCCCTGGTTCCCGGCGCGCTAGATCACTGGACCCAACGGGTCAACACGGGGGTTATCGACCATCTCCGCACGTCGACGCATCGACGGCTGGAGGGCCGTCGCGTAGCGTTTGGCTCCACGCACCGACGCGAGCAAAGCCGAGATGATTGACCGCGACGACGATTCTCTCGAGGACCAGCAGACGCTGATGATCACGCGACCGCCGAAGGAGTTGGCGGGCGAGGACGACCCCGGGACGGAGACGGACAAGGGTGGCGCCAACAAGGTGACACCGCCGGCCGGCGAAGGAGGCGGAGGAGGTCGCGCAGGATCGGGCCGCGCAGTCCCGGGTCGACGCGGATCGCAGGGGAAGACACCCGCGAAGAAGAAGGCCCCGCCTCAGCCTCCTCCCGAGGTGGACGCGCTGATCAAAGGTCGCGCGGCGAAGGCCACCCCGGCGCAGGCCACCCCGGCGCAGGCCACCCCCCCAGCGGCCGCTCCCGCTGCGGCTGCGCCGGCGGTTGATGGCACCATGCTGCTCGACAGCGAGTCGGTCTCCGATGCGCTGGAGAACCTGACGGCACGAGCCGACGACGCGCCGCCGGTTGATGTCACGCAGGCCGACCAACCGCTGCCCGATGCGCCACAGATCCCCGGCACCGTGTTGCTCGATGCCGCCTCGCTCGAGGACTTTGGTGTGCAAGCGGGCGCGATCGTGGACGCTCCGAGCCCCGACGCGATCGCCGACGCGATCGCCGACGAACCGTCGCCGGACCTAAGTGAGGGGCGAGACCCGAGTGAAGGGCTCGCCGAGCCCGGCGGGACGATGATGTTGTCGGACCACGCCGACGGGCTGCCCGGCATGGGTGGCGGCGAGCCGGGCGGCACCCTGGTCGTCTCGTCCCCCTCGCCGATCTCGGGCGGCACCATGCTGGCCCCGGGGCTGGCTTCAGGAGGAGGGTCGAGCGGCGGCTCAGCCGCGACCGGCGAGACCGTACTGGCCACGCGCGGGTCGAGCTCGTCGACCCGCCGCGGCCGGTCGTCGACCATGATGTACCGGCAGCCCTCCGCCGGCGTACCGCCGTGGCTTTGGGTGGGGCTGGTCGCTGCGGCGGCGGGGGTGGCGGTGGGGTTGTTGATGTGAGCCGTAGCACAAACAACCTACAAGCATGATGCTTGTACAGGTCCTACACATACACCCGATTGCGAGTACGTTGTCGACCCAAAAAAGCCTGTTGGAAAAGTCGAATCGACAACGCTAAAGCTGGCCAAAACCACACCATCACCATCGCGAACAATAGATATATCGCTTTGGGATGGCGTATGATCGACAGTTACAGTATACGACTGCCCGAACTCCCAACCATCCGCAAGGGTCTCCGCAGGCCCCAGCAAGAACGTCGAATTTTGCGTATCACTAGGGCAGTAGATATCTGCCTCCTGCAACCCAGGAAAGCTTGGCGACTGAACTCTCTTGACAATTACTCCCTCCGGAGAAATACAGCCCGAAAAGCCTTGATCTTGCCTCTTCCATGTCATCGAGTAGAAATTCGATTCATCCTGCGCCCCCCAAACCAGGCCAACAAAGTCATCATCCGCAAATCCAGCGAGAACTTCAATCTGCACACTCAGGC
>JBCCWC010000278.1:0-15464 GCA_039194325.1 Myxococcota bacterium
CGCTGGGCCCCGACCACCTCCATTTGGCCACGACCCTGGGCAACCTGGGCCGGGTGCTTGTTCGCCAAGAAAACTACCAGAGCGCCCGGCTTCACCACCAGCGGGCCTTGACGATCACACAAAAAGCTCTGGGCCCCGACCATCCTCATGTGGCCTATTCACTGATCGGGCTGGCCCGGGCAGCGCTCGGGACCGGTGACCCGGCATCCGCCCGGGCGTATGCCGAGCGCGCGGTCTCGATTCGCGAAGCGGCCACGGTGACGCCAGTGTCGCTCGCCGAGGCCCGCTTCGTGCTCGCCCGGGCCCTGTGGAGCACACCGAGCGAACAACCGCGCGCCCGCACGTTGGCCGAGCAAGCCCGGGACATGTTGGTGACGGTCGAAGACCGTAGTGAAGCCGAGGGCGACCTCGCTGACATCGAGGCGTGGCTGGCCGAGCATCGGGTGAACAACAAGTAGAGGGAGCGGGGGTCGCCCGACACCTACGACTATTCTAACAGTGTTAGAATGTTGTAATGATCAACAAGATCCATCCCGAGGTCCTCGCGTCATCCATACGACGGCCACGTCACCGCGGATCCTCTCGGTCTCGACCTCTGCGCCCTCGCTCCTCACGAGGGGGCTCGGACGCTCTGAGCTCATTGAGTAGCGGATCCCCGGCGACGAACCGGCGGATCGAGTTTCGAAACCACCGGTGCCCGGCGTCTTGGTCGAGCCGCTCGTGCCAGGCCATGAAGACCCGAACCCGCGGCAGCTCGATGGGGACCTTCTTGATGGTCAGCTCGACGTAGTCGCCCGCGGTGCGGGCCAGGCTACGAGGCGCCGTCAGCAGCAGATCGGTGCGCGCCGCCACGAAGGGGGCGGTGGCAAAGTGGGGCAGCTGCAGCGCGACGTGTCGCTGCTTGCCGAGCCGGGCCAGCGCGTCCTCGACGAACCCCCGGGGCAGGCCGGTCGGGGAGATGAGCAGGTGGTGGGCCGACAGGTACTTGCCCAGGGTCAGACGCCCTTGCAGCAGCGGGTGACCGGGCCGGCCCATGACCACGAAATCCTCGTCGAAGAGCGCCACCCGGCGGATCGCCGCGGCCTCGGGCACGGTGGGCACGAACACGAGATCCAGCGCCCCGCGGGCCATCCCGCTGGCGACGTCGCGGCTCGGCGGTCGCATGAGCAGTTCGATGTGAGGCGCCTGCCCGCTGAGGTCCTCCAAGATCCCGGGCAACGAGGTGAACTCGAACAGATCGGCGCTCGCGATCGTGAACCGGCGCCGGGCGCTGCTCGGATCGAAGGTCTCCGCGCCCAGCACCGTCTGCTCGAGCTCCCCGAGCAATCGACGCAGAGGCTCGGCCATGGCACGCGCCCGATCGGTGGGCACGAGCTCGCGACGATCCGAGACGAACAAAGGGTCACCGAGCTCCTCGCGCAGGCGCCGAAGCTTGTGAGAGACCGCGGGCTGGGTCAGGCCCAGCGCCCGCGCGGCCTTCGTGACCGATCGGTGCTCGAGGATGGACACGAACGCGACCAGGAGGTTCAGATCGAGCAACGCGAGGCGCTTCACGGGAAATATTAGAGATTTTTATGATTTTTATTACAAGCATTCACTAACGGATCGTGCTGCGGACCGCACGCTCATCGTGTGGCACGAAGACACCGACTCATCGCGGGCGTACTGCTCACCGCCGGCCTGCTCACCGCCGGCACCGTCACCGCTGACACCGTCACCGCCGAGCGCACCGCCTCGGTGACCCCGACGCTGGCCGCATCCAGCAACCCCCTCGCCGAGGTGACCAAGCTCGGGCCCGACGACGTCGAGGCGCTCCACGGCCAGATCGTCGAGCGCATCCAGACCGGGTCGTACACGTACCTGCTCGTCGAACAGACCAGCGGAGCACGCACCTGGTCGGTGATGATGGGGATCGGCCCGGCCCAGGGCACCCTCGTTCGGATCGACCCCATCGCCACAAAGCGGGACTTCTACTCCGCGCGACTCGACCGAGTCTTTCCCGAGCTCATGTTCGGGACCATCTCGATCCCCTCGACTCCCCACGGAGACAGAGCATGAAGACGAATCGACCCACCACGCACACCATCATGTACGCCGCCACACTCGCCGCCGTCGCCCTCGTAGGGCCGTGGGCCTGTACAAGCGACCCACACGACCCGCGAGGCCTCGAACAAGAGGCGTACGAGGACGAGACCGGAACCGGAGAAGCCAGCGAGACACCGACGGATACAACGGACCAAGACCCCGACGGCATGGAGGAACCCCCGGCCGAGTATCTTCGCTGCCAAGACGAGGACCTCGAGTCCCAGGCACAGTTCGCCGGCCCCCTCTACGACAGCACCCGCGGCGGGCTCATCGGGACACCCGCCGAGCGCTACATCGCGGCGACGACCCTGTTCAACTACCGACCGGAGGTCTACGATCGCTTCTTGGTCGTGGTCGACGACGTACTCGAGCAAGCGCGCGAGTCTCCCGGCTTCGTGGGCTACGAGCTCGCCTACTCCGCTGGTTGCCGGTACGGCCGGACCATCACCGTGTGGGAGAGCGAAGCGGCGATGATCGACTTCATGCTCACCGGGGCCCACGGCGAAGCCATGGCGCAGGTCCGAGAGCTCGGCAACGACGGCCGCACGATCGACTGGGAGATCACGCCGGACGAGCTGCCGATCTCCTGGGAGACCGCGCGACAGCAGCTCGCCCCGATCCTCCCGTAGCTCGAGCCCGGCGCGAGCTCCCGAGGAGCGCTCGGCCCGAGGGCTTGCACGAGCCCTCGGACGCCCACCGCCGGCCCGTCCGCCTCGGGTAGCATGTCGAGGCCGAACCGATCGCATCGCGCACCGGCTCCAGCCCCCGAGCGTCGGCGCTGCGGCGGACCGACCGTCGGCGACTCGCCGCCATGACCGACCCCTCCGCCGACCAATCCCCCCCCGTCCCGGCGACCTCCGACGAGCCCCGGCGCTCCCTCCAGCGTGACGTGGTCTTCGCATCGGTCGCCCGCCAGCTCTTCGAGGGCTTCGACGCCGCTCCGGTCACGCTGGGTCCCTTCGTGGTCATGCACCGGATCGGCGAGGGCGGGATGGGCACGGTCTACGCGGCCTATGATCCGCGGCTGGAGCGAAAGGTCGCGCTCAAGGTCGTGCGCGAGCGGGGGGTCGCTCCGGCGGCCCACCGACGACTCGAGCGCGAGGCCCGGGCCGCAGCCTCCCTGGCCCACCCCAACGTGGTCCCCGTGTTCGAGACGGGGCGCGCCGCCGATGGCTCCGTGTTCATCGCCATGGAGCTGGTCGAGGGCCGCACGCTACGACGATGGCTGACCCAGAGCCCGCGCACGTGGTCACAGATCGTGCGCATGTTCATCGCCGCCGGCCAGGGCCTGGCCGCGGCGCATGCCGCCGGCCTCGTCCACCGCGATTTCAAGCCCGACAACGTGCTGGTCGGGACCGACGAGCGCGCCCGGGTGACCGACTTTGGCCTAGCCAGCAGCCTCGCCGAACACCCGAGTACCCTCTCCGACGATAGCCGCTCCGACTCGTACTCGTGGCCGGAACACCGCTCGATCCCGATGCGCGGCGGAACAGCGGGCTACATCGCCCCCGAGCAACGTCGTGCTCACCCGGTCGGCCCGGCCAGCGATCAGTTCAGCTTCTGCGTGGCGCTACGCGAGGCGCTCGAGCTCGGCGCCCTCCCCCTCCACGCCGATCCCTCCGCGCCAACTCCAAGACCGTTCCGAGGGCCCGCCCGCCTGCGACGCGTGCTACGACGCGGCCTGGCGGACTCTCCTCGCGAGCGCTGGCCGTCGATGGACGCACTGCTGCTGGAGCTACAGCGCGTGGTCACCCCCCGGCGCTGGCCGTGGGCGGTGGCCGCGCTGAGCGTGGGCCTGGGCCTGGTCGGCGCCGGGCTATGGTACGACGCAGAGCTCGGCCAACGCTGTGCGGGCGCTCCGGAGCAGCTCGCGAACACCTGGAACGAGGCCGTCGCCCGAGACGTACGCGAGGCCCTGCTCCGCACCGGGAAGAGCTACGGGCCCCGGACCTGGGAGCGGGTCCACGCCGAGCTCGACCGCTATGCCAACGCGTGGGTCGAGCACCACCTGGCCGCCTGCGAGGCCACCCGGGTCCACCAGGAGCAATCCGAGGAGGTCATGGACCTGCGGATGGCGTGCCTGGCCCGGCGCCGGCTCGACCTGCGAGCGCTCTTGCAGGTGCTCGCCCGCGGCCACGAGTCGACCACATCGGAGGCGATCGATCTGGTCGCCCAGCTCCCGATGCTCTCGCGCTGTGACGACGTGGAGGCCCTGCGCTCGGAGCTACCCGCTCCCCATGATCCCGTGATCGCCGAGCGAGCGCAGGCCCTACGCGAGCGGCTGACCGGGGCGTGGTGGCGGCGGCGCAGCGGAGAGGACGAGGGACTGGCGACCGAGGTCGGCGCCCTGGTCGAGCAAGCCGAGGCGCTGGGCCATCCCCCCGTGCTGGCCGAGGCCCTGCTGCTCCGCGGCAGCCTGCGGGACGATGCCCGCGGAGACGAAGACCCCAAGCCCGACCTCGAGCGTGCGTACCTGCTGGGCGCCACGCACGAGCATCAACCGGTGGAGCTCCACGCGGCCGGCCTGCTCGCCTTCGTCACGGGGACCGACGAGCACGATCACCAACGCAGCCGACACTGGAGTCAGCTCGCGCTGGCCCTCGCCGACCGACCCTACACCCCCGCCAACGCCCGAGCACGTACCTGGACCCACGTGGGTGCCGCCCTCAATCGACGGGGCAAGTCCGAGGAGGCGCGGGCGCTCCACGAACGAGCCCTCGCGCTGCGCGAAGCGACCTTCGGGCCCCAGCACCCCAGCATTGCGGCCACGCTGCACTCCCTGGCCGTGGTGATGAACAGCCAGGGCAAGCCGACCGAGGCGCTCGAGTACGGCCGACGAGCCCTGGCGTTCTGGGAGAGCACCATGGGCCCGGAGCACCCGAGGGTCGCCAAGATCCTCATGGTGATGGGCCACTCGAGCGAACGCGCGGGACACTACGATGAGGCCCTCGCACTGCACGAGCGAGCCCTGGCCATTGTCACGGCCACGTGGGGCCCGGAGCACGTGACGGTGGCCACGGCCCTCAACGGCATGGGCAACGCATGGAAGCAAAAAGGAGATCTCGACGCGGCGCTGCCCGCCTACCGACGGGCGCTGGCGATCGAAGAAGCGGCCCAGGGCCCCGAACATCCCTACGTCGCCGGCCTCCGCTCCAACGTGGGCGCGCTCTTGATGGCCCAGCGCCGGTTCACCGAGGCTCAGATCGAGCTCGAGCACGCGCTCTCGACGTGGGAGACCGCCCTCGGGCAAGAGCACCCCTACGTCTCGGGCGCGCTGCTCAACCTCGGCAACCTGTTCATTCGCAAGGGCGAGGACGACAAGGCCCTGCCCTACCTCGAGCGCGGGCTCGCGCTGGCCGAGGCTCACCTCGGCTCCCAGCACCCCCGGGTCGGGATGCTCCTGCAGAGCTTGGCGACGCTCTATCGACATCAAGAGCGCATCGAAGCCGCCCGAGCCCACTTCGAACGTGCCCTGGAGCTCAAAGAAGCCGTGCAAGGACCGAGTCATCCAGCCACGATCGACGCCTTGCTGAGCCTGGGCGAGCTCGAGCGCAGCCAGGGGCGGATCGCTGACGCGAGGGTGTATTTCGAACGCGCCCTCGCTCACGGTCGCGTCGAACAAGACGAGCGAGCCGAGCTCGAAGCGTGGCTCGCCGAGCACCCCGCCCGACCATGACGGGGACGAGCCGCTAGCCCCAGACGAGCTCCGAGCGCAGGGCTCGGACCTGCGCGGTCAGCTGCTCGTCTGGCTGCTCGTCTGGCTGCTCGTCTGGCTGCTCGTCTGGCTGCTCGTCCTCCTTGGGTCGCGGCGACCCTCCCGCCGCCAGGCTGTCGCCCAGCGCCTGCCGCAGCGCCTCGCGAGCCCGCCGCAGCCGGCTCTTGACCGTGCCCTGCGGGACATCGAGAACAGTGGCCAGCTCGCGAGTGCTCAGCTCTTCCCAGTAGTGCAGCTCGATCACGACCTGAAGATCGACCGGGATGCTCCGCATCGCGGCCAGCAGCCGCTCTTGCTCGACACGGCGGCCGAGGACCGAGCTGAAGCGAGGATCGAGATCGGCCACCGAGCTGCGGGACGCGTCGAAGTCGAGGCGATCTCGAAAACGGGAGCGAAAGTGGTGGAGCAAGCAGTTGCGCGCCACCCCAAACAGATACGCGCGAAAGGTGGAGTCACCGCGGAACTTCTCCCGCCCCCGCACACACTCCAACATGGTGGTCTGGATCAGATCCTCGCAGTGATCGGGCGCCTTGGTACGAAAGAATCGATAGAGCGCATCGAAGTGCCGCCGGTAGAGCTCCTCGCCGGCCTTCGCGTCGCCCTCGGTCCAGGATGCCAGCAACGCCTCGTCGTTCACCGGCCGGAGTATAGACGCCAAAACCAGCGCGCCTACCCCGACGCGGGTGGCGGCACACTACGCGACGGCAGGCTCCGCAGCATCAGCCCCAGCGCACACAGCCCCGCCACATCCACCGCCACCCCCATCGAGAACCCGGCCAGGCGTTGGACCCATAGCCAACCGGCCACCGCCACAATGAGCAGGGCGCCCGAGCGCACGTACCAACGAAACGACGCGTGCCGGCCAGACGCCCGCTCTGACGCGGAGTGCTGGACCACGTAGAAGCCAGAGATCACCGCAAACAGCAGCAGGGGCAACGACGCGACCGCGTCACCATGGCGCCAGATCATCCACGCCACCAGCAGCAGCTGGCTGTGCATCATGGTGACCGGCCCCCGCACCAGGCTCGCCGCCGACGCTTCACTGCTGGCTCGCTTCCCCAAGGCCACCGCCAAGCCGAACAGGAAGGGAGAGCCGTAGCCTACCACCATGATGATCCCCGCGAGCACGCTCTGGGCGAAGGTGTCGAGGACCACGTCTACGAAGGTCCGACCCTCGGGAGTGAGCGGCAACAAGCAGCAGCCGAACAGCGCCAGGCCGAGGATCGCCACGCTACGTGACGATGAAGGGCGAACCACGACGGGATCGGACATGCACTCGACGGTATCATCGCCTCCCATGGAACCGGCGAAACCCGAGAACTCGGCCCTCGCCTCGACCCCGTCGTCCCTGCCGACCAAGCCCGAGCCCGATCATCGCGCCCAGCGATGGCGGCTGCTCCGCGACCTGACCGTCTTCCAGGCCAAGCTGCTGCTCGACGGGGTCAAGGATCTGGTGCTCGCCCCGGTGGCCCTGCTCGCGGTGCTGGTCGGACTGGCGACCCATCGCGACGACCCCGGCCAGCTGTTCCGCACGCTGCTGCGCTGGGGGCACGGCTTCGATCGCTGGGTGAACCTGTTCGGGATCTCCGAGCCCGTCGCGCTGCCCCCTGCCAACGCGCGATCCTCCTCGCCCGGGGCGTCCCCCCTCTTCGATGCCGACGCTCCCCCATCCACGCACCCGTCCACGCCGCCATTCACACCCCCGGCCACTCCGCCTGCCACTGTGGACGCCTACGTCCAACGCCTGGAGCAGGCGCTCGCCCTCCAGGTCCAACGCGGAGGACTCACGGCCAAGGCCAAGGATGCGATCGACAAGGCGCTCGACTCGCTCCACGAACGACGACCTCCGCCCTGAGCGACGGTTCACCGGTGACGAACCATCCGTCCATCCGTCCTCCCGAGCTCACGAAGCGTGGCTTCATAACCCCATGACGATCAGGCCTCGAGACCTCCGCACATCTCACGAGTCGTGGAGACAACGTCCGGATGAGCAATACCTTCGATCACATCGCCTCACGCGGCGCACCAACCCAGTCGCCCCTACCATCGACCCGACACAACAACCACGCGCGACCCCGTCCCCCTCACGGATCCTCGTTCACGACTCGCAATCACAACCTTCCGGCGTACTGTCCAACAGGAATAGTGGTCCTCCGATGTTGACCTTTGGTCAACATCATTGACAGCGATTTTTTCTTTGCCGTCGCTGGAAAGCCGGCGCGACGCGGTGTCCAAGATTTCGAGATAGGGTCGGGAGCCTGGCCGACCGAGGTTGGATGCGGAAGGGGGGGGATCCCCAATCGGCCAGGCTGCACTCGACATCTGCTCGTATAGCAAACCCAGCTGGGGTGCGGTAGAGACTGCCCCCGTGTTGGGGGCTGTAGACCCTTCGATGCCGCCGCAAAGGCCCGTTGCGCGGCGCTCCGGGCGGAGCACGAAGATCTGCGCCGATCGCGGGAGTGCTCGGTTCAGCGGGATTGCGGAGCCCGCGCACCGACAGCGCGGTGAGCGAGGCCACGGCTGGGTCTACGCTCGGTGGCCCGCGGATCCCGCATGCGCGGATTCCCTGGCCAACGCCCGGAGACCATGCACCGGTTGATCGTCGGGTTGGCGGTAGGGCTCGCCACACGATCCACGCTGGCCGCCCCGGCGGCGGGCCCGGTCGAGCCCGAGCCCCGTACGTACCGAGCGATTCGAACCACCGAGACGATGACGATCGACGGGCGGGCCGACGAGAAGACCTGGGCCGACGCCCCGGTCGATGACCGCTTCGTCGAGCGCAACCCGGAGGTCGGCGGGACGCCGCCGGTCCGCACGACGCTGCAGGTCGCCTACGACGACGACTACCTCTACGTACTGCTGGACTGCGAGTCCGAGCCCGGCGACGTCATCGTCCGCACGCTGCGACGCGACAACTCGGGGATCTTCTCGGACGACACGGTCTACGTGAAGATCGACGCGGCCCACAACCACCGCAGCGGGATGAGCTTGGGGGTCAACGCCGACGGCGCCCAAATCGACGCGCTGGGGCTCGACGACGGCTCCCAATTCCTCACCGAGTGGGACGCGGTGTGGACCGCGGAGACGCAGCGCCGCGAGGACGGCTACACCGCCGAGTTTAGGATCCCCTTTGCGATCCTGGGGATCAAGAGCGCACCCGAGCAGACGATCGGGCTGGACATCTCTCGCGATCATCCCTCGCGCAACGCCACCTACGACTGGCGGATCTTCGTGCCGCCGCGCTCGCCCATGGCGGCGAGCCAGTTCGGCCACCTCGAGGGCCTGCGCAACATCCGGGCCCAGCGCGCGATCGAGTACACGCCCTACGCCCTCTTGCGCACCAACTTCGGGCGGGGGCTGAGCGTCGACCCTCGCCGGCGCCCCAACGCAGCCACCGGGGGCGACGTGCGCGTGCAGGTGGGGGCCAGCTCGTACGTGGAGGCCAGCATCTTCACCGACTTTGCCCAAGTGGAGGCCGACGAGGTCCAGGTGGCCCGCGATCGCTTCCCGCTGTTCTTTCCCGAGCGACGGCCCTTCTTCATCAACGGTCTGGAGGTGTTCGGCTTTGGTCGCAACCGCGAGGCCCAGCTGTTCTTCTCGCGCCGCGTGGGGCTGGTCGACGGGCAGCCGGTACCGATCTTGGCGGGGGCCAAGGTCTACGGGCGCAGCGGCCCGGTCAGCTACGGCGTGCTCCAGCTGCAGACCCTGGGGGCCCCCCAAGATCCGGCACGGGGCCTGGTCCGCAGCCAGCCCGCCAACGTCACGGTCGGCCGCATTCGGGTGCAGACCACCCGGGCCCTCAACGTGGGGCTGATGGCCCTGGGGCAGCATCGCTTCGGCATCGACAACGGCGATCACGCAGCCGGCGGGGTCGATGCCCAGCTCGTCGCGCTAGACGGCAAGTTGTTCGGCTATGGCTTCGTGGCCGGCACGCTGGGCCAAGATCCAGCCCAGCCCGCGGTGCTCGACGAGCAGGAGCAGCCGATCGCCGCTCCGCGACCGCCCGACTATCGGATCGGCAGTAGCGCCTACACCCAGCTGGAATACCGAGGGCTCTACGTCCGGCCTTCGCTCTTATGGCTGTGGAGCGACGAGGATTTCGAGCCGCGCCTGGGCTTCTACCGGCGGCCGGGGAGCTCACGACAAGAGGCGTCGCTGCGCTTCGTGCCACGGCCGCGGGTGCTGGGGCTGCGCGAGGTGAGCTTTGGTCCTCGTTACAGTATAGAGACCGATCCCGGCTACGACCGGGTGCTGGGGCGCAGCGGGACCAGCGAGATCGGCGTGGACTGGCGCAACGGCGCGGCGCTGGGCTATGCGGTGACCCACTTCGTCGACCAGGTGCAGCAACCCTTCGAGCTTTATGGCTACGAGGTGGAGGCGCGGCGCTATGTCGGCTTTCGGCACAACGTGAGCGTCGACTCCCCCGGTCGCCGAGCGCTGCGGGTGGGGGCGGACTATGAGTGGTCCGAGCTGTTCGGGGGGGTCGCCCACCTGCCCTCGGTCTACGTGACCGCCCGGCTGGGGCAACACTTCACCCTGAACGGACGCTACACCCACCAGGTGGGAGTGTTGGCCGACGAGGGAGAGGACTTCAACTTTGGCTTCGCCAACGCCAACCTCGACATCGCGTTGACCCGCAACCTGGCGTTCGACAACCTGGGGCGACTAGACTTGTCGCCAGGCAACGAGCGTATCGGTCTGCAATCTCGGGTGCGCTGGCGCTTCGCCCCGGGTAGTGATCTATTCGTGGTCTACCGCAATGATCTGCCGCTTCGTGAAGGAACCCCCGAGCAACCTCGGGTGCCGTTTCACGAGGTGACCGTCAAGCTCAGCTACTACCTGCGCGCATTCGTGCAGCGACGACGATGAGGCACGGCGCGGGATCTGCGAAGCGTTGGGCGAGGCGGTGGCGAAGCATTGGCGAAGCGGTGGCGAAGCGTCGGTGAAGCGTCGGTAATTCGTCGGCACAATCCCTTCCGGGCGCGCCATGCTCGAGTTCCTTACCGGGCGCGAATTGCTGGTAACCGACGCCGCAGCGGTGGCACGGTGGTGATCGTCCAGGCACGCGGCGTGTAGATCGTGGACGACGGGGCACCAGGAGGTCTCGCACAAGAGGGCGCATCGCCCCGAACGGGGCTGTCGTCTCGCGGGACGATCTTCGGTGCGGCGCTATACTAAAGACGGCGACGCCCCCGAAGGACGGGGGCTCTGCGCGGGCCACGAACGCGATTCACGGCATGTTTCGAGGTTTCCGGAGAAAGTGAGGGAACGAGGATCATGAACACGCAGCGCGCATTCATCATGCTGGTCTCCGTACTGCCATTGCTCGGGTGCAATGGGCTTGAGGGTATGTGCGAGTACGTGGGCCCCACCGTGGGATCTGACGCGAGCCCAGACGCGAGCCCAGCGGACTCACCGCAGCGCGTGGCGGCGGCTTCGTTGGCTGCGGCTGCCCCAGCGGCCTCGCAAGACGCGGCGGCCTCGCAAGACGCGGCGGCCTCGCAAGGCGCGGCGGCTTCGCAAGACGCGGCGGCTTCGCACGGCGCGGCGCCCAGCACCCCCTACCTCATCCCGGAGACGGGCCACGGGCTGTTGCAGTCGCCCATCAACATCGTGACCGCCGCGGTAGGTACCGACGAGCACCACCACGTCAAGCTCCACTACCGCAAGTCGAAGGAGAAGATCGTCAACCTCGGGCACACCGTGCAGGTCAACTACGACGACGGCAGCTCGATCGAGTTCGACGGCAAGACCTACGACTTCAAGCAGTTCCACTTCCACACGCCGGCCGAGCATCTGATCGACGGGGTCACCTACCCGCTCGAGATGCACATGGTCCACACCCTCGAGTCAGACCCAAACACCTACCTGGTGGTGGGGGTGCTGTTCAAGGAGGGCAAGACGAACGCGTTCATCGACGAGTTCGCCTCGAAGATCCCGCAGCACGAGGGCGAGAAGGTCCAAGACGCGCACAAGATCAACATCTCCGAGGTCTTCCCGGCCAACTCGCGGTACTATCACTACCAGGGGTCGCTCACCACGCCGCCCTACACCGAGTCGGTGACCTGGGTCGTCCTCGAGCAGATCCATGAGGCATCGCCGGAGCAGATCGAGACATTCAACGCGCTCGAGGGGAACAACGCGCGGCACATTCAGGCCCTCTACGCGCGACACGTCGACGCCGACTGAGCGCTCCATGCCGAGCGCTCCATGCCGAGCGCTCCATGCCGAGGTATCCATGCCGAGGCCGGCTCGGAATGCGTGACGGCTGTCGCGCCCGGCCTCGGTCTTGCATCCCGTGGCTGCTAGCCACGTCGCCCACGGCCCCCACGGTCCTCGAGATTCCGGGATCCACGCGGCCCCGCAAAGCCCTCGTACGACCGTGTCACCAGGTGGCTCTGGATCTGCTGCACCGTGTCCACGGCCACTCCGACCACGATGAGCAGCGAGGTCCCCCCGTAGTAGAAGGGCAGATCGAACTTGGTCTGGAGGAAGATCGGCAGCACGCAGACCAACGAGATGTACGCGGCGCCAATGAAGGTCAGTCGCGTGAGCACGAAGTCGATGTACTCGGCCGTGCGCTTGCCCGGCCGGATCCCCGGCACCGCCGCGTTCTGCCGCCGGAGGTTGTCCGCCACGCTGGTAGGGTCGAACTGGATCGCGGTGTAGAAGAAGGTGAAGAACACGTTGAGCGCGACGTAGACCACGATGTATAGCCAGCCGTCGTAGCCCAGCGCGGCCGAGAAGCGCTGTAGCCACTCCACGTCGGACATGCCCGCGAGCTGCCCCGGGAACATCAGGATCGATCCCGCGAAGATCGGGGGAATGACGCCCGCGCTGTTGACCCGCAACGGCAGGTAATTGCGGTGCTCCCCGAACATCCGGCGCCCCTGCACCCGCTTGGCGTACTGCACCGTGATCCGCCGCTGCCCTCGCTCCATGACCACGATGAACGCGATGATGAGGATCGCCATGACCAAGATGAGGGTGAGGGTCATGGGCCCGAAGGACTCGGGGTCGTCCTGCTGCCGCTGCAGCAGCTGATAGAGGGCCGCAGGCAGGTTGGTGATGATGCTCGCGAAGATGAGCAGGGAGATCCCGTTGCCGATCCCTCGCTCGGTGATCTGCTCGCCCAGCCACATCAAGAACACGGTGCCACCGGTCAGCGTCAGCACCGTGGTCAGCTGGAAGCCCAGGCCCGGCTCGAGCACCAACTGCTGGCCCGTGGAGTTCTGGGACTCGAGCCAGGTGGCCATGATGGAGCCCTGGACGATGGCCAGGCCCACCGTGGCGTAGCGGCTGTACTGATTGATCGTGCGCCGGCCCGTCTCCCCCTCGGAAGACAGCTGCTCCAGCCGGGGGACGACCACCGCCATCAGCTGCATGATGATGCTGGCGGTGATGTACGGCACGATGCCCAGCGCAAAGACCGATAGCTGCTCCAGCGCGCCGCCGCTGAACAAGTTGAACTGCCCCAACATCCCGCCCTGCCCCTGCTGGACGATCTCGGCCATGACCCGGCGATCGACCCCGGGCACGGCAATGAACACGCCCAGGCGATAGATCGCCAGCATCAACAGGGTGAACGAGACGCGCCGGCGTAGCTCGGGCAGCTTGAAGATCTCGACGATGATGCCCATATCCACTCCTCGCAAGGCCGCCTCGAAGGCGGACTCACGTCCGATCCGGATCCGCCACTGGGGACCCGCCACTGGGGCTCCGCCGCTCGGGACCCGCGACCACTACCCTACGCGGCGAACCCCGACATCTGACCGGTGCTGGGATCGAAAATCGACGCTTACCTCGCGCCCCTGCGCGCCTGGGCCACCCATGGGCCACCCCCTGGCCAACCGGTGGGCCACCGAGCGATTCGCCGTCGCCAACCGTACAAGATCGTTGACCGCCGCCTCGGTACTGCCTTCGCGATAGTGCTCGCGCGAGATATCCGGCAGCACCAGAAGAAGCGAGCCCAAAGCCAGAGCCTATCATTGTCCGCCGGGTGGTAGGGTGCGCGGAGTTGGGAGATCTTGGAGAGCTGGATCACATGGACGGTGAGGTGATCGTTGAGCGGGGTGCCGTCCCAGTGTTCGTTGAATGTGAAGGCCAAGTGCAGGCGATTGTGGGCTGGAAGCAATGGTTCCACCAACCAGAGGATGAGCACGGTGGGACGTATTGACCATAGTCGTCGCCGTAATCGAGCTGATTGGAGGGGGTGATGAAGGGTCGGGTCGATGGTGCAGGATCGGGATATTGGGCATTCAACGTGGCAGTTCATCGGTGTTTTGTCTCGACTTGGCGTTACTCATGCTTGGTGAATACTCCGTACTGGTTAGCCGGCATTGAGTGCAAGTGGCCCATGGGTGGGCTGGGCGGTGGCCCGTGAGCGGGCCACCAATGTGCAGATTCGGTGAATCGTGGAGTGGCACGCCGGCTCGAGCGCGACACTGCGGTGGTGCGAGGGCCGATTGGCCCTGTTTGACGCGCGGCACCTACCCCACACATGCTCGCCGGCGCTGGAGGTGGTGGGTGCTTGGCGTTGCGACTCGTCGCCGGCTGCGCGTGAGCGGGGACCCCTTCGCGCTACGCAGGCCAACCGGCTTCGTGCCATGGTGCGCTGGGATGTCGGCTCGATTGCAGCACGGCAGCCAGGCAGGGACCGAGGACGCTCGCTGACCGCCGATGGCTGCTCGCCGATGGACCCAGCACACCACTCGATGACCGCCAACGGCCGATGGGCGCTCGCTGACCGATGCCGCACACCACTCGATGACCGCCGGACCAGCCGTCACCGGAGTGTGACTGCCCGCCGGGATGTCGGACAAGCGAGCATCATTATTGTCCACCTTTTTGGGCCGGGCGCAATCAAACCTTGGGGCATTCCGTACGTTCGGGTGGCGAGCACGCTCGCGCGGGAAGCGAACGACATGAATGCATGGGTGGGCGGGTATGAACGAGCCCCTGACGGCCGCAGCGGCGTCATGGATGAAATCAAGGACGCGGCCACCCTGCTCACCGA
This sequence comes from Myxococcota bacterium, assembly GCA_039194325.1. GTDB lineage: Bacteria > Myxococcota_A > Polyangia > Nannocystales > Nannocystaceae > Paraliomyxa. The sequence continues at coordinate 14,817 of JBCCWC010000278.1, forward strand.
GGAGGGGGTCAGGGGCCCGGTAGCGCGAGCTCTAGACGCCAAGGAAGGGGCTGGGCGAACCAAAGAAGGCTCGGAGGACGGCGAGAGCTCGGCGTCAACCGAGAGCCAAGCGGACGGCGAGAGCTCGGCGTCCACCGAGAGCCAAGCGGACGGCGAGAGCTCGGCGTCCACCGAGAGCAAAGCGGACGGCGAGAGCTCGGCGTCCACCGAGAGCCAAACGGACGGCGAGAGCTCGGCGTCCGCCAAGAGCCAAGCGAACGGCGAGAGCCCCGCGAGCCGGGACTCCCAAGAAAACCCCGGTGTTCGTCCTTCTTGGGTGCCGCTTGGGCAAGACCGAGGCCGGACGCGACACCGTCACGCATCCCAAGCCGGCCTCGGCATGGATAGCTCCCTCCATGAGCACTCGGTCAGCGTGGGGACGGGCGTGGATACGCCGATGGCCGCGCTTCTCGCGCCCTCCCCTGCTGATGACCGGGTGTTGGCGGTGGAGCAAGCGCAGGCGTTCGAGGCCCTATTCCAGGTGCCCGCCGAGCCCCAGCGACTGGGCCGCTACGTGTTGCTGAATACGCTGGGTCAGGGCGGCATGGGGGTGGTGTTCAAGGCCTTCGACCCCGAACTCGACCGACAGGTGGCCCTCAAGGTCCTGCA
>JBCCWC010000279.1:0-15400 GCA_039194325.1 Myxococcota bacterium
GGTCTGGCCCCGGGCCCCACCGTGCGCGAGCGCATCGAGCAATGCCGCAACCTCGAGACCCTGCACCAATGGCTCCGCCGCGCCGCCACTGCGGAGCACCTCGACGAGGTCTTCGAGTCATAGCGCTCGGTCCTGTTCCGGTGGTTCCATTCCGGTGGTTCCATTCCGGTGGTTCCATTCCGGTGGTTCCATTCCGGTGGTTCCATTCCGGTGGTTCCATTCCGGCGCATCCAAACGCCGACCCAAAGGACGACGCAATGTGCGCAATGGCTCGGCGATCGAGGCCTCCCCGCACGCATCGGGTCGATGCTACGTCGAGCTCCACCGCAACCTCCGCGGCCTTCGGTCGCCGAGCATCGACCGCAGCGCTCTTCATTCACGACCCGATGACCCGCCCGATCACCACGATCCCACGAGACCTCGCTGCCCCCCGGGAGCCTGCGGCATACTCCGACCCCGATGCGCTCCCCTCCCCCCGACTTCGGCGTGCTCGACGACGACGAGCAACAGCGGCTGCACGCGGGGGAGCACGAGACGCTGGCCCGCGATCTGGCCGCCGAGCAGCGCCACGCGCTGGCCGGCTGGGTGTGGGAGCAGATCTGGGACTTCGAGGGCGCAGGGCAGGCGTATCGCGCCGCCGGTCGCCTGGTCGACGGTCTGCGGGTAGCCCTCGAGTCGGGCTCGGCCCCGGAGATCGATCGCGTGCTGGGCGAGCTCGAACAGGCCCCCGATCCCCAGGTCGACCAGGCGATCGCGCTTTTGCGCAAGCGCAAGCGCAATATGGAAGTCGCCCGGCTGCTGGCCCGTCGACCCGCCGATCCCGAGCCCCGAGCGCAGGCGCTGTTGTCGGCCGGCAACCGAGTGGGCGCGGCCGAGGTCTTAGTGGAAGCGGGTCGCCCCCGCGATGCTCTGGAAGCGCTGGCCGTGGGCCCCGAGTCTCCCTCGGCCGTGCTGGCCCTGGCGGCACGCCTGCTGTGGGATCTGGGCGATGCCGAGGGCGCGGCGCGGCGGGCTCAGGCCGCGCTGCGCTCGGGCGACAACCGCTCGCCCGAGCTGGCCGCGCTGCTGGCCCGCGCCCTGGGCTCGCTGGGGCACGACCTGGCCGCCCAGCTGGTACTGCAACGCCATGGCGCCCGGCCCTCGGACGACACGATCCCGGGCCGCTATCGCGTCACGGGCCTGCTACCCACCGCGCTTGCCGGCGGGGCCTACGTGGGGGTGGATCGACTCACCCTGCAAGAGGTGGAGATCCACCTGCTCCTGGCCGATCAACCCGAACCCATCGATCCGCGGATCGCCACGGCGATCGATCGCTTTGCGGCCGCCGCCCAGGCCGCCTCCGACGTGGGGCACCCGGCGATCCGCCCGGTGCTACGCACCGAGCCCGCCGCCGGCCTACTGGTGCTGGCCCGCGCCGAGGGTCCCCCCATGCGCCAGCGGATCCGGCCTCCGGGCCTGGCCGACGCAGTGCCCCGAGCCCGGGCCCTCGTCGCATTCCTGCTCGAGGGCCTGGTGGCCGCCCACGAGCGCGGGCTGGTGCACGGAGGGGTGCTGCCCAGCATGGTGACCACCGATGCGCTGGGTCGCCCCCAGCTGGGCCCGTTCGGCGCCCATCACCTCGCGGGCCTGGCCGCCACCCGCACCGGCGGGCTGGAGGAGCTGATGCTCATGACGGCGCCCGAGCTCCGTCGAGGAGGCCCGCCCACACCCCGCAGCGATCTGTTCGCGGTGGGGACGATGATGCACACCCTGCTCACCGGCCGACTCGAAGCGCCGCAAGACGATCCGCAGATCGCCCCGGCCGAGCGGGCGCTCATCGCAGCCATGACCGCCGAGGATCCGGCGCAGCGCCCCCGACCGGCCGAGGTGGTGGCCCAGCTGCGCACGCCGGTGGCCGACATCCGCACCCTGGCCAAGACGGCCGAGGTGGCCGCATCCCGCTCGACCACCGAGGGCACGCTGACCCGCATGCAGGTCGGGGCCGAGGTGATCGCGGCCGACACCTGGAGCCCAGAGCTGCTCGATGCCCTGTGCGCGGCGACCAACCCGTGGCTGCAGCCGATCCTCGACCGAACCGAGCGCACCGTGGTGCTGGCGCGATGGCCCACGGGCGCCCGGGTCCTCGACGACACGGTGGCCGGCTGGCGCGGACTGGTGCCCGCGGCCGCCCTCGAGCTGCCCGAACCGCTCCGCGACGCGGTACAGGCCCGACTGCGCCCGAGTTCGGTGGTGGTGACCCCGGCCGGCCCCCGCATGCTGTCCCTGGACGACCTACTGTCCCGCTGAGCCCGAACCCGGTCGGGCCCCGCATGCTCTGCGGGGACGACCTGCGGTCCCACTGACGGTCCCTCGCCCCCTGTCGAGTCCCGCGTACCATGGCGGGCGTGTCGGCTCCCGAGGCGCTCACCGACCCGGCCCCGTCCGCGAGATCGCGGTCGCCGTGGTGGCACGACGGGCTGCCGCGGCTGGGTCTGGCCGCGGTCCTGCTGGCCGTGGCCGCCCTGTGCGTGCCCGCCCACGTCCAGGCCGGCGATGCGGGCGAATTCGCGACCGTGATGCTCGAGGGCGGCATCCCGCATCCCTCGGGCTACCCGTGGATGCGGATCTTGGGCCTACCCGCCCGCGCCCTGGTCGCGCTGGGGGTCAGCCCCGCGCGCGCCGCCGCCTGGCCCTGCGCCGCGGCCGGGGTGGCCGCATGGATCGTGCTGTGGCCGCTCATCGCCGGTTGGGCGGGGCGCGGTCCCGCCACCCTCGCCATCCTCGTGATGGCGACCGCCTCCCCAGTCCTGGTGCACGTCCCCGACAGCGAGGTCTGGGGCCCGCACCTGCTGGCCTGCGCGGTGGTGCTACGGGTGGCCGCCCGCGACCGAGTACGCCCGGCAGTCCTGGGCCTTGGCTTCGGCCTGGCGACAAGCCACCACCTGAGCGCGACCCTGCTGCTGCCCGTAGTGGTGGGCGCGGCCTGGCCCCGCCCCTTCGGCTGGCGACGCCTGGGCGCGGCCGCCAGCCAGGGGATCGCCGCCGGCGTAGCGGGTCTTTTGCCCTACACCACCCTCGCGCTCGGGGCCGAGGGCGCCTGGCGCTGGGGCGACCCCCGCTCGTGGTCGGGCCTGTGGCGTCACGTGCTCCGAGCCGACTACGGGACGTTCCAGCTGAGCCTCCACACCGAAGATCCGGCGTTGCTCGACCAGTGGAGCCGAGCCGTCTACACCGTGGGCAACGCGGCCACGGGCGGCCTGAGCTCCGGCGCGCTGACGAGCGCGGCGGCGCTGCTGGGCGTGGCCGCGCTGGCCGGGCGGCGACCGGCCTCCCTCCGCCCGGGCGTCTACTGGGGCCTTTGGGGCTCGGTGCTCGCGAGCACCCTGGCCGTCCCCGCGGCCCACAACATCGATCCCACCCGCCCGTTCGGCGCGTGGATCCTCGAACGCTTCGATCTGCTCTCGATCCTCCTGTGGACCCCCCTATGGGCCCTGGCCGCGGCCCGCGTGTGGCGGTGGGGCACCCGCCGCCCCTCGCGGATCGCCATGGGCCTTTTGGCCCTGACCCTGGTGGCGACCCAGCTGGCGCGCAGCGCCGCCCGGGGCGTGCCCTCCTCCGACGACGGCGTCGAACGCTACGCCCGAGATCTACTGCGCACCCCCACCCCCGGCCAGCGCGCGCTGGTGATCGGAACCGACGATCATCGCGTCTTTCCGATCCTCTTCGTCCAGCACGTGCTGGGCGAAGGAGCGAACGTGCTCTACGTGGACGCCTCGCTGCTCTCGCAGCGATGGTATCGCCGACACCTGCAAGAGCGCTGGCCGGATCTTCCCGAGATCGACAAGCCGGTGGCCCTCATCGGGGCCCTGTGGGACGACCCGGCCTGGGCCGACACGCCGATCTTCCTGGCCAACGTGTTCTCACGCCCGTCGTCGCAGCTGCCGATCGTGCCCCAGGGGCTGCTATGGCGCGTACTTCCGCCCCACGATCGCGCCCTGACCCCGCAGCAGGTGATCGACGATCACACCGCCGCGTTGGCGCGATACGGAGCGCCCCCGACTCACACCCCCGGCCCCGCCCACCCGTGGACCGCCGACCTTTACCCCGCCTACAATGAGGGCACCGGGCGACTGCTGTCCGCCCTTCGCGCCGAGGGGCGAGCGGAGGCGCTTCACACCCTGCTCGATGCCCTGGGCCCCTGGCGCCCTGTGAATCGATGACCGCCCTGCACGCGGAACTGGCCTTTACCCTCGAGCTCGTCCGCGAGTGCGGCGAGGTGGCCATGCGCTACTGGCGAGGCGGCGCCCGGGTCCTCGCCCTGCGCGAGAAGCCGCTGGGCGGCGGCCCGATCACCCGGGCCGACACCGAGATCAACGACCGGATCGTGCACGCGCTGACCCGTCGCTTCCCAGCCGACGGCGTGGTGGCCGAGGAGAGCCTCGACCACGGCAACGGACCCACGCGTGACCGCTGCTGGTTTGTCGATCCTATCGACGGCACTCGCGAGTTCGCCCGCGGTCGCACCGGCTGGACGATCCAGGTGGGCCTTTGCATGCACGGTCGCCCCGCGCTCGGCGTGGTCTTCGAACCGGCGGCCGGGCACCTGAGCTGGGCGATCCACACCGAGCAGACCACCGTGGCCCGCCACCGACTCCCCGACGACCAAGAGGTCGACCTGCGCCCCGTGTGCGCTCCTATCGACTCGCTGGTGCTGATCGGGGGCCGGATCTACCCGCTGTCCCGCCAGCACGACATCCGCCGCGCCCTCGGGGTGAGCTCGGATCGGGCCCGAAGCGTGGGCAGCGTGGGGGTTCGCCTGACCTCGGTGGCCCGCGGCGACGCCCACGTCTACGTGCAGGCCCCCGGACACACCAAGGTCTGGGACACCTGCGCGCCCGCAGCCCTGGTGCTCGCCGGAGGCGGCCGCGTCACCGATCTACGCGGCAAGCCCCTCGACTATCGCGCATCGGCGGTGACCCACCCCCGCGGAGTGATCGCCGCTCACGCGCAGATCCATCCGAGAGTGGTCGAGCGCATGGCCCCGCTGGTCGAGCGCTGGCGGTGACAACCGGCCAACGACCAACAGCAACGACGGATCGACCGCGGATCGGGTTTTGTGACCACGAACCTCGGTGCGGCCGCGTCGGCCTGCTACGGTGAAGGCGCGATGTCGCCGGGGAAGCACGGCCGGGTGGAGGGCCAGCGGATCGGCAAGTATGTGCTGATCCGTCGCCTGGCCGTAGGCGGCATGGCCGAGCTGTTCCTCGCCCGCAACACCGGCCTGCGCGGCTTCGAAAAGATCGTCGTCCTCAAACGGATCCTCCCCCACCTGGCCGACGACGCCGAGTTCGTGGAGATGTTCCTCCACGAGGCACGGCTGGCCGCCACCCTCGAGCACCCCAACGTGGTGCATGTCTCCGATTTCGGTCACGCGGGGGGCGACTACTTCTTCGTGATGGCCTACGTGCACGGCAAGGACGTGCTGTCGATCCTGCGGGCGTCCTACGCCAAAGACCGCGCGCTGCCGCTGGCCCACGTGGTGGCGATCGCCACGGGGATCGCGGCCGGCTTGCACTACGCCCACGAGCACCCGGACCACGACGGTCGCCCGCTGGGCATCGTGCACCGCGACATCTCGCCCGCCAACGTCCTGGTCACCTACGACGGTCACGTCAAGGTGGTCGACTTCGGCATCGCCAAGGCGGCGACCGAGCCCGCGGTGACCCGGGCCGGCGTGCGCAAGGGCAAGGCCGCCTATATGTCTCCCGAGCAGTGCCGCGGCCAGCGGGTCGATCGCCGCAGCGACATCTACTCGCTGGGCGTGGTGCTGTGGGAGATGGCCACCATGGCCCGGCTGTTTCACGGCAACGACGATCTGGCGATGATGCACCAGATCGTCCACGAGGACGTCCGCCGGCCCTCGGAGGTGGCCCCCGACGTGCCGCCGACGCTCGAGGCGATCATCATGCGATGCCTGCGGCCGGATCCGGCCGAGCGCTTCCAGACCGCCGAGCAGCTCCAGCTGGCGCTGGAGACCTTCGCCCGGGACCATGCCCTCGACAGCACCACCCGCGCGCTGGGCCACTACATGCGGGCCCTGTTCCCCGATCACGCCAAGACGCGACCCGGGGTCAGCGGCCCGTTCGCCTCGCTCCGCACCGGCAGCGGCCCCCTCGAACAACCGACCCGAGCCCGCCCCGTCACCGCCAACACCCCCACCCGAGTCGGCGTGTCGCCACCCATCGAGGTGATGAACGCGGAGGTGATGGACCCGAGCGTGATGGGAGCCACGGGAGCGGGAGCAGAAGCGGGAGCGGGAGCGATCGGAACGAGCACCGACCCCCTCGGCCCGCCTCCCGACGTCAGCGCCCCCCTGCCCGCCCTCCGAGGATTCGACGGCTCGATCACCCACAGCGAACGATTCGGCGCAACCCCGTCGCGCACCGGCTGGGTGATCACCGGAGCCTTGCTGGGCACGCTGGTCGCCGTGGGCGGCTGGCTGGGATGGCGTACGCTCCATCGCCCGGCCGTTCATGCATCGGGTCATGCATCGGGTCATGCATCGGGTCATGCATCGGGTCACCAGGCCACCGAGTCGCGCGAGCCTGCGCTGGGCACTGCCCAACCAACTCCCCCCGCCGATCCTCCGCCACCACGTCCACCAACCCCCGAGGAGGTGGAGGCCATGCTGCTGCTGGTCAACCAGCCCGACCCCACCCTGGCGCTCGACTATCCGCGCCGACACCGGTTGTTGCAGCAGCTGCGGACCCTGCCGGAGATCGTCCCCCGGATCGACGCGGCAACCAACTACGGGCTCGACCTGCTGCAAGCCAACCAGGCTCCCGATCCTTGCGCCTGCTTTGCCCTGGCGCTCGACTACATCGAGCGCGACCCCAGACCCTCACTGGCCACCACCGTCCGCACCGCCACCACCCCGGACACCTCCACCGCGTGCGCAGGCCTCGAGACGCGACGTCGGACGCTGGCGCGCCGCCTGTCCCGCAATCAAGTCGAAGACTGAGTGGTCCATGCCGAGACCGGCTCGGGATGCGCGACCCAGTCGCGCCCGGCCTCGGTCGTTTACCCTCCGAAGGGGCGTAGGCTGTCGTCGAGCTTGTCGCCCACCGAGCTGGAGGCCGGCGTCTTCGCGGGACGCGTAGCGCCACTGGGGGTCGTCGAACCCGACGAGCCACTCGCCCCCTTGCCCGCCCCCTTGCCCGCCCCCTTGCCCGCCTCGCCGCCCGGGCGATCGCCTCGGCGTGCGTTCCGGCCCCGGCGTTGGCCCTTGCCCCGACGCGAGTCGGAACGGCGACGTGAGTCGACCTGCGGCACCTCGGTCGACTCCCCGGTCGACTCCACAGCCGACTCCCCCGCCGATGCCCGGTCGGGTCGCACCCGGAGCAACAACGCCTCGCGCCGGGCATCGAGCTCGACGCACGAGGGATCGGGGGCCCGCGTGGAGGCCAGCACCTCACCGAAGTAGGGGTCGGGCTCGGCCTCCACCTCGGCCAACGCTCGCGCAAAGGTCTCACACGGCGCGGGGCTGTCGGCCGCCTGCTGCAGGTCGAGCGCAACGTTGAGCCTGCGATCGATCCGCGCCACATCGGGTCCTCGGCGCAGCTTGTCGAGCAACGCATGACGTCGCGCGAAGGGCAGCGCCGCGGCCGGGTCACGCACGTTGACCAGCGCCAGCGCCCGCAGATCGTCGTCGAGCGCCGGCGCCGGCTCGGCCTCGGGCTCGAGCTCGACGGGGGTCTGCACCGTCGGGAGCGGCTGCGCCAAGGACTCCGCCTCGGGCGGGACCCACACCCAAAGGACCAGCCCGACACAGGCGAGGGTCAAACACCCGATCATCAGGCCCAGCCACGGGCCCGAAAGGCGCCGCGGCTCCACCACCCGAGCCGGACCCGTGACCACGCCGACGTCGGTCGGGGTGTACCGGGCAACCACCATCCCGGTGCCCGTCCCCAACTCGATGCTGCCATGCACCGAGTCGCTGGTGTCCCGAGGACGACGGTCCACGGTCCGCTCTGGAACCGAAGGCATGGGAGACACGATCGCCGGCGCCACCGGATCGGTCAGCACCGTCGATGGAGGTGGCGCATGAAGCCCCGATCCACGCGCGATTTCCCGGGCAGGGCTCGCATCAGGGGCCGCAGCGGAGGGAGTCGTCCCGCCCTGGGCTCCCTCGCCCGTATCGTGTCCCATGTCCACCCGCTTCGATCATACCTCGCCCACGACCGTCACGGTGCTCCACCGCAAACCGCGCCGTTGTGGTCCCCCGGGCTATACTGTCGCCCATGGGCCGGGGCCAGCGATGGCGCACCTGCATCGTCGGGGTGTGGGTAGCGGCAGGTGTAGCCTCTGCGCCCACCGCGGTCGATGCCCGGACCTTCGAGGGCTCACCCTCGCCCCAAGACATGGATCGCGCCCGCGAGCTCTATGAAAACGGCGTCTCACTGTACGAAGAAGGCGCCTACGAAGCGGCCGCGCTCGCGTTCTTACGGGCCTACGAGCTGTCCGAAGACACCAATGCGCTGTTCAACATCGTGCTGGCCTACGATCGCCTCGGCCAGTTCGAGCGCGCGATCGAGTACCTCGACCGCTATCGAGCCTTGGCTCCTCAGGCCGAGCGGGCCCAGCTCGAACGACGCAAGAAGAGCCTGGTGACCCGCCTGGACAAACAGCGGGAGGCACAGGCGCTGGCCGAAGCCCAAGCCGAGGCCCACGCCCAAGCCCACGCCAAGCCTCCCCCATCCGACGTAGCGGATCGCGCCAACGATGAACCCCTCCCCGAGGATCCACCGCCCCCCGCGCACGTGGACCGTCGGTTCCCACCGCTGGCCTGGACCCTCACCGGCGCCGCGGCGGTGGGGTTCGGCCTGGGCCTCGGGTTCGGCGTGTCGTCACTGGCCAACAGCCAGACCGGAAAAGAAGGCTGCACCGAGGCAAGTGATGGCAGGCTTTGTCAGTCCTCGGCCGGTGCCGATCTACAGCGGAGCCGCCGGTACGCGATCGTGGCCGACGTGGGCTTTGCCCTCGGCGCCACGGCGACGGTGGGCACGGTGATCGTCGTGGTCCTGGCCGCCCGGCGGCGCAAGGCCAAGACGTCCGCCGCGATCCCGATCGCGATCCCGGGAGGCGCTGGGATCGCGCTCGCCCGTCGGTTCTGAGGGCCTTGGGAACCTCGACCCGCCCCGCCCCGCTCCTCTATCCGACCGAGGCCCGCGGTTCGTACCTCGACCCGCCCCTCAGCTGCCCGCGATCGTCATCTGGTCGACCCGAAAGCTCGGGGACGCAATGCTGGTCTTGTGCTCGAGGTCGTTGGCCACCGCGTCGATCCCCTTGAGCAGATCGTCGAGATTGCGCGAGACGGTCACCTCGCTGACCGGGGTGGTCAGCTCACCGTTCTCGATGAGAAATCCCTCGGCCCCCCGGCTGAAGTTGCCGGTGGTGGGGTCGAAGCCGAACCCCATCATTCGCACGACGTAGAGGCCCCGCTCGATCCCCCGCAGCAGCCGCTCGGGCGCGCTCTTGCCGGGGACCAGGTAGAAATTGCTGGTGCTGGAGTGCGGTACCCCGCCGCCACCGCTGGCGCTACCGGTGGCGCGCATATCCAGCTTGCGCGCGCTGTAGGTGTCGAGCAGGTAGTTCTTGAGCTCGCCTCGGCGACAGATGGTGATCTTCTTGACCTTGCGCCCCTCGCCGTCATACGGCCGTGAGCCGGGACCCCGGAGGATCAGCGGGTCGTCGACGAAGCTGACCTTGGGGCTGGCAATGGTGTCGCCCAGGCGCCCGGCGAGGTAGCTACGCTGCCGGTAGACCGCGTCCCCCAGCACACAGCTGGCCACCAGGCCCACGATCGCCCGGGCCGCGGTCTTGTCGAACACCACCGGGTACTTACCGGTGGCGATCTTGGCTGCCCCCAACGAGGCCACCGCCCGCTCGGCCGCCTCGCGCCCGACCTCGACGGGCGACTCTAGCTCGCCAAAGAAGCGCCCGCCGGTCCAGTACACGCCCTTGCGCTTCTTGCCGCCCTCGTCATCGGCCACCGCCTGGACCACCAGCGACTGGTAGGTCCCGGCGTTGCGCCCCAAGAATCCCCCCGTGGTGGCCAGCACCGAGCAGCCGCTGCTACGCCCGAAGCTGCCCCCTTCCGAGGTGGTGATCCGCTTGTCGGCCCGCCGGGCGGCTCGCTCGACCGCGGTCGCCAGCTTGATCGCCCGGGCCGCCCGGATCCGGTCGGTGGCCGGATCGAATAGATCGAGCTCGGGCCACTGCTTGACCAGTTCGCGCGGCGAGGGCGGCACCGCCAGCGGATCCGGCTCGCTGACCTGGGCCATCTCGACCGCCCGAGCCAAGAACGCCGACAGCGACTCGGGGCGAAAGTCGGTGGTCGAGCTGGTGGCGACCCGCCCGTCGTGCACCACCCGCACGCCCAAGCCGCGACTGGCGGCCTCTTTGACCAGCTCGACCTCACCCTCGCGCACGCTGACCTCGAGCTCGCGGCCGGTTCCTACCGCGACCTCGGCGTGGTCGACCCCCAGGGCCCGCAATCGCTCGAGCGATTGCTCGGCAATCTCGGCGAGCCCGTCGAGCTTCTTTTCGATCGCGCGGGGCCGAGGCATCAGACGGCGGTTCCTCCCACGGTGAGCTCGTCGACCTTGACGGTGGGCATGCCCACGCCCACCGGCACGCTCTGCCCGTCCTTGCCACAGGTCCACATGCCGTCGGACAGCTTGAAGTCGTGGCCGACCATGCTCACCGTCTGCAGCGCCACGGGGCCGTTGCCTATCAGGTTGACCCCCTTGAGCGGGGCGGTGAGCCGACCGTCCTCGATGAGGTAACCCTCGGTGAGGCTGAAGACGAAATCCCCGTTGGAGATGTTGACCTGACCGCCGCTGTACTTGACCGCGTAGACCCCTCGCTTGACCGACCGGATGATGTCCTGCGGATCATCCTCCCCCGCGGTCATCAGGGTGTTGGTCATGCGAGGCATGGTCACGTGGCGAAAGCTCTCGCGCCGCCCGCTGCCGCTGGGCTTCTTGCCGAAGAACTCGGCGCTGATCCGATCGTGCATGTAGCCGCGCAGCTTGCCGCCCACGATGAGCCGATGCTCGCGGGGGGTCACCCCCTCGTCGTCGACGTTGAGGCTGCCGCGTGAGCCAGCCAGGCGGGGATCGTCGACCACCGTCACCAGGGGCGACGCCACGGACCGACCGATCTGATCGGTGTAGTTGGAGGTTCGCTTGCGGTTGAAGTCGGCCTCGAGCCCGTGACCCACCGCCTCGTGCAGCAGGATCCCCGAGTCCCCGGGGGCCAGCACCACCGGCATGGTGCCCGCCGGCGCGGGCTTGCTGTCGAGGTTGACCAGCGCCACCCGAGCCGCCTCGATCCCGTGGTCCTCGGGGGAGACCTGCTCGAAGTAGGCAAGGCCCAGACGCCCGCCGCCCCCGCTGCTGCCCGTCTCGGCCCGCTTGCCCCGGCGAGCCACCGCTGACACGGACACGCGCATCATGGGGCGGATGTCGTGGGCCATCACGCCATCGGAGGTGACAACCAAGACTTCTTTATGGACCGCGACCAACGAGGCATCGACCCGCTTGATCTTGCGGTCGTGCTTGCGTGCCGCCCGGTCGACCCGCCGCAGCAGCTCCACCCGGGCCGGGCCCTCCACGTCGACCACCTCGTCGTCGACCGGGTAGGCATTGCGCGGCTGCCTGCGCCGGATCGCCACCGGGGCCACCGCGGCTCCCGAGCGGGCGATCTGCGCGGCCGTCTCGGCGGCCCGCATCATCTCATCGAGATCGAGGCTCTCGGCGTAGGCGTAGCCCACCGCCGAGCCCACGACGACCCGCACGCCCAGGCCCATGTCGATCCCGCCGCCGGCGGTACGCACCAGGCCATCCTCCATCGCCAAGGAGGCCGAGCGACGGTGTTCGAAATAGAGATCGGCGAACTGGCCCCCCTGCTCGAGCGCCTTGGCGAGCAATCGCTCGGCCACCGAGGGATCGATGGCCTGGGGACCGGTGACGAATGGTGCCTCGCCGCGAGCTCGGCGGGCACCCTGGCGGCCCGTACGGGGCACGGGAGTCAGGCCTTGGCCTTTGCTTTGCCGCGGCCGGCGTAGCGCCGACGGAAGCGATCGATGCGACCCTCGGCGTCGACCTCCCGCGCCTGGCCCGTCCAAAACGGGTGGCTGTGGGCGGAGATCTCCAGCCGGATCACCGGGATCTCCTCGTCGCCAACCTGGCGCTTCTCGTTGGAGTTCATGGTCGAATACGAGGTCCACTCGTCCCCCGTCGACGTGTCGACGAACAGGACCTTGTGGTACTCGGGGTGGACGCCCATCTTCATCGCGAACGCTCCTTAGATCGAGATCGATTCGATACGCGCCAGGCGGCTACCAGCTGGACTTGGTGACGCCCGGCAGATCGCCGCGCAGCGCCAGGTCGCGCAGGACCACACGACACAGGCCGAACTTGCGATAGACCGCCTTGCTGCGCCCGGTGAGCATGCAGCGGCGGGTCTTGCGGGTGGGGCACGAGTTGCGGGGGAGCTTGCCCAGCGCCGCCATCACGTCGAACTTCTCGTCGGGGTCGAGCTCGGGATCCTTGAGCTTGAGGCGGAGCTCGGCACGCCGCGCTGCGTACTTGTCGATCAGCTTGTCGCGCTTCTCGTCGCGAAGAATCTGGGAAAGCTTGGCCATGATCTGGACCTCCCTCGATGGTCGTGCGGTGGTGTCGTGGCAGAACACTCGCCCCGGCGTCCGCGACCGCGATCGGGCAGAGGGAAGAGCGCCGTCCTCGCGGGAAGCGGGACGCTACATGGTTCGACGAGCGGCCGCAAGAGCGGAGTGCAGCCTCATGCCCCGCCGGAGGCTACCGCTCGCAGGCGCGCAACCTCGTCCTCGCGCAGCTGACGCCACTGGCCCTCGCGCAGACCATCGGCCGTGATCCCGGCAAACGACACCCGGATCAGCTTGAGCACCGCATGGCCCACCGCGTCGCCCATGCGGCGCACCTGACGATTGAGCCCCTGAGTCAGCGTCAGCTGAGCCCAGGTGTTGGTCTGGGTGTCCTTGATAACCGAGATCTCCGACAGCGGGCGGGTACGGGTGCCGTCCTCGAGGGTGACGCCCCGAGACAATGCATCCAGCTGCACCGCCTGCAGCTGCCCCTGGAACTTGACGTGATAGGTCTTCGGGACCGCATGACGCGGGTGGGTGAGCCGCGCCGCCAGCTCGCCATCGTTGGTGAGCAGCAGCACGCCGCGGGTGTGATAGTCCAGCCGGCCCACTGGATAGACGCGCTCGGCGACCCCAGAAAGCAGCGAGATCACCGTCGGTCGTCCGCGCGCGTCCACCTCGGGCTCGCCCGAGCAGACCACCCCGTCGGGCTTGTTCATCACCAGGTAGATCCGTGACTCGGGCTGGATCGCGCGCCCGTCGACCATGACCTCGTCGACCGTGGGATCGATCCGCACGCCCAGCTCGGTCACCACACGGCCGTTGACCTGCACCCGCCCAGCAACAATGAGTGCCTCCCCTCCGCGGCGCGAGCACACCCCCGCCTGGGCGAGGACCTTCTGCAGGCGAACCCCGCGCGAAGGCACCGTGGGCTCGGGGGGCGCCGACGATCGCGAGCCGCGACGGCGACGTCCGCTCATGACGGCACCTGCTTTGGGGTGGATGTCTCGTCGGATGCCTCGTCGGGCGCCTCCGCCAAATCGGCCGTCGCCTCCTCGGATTCTTCTTCGGGCGCCTCCGCCAAATCGGAGGCGTTCGCCGAGTCGACCGCCGCCTCCTCGGATCCTTCTTCGGGCGCCTCCGCCAAATCGGAGGCGTCCGCCGAGTCGGCCGCCGCCTCCTCGGACGCCTCGGCCACGCCCTGCTCAGGCCCTGCCTCCCCGTCGAAGGAGAGCACCTCCTGCCCGAGAACCTCCGCCTCCACCTCGTCGGCGTCCTCGCCCAGCTCGGTACGCAGCGCCGCGCGGCTCTCGTCGGTCAGCTCGCGGAACTCGTGCAGATCGGGCATGTCACGGAGGCTCCGGAGATTGAAGAACTCCAAGAACTCCACCGTAGTGCCATAGAGGTGGGGCCGCCCGGGCTCCTCCTTGCGTCCCACGATCCGCACCAGGTCGCGCTCGAGCAGCACCCGCAGCACCGCCCCGCAGTCGACCCCACGCACATGATCGACCTCGGCCTTGGTGATCGGCTGCCGGTAGGCCACGACCGCTAGCGCCTCGAGCTGCGAGCGCGAGAGCCGAGCCGGCTTGCCCGCGAGCATCTTTTGGACCCACTGGGCATTGGCGGGGTTGGTGCGCAACCGAAACCCGCCCGCCACTTGGCTCAGCACGACCCCCCGCGCCGCGGTGTCCAGCTGGAGCTGC
Source organism: Myxococcota bacterium (assembly GCA_039194325.1). Taxonomy (GTDB): domain Bacteria; phylum Myxococcota_A; class Polyangia; order Nannocystales; family Nannocystaceae; genus Paraliomyxa. Next base: position 14,371 of record JBCCWC010000279.1, read on the forward strand.
CGAAGCGCCAGCTGCACCTGCCGGACGGTGGGCTCCTTGAGCACCCGCCGGATGTCACGCACGGTCAGCGGCCGATCCGACGCGAACAAAAGGCTCTCGACCACCGACATCAGCCGAGGGGACGCCTGCCCCCGCACCCGGCTCAGGTCGTCCTCGGGCGCCATCGGGAGGGTGTCGCTCAGCTGCACCCCGTCGGGCGACGACTCGGACGACTCAGACGCGGGCGACGGTGGCTCCGGCGGCGGGGGCAGATCCTGGCTGTCGTCGTCCTCGTAGCCGGCCAAACCCAGGTCGTCGGGAGCGGCGGGAGGCCCCATCGAAGCGGCTGGCGTCGAAGCCGCCGGCGAAGGCGACCCGTCGAGCGCGGCCACCAGTTCCTCGACGCTCGCCTCGCGGGTCGGCGCCGCGACCCGACCGGACTCCTTACGAGCCTTCGAGCGCTTCAGCTTCCCCGTTCTGCCCGTGCCCTTGGCCATCGCCCTCCGTGGACTCCGATGCGCCGTCTGTCCCGAGCCGTCGCGACGCAGCCTCATCGACCCCTGCGGGGTCGGCCGAGGGCGACTCGGATACAACGGATCGGCCGGTCGCGCCAGCACCCTGTGCCGCGGGCTCCACAGCGGAGTCCGAAGGCCCCGCTTCGGTGGGTTGCTCGCCATGCTCGCCATGCTCGCCATGATCCGTGACCTGCGCGTGGACGTCGTCCGATCGCCCCACAGGCTCGTCGACCGACTCCTGTACCCCGCCCTCAAACCCGCCCGGCTCCATGCTCACCGCCAACGTCGGCTCCGGGACCGACGCGGGCGGGACGCTCACCTCGGGCTCGGCGACTTCGATGGGCTCGGCCACAGCCTCGACGCTCGACTCCACCTCGACGCTCGACTCCACCTCGACGCTCGACTCCACCTCTGCGCTCGGCTCCACCTCGACGCTCGGCTCCACCTCGACGCTCGGCTCCACCTCGACGCTCGGCTCCACCTCGACGCTCGGCTCCACCTCGACGCTCGGCTCCACCTCCGCGCTCGGCTCCACC
>JBCCWC010000280.1:0-15198 GCA_039194325.1 Myxococcota bacterium
CCTCGTAGTCCTCCTGATGGATATACATGCTCCCCAGATGGTGAAGGCTATCGGTCATATGGGGATGTTCCATCCCCAACGTATTCTCCCCCAGTCTCAACAATCGCTCGAGATGGACCTTCGCGCTGTCATAATCACCCTGCAAAAAATACACACTCCCTAAATTGCTCAGGCTCGAGGCCACGAGGTGATGCTCGCTCCCCAGCGCCTTTTCCTTGATCTCCAGCGCTCGCTCGAGGTAGCCCTTCGCCTCCTCGTACCTTCTCTGACCGAAGTGTATCCCCCCCAGGTTGTTCAAGCTCTCGGCCACGAGGAGGTGGTCGGCCCCCAGCACCCTCTCCCGGATCCTCAGCGCCCGCTCATAATACCGCTTGGCCGCCTCGTACTCTCCTTGCTCGAAGTACACCCCCCCAATCGATTCAGGCTCTTTGCCACCCCGGGGTGGTTGGCTCCCAGCGCCTTCTCCCGGATCCTCAGCGCCTCCTCACAATACTCTTTCGCCCGCTCGTACTCCCCTTGCTCGAAATATACGCCCCCCAAGCTGTTCAGACTCCTCGCCACATAGTGATGGTCGGCTCCCAGCGTCTTTTTCCATATCTCCAGCGCCTGCTCATAGTACCCTTTGGCCTCCTCGTAACTCCCTTGCTCAAAATATACCGTCCCCAGATTGTTGAGGCTCGCCGCCACCTCGACCGGATCACCACTGCGCAGCGCGAGAGGAAGGGCTGCGACCTGACCCCACTGCCGGCCCTCAGCATACCGCGCGAGCCGATTGCCCACCACGAAGGTCAGTGCCTGAGCCGTGTGGAGGGCGATCTCGTCGTGGTCGTGCTCCACCGCCAGCGTGTGCGCCCGCTTCAGATCCTGCTCAGCTTCGGCATAAAGACCATTGCGCTCTCGTAGGCGTCCCCGCAGGTGCTGGGCCTCGGCGAGCAGCGGCACGTAGCCCAGCGTCTCGGCCCGCGGCACCACCGGCTCAACCGCCTCGAGAGCCTGCACGTATCGGCTGGCCTTGGCCATGGCGTCGATTTCAGACATACGCTCCCGCAGCGCCTCGACCTTCGCGACCACGCCGGGATCCTCGGGCGGGGGCATGCGCTGGTCTTGCTGCTCCAGTCGGTCCAGATCGTCACAGCGGGTCAGCGGGGTAAGAGTCGCCACGAGCTCCACGGCGTTGTCGACGATCTCGACGTCGGCCTTCGTCAGTACGTCGACGGTCGCCCGGAGCGAAGTGCGGTGCTGGCCCAGACACCGCATGCGCAGGTGCATCGCCTCTTCGGACTGCTCATGACGGATCGCGGTGGCCTCGCAGACCTCGACGTACTTGTCCGCCCAGGTGTCCGCGTAGGTATCGAGCTGAGACTCCAGGCGCTCCCAGGTGCCCGACGCATGGGAACGCTCGACATCCAGGATGGCGCTGTGAACCTCCTGCCGCCTGGCATCGTCCCAGATCCCATCGAGCTGCTCGCGAGCCCCGGTGCAACGGTGCACGACTTCCACCAGGCGAGCCTGGTGGGCCTGGTGGTTTTCATAGGCCAGGCCGACCCCCAATAACCCCAGCACCGCGATGCTCCCCTCGGTCACGATCAGCCACCGCCCCCGGCGCGGGGCGACCAACCGGCGCAATTGCTCGAGCAACGCCTCCATCGAGGGCCATCGCGCGCCGGGCTCCGCCGCTAGACCTCGCAACAACACGTTGCGCAGTCGGTTCGGCACCGGGCTGCCCTTGGGCACCGGACGGACGTCGCCGCGGGCGACCGACACCATCAGAGCCGCCATCGAGGTGTCGTCATAGGGGCGCTCGCCGTAGACCGCCTCGTAGAGCGCCACGCAGAAGCTGAACTGGTCGCCGCGGGCATCGGCGTCTTGGCCCATCATCTGCTCGGGCGGCATGTAGGCCGGAGTGCCCAGCACCGCTCCAGGCTTGGTCAGCGAGTCCTCCAGCGGCATGCGCCCGCAGTGAGCGCTGCGCGCCTGCGGGTCAAAGATGCTCGGATCCTCGTCGACCGCATCGACCTGCCGGGCCAACCCAAAATCCAGCACCCGGGGCCGCCGCTGGTCGTCGATGATGGCGTTACCCGGCTTGAAGTCGCGATGCACCAGACCACAGCCGTGGGCCGCGGCCAGACCGGCGCCCACCTGCACGAACACGTCGACACACTCGCGCCAGCTCGGCCGCGGAGGCCCACGCATCCACGCTCCGATCGTCTGGCCATGGATCAACTCCATGGCCACGAAAGCCCGCCCCCCCACCTCGCCCGCCTCGTACACCTGCACCACGTTGGGGTGCGACAGCTTGGCCATCGCCTGCGCCTCGCGCAGCAGGCGGTTGGCGTGCTTGTCATTGAGCTCCTTGTGCAGCACCTTGAGCGCGACCCGGCGGTCGAGCATGGGGTCGAAGGCCTTGAACACGACCCCCATACCACCACGGCCCAGCGTGCCCATGAGCACGTAGCGATCCAGACTGGACGGCAAGCTCGATGCCGCGGGCGATCCCGGCGGACCTCGCTGACCCTCGACACCACCTTCGTCGACCGGTCCTGCGAACGCGCGGGGCGGCGAGTCGACCCCCGCCGCCAGGTCATCGGGACCCACGAGGGTCGAGACGTCCGCGGGCAGTAAAGACCCTCCTTCGACATCCGCGAGCGATACCGGTCGCTCTACCCCGGCCGCATGGGCCCGATCCACCGACGTCTCGTCAACGCCACGCGTAGCGTGGCCAACGGGCTCGGCGGGCCGCACATCGGACTGCGCCATCGCGACCCGATCGATGTTCTGCCGACCGATTGCGTCGCTTCTCCCGTGGACCGCCCGACGACCGGCACCAGCGTCCCCATCGAGCGGATCAAACTCCTCCACATCGGCGATACGATGACGCCTCGGCGGGCGTTACACCTCGCCAAGAGCACCGCCCGCCAGCCCGTAGAACGCTGCTCGACAGGGCGTGACGGCAAGCCACCGCTCCGCGGCCGCTGAGACAAGAGCAACACCTGACACGATCACAACGACCCGTCCACCCCAGACGAGCCCATGCCCGAGTTCACGCATTGCGAACCGCGGGCTCGCGACGAGCATGACCCGAGGCGGAGCTCATCGGTACGATGGAGATCCGCGCATCACCCCGCAGGACCCCCGTAGCCAACCGGATGCTCATCACGTCTGGAGCCTGACCTTTCAAGGGCGCTCACCGAGGACGCGAGGCGAGGCGTTCGACACCACGAAGAGCCTCACCACGTATCGCCCTCGCGTCGGATTCGCCCGATGCACATCCCTCGTAGGCCACGCCCGCCTCTTCGCGACAAGCCTGCTGCTCGCCGCCCGCCGCGATGCAGGCGTCGTATGCCTCCTCGGCCGACGCTTCGCACTCCGGGTTCTCCTCGTGTCCTTCGCAAGCCCGGTAGACCTCCCCCGCCTCTTCGCGGCAGGCCTGCTGCTCGCCGCCCGCCACGATGCAGGCGTTGTACGCCTCCTCGGCCGCCCATTCGCACTCCGAGTTCTCCTCGTGCCCTTCGCAGGCCCGGTAGACCTCCCCGGCCTCCTCGCGGCAGGCCACCTCGTCGCCGCCGCCCGCGATGCAAGCGTCGTACGCCTCCTCGATGACTGCCTCGCAGTCGTCGGCACGGGCCGGCCCGTCCTCTCCCTGCTTGAGCTCGTCGGATCCCCCCTGGTCGCTCGACTCGCGGTCGCAACCCGTGACGGACAGGACCACAAGGTAAGAAAAGAACGAGATGCGGCGCAGGATGCTGGATCGTCGATTCATCGCGACATGATTGAGACCCGCCGCCCCCCCGTTACACGATTGTACGGGCTCGTTTTTTTCGGCGATCATGTGTAACGCCCCGGGGACAACGGCCAATCACGGGGGAAGAGCCGCGACCGTGCAGCATGGGATCGACCAAGACGACCACAGGTCGCGAACCCGCGCGCTCGTCTCGCGAGCCCGACGGGGCGATCGGGCCGCCTCCGAGACGCTCTATCGCCGGTTCCACGACCGGATCTTCCGGCAGGCATACATGCTCGTACACGAGCCCGACATCGCCGAGGATCTCACCCAAGAGACCTTCGCGCGGGCGCTGTCCCGGCTGCACGAGTACGACCCGACCCGCGCCGAGTTCTCCACGTGGCTCTACGGGATCGTGGTCAACCTCAGCCGCGAGCACTGGCGCCGCGCCGAGCGAGGCTCGCGACTGCTCGATCGCTTGCGCTCGGTGCTCGGCCGGGACACGGCCCCCAACCCCGAACGCGAGCTCAGCCGTGGGCAGCAGTTCGACGCGCTCGACGCGGCGGTGGCTCGCCTGCCTCCGCCTCTGCGCGAAGCGCTCGTGCTGGTCGATCTGCAGCATCTTTCGCCCGAAGAGGCCGGGTCGCGACTGGGGATCAGCCCCGGCAACGTCCGCGTACGCACGCACCGGGCCCGACGTCGCCTTCGGGCGATGCTTCGAACGCACGAGCATGGAGGTGAGCAATGAACCGCTGGCTCCACCGCCGGCTGCAACGCTACGGCGCGGCCCTCGAGGCCGAGGCCCGTGCGGCCACCCCACCACGCGACTTCGAAGACGTGCTCGCCCGGATGGAATCGAGGCCACACTCGAGGCCACACTCGAGGCCACACTCGACAATGGAGTCGAGGAACGACTCCAGCCGCGACGCCGAGATCATCCCCTTCCCCGGCCCGACGCGAGCCCCGCGGCCGCGGCCCGAGCCATCACGAGACCGCTGGGCTCCCCTGGGCTGGGCGTTGGTCGGGGCCGCGGCCGGCATCGTGCTGCTGCTCGGGCTCACCACGATCCTGGGCTCGCTCGGCACCACCGCGCAGCTCGATCCAACGCCCTCGATGTCCAACCGGACCGCCCAAGACGAAGACGGATCGCAGCTCGGTACCCGGCGACGATCCACGCCCCGCGGTGGGGTCACGACTGAGTCCGCTTCGCCAACATCCCCGACCACGCCACCGTCGTCGCCGCCACCGTCGTCCCTGCCACCGTCGTCCCTGCCGGTCGTGCCGCCCCCCCCGGAGCCGGCCCCCGTACCCGGCCGGGCCGTCGCGTCTCCCCGAGCCCCTTGGTCGTCTACGCGCCCCAGCACCCCCGCCGACTCGTCGGCGCCCGCGCTCGACCCCTGGGCCGCGCGCAACGAAGAGGCGTTAAGGGCCTGGCGAACGGGAGACGAGCCCCGTGCCCGCCGGATCTTCGAGAAGGTCGCGGCGAGGGGCCCCGAGCGCTATGCCCAGCTCGCGTTTGGCGAACTATCGCTGTTGGTCCGACAGCTCGATGGGATGCCGGCGCAGCGCGAGGTGTGGCGTCGCTACCTCGCCCGCTTCCCCACCGGTCGCTTCGCCGATGACTGGAGCGCTGGCCTGTGTCGCACCGCAGCCGCCGAGCACACCTCGACCTGCTGGGCGCGATATCTTCTCGACCATCCCCAGGGCGCTCATGTGGACCACGCTCGTAAAGCGCTCGCTCCGAGACCATAGGCGTCGCATGCAATGGCGAGCGCTCGGGCCGTTGGGGCTGGGATTGCTCGCGTCCGCTTGCTCGGTGCCCTACGTGATCGTCGAGCGTTGCGACGAGTCGCTGAGCCTCTGTGACGGCGCCTGCGTCGATCTGCACAGCGAGCCCGATCACTGCGGGGAGTGCGGCCAGGCCTGCGTCGATGGCCTCGAGTGCGTACGCGGGCGCTGCATCAACGAGTGCGAGCTCCGGGCCGAGCGCTGCGACGGCGGCTGTGTCGATCTGGCGTCCTCCCCCTTTCACTGCGGCGCCTGCGATCGCGCGTGTGCGTCCTCCCAGATCTGCCGAGACGGTACATGCGTGGACGACCCGTGCGAGGGACGCTGCGAGCCCTTCACCGAGACCTGTGACGGGCAGACCTGTGTCTGCCGGCGCGGCATGCAGCAATGTGGCACCGAGTGCATCGATCCTCTCACCGATCCTCGCAATTGTGGTGAGTGTGGAACCGAGTGCCCGTTGTGCGGCCGCGCCGAGTGCAGGATCGACTGCATGGGCTTCCCCGACCAGTGCATCGATTCATGCACCGACGTGTCCTCCGATCCCAGCAATTGCGGCACCTGCGGCATGCGCTGCGCGGCGGACAGCGTATGCCTGCGGGGGCAGTGCGTGCGAACCGAGCCCAACGGGTGCGACACGTGTCCGTGCGAGGCGTGCGACCTGTTCGAGCTCGAGTGTATCGACCCCTTCCCCTACGGAGTGCCGCTGTGCGCCTAGGGCAGTGGGCGCTGGCCCTGAGCCTCAGCCATAGCCCCGATCGCGATCCGGCCCCGGCCCTGCCCGCGGCCGCCCAGGAGGCTCGGCGCCTCGTGCTCGAGACCGAGGGGATCGACAAGGCCTCGGTCAAGGCCGCGCTCGCGCTACGACTGCGAGACTTCGAGTTCGTGGACGCCCCGGTCCCCGACGCATTCCTTGTGCGGATCGAGGTCGCGGGCGATGCCGTGCGGGTGCAGGTGCAACGCGGGACCGACCGCTGGACGCGACAGCTCCAGCCCTCCATGGAGGATCCGCTCCAGGAGATCGCCACCGCCTGCGCCAACCTGGTGACTACGGTCGCCTACGAAGTCCCCGAGCCTCCACCGGTTGTCGACGTCCCCGCCGACGTCGACGCCGATGCGGACTCCGACGCCAACGCCAACGCCGACGCCGACGAGCCCGCCAACGCCGACGCCGAGTCGGACGAGCCGACGATGGGCGAGACCGGGTCATTGGAAGAACGCGCAGCGCGGCCCGAGCCGAACGAGCCGCCGGTGCCTGCCGAGCCCGTGGTTTGGACGATCTCACCGACCCTCGCCGCCCAGACCACCCTGGAGCTGACGACCCCGAGCGATGGAGTGCTCTCGGGCTTCGGCGGCTCGCTCGGTGTCGACGCCCGGCATCGCAACGGAGGACTGCTTCACTTCGAGGCCCGTGCCCTCGGCCGCGGCTACACCACCGACATCACGCTCGCCCGCCTGAGATTGGCCGTGGGAGGCGGCTACGCGCGTCAGCGGAGACGCTGGACCCTCGGCGTTGTGGGAGCCGTCGCCATCGAGCCCTGGTGGCCGCTGCGTAACCGCGCGCGCGCCGAAGTCTTGCGCGAGCGCGTGCCGAGTCGTCCGGCCCCGATGCTCGGCGCCCACGCTCGACTCGTTGCCCGGCGCAGCTTTGGCGAGGGCTCCGTCCGATTCTGGCTGGGTCCGCGGCTGGAGCTTTCGGGCATGCTGAGCCCCGATGGAGGCATTCCCCAGCTGCTCGTCTCCGATGCTCGGGGGGACACGCGCTCACTGGGCTCGCTCGGGGGGCTGGAGATCGGGCTGGGCTTGGAGTTCGGCCTGCAGATCGCAGCGCAGCGCGGACGCTGAACGACCGGCTCCACGAGCGGTGGCTCTACCTTCTCCGAGGTACTCGCTCATCTTCGGCGATTCGAAGCCACCAGATCCTTGGCGGGCCGTGTTGGGGCGGCCAACGAGCGAGGAGCGCGCCGCCTGCGGCTGCGCTACGCTAGCTCTGGTCATGGATCCCAAACCCTCGCCTGGTGATGTCCGGCTCGCTCCTGCGGCCTCTGGCGCGGCTGCGATGCAGCTTCCCAGCGAGCGCGACACGCCTCATGTCGATGAGCGCCTGGTCGAGCCCGAGACCCGCCAAGAGATCGTCCGGGGTCGCCGGATCCACGCCGCGCCCGCCAACGCCGAGCACGGCGACGAGCATACGGAAGTCACCACCGTCGTTCGGCTGCATGCTGCGCCCGGTTACATCGTATCCACCGATCTGCTCACCCGCGCGGGACCCCGCTCGGATTTCGCGACCGATACCTGTGTCCGCCGCTCGGGGATCAACCCCGACACCGGCTCGCGCTACCTTGAGGAGTTGGCCTTCGAGGTGGTCAATGAGCAGTCGGACAAGTACATGCTCGAGCGAGCCCAGGATCTCACCGCCTGTGGGGTCCGTCGTCTGGTCGCGGTGTTCGTCAAGAGGGGCGAGATCTGCGAGTGGTCGGCCAAGGACGACCGGTGGCTCCCCCTGGATCTCGACAGTTCGCTGCACGATCCGACGCTCATCCGTCCCTTTCCTCTGCGTGCTCTATTCGACGCGGCCGCGGCCGACGATTCCCTGGTGGATGCGCTCGCCGCCAAGAACAACCCTCGCCTGGCGCATAGGGAACGCCTGCGGGAGCAAAAAGGGCTCGAACGAGGCCTCGAGCAAGGACTCGAGCAAGGATTGCGTAAGGCCGTCGAAACGTTATGCCGAGCCCTCGAGGTCCCGCTGGGCCCGGATGAGCGGGCACAGATGAGCGATCTCGACGCAGTTGGCCTCGAGTCGCTGCTCTCTCGCATCGAGAGCGAGCGCCGCTGGCCAAGCAAGCGTTGAGACGATCGACGGGCGGTTGGCTCAGCAGTGTCGGCTAGGGCAGCCATGCTGGTCGGTAAGACGCCGGCTCCTTGGTAGGCCGCGTCGGGGCGGTCACCGAGCGAGGAGCGCGCCGCCTGCCGCTGCGCTACGATAGCGCGAATCATGGATCCCAAACCCTCGCCCAGTGAGGTCCGGCTTGCTCCTGCAGCCTCTGGCACGGCAGCGGTACAGCTTCCTGGCGAGTACGATACGCCTCGTGTCGATGAGCGCTTGGTCGAGCCCGAGACCCGCCAAGAAATCGTCCGAGGTCGCCGGATCCACGCCGCGCCCGCCAACGCCGAGCACGGCGACGAGCATACGGAGGTCACCACCGTCGTTCGGCTCCATGCGGCACCCGGTTACATCGTATCCACCGATCTGCTCACGCGCGCGGCACCCCATTCGGATTTCGCGACCGATACCTGTGTCCGCCGCTCGGGGATCGACCCCAACACCGGCGCGCGCTATCTCGAAGAACTGGCCTTCGAGGTGGTCAATGAGCAGTCGGACAAGTACATGCTCGAGCGTGCCCAGGATCTCACCGCCTGTGGGGTCCGTCGCCTGATCGCGGTGTTCGTCAAGAGGGGCGAGATCTGCGAGTGGTCGGCCAAGGACGACCGGTGGCTCCCCCTGGATCTCCACGGGTCGCTGCACGATCCGACGCTCATCCGTCCCTTTCCTCTGCGTGCTCTATTCGACGCGGCCGCGGCCGACGATTCCCTGGTGGATGCGCTCGCCGCCAAGAACAACCCTCGCCTGGCGCACAGGGAACGCCTGCAAAGACAGCAAGGGCTCGAGCAAGGGCTCGAGCAAGGCCTGCGTAAGGCCGTCGAAACGTTGTGCCGAGCCCTCGAGATCCCGCTGGGCCCGGATGAGCGGACACAGATGAACAATCTCGACGCAGTCGGCCTCGAGTCGCTGCTGTCACGGATCGAGAGCGAGCGCCGCTGGCCAAGCAAGCGCTGAGGCGGTCGACGGGCGGTTGGCTCGGCGTTGTCGACCAGAACGCTCATGCCGATCGGTCATGAGCGCAAATGAGCAACAAGGGTAGCGCCCAAGCATCGCCGACCCTCCGTAGCCATCACCGACGGTGCCCTCGGAGGGTCCAGGACCGTCTGGGCCCACCATCATTGGTGCCCTCGGAGGGTCCTCGACCGTATCGACCCACCATCACTGGTGCCCTCGAAGGGTTTGGGACCCTCTTTGCCCACCGTCGATGGTACCTCCAGAGGGTCACCGACCCTCGTCGACCACTACCAATGGTACCCCTGGAATGTCACCAACCTTTTCCCATCACCAGCAATGGTGCCCGTGGAGCATCACCGACCCGCCTTATTCACCATCGATAGTGCCTCCGATGCGTGACTGACCCTCTTGGCTGAGCGTCGACAGTGTCCACGAAGAAACCGTACCCGGGCGGTTACGCGCAGTCTATCCGCACCGACCACTCCACGACCTTGCGCGGGTCATCGCGACGCGCAATAACCGCGCGATGTCACCGCCCATCGATCGTGCCGCCTATGCGACTGCCCCGATCATCGGCGTGGACAGCGGGATCACCCTCGTGGAGCAGCTCGTCGACGTGGCCAAGGACGACGCCTCGCCGGCGATCGCGGGCAGTGTGGTCAAGCTGCGCGAGATCCTCGACACCGCCCGGGCGGCCAAGGTGGCGCAGGTGCGAGCGAGCACCGCCTCGGGCAAGGCCGGGGATCTCCAGCTCGACTACGCCACTGATCGCTGCCTCAAGGCGATCAAGCTCCGCCTCGAGGCGTGGACCTTGCTCCGGGACAGTGAGTCGAGCCGTCGGGCCCGCGAGCTGCTCGCCCTGCTCTATCCCCGGGGCCTGCGCTTCACCCGAGCCGCCTTCGCCGTGCAGAACGCCCAGATGCAACGGATGCTCACCGAGATGAACGAGCCCGCCACCGCCGCCTCGCTCGCCGAGCTCGTCGGCGCCCCGTTCATCACCGCGTTCGAGCAGGATGCTCGCGACTATGCCGACATGCTCAAGGCCATGGGACGAGCGGTCGAGCGCAAGGTGGACCAGCGATCGGTCGTGACTGCACTCCGCAGGGCAATCGTGCAGCACGCCAGCCGGGCCGTCGGCGAGCTCGATGATGATGACCCCAAGAGCGTGGAGCGAGTGCGGCGGCTGTTGGCCCCGATCGACAACTTTCGGGCCCGGGCCGGGCGGGGCGGGGGCTTGGGTGGAGGTGCGGAGGTCGAAGATAGAGAGCGTGACGACGATGAGCCGGCACCGTAGGTGGTGCACCGACGGCACCAACGGACCATGGCGACCGAGGCAGGCGGGGTGGGCCGTTGACCGCACGAAGCTTCATGCGGTGACTACACATGACCCATACACCTGGGGAACGCTCCGTAACGTCCCGCTTCGGTCCGCGACTGGAGCTGTCGGGCATGATGAGCATAGCGAGCCCCGATGGAAGCATGCCCCAGCGGCTCGTCTCCGATGCGCGGGAGAACACACGCTCTACGGACTCGCTCGGAAGGCTGGAGATCCAGCGGGGCCGTCAGTTTCCAGCGCGCCGCGCTCGCTCCACGGCTCTTCGCCCACGGATCTGCCCGTGTCTTCGAACTCGGTCACAGTTTATCTGCACCCAAACGAATCACTCCCTCGTCGGGCTTCCTCGTCCGCAACAACGCCACCATCGCGTAGTCCAGCGGACGAGATCGAGCGGAGCTGATAATCTCGCGAGGAATGCTCCGGCCCCTCGACTTCATGCCGACCGACGTACATCCGAGCTTGATGGTCGATCGCACCGAGCTGCGCGAGGAGCTGACAGCGGACATCCTTCGCTACCTCGGGCGTAGAGATCCGCGAGCCAGCGGCACCTGGGCGGTGACCGGAGACAAGGGGAGCGGCAAGACGATCTTGACCCGAGCCGTGCTCGAGGACGTTCGGGAGAAGCGCTCGGGGAGCACCGTGGTCGTGACCGTAGACTGTCGCGAGCGGCAGAGCTGGCGGGAGTTGCTCTCGCAGCTAGGCTACGGGCTCATGACCGAGCTGCTCGAGCTACGCAAGATCGAGCGTGATGTGGTGAGCGAGTCACTGCTGGCCGAGGCGCAGCTCATCGACGAGCTCGCCCGGCTCGACCGCGCGGAGCTGCGGATACTGCACGAGCATGCGCAGAGCTTCAAGGCACACTTGAAGCTGGTCGCCGCCACCAGTGAACTACTATCCTCCCTTCGGGTCGACCTCGGCTTCGACATGGGAGTCGACGTCAGGAGAGTCAAGGGCCTCAGCGGTATGCGAACCTTCGACGAGGATCGCCTCAGCCGGGCTCTTTGCGGCCTGTGCCAGGACATTCGCGCGGCCGGCCTCGGCGTCGTCGTCTATCTCGACAACATCGACGAGCTTCGCCACGAGTACCACGATGTCGAGTCTCGTCGCCGGATCCGACGCGATGTGGAGGGGCTGTTGCGCTTGCGCGAGGCTCCGATCGCGCTGGTGCTCAACATGCGCACCTACTTCAGCCGGGTGCTCCCGCGGCAACTGCCCACCCCTCCGCTGCGCCTCGGTCCGCTGCCCGAGCAGGATCTGCTCGGCATTCTCGACAAGCGGGTACGCCACGAGAGCCCGGAGGTTCAAAGAGGATTCGAACAGCCCGAGGCTCGGGAAGCCGTAGAGCGCCTCGCCAAGCTCGCCCCGACCGCGCTCGCATTCTTGACCTGGGTCCACTATCTCTATCGACGGGATTACCTCGCGCTCGAGCGCCTGGAGCAGGGATTCTCGAGGTATGTGTACTCGGCCTACTCGACCGTGGACGAGAACCAAGTCCGTCGTCTCATGGACGAGTTCGACACCCCGACGACCAGCATCGACCGGGAACGTCTATTGGCGGCCTGCGAGGGCAACGAGGAGATCCTGCACAAGCTCGAGGACCTCCAAGTCGTCTTGCCCGGCGATTTCTGGTCACCGCAGACCTACACACTCGATCCGCTCTTCCAGACCTTCCACCTCGCGCTGGTGGGTTCGGGGCGGTAGCCCAAAGCCATGCTGTGGTTGTTGCCCACACAGCCCGAAGCGCCGGGAACAGCACGAGTGCGACTCGACCCCGGCGTGCTCGGGGTGCCGCATTGGTATGACGAGGATGAACTCGAGATCCTACTCCAGCTGCTGAGTCGATGCTCGGCGCCTCGGGTCGACCATGCCGTAATGCTGCCAACCGAGGCCCTCGAAGCGCTGCGGGCTCGATCCGACACGGGCTCGCGGTTGCTGATCGCGGCTACGGGGCACGGCCCTACGGCTGCCGTCGACGAGCTAGACGGATGGGCGCGCCGGCATCGGCACCACGTGATGGTGCGGGTTCCTGAGCACAGCGAGATCGACACGACGTGGCTCGAGCGCTCGGTCAAGCCGGCAGTGGTCGAGCTCCTCGATCGTGGTCCATGGCGTGAAGGACACCCGCTGGCGACGTTGGGGCTGCGGGATTTCGATCCCGACCAGCTCGCGGGCTGCACCGAAGACCCCGTGGAGCTGCTGTGGCTGCTCGATCGCACGCTGCGGCATCGGCTGCGGTACATCAAGGGAGGGATCAGCCCGCGAGATTACGAGCATAGCCTGCGGCACGCCGTGGGAACCCGATGTGCGGAGAAACTACGACGACATGGCGTAGACTCGACAGCCGCCCTCGACACACTGATACGGGATGACGACCATCCAGATGGGCATGCGGCGCTGGTCCACGCCGGCCTGGGTTTCTGGCGGAGCGGCCAATTCGAAGGAGCACCGCTATTGCGGTTGACCCAGGATCCATTCGTCCTGGATACGATCGTCAATGGACTCGGCCGGGATCAGTTGTCGCCAGATGCACTCGCGAGCCTGGCGGACCGACATCGATCCAGGATCGCGCTCAACCCCTCGATCCCCCAAGAGTATCAACCCGACTGGGGCGCTCTGCCTACGGAGCGAGGGTCCGTCGCGGCCGCGCTTCGATCGGGTCTCAGCGGACTCGTCGATCCGCCCAAGGTCCTGACGATCTTTGCTGAGCGCGTCGACGCGTTGGAGCAAGAGCCATGGAGTCATGCGACTGTAGATGCGACGATAAAACAGCTGCGAGTGCTCGGCAGGAGCCTCGAGGCAGCGGCTGAGACGCCGATCTCCGAGCATCGCTCGATGGTTCAGGTCACCCGTTGGCTGCTCGTGATCCTCACGGCAACACAGCACGACCAGCTCGAAGGCGCGGCGGCTGCCCGCGACTCACTTCGGCAAACACTCGGAGGCATCATACCAAGATGGGCGCAAGAGCTCTGGCTCCTCGCTACGATGCATTGTGGACGCATTCACTACAGGCTGGCCAATGGGCCACAAGATCTCCAGCGAGCGGCCATTCTCTTCGAGGAGGTGGCTTCATCCCGCGCCGAGAAGTTCTTTCCCGGGACGGTGGCCGAGGCATACATCGAGATGGCCGATCTCGAGAGAGCTCGCGGAAACCTCGACGGGGCGCTCGGCCTCCTCCAAAGAGAAGCACTCCCTACGTTCGAGCGCTTGGGCGAGCGTAGGCATTGTGCGCGGCTCTACAGTCGGATCGCTGACATTCGGCAGCTGAAGGGCGAGCTCGACGAGGCTCTACAGATCTACCAAGCCCGCGCGCTCCCCGTCTTCGAAGAGCGAGGGGACCAACGAGAGATCGCCGCCGCCCAGGGCAAGGTAGCCGATGTCTTGCACGCGCGGGGCAACACCGAAGAAGCGCTACGAGTCCGACGAGAGGTTCAATTGCCGATCTATGAGGCGCTCGGCGAGGCGCTCGGCGAGGCGCTCGGCGAGGCGCTCGGCGAGGCGCTCGGCGACCGCCGGGCCGTTGCCGTGACGAAGGGAAAGATCGCTGACCTCCTGCGGGATGAAGGGAAGCTCGACGAGGCAACCGGCCTGCTCCAGGGCGATGTGCTCCCTGCGTTCGAGGCGATTGGTTCGCGGCGAGATCAAGCGGTCACCCTGGGCAGGCTCGCGATCATCGAGGAGCGGCGCGGTCATCTCGAACAGGCACTTCAGCTTCGGCAAAGAGCACTCGCCTTGTTCGAGGAGCTCGGCGAGCTTCGATCGCAGATCATGACTTGGAGCAACGTGGCCGACCTCATGGCGGAGCAAGGGCGCTACGAGGAAGCGCTACGCGTTCGCAGAGACAAGACCATTCCAAGCTTCGCCCGACTCGAGGAGCGCACGTTCGTGCTGAAGGAAGTCTGGTCGCTAGCCCGAACGCTGCGGCTAGCCGGTCGAATGGAGGATGCGCTTGAGGTGCTGTATACCGAGCTGCTCCCGAGCCTTACCGACCAGGATGAACCGTCAATTCGGGCGATGGCCCTGGCCGAGCAGACCGTGCACATCGTGAGTCAGGGACAGGAGGCCGACGCAGAGCGCGAGCTGAGGTCCAAGTGTTTTCCCGTGCTCGAAGAGGTCGGAGGCCAAAAGGGCGAGAAGCTCAAAGCGAGCGTCCTGGGAATGGTTGCGGTTGCAATCCTGGAACATGGAACACGCGAGGCCCGCGACCGCGGCATTCGGCTGTTACGAGAGGCTCACGAGGCGCCGATCGAGCACGACTCGTCCGAGATGCAGTTCATCGAAGCGGCCTCCGAGCGTTTCGGTATCCGCCTCGATGCCCAGTAGCCGCTCTCGCCCTTCCACGGCGAGAACACGGCCTCCCGGGTCGGTCGCGACGCGCCACTAGCCCAACTTCGGCAGTTTGGGGTAGTCGAGTAAGTAATTTCAACCACTTAGAGAAAAAGTTGGCACTACACCCCCGCGATCGAAGCGGGCGAGCGCAGCCGCGTGGGCAGCCTGAGCCCGAGGCGATCGAGTAGGGCG
>JBCCWC010000281.1:0-15028 GCA_039194325.1 Myxococcota bacterium
CCCCTCCCCCCCGACCCGGCGCGGCCGGTCGCGCGGGCGCGGGCCCGGGCGCCGGCGCCGGCGGCCGCGCCCGGGGCCGCCAGCTGTAATCCCGCGGCGGCGTTCGAGGTGATGGGCTGCGAGATCGACATGACCGATCCCGTCGACCCGCTGTGGCCCTGCGCCGTGCCGGGGGTGACGGCCATGCCTACGTCGAATGGTGCCGGCTTGACGCTCCGGATCGACATGAACGCCGCCCCGCTGGCGTCGGTACCCGACGGACAGTGGGACATCTTGCAGGTGGTGGGCATGACCGACGGCCTGTGGCAGTACGCCCTCAACATCGGCAACTCGCCCAGCAACGACGCGTGGGGAGGCGATGCCAACCACACCTACTATGACGCCGAGGCCCACCTCTACGGGCAGACGCTTTCCGTGTGGCACAGCGACATGGCGGGCAGCGGCCTGGCCTTTCAGCAGAGCAACGCGTTGTCGTCCTCGGGGGGCTTTTTCGAGGCCACCGTGTGCGACGGCAGCTTCACCTGGGAAAGCGACACCTCGCCGCCCACCACGGTCACGCACCCCGACAGCATCTTCCAGCTCCGCGAGGGCGATCTGGACGAGGATTTCTACTACGTCTCGTTCGAGCGGGTAGTTTGGCCCCAATCCAGTCGCACCGGTAGCGGGATCGATCCCTATCCCTACCTGCTGTTCTACGCACTTTAGTCGGTGCGCGGCAGTGTTCGGGTCGGCGTTCGTGCTGGCCCGAGCACGCGGGCTTGCGCGGCCAGGCCAAAGCGGGCAGGGTACGCCGCGCTTGCCCATGGCCGCGCCCACGATAAGCACCCGCGCACGCTCTCACCTTCGCTCGCTCGCCCACAGCCTACGCCCCGTGGTGCAGGTCGGTGCCGAGGGGCTCAGCGAGTCGTTGGTGCAGGCCACCGACCAGGCGTTGGGCGAGCATGAGCTCATCAAGGTCAAGCTTGGTCAGGGGTTTGCCGGGGAGCGCAAGCAAGCCGCGCGCGAGTTGGCCGAGGCCACCCGGGCCGATCTGACCCAGGTGATCGGTCGGGTGATCGTGCTCTATCGGCCACGCCCGGCCGACGATCCGCGCAACAAGGACAAGCCGCGGATCTCGCTGCCGGCGTGAGCATCGGCCGCCCCATGAGGTTCGTTGGGGCGTCGCGCTGGGCTACCCTCCGAGGGCCATGAAACGCAGCCTGTTCTCCGAGGAGCACGATCTCTTTCGCGATTCCGTTCGGCGCTTCGTCGAGCGCGAGGTGGTGCCTCACCAGGAGCGCTGGAACGAGGCGGGCTCGGTCGATCGCGAGGCGTGGCGCAAGGCAGGGCACGCGGGCCTCTTGTGCCCGTGGCTGCCCGAGGAGCACGGGGGCCCCGGCGGCGATTTTCTGCACTCGGTGGTGGTGATGGAAGAGCTGGCCCGGGTCTACGAGTCGGGCTTTGCCGTGGGCCTGCACTCGGACATCGTGGTGCCCTACATCCACGCCTACGGGAGCAAGGCGCAAAAGGCCCGCTGGTTGCCCCGCTGCGTCCGCGGCGAAGTGGTCACCGCGATCGCGATGACCGAGCCAGGCACGGGATCGGATCTAGCCGCCATCCAGACCATCGCTCGCCGCGATGGCGACCACTGGGTGCTCAACGGCGCCAAGACCTTCATCTCCAACGCGATCCTCTGCGATCTGTGCATCGTGGCCGCCAAGACGGAACAAGAGCCGGCCGATCCCCACAAGGCGATCTCGCTATTCCTGGTGCCGGCCGACACCCCGGGCTTCATCAAAGGCAAGAAGCTGGCCAAGATGGGGATGGCCTCGCAGGACACGGCCGAGCTGTTCTTCGAGGATTGCCGGGTGCCCGCCGACCACCTGCTGGGCGGCGAGGGGGCGGGCTTTCTCATGCTGATGCAGAAACTCCAGCCCGAGCGGCTGGTGGTGGGGGTGGTCTGCCAGGCGTCGGCCGAGCAGGTCTTGGCCGACACGGTGGCCTACACCAAGGAGCGCCAGGCCTTCGGGCGGCCGCTGAGCAAGTTCCAGAACACGCGCTTTAAGCTGGCCGAGTGCGCGACCGAGGTCGAGGTGGGGCGAGCCTTCCTCGACCGGCTGATCTCCGAGCACATGGCGGGACAGGTTCTCGTCAAGGAGTGCTCGATGGCCAAGCTGTGGCAATCGGAGATGTTGGGGCGGGTGACCGACGCCTGCCTGCAGATGTTCGGCGGGTATGGCTACATGCTGGAGTATCCGGTGACCCGTGCGTTCATGGACGCGCGGGTGCAGCGGATCTACGCCGGGACCAGCGAGATCATGAAGGTGATCATCTCCAAGCAGATGGGTCTGTGATCTCGATGCCCAGCGTCTTTGCCCAGACCCTCGCGCGCATCAATCCCCGCCCGACCGCCGGTCGGCGCTGGCTTTACGTCCCTTACGACCAGCTCAGCGACGAGCTGGGCCCGCTGTCCCGTGAGGATCCGGGCACGCTGGGCATCGTGATGCTGGAGTCGCCATGGAAGGCCGAGCTGCGGCCCTATCACCAGCAGAAGCTGGCCCTGGTGCTCGCCAACGGCCGGCACTTCGCGCTCGAGCAGGCCCGCCGCGGAGTGGCGGTGCGCCACGAGGTCGCCTGGGGCCCCATGCGCGAGGCCCTGGCGCCGCTGGTCGACGAGCTGGGCCCGCTGACCGTGATGGAGCCCGCCGAGCGTGAGCTACGAGCTGACTTGCGGCCCCTGGTCGAGGCGGGAGCCCTGCGCGTGGAGCCCCACGAGGGCTGGCTGACGCAGGCTGACGAGTTCGACCCGAAGGGCAAGGGCCCCCCGTGGCGTATGGACACCTTCTACCGGCGGGTTCGCAAGCGCACCGGGCTGTTGATGACCAACGACGGGCGCTACGAGGGGGGCAAGCTCTCGTTCGACGCAGACAACCGCCGGCCGTGGCGAGGCGATCCGCCGGCTCCAGAGGCGCCGCGCTTCGAGCCCGATCCGATCACCCGCGAGGTGGGGGCCCTCGTGCGCGATCGCTTTGGCCACCACCCCGGCCGCGTGGATCTCGGGGCGCTGCCCGCCACTTACGAGGATGCCCAGCGTCTGTGGCAGTGGGCCCGCCAGGCGTGCCTGCCGTGCTTTGGCCCCTTCGAGGACGCGATGTCTCGGCACGCGCGGGGCCTGTTTCACACCCGTGTGTCGCCGCTGCTCAACCTGCATCGGCTGCGGCCGGCCGCGCTGGTGCAGCAGGTGGCCGAAGACAAGGCGCTGCCCCTATCGTCGCGCGAGGGCTTCGTGCGGCAGATCTTGGGGTGGCGTGAGTTCGTACGGCACGTGCACCGAGCCACCGATGGATTTCGCCGCGGTGCTCCGCCGCCGGAGGTTGCCCCGGGTGACGCTGGCTACGAGGGCTGGGCCGGGGAGCCCTGGCCGCAGTCCGATCCCAGCGGGGTGGCCGACGGCGGCGCGGCGCCCGATGCCCTGGGCGCCAAGGCCTTGCTGCCCGCGGCCTTCTGGGGTCGTCCTAGCGGCCTACGCTGCCTGGACACCGTGGTGGAGTCGGTCTGGGACGAAGGCTATAGCCATCACATCACGCGACTGATGGTGCTGTGCAACATCGCGGCCCTGCTCGACATCTCGCCCCGGGCGCTGACCGACTGGTTCTGGGTGGCCTACATCGACGCTTACGACTGGGTGGTCGAGCCCAACGTGCTGGCCATGGGCACCATCGGCACCGGCCCGGTGATGACGACCAAGCCCTACGTCTGCGGGGCAGGCTACCTGGCGCGGATGTCCGATTACTGTGAGGACTGTGCCTTCGACCCGCGGCGCAACTGTCCGCTCACGCCGATGTACTGGGCCTATCTGGCGCGACACCGCGCCGCGCTGACCGGCAACCCGCGGCTGTCACTGCCGCTGGCGAGCCTGTCCAAGCGTCCGGCGGACCGGCGCGAGGCCGACGCCCGGATCTTCGCGCATGTCGCCGAGCGACTGGCCCGAGGTCAGTCGGTGGATCCGGCGGAGCTGGTGGCGGCTGAGGCCGGGCTCAGGACACGCTGAGCCGACGTCTTTGCGGTGAGCGACGGATCTCGGGGTTCGCGCGACGGTGTAGTGGTGGGCTCGGCACCGGGGGCTCGGTGAGCTCGGTGAGCTCAGCTCGAGGTCCCGCTGACATAGGTGAGGGCTTCGCGGACTAATTCGGGGAGTTGGGCGGGTATTGCTGGCGCTATTGGGAAGATCTGTCAGGGGCATCAGGTGCGTGGAGTTTCGCGAGGACCATCGATTTCGAGCATCAGTCGTCGTGACTTGCTCGCGCTTCGGTCGCCCAGCCTACGACCTGCACGGATCCGTTCGCCCGACGACTCGATCAGCGTGCGAGCGGACGAGCTGTGCGAGGGAGACGCCGAGCGACTCCAGCGAGTCTACCGGTTCTTACTTCAGGTCTGCGACTACCTGCGACCCCGTCTGCAGGACGAGGGGGCGGTCGATGGTCTCATCGCCCTCATGCGGCAGCACGGCTTCGACCGTGTGCACGAGGACGTAGGCACGCTCGGTCGGGGCCTTCGGCGCCGCCAGGCCACGCCCCGGCTGCTCAAGGCGTACCACGATCTGCGTGGTGGCAGCATGCTGGCGTTGTTGATGCACCTCGAGATGGTGCAAATGGAGCTGGCGTCTCCCCAGGATCTGACTCGCATTCACATCTTGTCGCGAGATCAGCTCAAGATCATGCGAAATGCCGTGTCCGATCTCGACCAGGTTCGCCGGGACGCTGACCTGCAGGACAAGGATCACTCGATCGCGCTGATTCGGCAGAAGTGGTCAGATGTGGGTTACCGCCTGAGTGGCCGCGAGGTCACGGTGGAGCTCGATTGTGAGTTCGAGGGGGTCGTGGCCTCGTGCTGCATGGAGTTCTCCACGCTGGATCGAGTCGTCTACAATTTGGTCAACAATGCCGCGCAGTACGCGGTCGACAAGCATGTGCGCCTGAGTGCGCTTCCTATCGACGAGGTAGGAGACCAGGAGACCACGCTGCTTCGCATTGTCGTGCTCAACCGGATCGAGCAAGAGCACCGACAGGCGCTGTCGGTGAAGTTTGGGGATGATCTGGGGGCAATCTTTCAGGGGGGCTTCACCACCGGGGGACAAGGGTTGGGCCTGCGGATCTGTGGAGATCTCGTCACCCACGGATTCTCTCTGCCCTCGATCCCCTACGCCGTAGACCACGGCTACCTGGGTGCAAGGCTCATCGAAGACTGGTTCGTCGTATGGTTTCACTGGCCCGCTCGCCGCACGCCTCTCGCAGCCGCGAGCTGATCATCGTTGTTTGGACCCGCTATCTGTCGCTGCGTGAGATGCTCTCGCTGCTGTTGTCGCGCCGTAAGATACGATCTCATACCTTCGACACCTTTGACCAGCTCGCCGCACATGTAGAGCTATATCAGACCCAGCTGGAGCTCGCCGGGCTGGTCGTGATGGTCGGACCCGACGTGACACAACATCACGTCAGACGTCTCGATGAGATGTTCGAGAACATTGAGTGTCCAGCAGCGCTGGTCGTGTTCGAAGACGCGATGGAAGAAATCGAGCGGCCCGACTGGGTTGGTGCTCGGGTTCGTCCTTCGTTGCACGCCCAGATCCCTCCGCGAATGCTCGACGTCATGCGGGTCGTCGACGAGATCCTTGCCGCCGCCGAGGTTCGCGACTCGAGCTTCGTGCCTCGGGCGGTGAAGCCCAGACGGATCTGACCGTCGTTGGATCCGAGCTGGGGTTCGAATCTGGATGAGTCGGAAGGCTCGGTGCCTTGGGCGTCATTCTCGTCGCTCAGTTCTCCGGCTGGCACCGGGGGCAGACGAAGACGGCTCGTCCTCCGAGGTCGAGCCGCTCGATGGTGGCTCCGCAGCCGTAGCAGGGTTGTCCGTCGCGGTGGTAGGCGAGGTGGCGGTAAGCGGAGCGCTTGGCCCCGGCCTTCTTCAGGGCGGCCACTCGGCGAGGCTCGTTGGTGATTCCTCCGGTTTGGTACGACTGCCGCGTGAGCCCGAGGATGTTGCGGGCGAGCGCCTCGACCGTCTCGTCGTCGAGCTCACGAGGTCGTCGACGAGGGTGAATCCGGCATGCGTGCAGGATGTCCGAGCGTAGGTAGTTGCCCAGGCCGGCCACGAAGCTCTGGTCGAGCAGCAGCCCGGCGAGCTGACGGTTGCGGAACGAGGGGCTTTGCAGCCGCTCGGCAATCGCGCGCGACGTGACCGAGGGGTGCAGGGCGTCGGGCCCTAGCCGGGCGATTCGGGGATCGGATCCCGTGTCAGCGGTCTCCAGCACGTCGATCTCCGAGGCGCTATAGAGCCGGGCCGCGCGGGTCGAGCCCACGATCGCAAAGCGAAGCGAGCGGCGAGTGCGTGGCGGTTGCTCGGGGGAGCCGATCATCCAGCGACCGTAGAGCTGGTTGTGGGAGTACACCGTCAGCCCGCAGCAGAAGCGGGTCAGCATCGCCTTGCCGTGAGTGTCGACCGCCGTCACCTCCGAGCCGCCGAGCACGGCCTCGAACGGCTCGAGGTGAGGGAACGCGAAGCGCACGCTCCTCAGCGTCTGGCCGACCACGGCCTTGGCGACCCGGTCTGCGGCTCGCCGGATCTCGGGACCTTCTGGCACGGAGCGACGTCTAGCCCACCTTCGGCGATCGGCAAGCCGCGGGCCCGTGGAGCCGCGCCGGCGAGGCCGTTGAACCATGACGATCCACCTGTACAGGCGTAGTAGAGCGTGCCGGTCCATCGTTGTTCTCTCGGGATCCCCTGTTGAACCGCGCGAGGTCGTGGTCGTGGGGCCACCAATGGTGGTACATCAAAGTGGTTGGGACGACTTTGAGGCGTGGGTCTAGGCGGAGGATGAAGAGCATGCGAGCGACCAGAGGGCGGTTCGACGGACTGATGGGCGGGGTGCTGGCGCTGGCGATCGTCGGTTGTACCGACGATTCCGAGCCCCAAGGCGAGGGCACCGAGGGCACCACCGGCGAGAGCTCGTCCACGACCAGCGTCGGCGAGACGCCCGACACGCTCGAGCCCGACTCGACCGCGGCGCCCTCCGAGGGGGGCTCGGAGACCACGGAAGGTAGCGAGACGGACACCGAAGGAGCGGGCGATTCGCTCGAGGGCAGCTGCCCTGGGGTGGAGCTGCTCCCGCGCCCCTTCGACACGGCGGCGCGCGGGCCGTGGGCCGTGGGCGCGCGGACCGTCGACTTGGACGGTCTCACCGTGGAGGTCTGGTACCCGGCTCGAGATCCCGAGGCGGGTGTCGAGCCCGTGGTCTACGACATTCGCGACTCGCTGCCGCTCTCCGAGCAGGACAAGATCTCCGACGAGGACAACCCCTGGCAGCCGTGCGATTGCTACCGCGATCTTCCGATCGACGACACCCACGGGCCCTACCCGGTGATCCTCTTCGTGCACGGCACGGCCGGCTTTAGCACGCAGTCGCTGCCCCACATGGTGCACTGGGCCAGCCGGGGCTTCGTGGTGATGGCGGCCGATCATCCCGGCCTGTGGCTGGCGGATCTGCTGGGCATTGCGTGCGGCAACGGCATGGTCCCGCAGGATCTTCAGGGGGACTTGGCCACCATGCTCGACGCGGTGCGGGGTGACGTGGGCGGTCTGGAGGACTTTGGTGACCGCCTCGACGGGGAGCGGATCGGTGCCGCGGGGCACAGCGCGGGCGGTAGTGTGGTCTCGATGCTGGGTGACGAGGCCGCGGTGGTGATCCCCATGGCTGCGGGTGGCGTGGGCGACGGCTCCGCGCTCGAGTCGACCCTGGTGCTGGGAGCGATGTCGGACTCGGTGGTGGCGTTCTCCAGCCAGGTCGACGGCTACGACGCCTCGCCCGCCCCCAAGCGCCTGGTGGGGATCGCCAACACCGGGCACCTGGCGTTTTCACAGATGTGCGCGCTGCAGAACGCGGCCGGTGACAGCCTGCTGGAGATCGCCCAGGCCAACGGGGTATGCGGGGCCGCGCTCGCCGGCGGGTTGTTCCAGTGTGACGACTCGTTCACGCCCGACCCCGACAGCTGGGACATCGTCCACTTCGCAAGCTCGGCGGTGCTGGAGCAGACCCTGCACTGCGAGCCGGAGGCGGTGGCCGACCTGGGGCTGATCCAGGGGCGTTATCCCGTGGTGCTGGAGTTTCGCGAGGACCTTTAGATCGCGACTCCAAGCCTGGCTCCAGCCTTTGCTGGAGCGGGACTTGCTCGTCCTTGGCGCGTGGGTGAAGGACGAGCGGGTAAAGGACGAGCGGGTGCGCTCGACCACGGCTTGGCGCTCGGGCTCGGCGGCGTTGGAGGCCGCTCAGAGGCAATTGTTGAACACGGTGATGGAGTCCGTGTCGGTCAGTCCACCGGAGTTGACGGTCACCGTCACCGTGTGACTGGGGGAGCTGAAGTATGCGTTGGCGAGGTTGGGATTTTGCCAGGGCGCAGAGCTGGGGATCGCCCCGCTCCAGGAGAAGGAGTAGCTCCCGTCCCCGCCGGAGGCCGTGGCGGTCATGAAGTACTCTACCGCGTTGGACCCCGCGTCGCAGGCTCCGAAGGGGTCCGATGTGAGATTGACGGTTGGTGGGCAAGGGCCACAGTTGATGATGCCGCCGCAGCCGTCGGACTTGTTGCCACACTGCCCAGGAAGGCGCGACGCTGGCGAGCAGCCCTTGCATACATCGACGTTCCAGGCCCATCCGTAGTTTGCGCCGATGTCTTCTACGCACTCTAGCCCGGGTAGGCACTCGTCCTCGCTGTCGCAGTCCCCCTGGTTGTTGCCGCACGGGCAGGCTTCGGAGCAAAAGCCCCATCCGCCGAGTACCTGGCCCGGTGGGGGGCATGCCTCGGTCGCCGACGAGTCCGTCAGGTCATCAGTCGTGCCCGGCTGAGGCACTGCGCCGGGAGGGTCGTCCCGCAGGGCATCGAATTCTTCCTCGTCGCTTTCGAGCAATGCCTCGAGATCGCCGTCCAGTGATTCTTCGTCGTACTCAGCGCTGCATGCATAGGATGACACGAGCAGCGGAAGTGCGATTCTTGCCAGGACTCTCTTCGAGGTACACTTGTGCATGCGCGCAGAGTGTCAGAGGTGTCCCAATTTGGCAAGGTGTATTGTCGATGTGATGGTCGATATTCGTGAGGGTGATCTCGTGATCGTCGAATTGATAGAAGTTATATGGAAGTTATATATAGTATGGTGGTGAATGTCTTGGGGATCGTGTGCCGTGTGATCTCAGCATGTGTAAGAAAGTGGTCATCCCAAGGTCGTTGTGTAGCGATGATGTGCGACGCATCATCGGTGACGCTGTCGAGGCGTCGATGAGATGGTGGCTGCGGGCAGGCGCGTGTGTGTCGATCGATCTCTTGCCTCCACGGGGTGGGCTCGATACTGCGAGCAGAGCCGAGATCCACCTCAGGGAACGCGTTGACTGCGCTGGCCCTGCACGAGGGGAAGGTGCGAACCGCCGCATCGTGTTCCTTTATTTGCGCTCGTATGACTGATGGATTGCTCAGTCGGGCAATTCATGGCGCTCGTCCGCGCTCGCCCGCGCTCGCCCGCGCCCGTCGACTTGGACGAGCGGCCTCGCGCATGAGGGTCGCTCACGCTGGGCTCCAGCCGCGTCCAGAAACCCCAGCGCGGTTTGATCACACCAATGGATGCGAGGACGACCGATGAACACCATACGCAGCGCTCTGCTCGTCGGGATGGTGGTGGGGTTCGGCTGCGGACACTCACCGGGGGTCGAGCCCCCCAGCGCGGCTACCGGGTCTACACCGACGGTGGTCGTCGATCCCGAGGTCGTGGCTACGGTCGAGGCCAACCTCGATCCCTCGGTCGACCCCTGCGTCGATTTTTATCGATTTGCCTGCGGAAGCTGGCTGGCGCGCACGGAGATCCCCTCGGATGCCCCCTTGGCGAGCCGCTCGATGGAGCACGTCGAGGCGGTGATGGAGGAGCTGCGGACGCTGGTCGCCGAGCCGCCCGGTGACGGCCGCGAGGATTCGGTGCTCCACCGCTACTACCAGGCCTGCATGAACGAGCCTGCTATCGAGGCCGCTGCACCCGCGGCCATCGAGACGCTCGTGCAATTGGTGGGGGAGCCGAGCGACCCGCAGGCGAGCGCCCGGGTGCTCGCTCGGCTCAGCCAGATCGGTGCGCCGGCGTTGATGGAGCCGTTCGTGTTCGCGGGGCCCGAGCAGCCGGACCACGCGGCGCTCTACTTGTCGCAGGCGGGTCTGGGGCTGGATTCGCCAGACGCCTACGCCCGCGGTGAGGGCGATGAGCTGCTCACCGCCTATGCATCCCTCGTCGAGCAGACGCTCGCGTCGGCTAGTGAGCCCGAGCCCCGGGCTCAGGCTCGCCGGGTAGTTGCGTTCGAACGACGGCTTGCTCGGGCGTTCGCCTCGGCTGCGGAGCTGCGCGAGCCGGCGGCGACCGAGTCGGTCGCGGTCGCCGATCTCGCGACCCTCGCTCCGGGGATCGACTGGGCGACCTTCTTCGACGCGCTCGGTCGCTCGGATCTGCCGCAGGTGGTGCTGATGCCCCGCTCGTACTTCGCCGCCCTGGATGAGATCTTGGGTGACGCGTCCGCTGCGACCTGGCGCGCCTACCTGCGGTGGACGGCCTTGCGGACGTATGCGCACGCGCTGACGGCCGAGCTCCGCGACGCGCACTTCGCCTTCTTCCGCGGGCTCGTGCGGGGCCAAGCCGAGCCGCCGCCCCGCTGGTCGATCTGTGTCGACCAAGCCTTCGCCGCCATGCCTCAGCGGGTCGATCGGCGCTGGGTTGCCCGATACTTCCCGGCGGGCTCGATGCACACGGCCCGCGACCTCGCGGCGCGGGTTCACGCGGCGCTCGTCGGCGGCCTGGAGACCTCCACATGGCTCGACACCCCCACCCGGACCGCCGCGCTCGCCAAGGCCCGCGCCATCGAGCGCAAGATCGGCTACCCGGAGGCTCGGCCGGACGCCGCGGCGCCGGTGGTCACCGACGAGTTCTTCGCCAATCTGCTCGAGGCCCGGCGCCGGTCGACCGGGCAAGAGCTGGCCCGAGCCGGGCGGCCCATCGACCCCGACCAGTGGCCGGTGACCGCGGTCACCGTCAATGGCTTCTACGACCCCATGGCCAACGAGATCCTCTTCCCCGCGGGCTTCTTGCGCTCGCCTCACTTCGACCCGCGGTGGCCCATGGCCATGAACTTCGGGGCGCTCGGGGTG
The DNA here is from genome assembly GCA_039194325.1 of Myxococcota bacterium. GTDB lineage: Bacteria > Myxococcota_A > Polyangia > Nannocystales > Nannocystaceae > Paraliomyxa. The sequence goes on from JBCCWC010000281.1 coordinate 11,199, forward strand.
GTGATGGGCCACGAGCTGACCCATGGGTTCGACGATCGAGGGCGGCGGCGCGACGCCAAGGGCGAGGACCGCGACTGGTGGAGCGAGGCCAGCGCGCAGCGCTACGAGCAGCGTGCCGCCTGCGTGGCCGAGCAGTATGCCCGCTTCGAGATCGCCCCGGGCCAGGCGCTCGACGGTCGGCTGGTCCTCGGCGAGGCGATCGCCGATCTCGGGGGCATCAAGTTCTCGCTGGCTGCCTACGCGCAGTGGGCCGAGGAGCACGGGGTGGATCCCCAAACACCCGTCGGCGACCACCTCGACGACCGGCAGCTGCTATTCGTCGCCTACGCCCAGCAGATGTGCGAGAAGGTCTCCGCGCCCATGGAGCAGGCCCGGGCCGCCCGCTCCCCGCACCCACCCGCTCGCTTTCGTGTCAACGGCACCGTGGCGCACACCCCCGCGTTCTGGAGCGCGTTCGCCTGCGAGCCGGGCGACGCAATGCGGCCGGCCAAGAGCTGCGAGGTATGGTGAGCTCGACACGGTCGAAGGATCGCCGAGAGCCACCGAGCCCATGAGCACAGAGCGTCAAGAGTTCGCTTACTGCCCCTACTGCGCGACCCCGCTGGCGACCTGTGAGTGCGGTGGTCGGCCGCGCCCGGTCTGTTCCGCCTGTGGCTACGTGGCCTACCGCAACCCTACCGTCGGCGTTGCCGTAGTGCTCACGGAGGGAGGGCGGATCTTGCTGGGGCGCCGCGCTGCGGGCAGCTCGTATGGCGGCCGGTGGTGCATCCCCTGCGGGCACGTGGAGTGGGACGAGGACATCCGCGTAGCCGCTCGCCGGGAGATGGAGGAGGAGACGGGCCTGGTCGTCGAGCTCGGCGAGATCGTCGCCGTGCACTCCAACTTCCACAACCCGGCCCAGCACGCGGTCGGGATCTGGTTTGGGGCCACGATCATCGGCGGGACGCTTTGTGCCGGCGACGACCTCGATCGCGTAGGGTACTACGACCTGTCGTCACCCCCGCCGCTTGCCTTCCCGACCGACCAGCGCGTGCTGGAGCAGCTGCGGGTGGGCTGACAGGATAGCTGCGACGCGGTGAATCTTTCGTCGAGAGAGCCCAATATGATCCCTCAGGCCCGCATTCTACATGATCTTATACGATCGAATAGCGAGTTCCGCGCGCGCGGCCTTTGTAGGTTACTTGTTCTCGCTCGATCAGCCGATTAAGTGCTTTGCGAAGCTGGTGCATCGAACCTCCGACGTGTTCTTGTACTTCGCGAGCAGGTACAAAATCTTTCACGCTGCGAAGATAGGCAAGTATTCGTGCCTCGTATGCATCTCGACCTTTTTGGCTGCGTGTCTCGATATCGCTATTCCATAGAGTCATCCACATGTTCCGGAGGGTCGCAACTGATCGTTGCTCTTCGTCGCCTTCGACGACCCAGTAATGCTTGGCATTAATGCGTCCGGAACGCTCTTTGTCTGTTAGTGGCCGATCTCCACGATTTTCACGTAGCTGAAGTACGCGAAGAGTCTCTTCCTTAAGTCTGACTGGCACTCCATCGAGAACGAGATGAAGGCGCGAGATATCTCTTTCGTAGTCGGGTTGACGTCTGAAATTGTCGTCAAATTCTTCCTTTACGCAGTCCCAAAATATAAGCATTGGCTGTTTGGCAAAGATCTCCATGGTCTCAGATAGTTCTTTGAATCCAACATTGCGGCGTGTTCGGTTTCTCGGCTCTTCGGCTTCTTCGGTTTCCTCTGCTTCTACCGAGGTTGAGGAGGTGACGCTCAGTGCTGTGTCGAGTACGTCGAGTTCTTGTTGTGAATAGATGTCGTTGTTGTCGATATCGATTGCTTGTAGCGCGATGGCTGCGAGACCTTGAAGTCGCTTTTGTTTTCCTCTGTCCTCGGTGGAAACAAACCGGCGGAGATCAGATAATAACATCCGGAGCTCGTCTGCAGCTTGCTCCGTGCCGTCATCGTCGTCGTCGTCGTCAGTAACCCCTAGCATTTTATTGATTCCTCCATTGATCTGAGACGCGAGCTTGTCGAACTCTCCAGATTCTTCGTCAACGGCAAGTAGGGTGTATGTTTCCGGAGTTCGGAGGGAGACGAGGGTCCGAAAAGGGCTATTCCGCTTCGCCAAGAGCGAGTACATCTGTGGAAGCGCAACCTGGATGCAGGCGAGCACGAGGGTGATGATTCGCTCGTTGTCGCCGATCTCTTCTTCTCGGCCAATCCGCATCAGATGAGAGAATAGTGAATGAATGTTGAGGGCGCGCTTAAGTCCTCGTGGGTTATTTCCTACCGAGAGATGGATAAGGTCGGTTGCTGACTCTTCGAAGAAGTTGGCGGCATTCTTAGAGCTTCTTCCGTATACACGCTCAAAGTGGCTTCGTAGGAAATTCTGCGTTGTGTATCGCTCGACCGGCATGCGGTAGGGGACTTGGATGATCTTGTCGAAGAAATTTTTCCCTTCGCTTTCACGGAATTCGCCAGAGTCGTAACCTTTCCGCTGACGGAGTCCTCTTATGACAACGTCGTAGTCGACGGCGAGTACGAATACGCAGCCCTTTACATCAATAAGGTTCTTGGCCGCTTCTAGGAGTTCGACAGCTTTGGTCGGTGCTAGGCGATCGAGATCGTCGATGTATATAACGACTCGCCCTTTTTCTCCTCTCTCAAGAATATCTGCTACGACGGTTTCGAAATCATCCTTCATCCGCTCGAAGAGGCCGGCGTCGTCGAGTTCTCCGCGGCCCTCGAGTGCGTCGAGCAGTGATTTCCCGGGTAGAGAAACCCCTCCCTTGCTCAGCGCAGATGCTTGTACGACCGAGCGAATGAAGCGACTGACGTTGTGCCAAACTTTCTTTGATGGTTCTCCTTCGGTCTTGATTTTCTGCATTAGGTTGATGAGCATCGAGCTGGCTAGTTGATCCTCGTTTCCGAACTGCGAGTATTGCCAAGTGTTGAACCAGATGTTGAGTGCATGTATGTCTCCGAGCTTCGCGCGCACGAAGTTCATGAGAGAAGTTTTTCCCGAGCCCCAGTCCCCTTGAATCCCGATGGTCATAGGGGTGCTGCACTTCGCGATGAATCCGGCCAGTGCTTCTGCGTGTTGCTCGAGGCCAAGGAGATCTCGGTTGTCCTCGTTTCCGCTGCCGTCAATAGGGAGATCGGGAAATCCTGTCTTGAAGTGGGTCTCGGACACGACCGGAGCATGCCAGAAATTCTTCTGGAGAAGCACTCAAGGGACCTTGGTAGCTTTTGGCCCAAAGGGGCCAAATTTCAAAAAAGCGCCCCCGGGAGCCATCCCAGGGGCGCAGGAACTGCGTGGTTCGAGTACGAAGCGTCGGGTGCTCAGCGATCGTCAGCGAGGCGCAGGTGAAGGAGAACCTCATCCCCTTCGAGGCTCGCCTCGCCCATGTCCAGCATGGCCTCGAGGCGAACGTCCACCCCGTCGAGCGCGGCGGGGTCGGAGATGAACACGATGAGATCGTCCAGCGTGCGGTTCCCGTCGAGATCCGGCAGCAGGTCGGGCTCGCGTAGGTGCTGGATCGTGGTGACCTCCGAGTCGTCGTCCATGCGGAACATCCGCAGCGTGACGAGGCAATCGTCATCGAGGGGATCTCCGGTCAGGCGACCGTCCACGAAGATGTGAAACCCGCCCTGGAGGCCCTGGTGGATCTCCACCACTTGGGCGGGCTCGTAGGGCACGAAGTCGCGACCCTCACCCAACTGCCCCAGCTCGAGCGCCCCCCGGGCGTCGGCGGCGGGCTCGTCGGACCCCGGCTCGCCCGGCGCGGGGTCGCAGCCCCGCCCCGCGCCCCCCCAGGCCCCCCCCCCC
>JBCCWC010000282.1:0-14786 GCA_039194325.1 Myxococcota bacterium
CGGGGCAGCCGGCGGTGGCGGGGCAGCCGGCGGTGGCGGGGCAGCCGGCGGTGGCGGGGCAGCCGGCGGTGGCGGGACATCCGGCTGTCGTGCCTCCTCCCAGCGCCTCCGACTCGTCCGCTGCGACGACCGGTCCGGCCTCCGCGAGGTTCGAGTGCAGCAGCAGTCCGCCCGCCGAGACCCCGACGATCGCTCCGAGGATCGAAGCCAAGCTCTTTTGCATCGGGGTAGACTGCCAGGCGGGGCTCGACCCCGCAATTGCCTCAACGGGCTTCACGGCGGCCAATCGCCTTCGGTATCCTCTTTGGACGGGGAGCTGGCCGGGCTCAGGACGAGCAGCGGGCGGGCCTGGCGGCAGCAGTGGCCTCGCGTGCTCGACGGGGGCCAGGCGCGGCTCATCGCGTGGTTGTCGCTGGCCGATCACGCACTGGGGGCGGGTATGGTCGATGCGGCGCGCTCATCATGGCGATGCACCAGGCGTGGTGCGTCTATTCGATCGCTTCGAGCACACGCAGCGCATGGGCGGCACATTCGGCGTGGAACGGCATGGGCGGCTCTTCGGCCCGCTCCCGCAGCGATGTCGACACCAGCCTCCCCACCAGTCGTGGGAGTCGAACGGCGCGAGGATCGGGTCGAGGACCATTCGCTGGACTTCGTCGTTGCGCACCAGCCCGGCTTCGATCGGCAGCGATCGGGTCAAGTCGTGCCCTCGCGAGCATTTGGTCGTCACCGGCCGCCACGGGGAGGCGCGGCGGCCTGCTCGACGGTGTACGATTGAGTCCAAGACCGCGCTCGGTCGACCATGGCCGACGGGCGCGAAACTCCAGGAGCACCATGATTCTACTCATTGCTGGTATCGCGCTGTGGTACGCCGGTCATTTCTTCAAGCGCTTGCTGCCCGGTGTGCGCGAGGGCCTGGGCGACCGGGGCAAGGGGGTCGCCGCGTTGCTCATCGGGGCCGGGCTGGTGCTCATGGTGCTCGGCTATCGTGGGGCATCGTTTGCATTCGTCTATGCCCCACCGCTGTGGGGCCGCCATCTCAACAACCTGTTGATGTTGGTCGCGGTGATCCTGCTCGGGATGGGCAGCTCGAAGGGGAAGATGCGGGCCTGGCTGCGGCACCCGATGCTGACGGGGGTACTCGTCTGGGCGGCGGCCCATCTGCTGGTGCGGGGCGATCGAGCCTCGCTCGTGCTCTTCGGCAGCGTCGGCGTGTGGGCGATCCTGGAGATGGTGGTCATCAACGCCAAGGACGGGCCGTGGTCGCGCCCCGAGCCCGGCTCGTTGGGTGGGGACGTTCGGCTCATCGTCATCTCGTTGGTGATCTTTGCCGTGCTCACTGCGATCCACACCTGGCTCGGCTACTACCCTTTTCCCGGGCCCTTCCCCGCGTGAGGCCACACGAGGGTTGTCTTGGTGCCGAGCCCGACGCGGTCCGGTGTTTGGGGGCCGCGTCGCGGTGGGTCGCCTCGCCGGTCAGACCTCCTTGTCCCACAGGCTGTCTTGGTACTTCTTCACGTCCTCGATGAAGCGCTCGGGGTAGATATTGCGAAACTTGTGGTGATCTCGCGGGATCACGTCGATCATGAAGTCGATCATGCCCTGCGGATCGAGCTGTAGTTCGTCGCCCGCGAAGAGCTGCTGGACGTCCCGAATTGGCTTTTCTGGGGTGAAGTTTTGCTCAGGATCATACCATTGGTCCAGCGTGTCGTACATTCGATCGTTGAAGCCCGTACGAAAGGGGCCGGGGTTGATCGTCGCGATCTGCACGCCGGTGCCCTCCATCTCCTCGCGCATTAGCTGTACGATCGGCTCGAGCGCGTGTTTCGACGCGACGTAGGGCCCCAGGAACGGGAAGGTCGAAAAACCCGCGATCGACGACGTGAAGATGATCTTTCCCTTGCCCGCCTGGGCAAAGTGTCGGGCGAAGGGCTGCGTAAATTCCAGCGTACCGAAGACATTGACCTCGAACACCCGGCGGACCCGGTCGACCGGGATCTCGGCGATGGGCCCGGTCTCGCCGGTCGCCGCGTTGTTGACGAGGATGTCCAGGCGATCGGCGTACTTGTCAAAGACGGTGGCGTGGTCGTTGCGATCGAGCAGATCGAGCTTGGTGACCTCGAGCTCGACACCTTGTGCCTTGGCTTCGGCCATCAGCGCGGTGACCTGCGGCCAGTCGTGTACGGCGGCAATGATGGTGTGACCCTTCTTGGCCAGACCCAGAGCGGTTCCCTTGCCAAAGCCGGAGCCGGCGCCAGTGATCAGGATGGTCTTGCTCATGATTCTATTCCGCGTTTGTCGTTTGTCGTTTGTCGTTCGCGTTGTTGTTCGCGTGGTCGTATGAAGTGGAAAAAAGAGTGGCCTCGTCGGGGTTAGATGATCTTCGACCCCTTGTGGACGGTGGGGTTACCGTCGAGCAGCGCCTCGAAGCGAGCGAGGGCTGCCGCGAGGTGTGGCGTTTGCCAGTGTGCCGACTCGGCGTCGGCGTGCTTCCAGCGTTCGTAGGAGAGGATGACGTTCGGATCTTGTTGATCCCGAATGAAGCCGTACTCCAGGGCTCCGTCTTCGCGGCGGGTTTGTGTGGCCAGTTCGTTCAAGACGGCGATCAGCGCGTCGACCTGGCCGGGCTTGGCCTTGAGGATGGCGATGGTATAGATGTTGTCGTTCACGTCACGGTCCTTTTCGGTTCGAATGCGGATGCGAGCCGGCGACCCGCCGTGGTCAAGCGGATGCCACGTCGAGCGCCCTCGATCCTGGTGACGAGGCAGGACGGCCGATGCTCAGGCGCCGGCCTTCGTCCCCCTCGCGGTCGAATGGAAGGTAGGTCGTGCAGGCAAGCGGATCTATGACACTTTATCGCGATAATATTCCAGATCGTCCAAGGAATCGCGCGTTTTCCGCAGAAGCAATGGACGTGATGCAATGAAATCGCTATTTCCGTATCGTATCGTACGGAGCACGGGATGGCGTCGTACACGATCCTGAACCGGCGGCATGGGGAACGATCGCCGCTCGACGATGCCCTACTGCGCCTTCGCCTTCGAGACCGTCGACACTGCCAGTCGCTCTTTGCTCCCCCATGGGCCGTGGCTGTGCCGGCGTGTCCCGACGTCTCGGTGTTCGTGTTCGTGGCCAGTGGTCCGTGTGCGGTGCAGGTGCACGACGAGCGTGTCGAGCTCGGTGTGGGCGACTTGTTGCTGCTCCCCCACGGAAGCGCGCACGCGCTGCTCGACCAGGAAGGAACGCGCCCCACCGAGCCCGCCGCGCTGCGGTGGGACAGCGTAATGGGGCGATGTATCATCAACGCGGGCGGTGAAGGGATGCGCACCCATCTGCTGACCGGATGCCTCGAGTTCGAGGTCAACCCGGTGGTCCCGGCCTTGCCCGTGCGACTGCTGCTTCGGCGGAGCGCGAGCCCGGTGTGGCTCGGGGGGATCTCGGAGCTGCTGTGTCGCGAGGCCGTGCGTCCGGGGCTCGGGAGCGAGGTCGTCATCGCCCACCTCGCCGAGATCCTGGCGATGGGCTCGATCCGAGAGCAGCTCACGGCTGGGGAGCGGGGAGGGGCTAGCGTCTTGCGTGCGCTCGGGGAGCCGTCGATCCGTCGCGCCCTGGACTTGATCCACGGAGATCCATCGGCCGGATGGACCTTGCACGCGCTGGCGCAGCAGGTGGGGATGTCACGCAGTGCCTTCTCCGAGCGGTTCCACGAGGTCGTCGGTGTGTCTCCCATGCGCTACTGGAGCGAGTGGCGCATGTCGGTCGCCCAGCAGTGGCTTCGAGACGATCAGCACACCGTGGACGAAGTCGCCTCGCGCCTTGGCTACGGCTCGCGGGCGGCCTTCTCTCGTGCGTTCAAGTCGGTGACGGGCGATTCCCCGGGGCGAGTTCGCAAGGGAGGGCGCATACCGTTGCGGACCCTCAACGATCGCATTATCGGTTCGGGCTCGGGCTCGGGCTCGGGCTCGGGCTCGGCGTGGCCGCGCGCTCACGACGAGCGCTGAACGATCGCTCGAGTCGCGGAGTCGGCTACCAGCGCCCCACCACGATCTGCCCGCCGATCCCGTTGATCACCCGGGAGAACCCGCGCACCAGCCCCAGCTCGTAGGTGATCCCGATCCCCAGATACAGCTTGTGCGGCAGCGGGATCTTGCCCACCAGCCGGGTGGGGATCGCCAGGCCGCTGTCCTTTTGCAGGGTGCCGTCGGCAAAGCGCAGGCGGCTGAAGGCCCCGCCGGCGCCCACGGTGGAGAAGAAGTACTTGCGGCTGAAGGCGAACACGAACGCGACGTGGCCGTAGTTGGCCTTGGTCTGCTTGTTCTCGATCCGGGCCCCGAGCAGGCCGCCGGCCATGGCGTACATGCCAAAGCTCGGGGAGAGGTTGAGGCCCAGGCCCCAGTCCATCGCGTAGGAGGCGTGCCCCGATTGCACCCCGTCGCCCCGCCAGTGGGTGTAGGTAGCGCCGTGCATGGTGAACGCACCCAAAAGCGCATGCTCGCGCTTGTCCCGTCGCTCCTTGCGGCGCTTTTGGGCGGGGGTGAGCGAGGCGTCGTCGTCTTGGTCTTCGGTGGTGGCGTCGTCGCTCGCGTCGCCGTCGTCGTCCTCGGACGAAGCAGACAGCCCGGCCATCGAGTCCGCAGCCGAGGGCTCGTCCTCGGATGCTGGAGCGGCGGACGAGGGCTGGACCACCCGCACGCCGGTCGCGTTGGTCTTGGGCACAGTGAGGATCTCGCCGCCATCACGCATCAGCACCAGGGTGTCGCCGTCGCTGCGGAGCAGCTCGCCCCGCACGGCACCCGACGGGGTCTGCACGACCACCTGACGCCCCTTCAGTGCGTCCCAAGCCGCATCGTCGACGGGGCCCGAGGTCGCGCTGGGCGAAGGAGAGGCGGTCGTCTCGGGCGCGGCGGATCGGGCGAGGGTGGTCGGCTGCTGCACAGGAGCCGATGGGGGAGGCGAGGGCGTGGCCGACCCACCGGAGGGCTCGGTGATCGTCGGCGGTGACGAGCTCGGCGAGCTCGGCGAGCTCGGCGAGCTCGGGGGCGGCGCGGCGGTCACCGTGGCGCCCGACTCGGCGCCTGCGGGCTGGGCCTGGGCGACGGCCGGGCCCAGGGTGAGGGCGGCCCATACGCCGAGGACGGATCGCATGTCGGTCTTGCGCACCGGTCGAGGATGACGCGGGGTTCATGGAGCATACAAGCGGGCGGGGATGGGTGAGGGCACGCTCCGTGATCCAGGTGACGGTGGGGGAGCGACCGGGTGAGCGCCGGACGCTCCGGCGGCCCGGGAGCGCCCGGTCGATTGCTATGGTCGCGGTCGTGACCGATCCCGCGGGACGCTCGAGCGCGCCACCGGCCTCGGAGGGGGAGCTCGGCGTGCGGGTGCGTCTGGGCGTGCTGACGCGGCAGCTGTCGGACCGCGGGTACAACGTCGAGTCGTTGCGAGCGCTCGATCTGGAGCTCGAGGTGCTCGAACGGCCCCAGGGGCTCGTGCGGCGCATGACGAGCCAGGCGCTGGCCACCGCGGGTCGGCACTGGCGCAACTTCGTGGGGGAGCTCAAGGAGAGCGGCGAGGTGATGGCGCTGCTCATGGGGCGGCTTCAGGGCGGGCGCCTGAGTCCGGAAGAGCGCGACAAGATCCGTGCGCAGCTGGTCGATCTGGTCAAGGTATTCCCCGCGGGGATCATCGCCGCGGCCAACTCGGCGTTTCCGGTGCCGGGGACTGGGCTATTCACCCCTTGGATCCTCGCGCGCCTGGATCTGATGCCCTCGCAGTGGCGCGAGGCTCATCTCATCGCTCAGCTGCACAAGCAGCGGGATCAATTGCTGGACGCGGGCTTGGCCGACGCGGCCGCGGAGCTCGAGGAGCTCGAGCGACAGGTCCACGCCCAGGCCGCCCAGCGTGAGCAGGTGGGCGCCTGTGCGGGCCTGTTGACCCACTGGGATGCCAATCGCAACGGGGTGTGGGATCCGGACGAGTGCGCGGCCTATGTGGTGGAGCTCGAGCGGGTGCGGGCGCTGGCCCAGCGTCATCGGGCGCGCAAGCGCTGGTTCCTCGAAGACCGCGGCCAGATCTTCGGAGCTCTACGGCTCAGCGAGCTGCTGGGCGACCCGGAGCTCGAGGACCACCTGGGAGACGACGGGCTGCTGGTGTGCTTCGACGGCAAGACCGGCTGGGTCGCGCTGCCCGATCTGCTGGGACGAACGCCGCGGTTCTCGTGAGCCCAGCCCTCTCACTAAAAGGCCCGAAGGGGGAGGACGTTCTGGCTCAGGGGCGCCAGTCGATCGGGTCCTGACCGTGCGCGGCCAGGGCCGCGTTGACGGCGGAGAAGGGCTTGCTGCCGAAGAACCCCTTGCGTGCCGACAGCGGTGAGGGGTGATTGGCCTCGAGCACGGTGTGCGTGCGCGCGTCGATGAGTTTCTTCTTCTTTTGAGCTGGCTTGCCCCACAGCACGAACACCACGTGGTCGCGGTGCTTGCTCAGGGCGGTGATGGCCGCGTCGGTGAAGCGCTCCCAGCCCCGCTTGCGGTGCGAGTGTGCTTGGTGGGCGCGCACTGTCAGCACCGTGTTGAGCAGCATCACGCCCTGCTGCGCCCACTTGACGAGGTTTCCGTGCGAGGGCGAGTCGATGCCCAGATCGGACGCGAGCTCCTTATAGATGTTGCGAAGCGAGGGAGGGATCGCTATGCCGGGCTCCACCGAGAAGCTCAGGCCGTGGGCTTGGCCGTCGTCGTGGTAGGGGTCTTGGCCCAAGATGACGACCTTGACCTGGTCGAAGGGGGTGAGGGTGAAGGCCGACAGTACCTGTCCCGAGGGTGGGAACACCGAGTGCTGGGCGCGTTCGCGCTCCACGAAGTCGAGCAACTCGAGGAAGTAGGGCTGGTCGACCTCGCCCATCAGGTGGGTGACCCAAGGGTCGAGGGCGGTGGCCCCGGGAGTGATTGCGGGATCCGACGCGGGATCCGACGCGGGACCAGACGAGGGGCCCGACGGGGGCATGGTCGCGGGCTGCCGCCCGCCCTTGACCGGTCGCGGAGCCTGGCGGGGCTGGGCTTTGGGGCGGGGGCCAGCGACCCCTTTGCGTGGGCACAGGTCGAGGAACGGGCACTCAGCGCACTTGGGCCCCTTGGCCACGCAGGTGTAGCGGCCCACCAGCACCATGGCTGGCCCCCAGAAGGTCCAGGCCTCCTTGGGCACCTGCTTCATCAGGTCGCGCTCGATCTTGTCCGGGCTCTTGGCTTTGGACAGCCCCATGCGCTGGCTGACCCGGGCCACGTGGGTGTCGACGATGATCCCCGAGGGCAGGTCGAAGCAGCAATTGAGCACCACATTGGCCGTCTTGCGCGCGACGCCCTTGATCGAGGTCAGCTCCCGCATCGTGCGGGGCACTTTGCCCCCGAAGCGTTCGACCAAGGCCCGGTTGATCGCCTGCACCGACCGAGCTTTTTGCTTGTAGAACCCGGTGGGCTTGAGTTCGTGGGCCAGCTGGTCGAAGTCGGACTCGGCGAACGCCTGAGGGCTGGGATACTTGACAAACAACGTCTTGGTGACGCGATTGACCCGCTCGTCGGTGCATTGGGCCGCGAGAGTGGTCGCCACCAACATCTGCTCGGGGGTCGACCACGTCAGCTCGTACGTCGCCCCCGGATACTCCGCCCGCAGGCGCTCCAGGATGGTCTCGATGTCTGCCACGATTTTACCGACCCGAGGGTCTGGCGAGGCTGGACATTCTGACACGGCTCTTGTACTCACGAAAGCCCGCCTATGTGCTTGGTCGTCTTCGGATCGTCGGGGGCGTCGTTCGAGTGACGAGCGAAAAAGCGCGGGCCCATGGCATGTCGTGACGGTTGAAGGCGACACTCCGGTCATCCGCATTGAGCACGAAGGTCGTGTCTACCGATGGGAGCGGCGATGGGAGCGTCCGGGGTCGGGTTGGCCCGGTCATGTGACATTCGTGGCTCTGCGCGGCAGCGAGGTGGTGATGGGCGACCGCTACGCTCGCGAAGGCATCGAGCGTAGCTACGCGTGCCACCTCCAAGACCTCCTGGATGGCTGTTTTGGCGAGCAAGGGGCCGAGCAGCTCGGGCCGGCGGTCTGGGCCGAGGTGCTCGCCGAGGTTCGTTACCAGTTGGGCATCACCGACGCCGAGGTCCGTGCGAGCCTCGAAGCAACGTCGCCGGAGGCCGGGTCAGCCGAGGCCCGAGCATCCGAGGTCGCTGCGGAGCCCACGGTGTCGTCGGAGACCGCGGCGACCGAGCGGTCATCCGAGACTGTTTCGACCGAGCGGTCGTCCGCAACATCCGTCCAGGTTGTCCTGACCGCTTGTCCATCCATCGACTTGGCCCTCGTCGTGGCCCTGCGTGCCATCACGCGGGGCTCCGTGGCCGATCGACTTCCCCGCCTGCAGGCGCCTCCTCATGTGGTGGTCGCCGACGTTCCCCGGCCGCGGGGCGAGGCCATCGCAGGGCGCTTGCGCTCGCTGGGCGCCACCATAGAGCTGCGCCCGGTCGCCGGCTGAATCCGGGCGAGGTGCCCGACTCTGCTCGTTGCCTCACATCGTATCCGCTGGCCCCGTCGCCCCGCCGCCCGCAACCAACCCTCGAGCTCACCGTCCTTCCTTCGACCCGACTGCGACCCTCACTCTGCCACTCACGAGGAACCTTCATGTCCGAGGTGCACGAACCCAAATCCCGAGAACAGATCCAAGACGAGTTCAAGAAACTACTGCGCGTTCACGAGCAGCGGGCGTCCCAGATCTCGACCAAGGCTCAAGAGGCCGAGCAGGTCAAGGATCGCGAGCTGGTCGGGCGCGCGGCGGGATACACCGTCGAGAGCATCATCAACAGCCTGGCCAAGCTCCAGCTGGGCTTCGGCAGCGCGGTCGAGGCGATCGCCTCTTCGCTGGGCGAGGAGTCCAGCAAGCTGGGCGAGCTGCGCCGGGCCATCGAGGTCGAGAGCGAGCGGCTCGAGCAGCTGCGCGGCACGGTGGTCGCGGCCGAGGCGCTGGCGATCCTCAAGCAAGACAGCGCGCAGCGCATGGCCGAGTTCGACGAGGACGCCAAGGAGGCTCGCGAGGAGCTCGAGCAAGAGATCGCCGCCACCCGCGAGCAGTGGTCGCAAGAGCAGACCGAGGCGGAGACCTCGGCCAGCGAGTTCGAGGCCCTACAGACCAAGGATCGCACCCAAGCCGAGGAAGACCACAAGTACGATCGAGAGCGCCAGCTCAAGATCGAGTCCGACGAAAACGCCGTCAAGCGACGCGAGCTCGAGCGCCGGCTGGCCGACGAGGAAGCGGCCAAGGTCAAGGACTGGACCGCCCGCGAGAAGGTCCTCGACGAGCGCGCCGAAGAGATCGGCACGCTTCGCACCAAGGTGGCCGGCTTCGAGACCGAGCTCGAGCAGGCGGCGACCAAGGCCCGTGAAAAGGCGATCTCCAGCGTCAACCGCGAGGCCAAGTTCGAGGTGGAGATGCTCGACAAGGAGCACGACGGCAACGTCAAGGTGTTCGAGCTCAAGGTCCAGACCCTCGAGGAGCGGATCGAGCGGCAGGCGCAGCTCATCGCCGATCTCAACGCCAAGCTCGACGCCACCATCGCCAAGTCGCAAGGTCTAGCCGAGCAGGCCTTCCAGCGTCCCACCCCCAGCGCAGGAGCATAGTCCGATGAAGACGGTCACCTCTCGTGACACCAAGGCGGAGATCCTCCGCGCGTACAACGACCTTGCCAAAGAGTTCAAGGCGCTGCAGAAGCAAAAGAGCGCCCCCGCGGCCGCCGGATCGGTCGCCGCCCCGGCGGGCGACGACGGCGAGATGAGCATCGCCGACATCGTCACCCGGCTGTCGGGGCTGACCGCCAACATCGGCGAGTCGGCCAGCACCTTGCAGACGGAGCTGACCGCCGAGGCCACCCGGCTGCATGGGCTGCGCGATCAGGCCGACGGCCTCATCGCCGAGCTCAAGGCGCTCCACGAGATCGAGGTGGGCGACGACACGCTCGATACGCTCATCGCCCAGTACCAGCAGACCTCGGAGGCGGCCGGCAGCGAGCTGTCGGCCAAGCGTGAGGCCTTCGACAAGGAGATGACCGCGGCGCGGGCGGCGTGGAAGAAGGAGCAGGATGAGCACGCCCGGGCGGCCAAGGAGGCGGCGGCCGAGCTCAAGAAGACCCGGCAGCGTAACGCGGCCGAGTATAAGTACGACCTCGAGCAGCGACACAAAGCGCAAGACGATCAGGCTGGGCAGGACCGCAAGCAGTTCGGCCAACAGCTCGCCGAGCTCGAGGAGGGCAAGAACGCCGAGTGGGCCGAGCGCGAAAAGAAGCTCACCGAGCGCGAGGAGGAGCTGCTCGAGCTCGAGGCCAAGGCCGAGGCGTTCGACGGCGAGCTCGAGGCGGCGGTCAAGAAGGCCGAGTCTGAGGGCACCAACATCGCCAAGCGGCAGGCCAAGACCGAGGCCGACCTCAAGAAGAAGGACAACGAGGCCGTGCGTCGCGTCTTCGAGCTGAAGATCCAGTCCCTCGAGGACACGATCGGCAAGCAAGAGCAGCAGGTCGAGGAGCTGTCGCGACAGCTAGAGGCGGCGCGCAAGCAGACCACCGAGCTGGCGGTCAAGGCGATCGACGGAGCGTCGAATGCGTCGTCGTTCGAGGCGATCAAGGAGATCGCGCTCGAGCAGGCCAAGAACACGCAAAAGGGCAAGTAAGGGTCAAGGGTCGTTCACCGCCTTGCGCACGAAGACGGGCCCGCTTGGCGGGCCCGTCGGGTCGGGGCCGGGTCGGGGCGGCTCGCTCACGAGAGCGGGCCCGCTCGATGGGCGCATCGAATCGGGGGCCGTGCAGCCCCTTGGATCCAACATGTCGCCTGGGTGCATCCCCTCGACCGCGATCCGATGCCGCCAATCGCGCGGTCCGCGGCGCTCGCCAGCGGTGCCACTTGGTTGCTAACACCAGTGCTGGAGCCCGGAGCCGATGTATCTGCGTCAACTCGAGGTCGAGCGCTACAAGGCGTATGCGAATCGCTCGATCTTGGAGCTCTTACCGCTGACGATCCTCGTGGGCTGTAACAGCTCGGGCAAAAGTGCGATCGCCAAAGCTACGGCGCTGCTTGCGGGTAGCTTACGCGTGCGCGATAGCGATGGCTCGCCGTTGCCGCTCCAGGCACTCGGCCTGAATCATGGAGTAACCTTACATGATCTGCTGTGGCGGCACTCCCCTCACGGGAGCTTGGAGTTCGGTGCGGTGTTTGCCGGGCACCCCTCGGGCATGAGAGCCCGCTTGGATGTCGTCATCCAATCGCTCGACTCTCTTGGTGGCGATCCTGTGCCGCTGGTCATGCGGTGGTCGCTCGCGTTTGGCGATCAGCGCTTCGTGCTCGAGCGCCCATCCGTTGTCAGCGAGGAGGTTCGGGTTGCTGACGGTGATCAGACCGCGATCGTCGAGTCCGTAGCCTGGCATGGCCTGAGCCCGACGCTTCCTGGCTCGGGAATTCCTCGTTGGGTCAGCGACTTGCTCGTCGAGCTACGAACGTGGGCCCAGGGGGTCCGGTATCTCGTGTCCCCGCGATGCCTTGCGTCTTCTCCATTCCGTCTGGTCAGTCGAAGTCCACTCTCGGTGACTCCCGATGGAGAGCAAACGCCGCTCATTCTCGCGTCGCACGACGGGATCCGAGCTGAGGTCGCGGGCTTCTTTCGCAAGGCGCTCGGCACGGACCCGGATGTTCACCGTGAGGCCTCATTCGGTTCCCTCGGCGTACGACAGAATGGCAACCTCGTGGGTCTAGCCCAGGCCGGTCAAGGGCTGACACAATTGCTCCCGGTGGCGACGTTACTTGCTAGCGCTCCCATGCTCGGTGCAGGTCTGGATGTCATCGAGCATCCCGCCGCCGAGCTTCACCCCCAAGCCCATGGTGATGTCGCGGATTTTCTCCTCGAGAGTTCCGGACGAGCCGAGCGACCCATTGTGGTCGAGACCCACTCCGAGCTGATCTTGCTCCGGGTCCGTCGGGCGGTGGCCGAGCAGAGGATCGATGCTGACGATGTCGGGATCTACTGGGTCGAGCCCGATCCCGAACACGGCAGCAGCCTTCGACGGATCCCCCTGACCCCCGAGGGCGATGTCGAGGAGTGGCCCGAGGGAGTCTTCTACGAGGATTACGAGGAGATCCTTGCCATTCGACGGGCCGCACGGAAACAACGCTCGTGATTATCGAAATTTCCCGTCAAGCGGCCGACGACGCCGATGCGCAGCGTAGTCTCGATCGGATCTTGATCATGATCGAGGAAGGCTGGCATCTGTGGGGGGGGGATGACCTCGAAGAGCTCGCTAACTCGCGGCTTGTGCGGGGTCAAGGCCGAGCGGAGAGACGTGCCCACGACCTGCTCAAGGCCGCGATCACGCGGGGTGCGTACCCTGCGAGGATCCATCGGCGGCAGGTCCGAGTGGTGCTCAGCCCCGCCGAGGCGGACGATCTACGGCCGGAAGACGCGGCTGAGGTCGCCGAGTCCCCGGTGATCGTGCTTGTCGAGAACCGGGAAGCCGATGGCGATTTCCTGCGTCGGGTCGTCGCCGAACTGGATCGTTCACTTCACCGCTACTGGAACGCAGGGGGGCGGGAGCGTGTCGTGATTGACAGCGTGGGAGGAAAAGGCCAGATGGAACTCCAGGTGAAGAGGGCTTGTGAAGGTCGGCCGCGACCACGTCTGGTCGTCATTGTCGACAGCGATCGCCGGACCCCGTCAAGTCCAGCGAGCCCCGAGGCGACCCGGTTGCATGCGTGCTGCGAGCGCTACGGGGTTTCGTGCTGGTTGCTTCGCAAGCGGGAGGCCGAGAACTACCTCCCCCGAGCTTTGCTGGAGGCGCGGTCCGATGCTGGTAGGGAGCATCGACGCCGAGTCGACGCATGGGGCCAGCTCACTCCCGACCAAAAAGACCACTATGATATGAAAGACGGGCTCGCTACCGAGCCGTACGCCGAAGAAGAAGCACTGTTTGCAGCGCTCGCCCCGGAGGTGCGAGCTGCCCTGACGCAGGGGTTTGGGCCGAGGATCGGCAAGTGCTGGCAGGAGTGGAGTGGCGTTCAGGCGCGCGCCGAACTCGTCGAGCGTAGTCGGGGGGATCTGGAACAAGGACTTGAGTTGCTACGAAGTCAGGTTTGAGGACGTAGGGCGAGCGATGGTCAAGCCGACGAAGAAGAAAACTGATGTTAAGCAGGAAGTCCTGTTTTTGGGCAGATTGCTCGAGGGGTTGCTCGAAGGGAAGATTCGGATACCTCATTTTCAACGACCATTTGTTTGGCGGCAGTCGGATATGTTGCGCCTGCTTGATAGTGTCGTTCTCGGGTACCCGATCGGTAGTATCCTGCTGTTCGACACAGGGACTAAAGTCAGTAGTCATGACCGTGTAGGACCAATCACGATCGGTGCTAACCCGCGCGGGACGATCAGCTATCTGCTAGATGGTCAGCAGCGATTGTCGACGCTGGCCGGGTGTCTGCTGTTCGATCCGAGCAGACACGAGCCTAGATGGGAAAACGTGGATTGGGATCTCTTGTACGATCTTGAGATTGGTGAGTTCGTAACGTATCCACAAGAAGGGCCCGGCCCAGAGCACTTTCCTGTCAACTGCCTCCTGTCGACCCCAAAATTCATCGAGGCTACGCGTCAGATCGAAAGACAGAGTAAATCGGCAGAGAGAGCGAGAAATCTTCTGTCCGCAGCGGACGATCTCGCGAATATGTTCCGAAACTATCAGATTCCCGTCATTACCGTTCATGAGACGGAGGTTGACGTTGCTGTCGAGGTGGTCACCCGACTCAATCGACGCGGACGCCGAATGAGTCCAGATCACGTAATCTCCGCACTTACCTATCGCGAGGGTGAATTCCATCTTGCTAGGAAACTCGATGAACTCCAAGAAGAGTTCATGGAAAGAGGATTTGGAGGTCTCGATCGTGTGTTTATGCTACGCACTGTGCTAGCTGCGCAGGGGCGAGATATCTACGCCAAGGACTGGGAAAATCTCATGGTCGACGATGAGGTCCGTGGTCGTCTGCCGGAGTCCTTTGAAGCGGCTGCGGGTGGTATGCATGCTGCACTCGATTTCTTGCATGATATTGGGGTTACGTCGGATCGCTTACTTCCCTATGGTCTTCAGTTCGTGCTCTTGGCTGAGGCTTTGAGGCTCTCCCCTTCACCATCTCGTGATGTTCGTATGTTACTCCAACAATGGTTTTGGGTTACCTCGTTCACTGCCTGGTTCGGTGGGGTTAGTACGTCTCAGGCTAGACGGGCGCTTGAAGAGATTCGAGAGCTCGTACGTGGGGAACGGACTTCACTAGAAGTCGTCAATCTGACCATGCCGGCGCAGCCCTTCCCTTCTCGTTTCGACGCGCGTAGCGCCCGTGTACGCGCATTCATGCTCTACCTCGCTTCTCTCGGGCCTCGCTCGATTCTTTCCGATTCTCGGCACGCGCTCGAACCAGGGGGGCTTCTGACTGCGCTTGGCCCTCGCGCTCTTCGTCGTATCATCGCAAATCTTGGTGATTTGGAGCTGAGTAGTAGCCCTGCAAACCGTATGTTCGCTGATAGAAGGCATCGAGGGCAGACTCTTAGGCAATTGCTCCATGCGGCGGATATTGGAGCCGAAACGCCCTTGTTCGTTTCCAACAACATGAGTGATGCAAGCAAGGCATTACTCGCATCGCATGGTATATCTGTTGACGCTGCACAGCTCATAGTGAGTGGTGATCGTGTTGGCTTCATCAAGACTCGCCTCGAGACCCTAATCGAGGGTGAG
>JBCCWC010000283.1:0-14751 GCA_039194325.1 Myxococcota bacterium
CCCACACCATCGGCGTTCACGCAAGCGGTGCCCACGCCAGCGGTCCCCACACCATCGGCGTCCACGCAAGCGGTGCCCACGCCAGCGGTCCCCACACCATCGGCGTCCACGCAAGCGGTGCCCACGCCAGCGGTCCCCACACCATCGGTGCCAACGCCCGTGAAGCCGACGCCAGCGATCCCAAGAGCGACGATGAGGTGATGCGTTCGATCGACGCGCCTGCCGCCCTGCATGAGACAAGGGAGGAGGCAGGGGGCGGCCGGATGCTCATCTATGCCATCGTAGGCATTGTGATAGCGGCCACTGCCGCCACCTCGTATGTCTTTTTCTCAGGCAGACAAAGAGGCATGGAATCTGCGCAGATCGGCATCAGCCCGCAGAGCAAGCACAGGAGCGATGGTTCTCACCCTCAGAGGGGGACTGTGGCCAACAAGGCCAATGAGGATGGCTCATCTGTTGCTCGGGTAGGTTCTGACATACCGGGGGCGGATGCGGGCGCGGGTGCAGGCACGGGCATGGGGACAGAGGCTGGTGATGCTGATGCTGCCGATGCTGCTGCTGACACTGTTGGTGTTGGTGTTGGTGCTGATTCTGTGGGCGCTGACGCGGCGGGAGCCGATGCTGCTGCTGCCGTCGATGCTGCTGCTCCTACGACTGGCGGAGACGCAGACGCTACGATTGCCGCAAGCGCAGACACTGACGCTGATGCGGGCACCGGCAACGAAGCAACCACGGCGTCTGCTCAACCTCCTGAAGCCGTGTCCGATCCAGATGCCCCAGACTCAGATGCCCGAAAGGCTCAGTGGCTGGAGTCGACACTCTCCGCAAATGAGCAGCAGTCTTCATATGGCAGAAAGGCTCGTATATCCGTGAAGCCTGACGGCAGCTATCAGCTCTCATTCAAGAGAACGAGATGCACGCTATTGTTCGGCCCCGACGGTAACCCAGAGCGCCTCAAGGGCTGCAAGAACTCCAATGAAGACTGGTGGTATCTTTCCAACACAATAAAACTCCGGTGCAAAAAGAATAGATGCAGCGGCAGATACGAATGGTTCGACGACAAAGACGGAGGCACCGACGTGATCTGGCTAAAGCTCAAGGAACTCGCCGCCGCGGGGCAACCCGACTAGCGAAGCCATAGCCCCCTGCGACCCCTGCGGCCGCAGCCCAAAGACAAAAGACACATGAGCGGTCTCGGGGTCGAGCTCGCATCCACTCGGCACGTCGAGGCCGCGCGTCGTTTCTTTGCGCAGCGAGGCATCGAGGGAGCGCACGCGCCCAATGCCCAACACGGGCCGCGCTGATAGGCTTCCCGCCCCCCACGGGCTCACCATGGGCGACTCGTCTCTACAGTTCGCAACAAATCGCAGCAGTTCGCTCGTTGTCCGGACGAAAGCCATGAACTAGATGAACTAATGAGGGGCATCCCACCGAGTTTGCCGAGCACGTGCTCCTCGAGGTTCTGATCATGCAATCACCGGCTCATCCTCTCTTCCCGCGTCCCCGCTTGGGGACGACGGTCCTTGTTGCCCTCCTGACCGGCTGTGCGGCCGAGCCCGCAGATCCCTCCGCGGATCCTCCCGCAGATCCCTACCCAGACCAGGCCTTGGATACCTACCACATCGACGTACAAGGGGACGCGAGTCAGTTCATGGCCCTGGCACAGCGTCCGCAGGAGCCCTTCGTCATGGTCAACCTACTCGCGTTTAGGGACATGGCCGAAGGGGAGGGCTTCGAAGGTCTCACCGGCGCCGAGGCGTACGCGATGTATGTCGACCTCATCAGCAACGATCAAGCCGAAGCCGGGTCGCGCAATTTCTGGAGCGCGAGCATCTACGATCAGCTCGTGGGCAGCAGCGATCCCCTCTTTGCGAGCATCGCGCTCAACGAATATGCGAGTCCGGCGGCGTTCTTCGAGTACGTGCAGCGCGAGGGCAGCGAGGCCGCCGATGCGGCGAGGGAAGCGGGTCTGGCCGGTCAGTGGGGCATCGTCTCGACCACCCTCACCGAACGAGACCCAAGCACGGTCGTGGCCGAAGCTTCGGCGCCGAGCGAACGAGACCTCGAGCTGACGGGCCTGTCACCCGACCAACAGGCACGCCTGGTCGCCCTCGCGGACGTCGCTCCGATCGGTATGGTCGAGCTGGTGCGGTTTACCGACGAAGCGGGAGCAACGGCCGCACCATGGCGTAGCGCGTTGGATGAGGCCACCGAGGAGCAGGGCGGAGTGACGGTGTGGCACGGGAGCCTGGACACGCAACTGATCGGGAGCGCCGACCCGGGTTTTTCGCAGATGCGGGTCACTCTGTTCCCGGGCGCCGGGGCGTTGGCCGCCGCGCTCGCCGATCCCGACGTGGTCGAGGCCAGCTCGGCACGAACGGAGGGATTGGCCTATCACTGGCTCTACCTCGCCAGAACCGGCGGGCTCGTGGCTAGGGAGGGCTGAGACCCGCCGAACGAAGCGGCGCTGTCCGATGCCCCGCGAACGGGCCGCTCCTCGCACCGCGAGGCGCGGCCCGTTGGCGTTTGGCCCACATCGACGATCACGGCCTCCGCCTATCGTTCCATAACGCGTCGGTATTGGTTGGAGCGCCGCGCGCTGCGTAGGTTGAACCGCGAAGGCAGCCAAGGAGGACGACGATGCCCATCACCTCTCAGAACGCAGTTTCAAGCCGCATGACCGACAAGCGCCAAACCCGCAGTGCGTACCTCGCCCCCGCCATGACGTTCGCCATCGCGCTGGCGGGAGCCATGGGCTGCGCCGCCGGGCCCCGCTCTTCGACCCCGAACTCCACCCCCACGCCAACCCAAGCCACCACCAACCCCACGACCCGCACACACGAGGACACCAGCATGACCCAGACCAGCATGACCAAGGCCACCATGATCCCGATGACTTCGGTCGCGCAAAAGGACGCTGGCCTGCGCACCTTCCTGAAGGCGGGTCGCGATCTGGTCGCGAAGAACGAGCCCGACACGCCCTACTGGTATGCGCTCGAGCGCGAGGGCGGCAACGGACAGTTCGCGATCTTCGATCTGTTCCCCCACCAAGCCGGTCGCGACGCGCACTTCAACGGTGATGTGGCCAGCGCGCTCGCCCAGCGTGCGCCCGAGTTGGTCGACGGGGGCTGGGACGACGGGGTGGTGGCCAACGTGCAGCACTACCAGACGATCGCCCAAAAGCTGCCGGACCAGCCGGTCGCGGTCACCAAGGCCACCGCGATCTCCCTGCAGGCGGCCCCCGGAAAGGCCGATGCGCTGGCCGAGTTCCTCACCAAGGGCTGCGCCATGGTCATCGACCAGGAGCCGCTCACGCCCTACTGGCTGGCGCTTCGCTCCGAGCACGACGACCATCGCTTCGCCATCGTCGACTTCTTTCCAAATCAGGAGGGTCGGCAGGCTCACTTCGAGGGCCAAGTGGCGGCCGCGCTGAAGGCCAACGCCCATGACCTCGTGGTCGGGGGCTGGGAGGCCGGGGTGATCGACAACGTGGTCCACTTCGACGTGGTCGCGGCCAAGTAGCTGGCGCGGCTCGCCCCTCGGCCCAACGGAGGGGCGAGCCGAGGGGCGAGCCGAGGGGCGAGCCGCGGCGCTTGACGGTTGACAGCGCCCCGCCGCCCCTCCAACGTCAGACCAAAGGGCAACGACGATGGAGCTGACACAGGCGAGATACTTCTTGGCGGTGGTCGACGCCGAGCACTTTACCCGGGCCGCGGAGCGCTGCCATGTCTCGCAGCCCGCGCTGACCACGGCGATCAAAAAGCTCGAGCTGGAGCTCGGCGGGACGCTCTTTCATCGAGAGCGGCGCGGCGCCAAGCTCACCACCCTGGGCACGCTGATCCTGCCTCACGCCCAACGGCTGGTGGAGGCCAGCGCGGCGGTGGCCGAGTGCGCAGCCAACCACCAGCGACTGCGCAACGTGCCTCTGCGCGTCGGGGTGATCTCCACGCTCGGCCCCGCCCGGCTGGCCGAGCACCTGGAGGGTTTTCGAGCTCGCGCCCCAGGGGTGGAGCTCGAGCTGCACGTGCTGCCCCACCCCGAGCTGCTGACCAAGCTCGAAGAGGCGGACCTCGAGGTGGCGATCTCCAACGTCGGCGTCGCTCCGCCACCGTGGCTGGTGACCAAGCCCCTCTATCGCGAAAAGTACTTCGTGCTCCTGCCGCCCGAACACCCGCTTGCGGCCAAGCCCGAGGTCACGCTCGCCGATCTCAGCGGCGAGCGCTACATCGACCGATCCGCCTGTGAGCTGCGCGATCAAGTCATGGATCTGTGTGCCACCCGCAAGGTCGACCTCTACGCCGGGTATCGCACCGACAAGGAGGCGTGGATCGAGTGCCTGGTGCGCGCCGGGGTTGGGTTCGCGTTCATGCCCGAGCACTCGATCATCGCGACCGACTCCATACGGCGACCGCTCGTCGACCCCAAGGTCCACCGCGAGATCTCGATCCTGCGCAGCGCCGATCGCCCGGTGTCGGCCGCCGCCCGTGTGCTGTGGGATACGCTCTTGGAGCGTACCGCCGCATGAAATGCTCCAGGCGACCCGGGCAACTCGAAAAAAGATGAGACAAATCCCCGCCCCAACCAACTATGCTGCCGTACAGAGACACCGAATGACACCTCGTCAGGAGGCCCTCGTCCGGGAGTGCGGGTCCGCTGATGCCGCGCGACCTCGCTCGCGCCATCGCCCCGCTCCCCCCATCGTGCCGACGGGCTCCCGCTGCCCCACGAAGACCCGTTGGGCGTCACCGTGGTCGACCAAGACATCACCCTCGACAACGTCGCGCTATGGGACGCTCTGCCCCTACCCCGCTAGCCCACGCCCCGGCCGGCCTTCGATGGGGTGACTCCACACCGTCGCTCGACACCATCGAGCCGACATCGACCTTCGATGGGCCCGTCGAGCCCCACGCGACCGAGGACCAACGAGCCCCGAGGTGCGCGCGCCTGTCCACGGGCACGCACCTCGGTCGGTTCCTGATCCTCGGGCCGCTGGGGGAGGGCGGCATGGGCACCGTCTACGAGGCCTTCGATCGCACCCTGAATCGACACGTCGCGATCAAGATCTTGCGTGTGAGCTCGGAGACGTCACCCACCCGGCGGCTCGTTCGCGAGGCCCAGGCGATGGCCCAGCTGTCGCACCCCAATGTCGTCCAAGTCTATGAGGTCGGACGAAGCCTCGACTACGACTTCGTGGCCATGGAGCTAGTCCAGGGTCAGACCCTGCGCCAGTGGATCCAGCAAGCCCCCCGCCCCGACTGGCGCTCCTGTGTACGGATGTACCGGCAGGCGGCGGCCGGCCTCGCCGCGGCCCACGAGGTGGGCCTGGTGCACCGCGATTTCAAGCCGTCCAACGCGCTGGTCGATCTCGAGGGTCGGGTCCGCGTGCTCGACTTTGGCCTGGCCCGGACCATGGATGACGGCGGCACGAACGAGCTGTCCGCGGACCCGAACCTGCGCACGACCCACTCGGAGAACTCGAGAGTCGACACGAAGGTCACGCAGACGGGCGTGGTGATGGGGACCCCCGCCTATATGTCACTCGAGCAGATGACCGCCCGGCCCCTCGATGCACGCGGCGATCAGTTCAGCTTCTGCGTGGCCCTTTACGAAGCCGTGTATGGTGAGCGACCCTTCTTTGGCAAGTCGCTCGATGTGATCGGCAGGAACATCCGCGACGGCCGACTACAGCCCGCCCCCCGGAGCAGCGACGCCCCGGCGGCGCTGCACGCCGTGCTCCGACGGGGCTTGGCCGCCGCTCCCAAGGATCGCTGGCCCTCCATGGAAGCCCTGACAAAAGAGCTGACGCGGCTGCTCGTCCCCCCTCGCCCGCGAAGCTGGTGGCAAAAGAGCGGCGGCCTCGCGCTGGCGCTCGTGGGCGCCGGGCTGGCGTTCGAGGCCGGCAAGGTGCACCAGGCCCATACCCAAGATCGATGGCAAGATCGATGGCAAGATCGATGGCAAGATCGCCCCGTCGCGTGCCAGCACGAGCATCGAGCCCCGCTCCTGACGGCCGTCGACGCGGACCATCCGGTCGAGCCGCGCACGGCCTCGCCGAGCCTCGAACGCTGCGATCACGCGGCCAGGCTGGTCGAGCCACCTCCACAAGCGCGACCCCCCGAGGACCCCCGCAGCGCCCAGCGAGTACCCGCGCAGTGCGACCCGCTCGAACACATCACGCCCGGTGAACACGACCTCTGACTTTGGTCCGACACCGCCAAACGGCCGGATCCCTGGATGATCACGGCCACGGCGAGCATGCTTTCCATCCTGCGTACTCGACCCCAACGGTCGGGCCCGCGGGTCGTGGTCCGCGGACGATTTCGCGCATCACGCCTCGGCGTACACAGTTTGCAAAACCAAGCCTTCTCGAACACTTGAGCGATCGAGGGAAATTTTTTTCGTCGCCAAACCACCACTTCGCGGTGTCGTCTCACTACCCCCCTGTCGCCGACGACCGAACCGGGCCATTCGTGGTCCACGCGTGGGCCAAACGTGGGCCAAACGTGGGCCGAGCGTGCCCCTCGCTGCCGGTTCGGAACGTTGCGCGCGCCCGCACAACGGGGATCACGACATGCACTTGCGAACTCGACCCACCAGCGCGAACCCGACACTCTCCCTTGTCGAGTCGAGACGACTCTTCCCGAACATCACGCTCACCCGTGGTCGGGCCGGCCTTACGGCGATCCTCGCCATGCTAGCCCTTGGTGCGTGCTCACAGGGCGACCCCCCGGTGGCCGACGGGGGCACGGACGGCGACGGCGGCGACGGAGGCGACGGAGGCGACGGAGCGTGTGCGGTGGTCCCGGACACGGAGTGTGAGATCGTCAATACCGACGCTCACGATGCGCCGCAGATCGCCGGTTGCTTCGGGGCCACCGTCGATCCGCCGGGACCGGAGGGTGATCCCTTCCACTTCGTCAAGCCCGGCCCGGTGACCTCCACGGATCCGGCGCAGGTCGGCCACTGGACCACCGTGGTCGACAACGAGATGCACCTGCCGATCCACGCGATCCACCGCCCGACGGGCAAGTTCTTGATGTTCGGCACCCACGAGACCGGAGGGTGGACCGCCGACAAGGCGGTGTGGGTTCCACCCGAGCCGTGCGTAGACCCCTTTGGTGCGGGGATCGAGAGCTGTGACGTCAATTTCGACATCGATCCGAACGCCGATGACCCCCAGAGCCACTGGCATGTCTACACCGGCGATCCAGACATGACGGAGTACAACCTCTTTTGCGCCGGCCACGTCAACCTCCCCCCCGATGACAACCAGGAGTTCTACTACCCGCGCACGCTCACGGTGGGCGGATCGGCGACCAACGACCCGAACCAGGGACTGCCCGGGGCGTTCGTGTTCTGGGAGGAGCTCCCGGACGAGGTGCCGGCCATATTCGGACAGTACGACTGGACCGAGGTCGCCGACCTGAGCTTCTATCGCTGGTACCCGACCGCGACCGTTCTCGCCGACGGCCGACCCACGGCGACGGGAGGTGTCTTCGACAACACCGGGCAGTGGCCATCGTGCTCGGTGGACGGGGTGACCGAGATGACCGGATCCGAGTGTGCGTGCGACTCGATCCCCGGAGACTTTTGGTTCGACCTGGGGGCGTGTGCCGACGACGGGTTTTGCAACCCCGACGTCGCGTTGCCGTCCGAGGCTCCGCTGGGCGTCCACTGCGATCTGGTGGCCGACGCAACGCCTGGGCTCGACGTGGGTGAGCGAACGATGGTGACCAACCCTCCGGTCCTCGCGCCAGACGACGACGTCATCGAGTGGACGACCTACCCCACGGGGGTCTGGGGGGCATACCCACAAAACTTCGTCGTGCCAGACCTCCCGCACCTCGAACAGAGCAGCCTGGGCGGCGCCTACATCAAGGTTGGATCCGAGACGAACTTCACCGTGGGCTCCGGCGCGCTGCTTTGGGATCCCTCTGAGCCCTTCACCGACGTGGTCGAGTTCGGCGGCATCTCCTGCGCGAAGGGCTCGTCCGCGGTGATGTACGCCAGCGACAAGATCCTCAAGTTCGGCGGCCCCAACGGCGCGGAGTCGTGTCTTTCGACGAGGATCAGCGAAGTCTTCGATCTGAGCACCGAGTGCCCCCACTTCCGACCCACGGGGCCCACCGCGGTCCCCAAGCACTACTCGGCGGGCGTCGTGCTCCCCGACGGCAACGTGCTCGCGGCCGGAGGCACGGTCCACAGCGGCAACCTCGGCGACGTGGACACCGATTTCGATTGCGGACAGGACTGGCCGGACGATGCCGACGACACGTTGCTCGCGGTGTCCACCACCGAGCTGTTCCAGCCCAGCTCCGATCCAGAGCCGGCCCTCGCGGGGCAGTGGTGCCGCCTGGCCGATCTCCCCTTCGACTCTCCTTACCGGGGCTACCACTCGCAGTCCTTCTTGCTGCGCGACGGACGGGTGTACCTGGGCGCCGGCGGAGCCCAGGGGGGCACCGTCGAGGATCACTTCGACTACGCGCTGTTCGCCCCGCCCTACCTGTTCTGGGGACCGCGCCCGACCGTCACGATCGACCCTATTGATACGATCAACGGGATCGGGTCGATGGTGGCCGGAGGCTCACCGATCCTCCTCAACGACGCCGGAACGGCGCCGATCTCCCGGGTCACGTTGATCAAGCTGGCATCGTCCACCCACCAGTTCGATCAGGAACAGAGGCTCGTCGAGCTCGAGTTCTCCATCGAGCCGGATGGCGTGCACGTGACCCCGCCCCCCAGCACGTGCTACGCGACCCCCGGCTACTACATGCTGTTCGCGCTCTCCGACGCGGGGGTGCCCTCTATCGCGCAGTACGTGGCCGTCACGGGCACGTGTGCCGAAGCGAGCGAGCCGGTCGCCGCCCCGCTCTCGCCGCTGCCCCCCCCCAAGATCATCAACGACGTGCTCGCCGACGGCTCCTCGGGCCTACGAGCCAGCTGCGGGCCCACGGGCTCCCAGCTGAGCTTCAAGCACTTCGGTCGCGATCTGCTGGATCTGTGCACCGCCGCGGGGGCATGCCTGGGCGACGCGAGCATCGACGTCCAGGTTCGTCTTGGCTCGTCGACCGGCGTCGGCTCGGCCGTCCCCGGTGAGCTCCTCGACACCGCGCGCATCGAGTTCCACGACGGAGTCCCGAGCTTCTCGGGCAACGGGCTGACGCTCGACGTGGCGGGATATGCAGACTTCGGTCAGTCCGACCTCGGCCCCGGTGACCACGTGCTCGAGATCTGCGGGCAAGTCTTCGGAGGACAATGGTGCACGGACCAGCCGCTGCGGATCGACGCAGTGTTGGGCATCGACGGGCTGGGCGAGAGCGTGGCCGGACGGATCGAGCGAGCGGATCTGGCGCTGTGGGAGCTCGACCCGGGACCGGGCCTGGCCCTGGGTGACGACGAGGTGGTCGAGGTCGCGCTGCCCGAGGGCTTTACGTTCCCGTTCTACGGGGTGGACCACGACACGATCTGGGTCGGGGCCAACGGGGGGATCCGGCTGGCGCCGGGCCCGATCTCCCCGTCGAACGGCGCGTTGCCCCAGGTCGAAGCGCCGCAGATCGCCGTATTCTGGGACGACCTCGATCCGAGCGCGGGAGGGACTATACGGACCTATTTCGACGGGCATCGCATGGTGGTCGCGTGGGAGGGGGTGCCCATCGCCTCCGGAGGCACGGTGTCGGCCCAAGCGCACCTGCTGGCCAACGGGCGCATCGAGATGCACTACCCCAAAGTCGACGATGGCCCCTTTGCCTACGGCGGATCGGCGACGATCGGGATCCAAGACGGCACGCAGGCTCTCACGCTGAGTGTCGACGACACGACCTTGCTGTCCAGCGGTGATGCGTTCGCCTTCGACGCGACGGACTGCATCGCCTCGAGGTCGCGCCTACCCGATGCGATGACCTGTCACGACACCGCCGCGACGGCCCCCCTAGACGTCGCGATCTGCGGGGGCTTGGGCCAGGTTCACCTGGAGCTCCCCGAGGTGCCGACGATGTGCGAGCCCCACCCCGACGCCCGAGTGCGGGGCTCGGTCTGGCTGGGTGACCAGCGGCAGCCCGTAACCTCGAACGGGAGCATCCCCGTCCATGTGGGCAACTACGAGGCCCACTGGACGACGCGGACGCCCGGACCCGGGCGCTTCGGTCGCACGTGGTCTCAGACCGGACAGACGGCAATCCAGCCCCTGCGCGTGCGGGAGTCCGACGAGCAGGACGTGTGTTGCGATCCCGACCAGACCCTGCAGGTGCTCACCCCCGGCATCGACGACACCAACGTGGGCATCAACTCGGCCGTGTGCGCGGTGGCGCAGGGGGGAGACGATGTCCTCCAGGCCCAAGGACATGCGGACACCCTGCTCGGCCAGGAGGGGAACGACACGCTCCAGGGCGGTGGAGGCAACGATCTGCTCGCGGGGGGCGAGGGCGCGGACCGACTGCGCGGCGGACCGGGGGCCGACATTCTCGTCGGAGGACCGGGGGATGATCAGCTGTCGGGCAGCGACGACGGCGACGCCCTGTGGGGCGGTCGCGGGAACGACCTGCTGTTGGGAGGAGGCGGGGGCGACCGCCTGCTGCCGGGCGATGGACGAGACACGACCAATGGCGGCGAGGGCAACGACAGCGTCATCATCTTGGATTCGTGCGAGGTCGTGGCCGGTGAGATCCTCGACGGCGGCAACGGAACCGACACGCTATGGTTGCCCGACGGTGTGTCGGTCGCCGACCTGCAGGCCCTCGGAGCGACCGTGACGGGGTTCGAGAACACCCAGACGCTCGCGGAAGGCTCGTGGGGGACGGCCGAGTGCGCGCTCTAGCCCGAGGACCTCGGATGTCCACCTCGCCCGCGGCCGGATGGCCGCGGGCCCAATAAGGAGACTCTTTGCCTCACGCCCCGCCGCCTACCCGTCCGCCTGGATCGTGGGCTCATCGGGCGCGACGTCGAGCCGAGCGGAGTGAGCGCGCCTCCGCGTAGCAAGCGCCCAACTGGCGCGCCCAGTCAGCACCCGCGACGGGGGACGCTCAGGCCACCCGTGGTGGACGGTACAGCTCCTGGACCGACTCCACGACGCCTCGGGCATCGGCGAGGTAGCCGGCCTGCTCGAGGTGTTCCTCGAGCCACGGCAGCGCCTCGGTGACCGAGCGAAACACCCGGAACGGATAGGGCGCCCGGACCGCGAGCATCACCCCGGCCAGCAGCGCCCGGAACGTGGCGGAGACGAAGCCATCGCCCTCGACCACCTGGGCCTGCACGAAGATCGCGTCGCGAGTGTCAAGGGCGATCCGACGGGCCTGCTCGCGCGCCTCGCTGCTGGGCATCAACCCGGAGCGATCTTCGAGCACGGTGAGCACGGCGATCCGGTGGTCGCCCACCGCGTCGATGAGCGCGCGCTGGTGCCGATGCAGTCGCACCAGCTGCGGCGCGGTGGCGGCGGTACGCCAGCGGTTGATGAACACCCGCGACCAGGTCGCGAGCTGGAGATCTTGATCTTCGTAGACCACCTCGGGGGCTGAAGCGGGCATCTCAATAAGATAGCCGAACCGCGCCGAGGTCCAACGATCAATCGCTCCGCCGGCCGGTCACACACCAAGGGAGACCGGAGCACTCAGTCCCCACCAGCCCTTCCCCCAGCCCCAGGATCCGCGTGCCCCTCCTCTCCTACATCACCGTACGGAGGATAAGGCTTCGCGCCACCAGGGGGTACCCGACCCGTCCAGGCGCAGGGTGCCGTCGCGATACACCCGACCGGCGGGGCATCGACAGATCGGGCAATCGGTCCGGGCCGCCCGAGGCGGCCCGTCGCACGATGGCCTCGTCGAGGATCGCTCGCATCGGCCCTAGATGATCTGGATGTCCAGCCGCATCTCGTGGCGGGTCCCGCTCTTGTTGCGGACCATGTCCACCGTCAGGTGCGACGCATTGCGGAGCTTGGCGTAGAGCTTCATGGCGCCGTCGAGCGAGTTGAGCGGCTGGCCGTTGATCGCGGTGATGAGATCCCCAGTGCGCAGCCCCAAAAGGCGCGGCAGGGTGCCCTTGCGTACTCGCGACAGCCGAAAGCCCGACAGCCCCTGGCGCTCATAGGGCCGGGCGTTGCCCTGGGTGGCCAGCACGGCGGGGTTGGCCAGCAGCTGCTGCACGAACCGGCGCTCTACGGTGCAGCTCATGCCGTCGCACTTGATGGCATCGCTCGCCCCGTCGAGCTCGTACTTGCTCTTGCTGGTCTTGCCGTCGTCTTTCTTCTTGGTGTCGGTCGTGGTGCGGCCGGGCTTGGGCGGCGGCTCGTCCGACGACAGCTGCAGGTACTCCACGCGGGTCGCGGTGCGTAGGTACACGATGCCCAGATCGACCGTGAGCAGGGTGACGTTGGCGAGCACCTCGTCGCCCTCGGCATAGACCCCGGTGCCCCCGTCGTTCTGCGAGATCGTGGCCAGCGAGATCCCCGGCGCCTCGGCCTCCATCGTCGCCACCAGCGCCAGCGGCAGCTGGGTGCGCACCGCATCGGGGAACTCGAGCACGGGCATGTCGACGCCCCCGGGCAGCGGGCTGGGTTCCGGGGTGGCCTCTTGGGGCACACACGTGGGGCAAAATGCGTTGTAGCGGGTGATCCGCGTCAGCCGTGCGTCGGGCTGCTTGTCGCCGGACTTGAACGTCTTGGACTTCTTGGTGCTCTTGGTCTTGGCGTCGTCCTCGTCGTCCTCGTCGTCCTCGTCCTTGGGCTCGTCGGCCGCAGCGCGGGCGGGCTCGGCTTCGGCCATGACCTGCCAGCCCACGAAGGCCCCAACGGCGTGCGTGGCGAGGTAGAGCGCCGCCAGGCGGGCCGCCCCCGCTGCGATTCGGAACGCCAGGTTGGCAGACGAGCGGGCGATGACGGACCTCGCAGGACGGGAACGAAACGGGGCAAGTGCCCCGAATCTTGGTGCTAACACGCACTGCGACGACCCGCAAACGGAGGCTGAGGTATCTGTCCCTTGGCCGAGGCCAGCTCGGGATGGGGGTGCCGTTCCCGGTCGATGTGGGGTCCGCTGCCACGACGGCGACGACCGCGCCGCCTGGACTGCGACCGGGCGGTGGCCCCGGCCGGCGGCCCCGGCCGACGGTCCTCGCCGATATCGGGCCCATCGGCTCCAGGAGCAAGCCACGCCCGCTCCGCCGCCTTCTGTGCCATCTTGTCACGACCCCACGACGCGGACACAATCAACGGGTGCGTCCCTGCGGGCGCCGTCCGAGTCGAACCCTCGGGCGCTCTGTCGCGCCCCCAACATTAAGTACGTAAGAAGGTCTAGATCAATGAATGCCACGCAACCCGCTCTGACCCGTCCCGCATGGACGTGGCCGCTCGTGATGCTCGCCGCCACCCTCGTGCTGCCGAGCGCCTGCAAGTCGGACCCGCCTGGAGGTACCGGCAGCATGTCGGGCTCCGACCCCACCCAGGGCGAGTCCGAGTCGGACGACGCCGAGGGCCCCCAGTTCGAGTGCATGCCCGGGGAGGTGCGCTGCTCCGGCCAAGCATTCCTCGAGACCTGCGCCCCGACCGGGCTGGAGTGGGTCAGCGAGCCCTGTGATCTCAACGAGTTCTGTGCCCCCTGCGGACAAGACGGGACATGCGCCCAGGATCGCTGCGTGGGCCCCTGTGAGATCGAGGCCGGCCTGCCGTCGTCGGCGGGGTGCTCGTTCATCGTCAACCGCCAGCTCCACCTCGAGGAGACCGAGCCCGACGGGCTGGTGGTGACCAACCCCAACGACGATCTGGCCGCGGCGGTCCAGTTCTATCGAACGCCCGAGGGCAAGCGTAAGGAGGAGGCCGTCGGGAGCCCTCGGATCCTCGAGCCGGGCGAGAGCACCCTGTTCGAACTCGACGCCAGCTTCGTGCTGGGCAACTCGTCCATGTTCCGCACCGGGGGCACCTACCGGGTGGAGAGCGACGTGCCCGTCATCGCCTACCAGCACTCGCCGCTGGTCACCTTCACCGGCAACGACTCCTCGATGCTGCTGCCCGAGACCACGCTACGGCGCGACTACGTGGTGTACTCGTTCTCCCCGCATGCCGCCCAGGTCGACGGCAAGGGGGAGCCCAGCTACTTCGAGATCGTCGCGCTCGAGGACTTCACCGAGGTGGAGTGGACGCCGCCCGTCGACACGGCGGGCACCGGGGTCAACATCGACTTCGTGCCCGCGGGGCAGACCAGCCCCGTCCTCAACATGAATCGCTTCGACACCGTCCGGATCGCCGCCTCGGCCAACTTCCAGGAGAACTCGTTTTTGCGCGACGTCTCGGGCACCGTGATCCACGCCAACAAGCCCATTGCGGTGGTCGGCGCCAGCCGCTGCTCCCGCGTACCGGTCCGCACCGAGGAGGGCATGGAGCAAGGGTTCTGCGACCCGCTGCAGGAGATGCTGATCCCGCTGGACTACTGGGGCGAGCGCTATGTGGCCGCCCACCCGCCCATCCGGAACCAAGAGCGCCACTTTTGGCGGATCTACTCCGGCTCCAACAACGTCAAGGTGGTGGCCACCGGCAACATCGCGTGCACCGAGGACATCATCACCGCCGAAAACTGCGAGGCGCCCAACGAGTTCGATGGCGAGGGGTGCATCCTCGAAAAGCGCGGCTCGTGGATACAGGTCGACGTGGAGAACCGGTGTAGCTTCTTCCTCAACAGCAACAACACGGGGCCCTTCATGCCCGTGGGGTACCTACAAAGCAGCCGCCAGATCGGCGAGCCCACCTCGGAGGCCACGGACGCCGGGGATCCG
>JBCCWC010000284.1:0-14640 GCA_039194325.1 Myxococcota bacterium
GAGTGCGCTCTTAGTCCACGCATATGCGGCGACCATGCTACGTGTATGAACACTGATGGTAGTTATTCGTGTAAATGTGATCCTGGATATGATAATGAGCAAGGGGCGATGTTCGAGCACGCGGTGGCGCGGACGGGCTTCATGGTCGCAGTTCCACCGTAAGTGGCGCGTAGCCGGCGGACTTCAGGGCGCAGACGAGTGGCTGCGGGTCGGGGCCCGGCAGCGCGAGGATGCATCCCCCGCCGCCGGCGCCGGTGAGCTTCGCACCGAGGGCGCCGTGACGGAGTGCGGTGGAGCACATCGCATCGAGGATCGGCGATGAGACCCCAAACGCGGCCAGGATCCCGTGGGCTATCTGCATCAGCTCGCCCAAAGTGGCGTGATCGCGGGCCGATAGCGCCTCGATCCCGCGATCGACGGCCCCCCCGAGGACCTCGAGCAAAGGTCGGGCCAGCGTAGGGAAGCGATCGTGGCGAGATCGCACCTGGGCCACCTGCTGCGCGGTTTGCCGCTGGGCTCCGCTGGGCACGATGACCAGGGGCAGGGGCCCGGCGAGCGTGACCGGAGTCGGCGGGGTGCCCCGCACGTAGCGCAGCAACCCGCCGCGCGCGGCCACCTCGGAGTCGATCCCCGAAGGCTCACCATGAAAGATCCGCTCGCCGGCCAGCGAGGCCTGCACCACGTCGTCCACGTCGGCCTCGGGGCCCAGGACCAGCCGGGCCAGGGCCACCGTCAGCGCGGCCGACGACCCCAGGCCCGCCCCGGGGGGCAGCTGGCTGTCGCCTTCGATCGCCCACCCGGTCAGCGGACCGTCGCAGTGGCCGAGCACCTCCAGGCACGCCCGCACCACCGGGTGCTCGGACTCCACCCGCAGCTCGAGATCGAGATCCCAGGCGGGGAAGCGCAGGGTGCTGGGCTGACGGCGGTCGGGCAGGGCGGTGGCCCGTAGCGACAGACTCCCCGGGAGTCCGGCCGCGAGCGCCGGAAATCCGTAGACCACCGCATGCTCGCCGAGCACGATGGCCTTGCCATGGGCCTCGGCGCGGGGATGCAGGCGTAGATCCAACGGGGGCCTCCTCAGCGTTCGAGAAGCTCAGCGGGGACGGGGCGCGTGCTCCGGGCTCCAGCGCGCCAAGGTGGGCCCCAGGTGCAAGGGGGCGCGGCGAAACTCCGGGACGGTGCGGCTGCCGGTCAGCAGCATCACGCTGCGCACGGTCATGATGACCCGCTGCAGGAACTGCTTGGCCCCCTCGAAGCCGCCCGCCTTGTGGGCCTTGAGGACCTGGGCGGCCATCCCGGCGGCGGTGGCCCCCAGCGCGACCGCTCGGGCCGCGTCCAGGCCCGTGCGCACCCCACCGGTGGCGATCACGTCCAGGCCCAGGCCCTGCAATTGCAGCACGGAGGCCGCGGTGGGGATCCCCCAGTCCCACAGCTCACCCGCCACCGCTTTCCAGTCGGGATCGACGGCACGATGCTCCTCGACCGCGACCCAGCTGGTCCCCCCGGATCCGCTGACGTCGACGGTATGCACACCGGTGCGGGCGATCCGCTCGCCCATCGCCCGCGACAGCCCGCATCCAGTCTCCTTGGCGACCACCGGGAGCGACAGCTCCTGGGCCAGCCGAGACAACACGTCGAGCCCCTGGGTGAAGTCGCGGTCGCCCCCCGGCTGGACGATCTCCATGGCCGGGTTGAGGTGAATGCAAAGGGCGTCCGCCCCCACCTGACCGCATAGATCTTCGATCTGCGCCGTGCTCATGACCCGGGCCTGCACCATGCCCAGGTTGCCCAAAAGCAGCACGTTGGGCGCGGCTTCACGCACCTGGAAGGTCCATGCCGTCTGCGGGCGCTCGAACATCGCCCGCTGCGAGCCCAGGCCAAAGCCCAGCCCCAGCTCGTCGGCGGCCCGGGCCAGGTCGCGATTGATCGCGGCGGCGATGTCTGTGCCGCCGGTCATCGCGGCGACGATGACCGGCGCCGTGAGGGTCTTGCCCAGCAGCGGGGTGGTGCTGTCGACCTCGTCCGCGTGCATCTCGGGTAGCGCACAGTGGTGAAGCTCCACCTCCTCGAGCAGGGTGGTCTTGGTACGAAAGGCGACGTTGGGACCCGCGCAGAGCGCCAAGTGGTCTTTCTTGCGCTGAGAAATGTCGAAACGATCGGCCACGATGCGCTCCGCAGAGTGGCGCACCCGCTCCGGGAACGCTACCGGATCGCCGTGATCCGGCACACAGTCCCATGGCCGATCCGTCGTCAGTTCGGCGTCTATTCGGTGAGTTGGCCGGGTGTGCATCGGGCTTCGCACGGGACGGCCCCCATGGGTCCGATCGTCGCGCGATCGGCCCTCATTCGTTCGGATCGTCGCCGCCGTAACGCAGCCCGTCGATCGACCGAATGTTCTGCGGATGATGGAGGACGGATCGGCCCGGATCGGGTGGCGATCCGAGACTTCACCCGACACCGACACCAAGGACGACCGACCGATGTACGACATGAACAATCTGAAGAAGCTGGGCACGCTGGGCAAGCTGGCCAAGGACGCGACCGACAACTTTTGGGCCTACGACAAGGCGGTGATGGCCGACGGCGCGCTCCCCAAGAAGACCAAGGAGTTGATGGCGGTCGCGGTCGCGCTGACCACCCAGTGCCCCTACTGCCTCGAGATCCACAAGAAGAACGCGATCGCGGCCGGAGCCACCCCCGAGGAGCTGGCCGAGGTGGTGCACGTGGCCGCCGCGTTGCGGGCCGGCGCTGCGATCACCCACGGCACGCACCTGATGGAAGGATAAGACGCCAGGATAAGACGCCAGGACAAGACGCCAGGACAAGACGCCAGGATAAGACGCCAGGGATAAGGTAGGCGACCGCGGACGACCGGGCGGTGAGTCCGTGCCGCCGTGACCGCCGCTCGAGGACGCCGCCCGATAACGCCGCCCGATAACGCCGCCCAAGGACGCCGCCCAAGGACGTCTCGGGGGACGATCCCGGCCCCCGTGGACGTCCGCTGCAAAGACGCGCCATCCTCGGGTGCGATGAGCCCGCCCTGCGGACGCTACGCACCGACCCCCAGCGGCCGCCTGCATCTGGGCAACGCTCGCACGGCGCTGCTGTGCTGGTTGTGGGCTCGAGCGCTAGGCGGTCGCTACGTGCTGCGCGTGGAGGATCTCGACCCCGGGCGCTCGCGGGCCCACTTCGAGCGCGATCAGCTCGACGACCTGCGCTGGCTGGGCCTTCACTGGGACGAGGGCCCCGGCGCGGGCGGCCCCCACGGGCCCTACCGGCAGTCGGAGCGAGCGGCACTGTACGAGGCGGCCCTGGCTCGGCTGTCGACCTTCCCGTGCACCTGTACCCGCCGCGAGCTGCGGGAGGCGGCCTCGGTCGGTCCAGGTCGTGAGCCGGTGTACCCGGGCACGTGCCGCGACAAGGTGTGTCACCGCGACAGACCCCAGGCGATCCGCTGGCGCACCCCGGCGGGGATCGTCGCGTTCGACGATGCCGTCTACGGGCGCCAGTGCCAGGACGTTGCGTCCGAGGTGGGTGAGTTCGTGCTGCGTCGAGCCGATGGGGCCTGGGCCTACCAACTGGCGGTGGTGGTCGACGATGCCGCCATGGGGGTCACCCACGTGCTGCGCGGGGCGGATCTGCTGGACAGCAGCCCACGGCAGATGCTGCTCCAGCAAACCCTCGGGCTGCCCACACCGCGCTACGCTCACGTTCCGCTGGTGCTCGGACCGGACGGATACAAGCTCGGTAAGCGCCACGGGGCCCCCGACATCACCCAGCTCCGCCACGAAGGGGTCGATCCCCAGCGGGTGATCGCGATCCTCGCCCGCTCGGTGGGGCTGGTTGGCCCCGCGGTGGGCCGAGTGAGCGCCCAGGAGCTGGTGGCCGATTTCGACATCGCCGCGGTGCCGACGACCGGAAGCCCGCTGGTGTGGCCGACCTGGGCGGGGTGAGGGGCGAGGGGTTGTGTCGACCCCGACGGGCGCGGCGATCCCCGCGGCGACCCCCTCGGTTTGTCGTTCCCGGGGTGGGGCGATAGAAACGGCGCCGCGCCCGTGAGCTCACGAGCAACGGCAAAGGACGGCGACCAACGATGAGGACCCAAGGATCCAGACCCAAGGCCCGCGTGCTGGCGGGGGTGGTGGTGAGCGTGGCGGTGGGCTGCGGCCCCAACAAGAACACCGAGCCCCCGGATCCGCCGCCGGCCGTGGATCGGTCGTCTGCCGCTCGAGCGAGCGCCGACGCCACGCCAACGGACGGCGACCCGACCGGCTTTGTCTATCCCTCGACCGAGCGGGTCGACGTCGTCGACGATTACCACGGTCAGGCGGTGGCCGACCCCTACCGCTGGCTCGAAGATCTCGACAGCGCAAAGACCCGCGCCTGGGTGGAGGCCCAAAACGCGCTCACCTTCGGCTACTTGGGGCAGATCTCCGAGCGCGACGCGATCCGTGCGCGCATGACCACGCTATGGAACTACGAGCGCTGGGGCCTGCCGTCCCGGGAGGGCTCGCGCTACGTGGTCAGCCGCAACGATGGCCTGCAAAACCAGTCGGTGATCTACACCCTCGATCGCCTCGACGGCCCGCCGGAGGTCTTGCTCGACCCCAACGCGCTGTCCCCCGACGGCACGGTGGCGCTGGCCGGGATGAAGGTGTCCCCCGATGGTGCCTGGCTGGCCTATGGCACCTCGGCCTCGGGATCGGACTGGCAGACGTGGCACGTGCGCGACATGGCCACCACCCAGGACTCCACCGACCGGATCGACTGGATCAAGTTCACCGGGGTCACATGGACCAAGGACAGCCGGGGCTTTTACTACGCGGGCTACGACGCCCCCGAGCAGGGCGAGGAGCTTGCGGGGGTCAACTACGACCAAAAGGTCTACTTCCACCGCCTGGGTACCCCCAAGCGGGACGACGTGCTGGTCTACGCCCGTCCCGATCACAAGGAGTGGAGCTTTACCCCTGAGGTGACCGAGGACGGCAAGTACCTGGTGCTCACCGTGCGGATCGGCACCGATCGACGCAAGAGCGTGTTCGTCCAGCGGCTGGGCCGATCCGTGGGCAAGGGGCCGATCCGACCGGTGGTGTCCGATTTCCCCGCCAGCTACGCGTTCATCGCCAACGACGGCCCGATCTTCTACTTTCGCACCGACGACCAGGCCCCGCGTGGGCGGGTGGTGGCGATCGACGTGCGCAAGCCGCCCGGTCGCAACCAGCGCGAGCTCATCGCGCAGGCGCCCTATACCCTGCGCGGCGCCAGCCTGGTCGGTGACACCTTCATCCTGCGCTACCTCGAGGACGCCCACGCCCGCGTCGAGTTGTTCGATCGTCGGGGCCGCTCCCAAGGCGCGGTGGCGCTGCCGGGGCTTGGTGCGGTGGAGGGCTTTTCCGGCCGGCGCCGCGACTCCGAGACGTTCTACGCCTACTCGAGCTTCGCCACCCCGCGCACGATCATGCGCTTCGATCCGCAAAAGGGCCGCAGCGAGGTGTTTCGCGCCCCGAAGGTCGCGTTCTCGCCCGAGGACTACGTGACCGAGCAGGTGTTCTTCGAAAGCCGGGACGGCACCCGAGTGCCGATGTTCTTGTCGCACCATCGGGACGTCACCCCCAGCCCCGACACGCCCACCTATCTGTACGGCTATGGCGGCTTCAACATCGCGATCACCCCGCGATTTTCGGTGCCCGACCTGGTGTGGATGGAGATGGGGGGCCTTTACGCGGTGGCCAACCTGCGGGGGGGCGGCGAGTACGGCGAGGCATGGCACGCGGCGGGCACCAAGCGGCACAAGCAAAACGTCTTCGACGACTTCATCGGCGCCGCCCAGTGGCTCGTGGATCAGGGCAAGACCAGCCCCTCCAAGCTGGCGATCGGCGGGCGCAGCAACGGGGGCCTGCTGGTCGGGGCGGCGATCACCCAGCGGCCCGACCTGTTCGGTGCGGCCCTGCCCGGGGTGGGGGTGATGGACATGCTACGCTTCAACCGGTTCACGATCGGCTGGGCCTGGGAGTCGGACTATGGCTCCCCCCAGGATCCGGCGCACTTCGAGGCGCTGCGGGCCTATTCGCCCTACCACAACCTGCGCTCGGGCACCGCCTACCCCCCAACCCTGGTCTACACCGCCGACCACGACGACCGCGTGGTGCCAGGCCACAGCTACAAGTTCACCGCCGCCCTCCAGCATGCGCACGCCGGGGACGCCCCGGTGATGATCCGGGTCGACACCAAGTCGGGGCACGGGGCGGGCAAGCCCACCGCCAAGCGGATCGAGGAATGGACGGATCTGTGGGGCTTTTTGGTGGCCAACCTGAAGATGACGCCCCGGCGCGCGGGCTGACCCCCTGCGGCCGTACACGGGCCCGGCGGGGGCCCGGCGGGGGCACGGCGGGGGCACGGTAGGGGCACGGCGGGGGCACGGCAGGGGCACGGCAGGGGCACGGCAGGGACCACGACGTCGAGGCGCACCTGCGGTCTTCGGGTAGCATCGGCCTGATGACGAGGTTTCGGGGCATCGGGTTCGCACGACATGGGGGGCTTTGGGGACTGTCGGCGCTGCTGTGGCTAGGCAGCAGCTGCGGGGACGACGGCATGATGACGCCGACAACCGACAGCGGAAGCTCGGGCAGCAGCTCGAGCACGGGCAGCAGCACCACGACCAGCACCAGCAGCAGTGGCCCGGTCGACAGCAGCGAGACGGTCGACCCGGACACGGGCCCGCCTCCGATGACCTGCGGCAACGGGGTCGTCGACGTAGGGGAGGTCTGCTACTTCGACGGCGTCGACTACGTCACCGGCATGGTGCCCTCAGACGTCGTGCTGGCCGATCTGCAAGGCGATGGGTTCGTGGACATCGTCACCGCCGACGTGGGATCCGACGGCCACTCGATCCTGCTGGGCCAGGGGCAGGGGATGTTCGGGCCTCCCATCGCGCTACCGGGAGGCTTTGGGACCCGCGGGATCGCGGCCGGCTTCATCGACCAGGACGACATCATCGATCTGGCCGGGGCCAACCCGGGCACCAACTACGTGGCGGTGTACTACGGGGACGGCACCGGTCAGTTCACCGATCAGAGCCCGCAGGCGGCGGGGATGGGTCCGCGCTCGGTGGCGGTGGTGGATCTGGACGACGACGGGTGGGGCGACCTGCTGGCGGTGGCCGAGCTGTCCGAAGAGCTGGTCGTGCGCCGGGGTGACGGGGCCGGCGGGTTCTTGCCGGCCGAGGCCTACCCGGTGGGCGCCGAGCCCTATGATCTGGTGGTGGTCGATCTCGACGACGACGCCGATCTCGACGTCGCGGTGGTCAACCAGGGGGAAGACACCGTCTCTATTTTGCGCGGGGACGGCAGCGGCACCTTTGCCCCCGAACAGCGGGAGACAGTAGGCCCGGGCCCACGGAGCGTGGCCGCGGCCGACATGGATGACGACGGCGCTATCGATCTGGTCACCGCCAACTTCGACGACGATCGGATCGGCCTGCTGAGGGGTGACGGCAATGGCGGCTGGCGTACCCTCCAGGCGGTTCCGGTGGGCCCGGAGCCCTACGCGGTGGGGCTGACCGACGTGACCGGCGATGGGATGCTGGAGATGGCCGTGGTGCGGCGCGACACGGCCGAGCTGGCGATCTATAGCCGGGCCGGCGGCACGCTCTACCAAGTGGTCGGGGTGTATCAAGTGCCGCTCAACCCGTTGGCGATCGCCGTCGCGGATCTCAACGACGATACCGTCCCCGACTTCGTGATCCCCGCTGGGGGGGCCAATGCGGTGA
This sequence comes from Myxococcota bacterium, assembly GCA_039194325.1. Lineage (GTDB taxonomy): Bacteria > Myxococcota_A > Polyangia > Nannocystales > Nannocystaceae > Paraliomyxa. The sequence goes on from JBCCWC010000284.1 coordinate 7,769, forward strand.
ACGTGGTGCTGAGCTTTCCTTGAGCGGGCCCGGGAGCGGGTCCGGAGCGGTCCGGGGAGCGGGCCGGCTCACTCACTGGACGGCAAGCGTGCGCTCGAGGGCGGCGTCGAACGCCACGGGGTCACGATGCATGCGGATCCCTCCGCCGTAGGTCAGGTTGACCGCCGCGGTGATCATGCCGACGAACACCGAGGTGAACAGCACGTGCATGGCCTCCCACTCGGCTCGATGTCGACTGAGGATCTTCTGAAATCGCCAGCGCAGCGACGGATCGTAGTCTTTCATGGCGTGCGCATTCCAAAACAGATGCGCGGCGCCCGAGTCGGGGAGGTAGTGCTCGAGCCAGGGTTCGAGGGCCATACACCCCTCGACCGGGATCGAGCCCACCAGCTCGACGCCGATCACGTGCCGACTCAGTCGAGCGATGCGGGTCCTGTTGGGGCCCGATTCCCACCCGTGGATCTGATCGGGCTCGAGGGGCCACGACATAGAGACCAGGCTACCAAGCCCCCTCGCTCGGTTCACCCGCGCGGCGTGCTCCTCGTCGGCACGACGTAACGTGGACGACGGCGGGTCGCGAGCTGGCCAATGGGCCAAACGATCCATGGCGTATGCACGCGGTGGGCGAGTGCTCCTTTCGGGACGCTCGTACGGGAAACACTGCCGCGAGCGACGAAGGCCAAGCCCCACACGAGCCCTATTCGGCGTCGCGATCGTCGTGATGATGAAGCCCGGCGACCCCGGCCCTCACTCCCGGACCCTCGGTGCGCGCCGCCTCGAAGGCGGTATGCACCAGTGGCGCATACCGACACACGTCGTACACGATCCGAGCGACCCGCTCGCCGATCGTTGCGCCCAGCCGCCCCTGACCGAAGTCGGTGGGTCGGGCAGCGGCGTGGTAGGGGAGGGTGAAACCGTGGCACCAGTTGACGCAGTTACGCACCGCGGTCAAGGACATGTCACCTCCGCCCCCGCCGGTCACCGCGATCACCCCGGCGAACTTGCCGGCCAGCTCGAGGTACAAGAAGTCGAACCAGTTCTTGAGCGCCCCGCTCATGTTGCCGTGGTACTCCGGGGTCACCAGGACGAACCCCTCGGCCCATCGGGCATCGCTTCGCACCTGCCGGACCGCCGCGTGGTCGTTCTGGGTCGGGTCCCCGTGCGCCATCATCGGCAGGTCGAGGCGGGAGAGGTCGTGGACCCGAACCTCGGCGCCCGTATCCCGGGCCACGCCGCACGCGTGGTCGACCACCGCCACGAGGGGACCGTTGGGCCTCGCCGAGCCCGAGACCACCAGCATGCGAGCCTTGCTCATTGGCCCCATGCTCGAACGCCCGGCGGCGAGCCGCAAGCGGCGAGCCGATGCGCGAGAAGACGCCAAAACCCGCCATCGGGAGCGATCGGGCCCGGTGGCGGGGCCAAAAAGGCGCCCGTTCGCCGGCCAGGACCCGGGGGCTCGCCGGACTTTCACGTATCGAGCTTGACTCTTGGTAGCATTTGCCCGAGCGTGCTGGTCGCGCGGCCGGGAGTGACCGGTCGCATGGGCGCGCTCCACGGATCGGCGCCGCCGGTCATCGCGGGGCCATCACGGGTCGTGCCCAGGATCTCGGCCACGGCCCAGCGTGGACTGCTCACGCTCATTGTGCGTCATGCCCCCATCGGGGCGGCGCCTCACCCCGATCCCACGCGGGGGTCGAAAGGACGACCGAGTGCCCAACGCTGCCAACGACATCGACGAACCCCGACGCTATCGCGCGATCACGCGGGCCAACGTCGCGCGTACCCCCCAGTGGAGCCGGATCCCCAAAGAGCTCCAGGAGGCGATCATGGTCGTCTCGACGGTCTTGCCCTTCCGCACCAACGAGTACGTGATGGAGGAGCTCATCGACTGGTCGCGCGTCCCCGAGGATCCGATCTATCAGCTGACCTTCATGCAGCCGGGCATGCTCGCGTCCGACGACTACGCGACGATGGCGAGGCTGGTCGGCCGTGACGCGCCGCGCAGTGAGATCGATGCGGCCGCCCATGGCATCCGCATGCGCCTGAACCCGCACCCCGCGGGGCAGATGACCCACAACGTGCCTCGGCTCGATGGCCGCCCGCTGCCCGGCATGCAGCACAAATACCGCGAGACGGTGCTGCTGTTTCCCCGCCAGGGGCAGACCTGTCACGCCTACTGCACCTTCTGCTTTCGCTGGGCGCAGTTCGTGGGCATCGACACCATCAAGTTCCAGGCCCAGCAGACCCGCGATGTGGTCGACTACCTCGCGGTCCACCCCGAGGTCAGCGACGTGCTGGTGACCGGGGGCGATCCGTTGGTCATGCGCACCCGGGCGCTGCGCAACACCCTCGAGCCGCTGCTCGACCCTTCGCTTTCCCACGTGCAGGACATTCGCCTGGGCACCAAGTCGGTGGCCTATTGGCCGCAGCGCTACGTGACCGACCCCGACGCCGACGATCTGCTGCGCCTGTTCGAGCAGGTGGTCGCGTCCGGGCGACACCTGGCGGTCATGGGTCACTATAGCCACCCCGCCGAGCTCGCGACCCCGATCGCCCAGCAAGCGCTCCGGCGGATCCGATCCACCGGGGCCCAGGTTCGGATCCAGTCCCCGCTGATCCGCCGCGTCAACGACGACCCCGATGCCTGGGCGGCGCTGTGGCGCACCGCGGTGCGCCTGGGGGCCGTGCCCTACTATATGTTCGTGGAGCGGGACACGGGCCCGCGGCACTACTTCGAGGTTCCGCTGGTCCGTGCCTGGGACATCTTTCGCCAGGCGTACCGGCAGGTCTCCGGCCTGGCCCGAACGGTGCGCGGTCCGTCGATGTCGGCCTTCCCCGGCAAGGTCATGCTCGACGGCGTGGCCGAGGTGCAGGGCGAGCCGGTGCTGTGCCTGCAATTCCTCCAGGCCCGCGACCCCTCGTGGGTGCGGCGGCCCTTCTTTGCCCGCTACGATCCCGAAGCCACCTGGCTCGACCAGCTCGAGCCGGCCTTTGGGCAGGACGCGTTCTTCTTCGAGCGCGGACCTCACGCCGTTCCCCGCAGCACCCGGCGCCTGGCGGTGGTCGCCGAGTAGCGTTCGCCCTCCGGGCGTACCGCGGGTCGCCCTCGGGCTCAGGCCGTCGAGTCCCGGGGGGTCGATCGCCCGGCGCGCGGGTCGGTAGCGACCGCGAGGACGGGACGCTATGGTCGGCGCCCCCATGGATACCCTCCGCGACGTGCTGGACTTCGGGATCGTCGGCATGACCGTGGCCGACATCGGCCGAGCCCTCGTGGCCCTGGTCCTCGGCTTCGTGCTAGGGCGGCTAGCCTCTGGGTTGTTTGCGCGGGGCAAGGCCCTGGTCTCCTCCGAGTCGCTGCGATACGCCACCCTCGACGCCGCGTCGCTCCCGGTGGTGTGGGCGCTTCGCCTGGGCGGGATCTGGGCCGCGATCACGGCGCTGCCCTTGCCTCAGATCCAATCTTTCGATCTCGATCACGTCATCAACCAGATCTACCAGGCCACCACGATCGGGCTGGCCACCTGGCTCGGGGTGCGGCTCATCAGCGAGCTCAGCGTGCTGTGGGCTCGCAAGGCGGCGGGCACCGAGGACACCTTCGACGACCAGCTGGTCCCCATCGTCCGCAAGACGGCCAAGGTGATCCTGGTCAGCGTGGGCGGGGTGATGATCTTGCAGAACCTGGGCTACTCGGTGGGCTCGCTGCTCGCCGGCCTGGGGATCGGGACCGCGGCCATCGCCTTTGCCTCCAAGGACACCATCGCCAATTTCTTCGGCTCGCTGGTGGTGTTCATCGATCGCCCCTTCCAGGTGGGCGACTGGGTGGAGATAGGCGACGTGGAGGGGACCGTGGAGGAGGTCGACATCCGCACCACCCGGGTCCGGACCTTCGCCAACAGCCTCATCACCGTGCCCAACTCCAAGATGACGGTCACCGAGATCCAAAACTGGTCGCGGATGCAAAAGCGTCGGATCAAGATGGTCGTGGGCCTGAGCTACGCCACCACCGCGCCCCAGATGCGTCAGGCGGTGGCGGCGATCCGCGGGGTCATCGAGGGGGACGAGCGCTTCCATCACGACTTCTACCTGGTCAACTTCAACGAGCTGGGCGAGTCGAGCCTCAACATCTTTTGTTACTTCTTCACCCGCACCACCGTCTGGGCCGAGTACATGCAGGTGCGCGAGGAGTTCTTGCTGGCGGTGATGGAGGCCATGGCCGAGCTCGGGCTGGAGATCGCCTTCCCCACGCGGACCGTGCACCTGGTGGGCGATCCCCCTGGGGCGCCCGCGTCGATGCTGCGCCAGGCGCCCCGCTGAATCCCCCGCAGATCTCCCCATGGATCCCCTTGCTGCTATGCTCAGCGGCCATGAAGGCCGCGCTGCTGGGGGCGACCCGGGGGATCGGACGGGCGATCGCGCGGCAGATGGTCGCTCGCGGTGATGCCCTCGTCCTTTTGGGACGCGACGAGCAAGAGCTGGTACGCAGCGCCCGAGATCTCGCCCTACGGGGGGCAGACGGTGCCACCGTCGGCCATGCGCTCTGCGATCTCGAGCAGCCACAGACCTTCGCACCCGCGCTCGAGGCGGCCGAGCAGGCGCTCGGGGACCTCGAGGCGGTGATCGTCACCGCCGGGATGTTCGATGGGCAAGACCGGCTCGAGGCCGATCTCGATCGCGCTCGACGCATGCTGACCGTGAACTTCACCCATACGGTGATCTTCTGTGAGCACGCCAAGCGGCGGCTGCTCGCTCGCGGTGGCGGTACGCTGTGCGTGTTTTCGTCGGTGGCCGGCGATCGGGGACGAACCCCGGTGGTGCTCTACGGGGCCAGTAAGGCCGGTCTTTCAGCATATCTGGAGGGCCTCGACCACCGCGAGCACGCTCGCGGCCTGCGCACCGTATGCATCAAGCCAGGGTTCGTCCGTACCTCGATGACCGCGGGCCTGCCCGAGCCTCCCTTTGCTGCCGATCCCGAGCCCGTGGCAACGCGGGCCCTGCGGGCGATCGATCGCGCGTCGCCGGTCGCCTACGCCCCGCGGATCTGGGCCCTGGTGATGGCGGTCATTCGCCGCCTCCCCCGCTTCATCATGCGCCGTGTCGGGTTCTAGGCCGGGGGTTTTCCATTCCCCAGTCCGTGGTGGACCCGTGGTGGACCCGTGGTGAACCCATAGTGAACCCATAGTGAACCCACGGTGACCCGCTTGCGCCAGGAGTGAGTGAGGGTCTCCCCTGTGGGCCCCGAGGTCGAGGTAGGCGCATGGCGTCTACGGTCGCTCATGCCCCGTGATCGGAGTATGGGCCCATACGCGTCCACAGGGCAACTTTGGTGGGTCCCCGGATGAGGCTGAGACTCGACGGAGCCGGCCCTCGTCCGGGATACTGAGCGGGACGTGGGCGGTCGACGTTCGAGCGGAGAGATCGTTCGCCTGGCGAAGTACCAGGTCGATCGGCCGACCGTGGACTATCAGGACGACAACTCCGGCCCCATACCACGCACCACGCCCACCAAGATCGGCCACTATACGGTGCTGGATCTGCTCGGGGTGGGCGGCATGGGGGTGGTGTGCACCGCCTACGACCCCAAGCTCGATCGCAAGGTCGCGCTCAAGCTGCTGCGCAAGAAGAGGGGCAACGACAGCCGCAACTCCACCGGGCAGGCCCGCCTGATCCGCGAGGCCCAGGCGCTGGCCAAGCTCTCGCACCCCAACATCGTCACCGTCCACGACGTCGACAAGGTCGATGGCCAGATCTACATGGCCATGGAGTACGTCGATGGCTCTTCGCTCGACAAGTGGATGGTTCGAAGCGAGCGACAGTGGCGCGAGGTCGTGGATGTCTTCGTGCACGCAGCCCGGGGCCTGGCCGCCGCGCATGCGGCCGGGATCACCCACCGCGACTTCAAGCCGGCCAACGTGCTGATCGGCAAGGACGGTCGGGTGTTGGTGGTGGACTTCGGGCTCGCCAAGAGCCAGGACCAAGACGACAAGCACCAGTCCGATTCCGAGCCTCCCATCAACGAGCGCAGCATCCGGGCGCGACGCCTGGACCCGGCCGAGATCTTTCGCGAGCGCGGCAGCCTGATGGACGTGATCGGCTCCACGCAGGACACCAAGCTCACCCAGGTCGGCCGCACGGTGGGCACCCCCGCCTATATGGCGCCCGAGCAGTTCTTGGGCCTGGCGGTGGGTCCCGAGACCGATCAGTTCAGCTTTGGCGTGGCGCTCTACGAGGCGCTCTACGGCTATCTGCCCTTCCCCGACGACGATCGCGACGAGCTCATCGCTCGGGTGACCGAGGGGCGGATCAGCGAGACGCCCAAGGACACGCCCGTGCCCGGGTGGGTGCATCGGGTGGTCCTGCGCGCGCTCCATCAGCGCCCCGAGGAGCGCTTCCCCAGCATGGACGCGCTCATCACGGCCCTGCAGGCCGATCCGGCCAAGCGCCGGCGTCGGGCCCTGTTTGCGCTGGGCGGCGTGCTGCTGACCGGTATCAGCTCTTGGGGGATCGCCCAGGCGATGTCGTCGGACACCGACGTGTGCACCGGGGCGGCCGATCGCATGAACGAGGTGTGGAACGACGGTCGTCGGGCGGAGATCGAGGCCGCCTTCGAGACCACCGAGCTGCACTATGCCCGCGACCAGTGGGAGCGGGTCGATCAAGAGCTCGACGGCCGGGCGGCGGCCTGGGTCGGCCACCACGTGGAGGTCTGTCGGGCCACCAACGTGCGCCGGGATCAGTCGACGCACCTGATGGACGTGCGCATGGCCTGCCTGGAGCGGCGACGGGGGCAGATGCGGGCCCTGGTCGAGGTCTTGTTGTCACCCGACGAAGACGTGGTGCGCGAGGCGGTCAAGGCGGTCCAGAGCCTGGAGGAC
>JBCCWC010000285.1:0-14620 GCA_039194325.1 Myxococcota bacterium
CTGCCGAAGCCTTTTGTGGCCGGCTCATCAAGATCTGCAGCGGATGTGCGACGGGTGTCTCGTGCGTCTTGTGGTACGATCTCGGCCGGCATCGCAGTATTCGCTGCATGCGCTGGCGCTGGTGCGATCTCTTCGAGAGCCGGCCACAAAAGGCTTCGGCAGTCCTCCTGAAGACCCCATTTCGAGCGAAGGCGCTCAAACCGCGGCAGATTTGGGGGGCGACGCCCACCCGAACTCAGTGGCTCAAGAGCCAACAAGCGACTCCATCGCTCCTCGACTGAAGACCAGCGACCAAGAGACTTCGGCCGTTGACACCTCCCGACGACCTCGACCACGTTCGCGGCGAAGAATGCTAGCAGGGCCCATCTTGACGCTCTCGGGCGCGGCCGTCGGAATGAGCGGGATCGCGTTGCTCATCGCGGGCAGCCTTCAGGTACCCTGGTTTCGAAGAGAAATGAGGAAGATCGGCTGGACGACCGATCATCCTGACTATGAGGTCGAGCTCGCCAGAGCACAGCGGACCCGCGCGATCGACCTCGGCGTCGGCATCGGCGTCACCACCCTCGGGATAGGACTCACCAGCGCAGGAGCGGCACTACTGATGAAGAATAGTAAACCGGGGCGCTCGTTCGTCCTGTCCCCACGGCCCCATCGTGGCGGCATCTTGGTGTCTTTTGGAGCTCGCATCTGACGAACGAGCCATCCCCCCTCCAAGACGCCGGACCATCGCGCGACAATCTCAATTCCGGAGGCAAGATGATTCGACCCCATCTATTCCTTGCATTCGTCGCTACTTCTTCTTGTGTCGGCGCTCCTTCATCTCCACCGCCACTCGACGATTATATGGTCGATTCGACGAGCGATCGTAATCCTGAATCTTGCGATGATGATGAAGCTACAGAAGAGCTCATCGACGCATCGTATTACGCGCCATGCCCGCAGGGCCTCTGCTCAAGTACGGAAATTTGTGCAACCGACGCAGCCACGCCGTCTCATACGGTCTGTGCAATGATCGAATGTTCTAGTGATTGCGACTGCCCGGCTTCACCTTCTGGCACTGCTACGCCGATCTGCACAGGCTTTAGCGATATGAACCTTCCAAGCGCCTGCGTCCTCTCCTGTGAGGGCTCTCAGGAGTGTCCAGCCGGCATGAATTGCACCTCTGAAGGATTCTGTATGTTCCCCCTCTAGTCGAGAGAGACATATCCACATGATTTCACTGCTCCATCAAGAAGAAACCGGCGATCGTAGATCTCGATGAGAAAGCATAGAATATACTCTGCTGGCTCCATCGATCTGTCGTCGTATTATAAAGGAATACAATGAAGACGATCCGCAGAAATTTGTTCGTTTTTCTGTTCATTATTTGTATGTCGACGACGAGCTTTGCAGACGCACATGCAGCGGTCGTCCCCGGGCAGATCGTGGCCCAGACCGGCTCGATCCCCGTCGGCGCGGTCGAAGCCATCGATACGGTCTCGGTCCCGTTTGCCGAGGCCAGCGGTGCGGTGGCATTCCGCGGCACGCTGCAAAGCGGCGCAGGGTACGTCTTTCGCGAAGACCGGGTCATCTTCACCGAGACCGACGAGCCCGCGTACGTCTTGTTAGGCGGTGATGCAGCTCTGGGGACCAACCCGTCCGGGGGCTTCATCTATAGCCCCAACGCCGACGGCGCCGACTCGCTTTATACGCACCTGGGCCTGTTGGCGCTCGAAGGGTCGCCCGCTCCCGGTCAGCCGGTCGGCACCGTATTCACCGGCTTCTCACGCCCGTCGATATCCTTTGCCGGGCAAGCCTACTGGATCGCCGGCCTCAGCTTCACGGGCGGCCCCAACACCGAGGCCCGAGCGCTGATGAGCAGCCCCAGCGCCACGCTGGGTAGCGCGACCGCCCTGCTCCAGTCCGGCGACATGGTGGGTGGTTTCGTCATCGACGACCTCAGCGTCGGCATCGACAACGACTATCAAGTCTCCTCCGGGGGGGCCTACCTCATCGCCGTCCTCTACATGGACACCGGTAGCACGACTGACGACGGCTCCGTCTACGTCGACGGCGTGCTGGTGGCTCGCGAGGGCGACCCCAACGGCAGCGGCGAGGACTGGGACAACTTCGAGCTAGTCACCATCAACAGCGCCGGCAGCTATGCGTTCTCCGGCGACACCAATGGTGCCACCGCGACCGACGACTTCATCGCCTACAACGGCACCGTCGCGCTGCAGGAGGGGGCCACCGTCGACGGCGTTACCCTGGCCACCAGCGCCGGCGTAACGCTGGTCTCGCTGAACGACGACGGCGTGCTCGCCCACGGGTGGAGCTACGCGAGCGGAAGCGAGACGATCTTCTTCAGCTGCCAGCCGGGCGACCTGGGCGCCACCTCGCGCGCGCTGGTCTCGGCGGGGGACGAGCTCGACACCGACGGCGACGGGTTCGGCGACGCGATCATCATCAACCTCCTGACGACTGAGACCAACCCCTCCCGCGCGCTGGCCAACGACGGCTCGCTCTATGTCCAGATCGAGCTCAACGACAGCGGCGTGGCGAGCGAGGCGATCATCCGGCTCGACGCGGCCTGCTGCGGCAACGGCTTTGTCGACCCGGGCGAGGCGTGCGACGACGGCAACGGGATCGGCGGCGACGGGTGCAGCGCGCAGTGCTCGAACGAGCCGCCCAACTGTGGCGACATGGTCGTCGATCCCGACGAGACCTGCGACGACGGCAACACCGACGATACCGACGACTGCCCGACTACCTGCCAAACAGCGACCTGCGGCGACAGCTACGTACAGGCCGGCGTCGAAGAATGCGACGACGGCAACGCCGACGACGACGACGCCTGCCGAAACACCTGCGTCAACGCCTTCTGCGGCGATGGGGTCCCGTGGACCGGGTCCGAGGCCTGCGACGACGGCAACGCCAACAATTTCGACGACTGCCTCAACAACTGCCAGGTCGCCTTCTGCGGCGACGGCGTGCAGCGGGCCGGCCTCGAGGATTGCGACGACGCCAACGACGTCAACACCGACGCCTGCCTCGACACCTGCACCGACGCCAGCTGCGGCGACGGCTTCGTCCACGCCGGCGTCGAGCAGTGTGACGACGGCAACGCCGACGATGGCGACGATTGCCCGAGCACCTGCGCCTCCGCCACCTGCGGCGACGGCTTCCTACAGGCCGGCGTCGAGGACTGCGACGACGGCAACGACGACGACACCGACAGCTGCCTGAGCACCTGCGTGATCGCCAGCTGCGGCGACGGATTCGTGTTCGACACCGTCGAGGAATGCGACGACGGCGACGCTGACAACGACGACGAGTGCCTCGTCGACTGCACCCTGGCCATCTGCGGCGATGGCTTCGTTCAGGCCGGCGTCGAGCAGTGCGATGACGGCAACGACGAAGACGACGACGCCTGCGTGGCCGGCTGCGGGATGGCCGTGTGCGGTGACGGCTTCGTTCGTGATGGCGTTGAAGAGTGTGACGACGCCGACACCGACAACGACGATGCCTGCCTCACCGATTGCACCATCGCTTCGTGCGGCGACGGCTTTGTTCACGACGGCGTCGAATACTGCGACGACGCCAACACTGACAATAGCGACGCTTGCCTCGATACCTGCACGCTCGCCTCATGCGGCGACGGCTTCGTTCACGACGGCGTCGAGGAGTGTGACGACGCCAACAAGGACGAAAACGACGGTTGCCTCAGCGATTGCACCATCGACCCCTCAGGGACTGTGTCTGGAAGCAGCGCGGATGAGACCAGCACCGGGGATGCTCTCACTGGCACCAGCACGGGACAAACCGCGGGAACCATTGGAGGAACATTCTTCCCTGTAGACCCTACCACCGCAGGCACCGATGATGATGCACCGAACATTGACCGCGGTTCGGGATGTTCGTGCCAAGCATCACCCAAGAATCCTCCGCTCTTCACCTGGCTATGGGTCACGATGTTGTTCAGTGGCTATCGCAGGCGAGTGACCTGCTGACCGATCGATCTGACAAGCGCGAGCTCTGGCCTCAATGACGCCAAGCCATCGGCCGAAGCGCCGCGGCGCGCTCGTCGTGCGAGCGCGCCGCTTATCGTCTGCTCGCGCGCGGGCTACGAGGCGCCGCCGCTCGATTCGCCGCCGCCGTCCGATTCGCCGCCGCCCGACTCGCCGCCCTCCGAGCCGCCGCCCTCCGAGCCGCCGCCGCCCTCGCAGACCTCGACATAATCGTCACAACAGTCGCCAAAGTCGGAGCACACTTCGTCACAGAAGCAGAACTGACCGTCGGGCCCGGGCACGAACCCTCCACAGTTGCCTTCGCAGCTCAAGATCCCGTCACACATGACCTCGCCCGCTTCGTCGAACCCACAGGTTCCCCCGAAGGCGGCGCAATCGGTCTCGATCACCCGCCGCGGCCCGTCTCCGGGCTCGCTGCACGTCACGGCGGTATCCCCGTCGCAGGTGCCTTCTTCGGGCAGGCCCTCACAGGGATCGGGAACACACGTCAGGCCGCCCATGCCGTCCTCGCCGCACACCAGACCGAACAGCGAGCAATCGGTCTCCACGACCTCCCAGCCCCCTTCGATCGGGGGCTTGCAGCGCGTCACCGTGCTCACGCCGTCGCACATACCCTGCTCGGGCACCAACTCACAGGCGAGCGCGGCATTGATGAGATCCAGCCCCTTGGGCCCCATCGTCGCGTAGACGCCGCCCCAGTCGCAGATCTGGGTGTCGGTCCCGACGCCGCCGGAGGTCACGCCGTACACGGTCAGCTCGCCGTTCTCCAGCCGGAGCGCCGGCCCGCCCGAGTCGCCGAAGCACGCCTGCGCATTGCCAGGCGCACCGCCAAAGGTCGCCTCGTACTCGTCGATCAGATCGAAGAAGGGTAACGCCACGTCGGCGGGAAAACCCGGGGGAAAGTTGACGAGGTTGACGAACTGCGCGGCGTACTCCTCGAAGGTCCCCCACACGTTGAGCGCGTGGTTGCCGCCGACCCCCAGCAGGTTCATCTGCCCCAGGTACCGCAGCCCGGCTTCGCCGTTGTTGTTGCGGACGCCATAGCCCACGCCAATGTACGCACCGCCAACGTCGGCATCGCTGACCGCCCCGAACCCGACCGGATCGACGCCTACGACCGGCGTCTCGAGGATCGCCACCGCCAGATCGCTGCCCAGACCGATGAAGCCCCCGGGAATCGTGGTCTCCGTCACGACCCCCAAGATCCTCACCGCCTGATCTGGATTCGTGCCGTCGAACCCGATGAGGAACTCTTCGTCCCCCGACAACGCGTCGACACAGTGCTCGGCGGTCAGCACCGCGTTGGGGGCGATCAAAGAGCCCGAGCAAAACGGGAAGTGCGTGTCTTGTTCTTCCATCAAGGGCACGCCCTTGACGTAGGGCCGAGCCATCAGCGCCTCGGCGAGATCATCGCCTTGCGCGGCGAGTACGGGCGACTGGAGCGGAATGCCGAGGGCACCGATGGCATCGAACACCGGGCTATTGGCGGGAAATCCTCCAATGATCCGGGGCGTGTCGGCATCGAACTCGGCCTCGGTCGGGTCATTGGAGACGTCCGCGCCGCACCCCCAAGAGGCCAGCGCAACAGCCGGTGCGAGCACGAGGAGACAAGCGTGGAAAGAGCGATTTGTTGACATGTTCTTCACGTGTATGGGGCCATGAGGCGACAGATCGCCTCGAACGCGATAAAAAAAGGGGACGAGAAGCACTAACGCAATCTCAGCAATTTAACAGTTCAACATTCTACGCATATAAAAGAGATGCATTCAGACACTATAACTTCGCGGCTACGGATTCCTTGCACTAGAAAATGATACTCGAGGTCCGCGCTATCGATTCGACACCGGTTGTTCCTCCCGGGTTTCGACCCATCGGGCGCTCGCGCCGTCGACATCGAGCGTGGCCGAATCGGCAAAGAACCCTAGGATCCATCTTGCTCTTGCTGGATCCATCTTGCTGGACTCACTCGAAGCCACTCGGATCCACTCGGATCCACCCGGATCCGCGACTGCGGGCCAGGGCCACCGCCTCGACTTCAGCACTGACCACAACGGAGATCGGCCGCATGAATTACCCGCAGCCCACCGCCCGACTCGTCATCGCCCACTCGTCCTGAGCCGAGCCTCTCCATTCGCCCTCGACCATTGGTCGATCGAGGCCATGGATTGCTCTGAAACAATCGAACACTTGTTCGTATCGTGTCCATGACATGGACGTCGACAACCGAGGCTCGACCGGACCCACCAGTGCTTCGTCTCGGCTACGTTCCGTAGATGGCCAGTGCTCCGGATTTTCATCACGCAATTCGAACAAATTCAGCAAAAAGTCGATCACGGCGGTCTGGCGGCCGACCCCCCACTCGACCCCCGCAGATCCCCGGTGCACGCGCCCCCGTGCGTATGTACGATCGATGTTCGAAAACAAGCACCAGGGACGCATCATCCCCAAACACTCACCGAAGATCCTCGCCGAATACGGCGCCGCGGTGGCTCAGGACTCCGCCCCCCGCATCGTCCGCTCCAGCATGATCCGCCCCCGCCGCAGGTGGCTGCGCACGGTCGACGCAGGGATGTCGAGCGCAACCGCTATTTCGGGGCTCGACAGCTCCTCCCAGTACGTCAGCTCGAGGGCCGCCTGGATCTCCAGCGGCAGCGCCTGCAAGGCCGACAAGAGCTGATGCTTCTCGTCGGCTCCCCGCAGCACGGTGCTGGGCCCCGGGCGAAGATCTCGGATCGAGCACGACAACAGCTCGCCCTCGGGCGCGCGATATTTGCGACGGAAGTAGCGCTGCAAGATCCGGTACGCGGCCCCGAACAGATACCCGCGGAAGGACTCGTCGATCCGATCCTTGCCCTCGACACAGGCCTTGAACGACTCCTGCACGAGATCGGAGAGATCCTCGGTGACCTTGGTGGCGAAGAATCGCACGACCGCGTCGTAGTAGCGGGTGCACAACCGCTCCCCCGCTTCAGTGGATCCCTTACGCCAGGCGTACAGTAGGTCAGTATCGCTTGGCCTCTCCACCCTTTGATCATACGTTGAAGTCGAGGACCCCATGGTGGCCAGGACGCGAGGATCTCGCGATCGAGGTTCGCTCTTGTACGCTCGCGCTTGCGACCGATGAGCCCGAGCTCGGTGGCTCGGTGGCGACGCGTCCAACCCCTCGAACCACCGCCCCCTCGACCCACCGGCCGTCACCTCGCCCGCCGACGGGCGACCATCGACAGTCGGCCATCGCCCGTCATGGCCGCGTCACTCGGCGTCACCCCTGTGTAACGTGGCCACACCGCCGATCGCAGCGCTCGACCGATTGCCCGATCGATTGCCCGATCAACGAGCCGATCCGTCGCCCGACCACGAGCAACCGTACGCCCGGGACGTCACGACGACCGACGTGCAGGGGAGGCTAGTCCCACCGCGAGCGATGGACCGGCCCTGGTCGCCGACCGGCGTCCCGGGGCGCCGCTTCGTTCGGCACGTCCGGCGTGGGTCGTCGGGATGCGTCAGGAGCCGCATCGGCCGGGTCGGGGTCCGGATCGGGCTCGGGGGAACGGCGGGGGATCGTGGTGTCGTAGAAACCGAAATACTCCAACATGAGCGCAGCACCTCATTGCGGCCCGCAATGGGACGGAATCGAAGGGAGGCGATTCCGGCCCGCGTGACGGTCAATCGAGCGCGAGTGTCGTGGGGAACGACGTGGAAGCACCGTGTCACTGAATTCATGCGCCGGCACGTGAATCCCTGACACATGGTCGCATCAGCGAAACCCTTCTTCCTCTCGATCCCCCGAAATTCGGGTCCTAGAGGCTAATTAAACAGCATTACGTCTTGAAGTGAGAATCCATACAAGTATCGATTTCGCGCTCGATCCGCGGAGAATTGCGGTCTGCTACGGTGGACGGGTGCAATCCCGGTACTCACGTGCTCATGTCCTGTGGGTGATCACCCTACTGATCACCACCGCGTGCGATGGGGACTCCACACAAACACCTACATCAGACCCGTGGCCGCAGACCGAGTACTGCGAAGGCCTGGATGACTGGCCCGAAGCATGGGCCAACCTGGAATGGGACACCTTCGATCGGATCGATGCGATCCGCCAGGAAGGAGCCGACTGCGAGGCCCGAGGCAAGTGGGGGCCGGCCCCCTCACTGACCCGACGCTCGGCACTCGACTGCGCAGCACGATTCCACGCGCAAGACATGGTCGACCGCGAATACTTCGGCCGGCTGGACCCCGAGGGCATCGACGCCCGCGGCCGCGTGGACGCAGCCGGGTACTCGGCCGCGGTCGTGCTGCAGCATGTCGCCACCGGACCCCGCGATGCCCACGCGCTCATCGAAACAACGTGGCTCCCTCGACCGGTGCCCTGTCAGAGCCTGCTGTCGACCGAGGTGACCGAGATCGGCCTGGGCCTGGTCGGCGAACTCGACGAGCAGCGAGCCACGACATGGGTGCTGGTCTTGGCCGCGCCGGGTGAACCCCCCGACGACCCCCCCGACGACCCCCCCGACGACCCCCCCGAAGGTTGACCCAGCGTAGCCAGCGTAGCCATCACCACCTCGGGAGCAATGCAACCAACAGTGTCCGATGCGAGGGTAATGACGCTCGCGCTCGTGCTCATCGTCCTGCCCCTTGTTTACCGGTCCAGACGGCATTTACAGCCGAAATTCGATTGAATCTCCCACTTCGCACTCCCTATATTGAATGGGCAATGTCCCAATTGATGCCGCATCGTCCCGCGGCGTCGCGCTGCCCGTGCGCGCCGCTCAAACCTCCACGCTCATTGCCCTGGCTATTGACCGTGTCCATGCTCAGTGGAGCCGGCTGCTACTCGGGCCCCAGCGACCCACCCCCCGGGTCCCCATGGGACGGGGACGACGCGGGCGAAGGCTCGGGCGACGACGAAGGATCCCCGGGCGCGGACGCAGCGGATGACGACGGCGACGGCGGTGACGCGACCGACGGCGGTAACGCGACCGACGACGGCGATGACGCGGCCGACGACGGCGACTCGGCCGACGACGGCGACTCGGCCGACGACGGCGACTCGGCCGACGACGGCGACTCGGCCGACAGCGGCGACTCGGCCGACGGCGGCGACTCGGACGACAGCGGCAACCCCCCCCCGGCCGACGTCCCCGACAACGCCTACTGTGAGGACGTGGCCAACTGGGATCCGGCATGGGCCCAGCTGGAAGTCGAGATCCTCGAGCTGGTCAATCAATACCGCGCCTCGGGGGCCAACTGCGGCTCACAAGGCAGCTTTGGATCCGCGCCGCCCCTGACCATGCACCCCGCCCTGCGCTGCGCGGCCCGAGTGCACTCCAAGGACATGCACGAGCGCAGCTTCTTCGATCACACCAACCCCTCGGGCGAGTCCCCCTGGGACCGCATGGGAAAGGCCGGCTACAGCTACTCCGCCGCCGGCGAGAACATCGCCGGCGGCTCCCCCGACGCGGCCGGCACCATGAACCAGTGGATGAACAGCGACGGCCACTGCGCCAACATCATGAGTCCCAACTTCGAGGAGATCGGCGTGGGATACTACCCGGGAGGCCAGTTCGGCACCCTGTGGACGCAAGCCTTCGGCGCCCAGTAACCTGCGGGGGATGCTCTGCCCCGCCCGCTGGGCCCTGCTCCTTTGTCCGCTCGTGTCGGCCTGCGGCATCGACCCACTGACCGACGTCGACCTGGGCGAGTCCCCGGCCTGCGCGGGCGTCGCCAAGTGGCCCACGGCCTCGGCCGACGCCGAGCTCGACCTCGTCGACGAGATCGCTGAGCTTCGCCTGACCGGGGCCGAGTGCGACGGGGAGATGGTCGACGGGGTAGGCCCGGTCGAGCTCGTCCCCGAGCTGCACTGCGCGGCCCGCCTGCATGCGGGGGATCTCATCCGCCACCCAGAGCTTGCGGTGGATCACGAGGGCAGCGACGGCAGCTCGGCCCTCGCCCGGGCCAATCGCGCCGGTTATGACGGGATCGCGCGGCAGGAATTCCTGGCCGGCGACTTCGCCCGTGCCAGCGCCCTGGCCCTGGCCTGGATCGAAAGCGGCACCCACTGCCAACAGCTCCTCGACGAGGACATCGAGCACGTAGGGGTGGGACAAGCGCAGACCCGTGAGGGCGACCGGATCGTCTGGGTGGTGGTCACGGGTCAGGAGCGCCGGTAGAAAGGGCGTCCCGACGCCCGACCATGGACGGCCAGACCCCCACCTCCGCCGATGACGCGCTCTTCCAGCTCGCCCGTGAGCACGGGATCGAGCGCAGCTACATCGATATCACGGGCCAGACGCAGCATGCGTCCCCCTCGGTGCTCCGGGCCGTCCTGCGTGGGCTCGGGCTGACGCTCGACGGCGACGACGACGTACACGCCCAGCTGCTCGCAGCCCGCCGGGCCCGCTGGTCCCGCCCGCTCGAGCCGGTGATCGTGGCCTGGGAGGGCCAGGGCAGCGTCAACGTGCACTTGCCCGCCCACCTCGAGCGCGGCCGCGTCCACCTGACCCTGACGGCCGAAGACGGCAGCCCCCCGGCCTCGGCGCAGGCCCGCCTCGAAGATCACCCCCCGGTGGCCCACGACGATGTCGACGGGCAGCGCTTCGTGGCGCGCCAGCTGTCCCTGCCCGGCCCCCTGCCCCACGGCTACCACCAGCTGACGCTGACGGTGGATGGATCGGTAGATGGATCGGACGTGCGCGGGCACGCCCGGGTCCTGTCGGCCCCCCAGCAAGCCTACGCCCCCGAGGACTACGACCAAGCCCGACGCTGGGGCGTGTTCTTGCTGCTCTATGCCCTGCACACCGAGCGCAGCGCCGGCGCCGGCGATCTGGGCGACCTGCGGGCGCTGATGGACTGGACCGCGCAGCGCGGCGGCAGCGTGGTGGGCACCCTGCCGCTCTTGGCCGCATTCCTCGACGAGCCCTTCGAGCCCAGCCCCTATGCCCCCGCCTCGCGGCTGGCGTGGAACGAGCTCTATCTCCACCTCGAGGCCACGCCCGAGTACGCCGCATCCGCCAAGGCCCGGTCGCTGTATGAGGGATCGGCGGCCCTTGCCGAGCGGGCGGCCCTGCAAGCGGCCCCCCACGTCCAGTATCGCGAGCAGATGGCCTTCAAGCGGCGCACCCTCGCCCAGCTAGCCCAGGTCTGCATGGCGACCGACTCGCCCCGACGCCAGGCAGTCGAGCAATTCGCCCGCGAGCGCCCCGAGATCGACGACTACGCCCGTTTCCGGGCGGTGACCGATCGCCTGCGCATAGTCTGGCCGCAGTGGCCCGCCCCCCTGCGCGACGGCACGGTCAGCCCGAGCGACTACGACCCGGCCGACCACCAGCTGCACCTCTACGCTCAGTTCGCCATGCACGAGCAGCTCGAGGCGCTGCGCAACGACGCCCCCGAGGGCAGCCTGGGCCTCTACCTCGACCTGCCGATCGGGGTCAACGGCTGTAGCTACGACACGTGGCGGCACGGCCCGCTCTACATGCGCACGCTGTCGACCGGAGCCCCCCCCGATACCCTGTTCGCCGGGGGGCAGAACTGGGCCTTCCCCCCCTTGCACCCCGAGCGCCTGCGTGAGCAGGGCTACGACCACCTCATCGCGATCCTCCGCAACCACTTTCGCTATGCGGGGGTGATGCGGATCGATCACGTGATGGGCCTGCACCGCCTGTACGTGATCCCCCAAGGAGCGTCGGCCACCGAGGGGATCTACATCCGCTATCGGCCACAGGAGCTCTACGCCATCATCGCCATCGAGTCCCATCGGGCGCGCTGCCTGGTGGTCGGCGAAGATCTGGGCACCGTCCCCGACGCCGTGCGCGAGGCCATGACCCGCCATCGGGTGCACAACATCCACGTGGTGCAGTACGTCGCCCAGACCGACACCGAGCCCACGCTGCCCGAGGCCCCCCCCGGAGCCGTGGCGGGGATCAACACCCACGACATGCCCCCCTTTGCCGCCTACTGGACCGGGGCCGACATCGACGACCGGGTCGATCTGGGCTGGACCGATGCCGAGCAACAGCAGCACGAGCACGAGCAGCGCGCTCGGCTCCGGGCCGCGCTGCGTCGGTTCCTGGGGCGGCGAACCGCGCTGGCCCCCGATGCCGACGCCAGCGCGACGCTGCGCGCCAGCCTCACCCACCTCGGCCGTAGCGAGGCCCGCCTGGTGCTCGCCTCGCTCGAGGATCTATGGGGCGAGACCCAGCCACAAAACGTGCCGGGCACCTACCTCGAGCGCCCCAACTGGCGCCGACGCGCCGCGCTGAGCCTTGAGCAGCTCACCGCCGATCCCCGCGTCGAGCACACGCTGACGCTGCTGCACCACGCCCGCCTGGGCCCCCGCCACGGGGTCGGCGCGGTGCGCCACGACGTCACCCGACTGACCGAGCAAGACCTCTACCTATGGGGCGAGGGCACGCACCGGCGCATGGTCGACGTGCTGGGCGCCCACCTGATGGAGGTCGACGGGCAGGCAGGCACCTACTTCGCGGTGTGGGCCCCCTCGGCCACATACGCCGCGGTGGTGGGCGATTTCAACGGGTGGAATCGCGGCGCGCACCCGCTGCACCCCCACGGCGAGTCGGGGATCTGGGAGGGCTTTGTGCCCGGCGTGCACGACGGAGCGCTGTACAAGCTGCACATCGCCGGTCACGACTGGTCCGAGGACAAGGCCGATCCCTTCGCGCGTCGAGCCGAGACCCCGCCGCGCACCGCCTCGGTAGTCACCCGCAGCACGTACACCTGGGGTGACCAGGCGTGGATGGAGCAGCGAGCCCACCACGGCGATCCGACGGCGCCGGTCTCGATCTACGAGGTCCACCTCGGCTCGTGGCGGCGGGTGCCCGAGGAAGGGGCGCGCATGCTCGGCTATCGCGAGCTGGCCGCCCCGCTCATCGAGCACTGCCGCACCCACGGCTTTACGCATGTGGAGCTCATGCCGGTGATGGAGCACCCCTTCTACGGCTCGTGGGGCTACCAGATCACCGGCTACTTCGCCCCGACCGGTCGCTACGGCACCCCCGATGATCTGCGCGCGCTCATCGACCAGCTGCACCAGGCCGGCCTGGGCGTGCTCCTCGACTGGGTGCCCTCACACTTTCCCTCGGACGCCCACGGGCTGAGCTACTTCGACGGCACTCACCTGTTCGAACACGCCGATCCGCGACAGGGCTTTCACCCCGACTGGCAGAGCGCGATCTTCAACTACGGGCGCCACGAGGTCCGCGCGTTCCTCATCAGCAGCGCGCTCTACTGGCTCGAGCAGTTCCACGCCGACGGGCTGCGGGTGGACGGGGTGGCCAGCATGCTCTACCTGGACTACTCGCGGCCGGAGGGGCAGTGGGTGCCCAACGAGCACGGGGGCCGCGAGAACCTCGAGGCGATCGCCTTCCTGCGCCAGCTGAACGAGGCGGTGGCGCAAAGCGTCCCCGGAGCGTGCATGATCGCGGAGGAATCCACCGCCTGGCCCATGGTCTCACACCCCACCCCCGAGGGCGGCCTGGGCTTCTCCCTCAAGTGGGACATGGGGTGGATGCACGACACCTTGGGCTATATGCGCCATGAGCCGATCCACCGCCGCTGGCACCAAAATGAGCTGACCTTCCGCATGATCTACGCCTTCAACGAGCACTTCGTGCTCGCCCTGTCCCACGACGAGGTGGTCCACGAGAAGGGCTCGATGGTGGCCAAGATGCCCGGCGACCGGTGGCAGCAGCTCGCCAACCTGCGGGCGCTCTACGGCTACATGTGGGGCCAGCCGGGCAAGAAGCACCTGTTCATGGGGCAGGAGTTCGCCCAGCTGCGCGAGTGGGACCACGATCGTTCGCTCGACTGGCACCTGGTGCGCGACCCGGCCCACGCGGGGGTCATGCGCTGGGTCGGCGATCTCAACCACCTGTACCGCGAGCTGCCCTCGCTGCACCGGTGGGATTGCGATCCGCGGGGCTTTACGTGGATCGACTTCCACGACACCGAGCACTCGATCTTCGCGTTCATGCGGCACGATGAGCACGGCGACTGCACGGTGATGGTGCTCAACTTCACCCCGGTCCCGCGCGAAGGCTACCGGATCGGGGTCCCCCGCGGGGGCTACTGGGCCGAGCGCCTCAACTCCGACGCCACCGACTACGGCGGCAGCGGGTTGGGCAACGCCGGAGGCATGCACGCCCAGCCGCACCCCGCCCACGCGCTGCCCTTTTCCTTGTGCCTGCGGCTGCCGCCGCTGTCGGCCCTATTCCTGCACCAACCGGGCGGAGGACAGTGATCCCCATGGAGCGCTACCTGTGCATCCACGGGCACTTCTACCAGCCCCCCCGCGAGAACCCCTGGCTCGAGTCGGTCGAGTACCAGGAGTCCGCCTACCCCTTCCACGACTGGAACGAGCGGATCACCGCCGAGTGCTACGGGCCCAACGCCAACTCGCGGATCCTCGACGACGAGGGCTTCATCACCCGGATCGTCAGCAACTACTCGTACATCAGCTTCAACTTCGGGCCCACCCTGCTGGCGTGGATGGAGCGGGCGCGACCCGACGTCTACCAGGCGATCCTCCGGGCCGACCAGGGTAGCCGCCGCCACTTCTCCGGCCACGGCTCGGCGCTGGCCCAGGCCTATAACCA
>JBCCWC010000286.1:0-14605 GCA_039194325.1 Myxococcota bacterium
CGGCGCGTCGGTGCTCTACGTGGGGGGCCGCACCGACAAGGTCGTGTTCGAAAAGCACGATCTGACCCTCACGCCCTTCTCCCAAGAGATCGAGATCGGCCAAAAGGGCCAAAAGACCACCCTCGACGTGCACGTGGCCGCCCAGCCGCTGTCCAACGCCTGGGCCTACGTCGACGTGATGCTGATCTCGCCGGTCTCCGAGGAGGCGATCGGCATGGGGGCCACGGTGGAGGAGTGGCACGGGGTCAGCGGCGGCGAGGCCTGGCGCGAGGGCAGCCCCAAGGCCACCGTCACCGTGGGCGGGGTGCCCGGCGGCACCTACCTGCTGCAGATCGTGCCCCAGGCCGGGGGCGCCTCGGGCAAGCCGGTCGTCAATGATCTGAAGATCTCGGTCAAGATCCAGCAAGACGTGGTGCTCGCCCGCTATATCCTGCTGCCCCTGCTGTTCATCCTCGCCTTCCCCTTCCTCAACTTCCTGCTCGGTCGGATCTTCGAGGGTCGTCGCTGGGCCAACAGTGACTATGCTCCGTCGAGCGAATAGGATCCCTTCTCCGCGTCGGGCTCCCTTCACCGTGTAGGACAAAGGTTTCCGCCATGCTCAAGATCGCATACTGGATCGTCTCTGCCGGCACCCTGGGCCTCTTGGCCTTCGAGGCCCCCTCGGGGGCGGTGCTGACCTCCGCGCCCGAGCGCGGCAAGGTCACCGCCGCCAAGCCCGGCGACAAGGGCAAGACCACCGTCCGCGGCGGCCCGGCCTTCATCTGGCTCGGCGGCGGATACCACGGAGGCAAGTGATGCACGCGATACTCTCCCCCCTTCCCCTTGGCTCCCTGGCCTCGCTCCCCGTGCCCCTTGCGGCCCTGGTCGACACCGAGTCGATCATCTCGGCGCTGATCTACTCGCTCATCGGGATCGTGCTGTTCGCGGTGGCGTTCCTCGTCATCGTCAAGATCGCGCCGTTCTCGATCCGCAAGGAGATCGAGGAAGATCAAAACACCTCGCTGGGCATCATCATCGGGGCGGTGATCCTGGGCATCTCGCTCATCATCAGCGCCGCCGTTCAGGGCTAGCCCCGCTTGGTAGAGCCGCCGCGCGACGAGCTCCCGGGGCTCGAGCCCGGGCCCACCGCCACCACGGCACCCACCGCCACGCAGGTACGGGCCGCCCGAGGGCGCCTGCTGCTGCTGTCGGTGATGGTCGTGGCCACCTGCGGGCTGGTCTACGAGCTCATCAGCGCCACCATGGCCTCGTACCTGCTGGGCGACTCGGTCACCCAGTGGAGCCTGGTGATCGGGGTCTACCTGTCGGCCATGGGCCTGGGCTCGTGGCTGAGCAAGTACGTCGTCCGCCGCCTGCACACCCGCTTCATCCACATCCAGCTGGTGATCGCGCTGGTCGGTGGATACTCGGCCACGCTGCTGTTCTTCGGCTTCGCCCGGCTGTCGTCGGTGCGCCCGCTGCTGTTTGGGATCCTCGTGCTGGTCGGCACCATGGTGGGCCTGGAGATCCCGCTGCTGATGCGGATCATGAAGCAGGGCCAGGATCTCAAGGATCTGGTGGCGCGGGTGCTGGCCTTCGACTACCTGGGCTCGCTGGCCGCCTCGGTGTTCTTTCCGCTGGCGCTCTTGCCCTACCTGGGCCTGGTGCGCACCAGCCTGCTGTTTGGGCTGCTCAACGCCGGCGTGGCGCTGTGGGCCGCGTATGCCTTTGCCGAGCAGATCCGCCATCCCCGCTGGCTGCGCGGGCAGGCGCTGCTGGTGGCGGCGCTCTTGGGCGTGGGCATGTGGGGCGGCAAGCGGCTCGAAGATCTGGGCGAGTCTTCGCTGTACGACTTTCCGGTGATCTTCTCGCAAAAGACGCCCTACCAGCGGCTGACGATCACCCGCTGGAAGGAGGATCTGCGGCTCTATATCGACGGTAACCTGCAATTTTCCAGCACCGACGAGCACCGCTATCACGAAGCGCTGGTCCACCCGGTGATGGCCGCGGCCGCCCGGGCCCGGCCGGTGGCTCCCGAAGGCCGGCGCGTGCTGGTGCTGGGCGGCGGCGACGGACTGGCGCTGCGGGAGCTTTTGCGGCACGACGACGTGGCCTCGATCGATCTGGTGGATCTCGATCCGGCGATGACCGAGCTGTTCGGCCAGCACCCCGTGCTCCGCGATCTCAACGGGAACGCGCTGACCGATCCCCGCGTGCGGGTGCACAACCGCGACGCGATGGAGTGGCTGGTGGAGCACGAGCGCGCGGATAGGACGCGATTCGACGTGGCCGTGGTGGATCTGCCCGACCCCAACAATTTTTCGCTGGGCAAGCTCTATACGCGATCGTTCTATCGACTGCTGGGGCGTCGACTGCGACCGGATGGCGTGGCCGTGGTCCAGGCGACGTCGCCCTATCTGGCCCCGCGCTCGTTTTGGTGCATCGTGGCCACCCTCGAGGACGCCGGCCTGCACCCCCGGCCCTACCACGCCCACGTGCCGACCTTCGGCGACTGGGGCTTCGTGCTGGCCTCGACCCTGCCCGTCGAGCCGCCGCCGCGGCTGCGACCGGGCGTGACCACCCGGTTCCTCGACGACGCCACCCTGCCCACGCTGTTCGTGTTCCCGGCCGATCAGGCGCCGCCTGTGGTCGAGGTCAACCGGCTCAACGACCAGATGTTGGTGCACTACTACGAGGCGGATCTCGAAGATCCGCTGCGGCGGGGCTGAGAGAGCGGGATCCCGTTGAAATGCATGCCTCGCCTGGCGCGTCCGGGGGGCATGCGACGGCGAACGCTCGAGCGGATCGTGGGTATGAGCCTCTTGCTGGGGCCGCTGGCGTACGCGCTGACCCTACAGCCGCAGGTGGTCGAGGTGGTCGAGGTGGTCGAGGTGACCAAGATCGCCGAGGTGGCCGAGGCGGCGCCTACGCTCGTCCCCGATGTGATCCCGGAGGTTGCGCCCACCCCCGTGTCAGTGGAGCGCACGCCGGCGGTGCCGCCCACCTCCCCCTCCGAGGGGCGGCTGTCGTTCGCCTTCGTCAACGAGGCGGGCCTGGTCCTGAGCACCGAGGCCAAGACCGCGTGGGGGAAGGGCCGGCTGCGCGCCCACGCCGGGCCGGCGCAGTTCCAGGCGGCCAAGCGCGCCGACGCCCACGCGATCCCCGAGGACCTGTGGGCCCAGCGGGGTCGCACCTTCGATCTGTATGGGGCCGACGGCAAGGTCTGCACCGCTCGCCTGGGGACGCTGTCAGTCCTGGCCCAGCACGATGGCCCTTCGCTCTTCGACCTCTACTACGACGAGAACGACCAAGAGCCCGAAGTCAACTACGACACCTTCTACGACACCTTCGAGGCCACCGCGCATCCTCCGGCCCAGATCCGCCGCAAGGTCTGGTCGCAGGCCGCCGGCAGCGAGTACGGCACGGTATGGCTGGTCGCGTCGCTTTCGAGCGACACGCCGTGCAAGGGCGCCCTGTGGGCCCGCGACCATGAGCTGCCCGCCCCCGTGATCCTGCGAGCATCCAACGAGCCCTCGGCGCTGACCCAGCAAAAGCTCGCACAGCACGAGAGCTCCGAGCGACTGGCGCAGACTCGCCGGGACCACACCGCCTGGTACGACGAGCTGAGCGCCGAAGATCGTGAGTACGCCGACACCTGGGCCACGATCGTCGAGCACTACCCCGCCACGCTCCGTACCTGGCTCGACGATCGAGGTCACGCCGCGCTCGTCGAGCTCGAGTTCGGCTACGAAGGCGAGCCGTGCAGCGACGACTTCGATTCCTCGATCGCCACGGTGGAGCTCGTGATCGACGGTCGCTTCGAGCCCACCGAGCGTGCGACCAACCCGATCGCGGTCTTCGACGCGGATCTCGACGGTCGCTTCGAGATGCTCTACCAGGATCTGCAGTGGGGCTGGGTCAACCAGGTCGCGAGCGAGACGCTCGAGACCTGGTGGGAGATCGATGCGATCCCGATATGTCCGTGCTGAGCCCAGCGGGCCGAACGACCTCGACGTCCACGGTCACAGCTCCTTGGGCCGGACCATCTGCTCGAGGGTCCAGCCGCTGCGCTTGGCCGCGTCGGCCCAGGTCGGCGCGGTCAGGGTGAGCAGCGCCGCGTTGCAGGTGGTCATGCTCACCCGAACCCCGCTCAGCTCGGTGACTGCGTCCTCCCAGCCCGGGTTGTGACCGATCAGCATCGCGGTGCTCACCGACGCGGCGAGCGAGGCAACCACCGCCCGGATCTCGGGCTCACCGGCCAGGTAGAGGGTCCGGGAGAAGGTGACCTCGGGCTCACCGCCGAGCTCGGGGTGCATGCGCTCCCAGGTCTGCCGCGTGCGGGTGGCGTCGCTGCTGTGCACCACCTGGGGCACCCAGCCCAACTCGCGCAGGTGCTGGCCGACCCGGGGCGCCGCCTTGCGACCGCGCCCGTTGAGCGGCCGCGCGTGATCGGTCGATGCGCCGGCGTTCCAGTCGCTCTTGGCGTGCCGCAGGATGATGAGCCGTCGGGTCGAGGCGTTCACCGGGCAAGGATACGGCGGATACGACGAGTGGAGCGGGTACGGCGGATACGGCGCGTCGGTCGATGTGCCCCAGTGTGTTCGTAAATCTGGCTTTACGAGGCCACAGCCGCCGCTTTTCGTTCGCGCCCGCATGCACCCCGGGGCCATGCCGTCGAACCGGGCATGCACGAGCCGGACCTCCCATGCCGCCCCCGAGGACCGCGGGCGGATCGGGTCCACGCCATCCCCACCACCCTACGCACTCAATGGGAGTGGGGCGACGAGCCATCGCTCGTCCCATCGACGACCGCATCGCATCGCATCGCATCGCACGCCTTGGCTTGACGTAGCTGTCACCTTTCATCCAACAACAGGCACGATCCATCCATCGTGGCGCCGGCCCCTTCGGGGGTCGGCGCCCCTTTCGTTCGAAGGACGAGCACGGCATGCTCGGGCCTCTCCGGTGCCCGTACTGCAGGCGCGGCTCGAGCCGGCCCAAAGCCGCGTCAGCGGAGCCCGGTGATCACGCCCTCTTTTAGATCGATCCCGTGATAGGCCGGCCGCCGGGGCAGGCCCGGCATGCGCAGCATGTCGCCGGTGAGCACGACCAGGAATCCCGCCCCGGCGTTGATCTCCACCCCGCGCACGGTGATCGTGAACCCTTCGGGTCGGCCACGCCGCGTGGGGTCGTCCGATAGCGAGTTCTGGGTCTTGGCCATGCAGACAGGCAGCCCGCCGAGCCCCAGGGCCTCGACCTGCTGGAGATCCTTGAGGGCCGATCCGGCGTAGGCGACGTCGGCCGCCCCGTAGATCGTCCGGGCCACCGCGGCGATCTTGTCGGGGACCGACGCGTCGAGGGGATAGATCGGCCGCAGCGGCTCGGTGCCCGCCTCGGCCGCGTCGATCACCGCACGAGCCAGCTCTTGCGCCCCCGCCCCCCCGCGCATGAAGTGGTCGCACGCGGCGAAGCGGATCGACTGCGACTGGCACCAGGCGCGCAACACCTCGATCTCCTCGTCGGTGTCGCTGCCAAAGCGGTTGAGGGCGACCACCGGGATCTTCCCAAACGCCTGCACGCTCTCGCAATGCTTGGCCAGGTTGCCCAGGCCCCGCTCCACCGCCGCGGGATCGGGCTCGGTCAGCTCCTTGACGCCGCGCCCGCCGTGCATCTTGAGGGCGCGCACGGTGGCGACGACCACGGTGGCCACCGTGTCCAGGCCTGCGCCGCGGCACTTGATGTCGTAGAACTTCTCCGCTCCCAAGTCGCAGCCAAAGCCGGCCTCGGTCACCACCCAGTCGGCCAGGTGCAGGGCCATCTTGGTGGCGATCACGCTGTTGCAGCCGTGGGCGATGTTGGCGAAGGGCCCGCCGTGCACCAGGGCCGGAGTGCCCCCTCGGCTCTGGGCCAGGTTGGGGTGCACCACGTCGCGCATCAGCGCGAGCATGGCCCCGGTGACCCCCAGCTCACCCGCGGTGATGGGGGTGCGATCGCGGGTCACCGCGATGATCGTGCGATCGAGGCGCGCGCGCAGATCCTCGGCGTCCTCGGCCAGGCACAGCATGGCCATCACCTCCGAGGCGGCGGTGATGTCGAAGCTGCCCTGCCGCGGCATGCCGAAGGTCTTGCCGCCGAGCCCGGTGATCACCTGCCGCAGCGAGCGCTCGTTGACGTCAAGCACCCGCGGCCACAGCACCCGGCGGGCGTCGAGCCCCTCGCGCTGACCAAAGTGCAGATCATTGTCGATCGCGGCCGACAATAGGTTGTGGGCCGCGGTGATCGCATGGAAGTCCCCGGTGAAGTGCAGGTTGATGTCGTCCGAGGGGTGCAGCCGCGACTCGCCGCCCCCCGTGCCTCCGCCCTTGATCCCAAAGCACGGACCCAGCGAGGGCTCGCGCAGGGCCAGACACACCCGCAGGCCCAAGCCGGCGAGCGCATCGCCCAGGCCTATCGTGGTGGTGGTCTTGCCCTCACCGGCCGGGGTGGGGGTCAGCGCGGTGACCAGCACCAGCTTGGCCGGCTGCTCGGAGTGCCGCGAGGACTGGCGCGCGGCCGAGAGGATCTTGGCCTTGTCGTGGCCAAAGGGCAGAACATGCTCGGGAGTCACACAAAGAGCGGCGGCGACCTCGGTGATGGGCTTCACGGGGCAGAGGGTACACCGTCGCTCGCCGATCGGGAGGCCACCCCGCAGGTCAGCGCACAGGTCAGGGCACCAGGTCGGCGCAGCGCGACTCGATACAGCCCGAGCAGACCTCGAGATCTCCACGCCGCTCGCTTGGCAGCTCGCCCCCCTCGGCCACGAAATCATCGGGCCCTTCAGCAAAGGACACCGGACCGCAGGTGCCCGATCCCAGGGCCAAGCGATAGCCGGCCCCCTTCAGCGCCGAGTCACCGGGGTAGTTGAGGGCCCCCTCGGCCTCGGCCGCGTGGTTGACGGCGTCGAGCTCGAGCGCCTCCCCGGGCAGCGACACGGTGGCCATGCAATCGCGCACCGTGGGCTCGAGCAATCGATTGACCAGCGAGAGCGTCGCCCATAGACCCGGCGGAACGTCGACGATGGCGTTGGCCGTGTCGACGTTGCGATTGTCGATCGTCACCCGCCCGTATAGATGGCCCGTGGCCAGGCAGGGACACTCGCTGGCCCAGGGGGCCGGCACCGGCGGCCCGTCGGCGTCGGGGACGGTGAAGCTCTCGCACGCGGCCACGTCGGCGGCGGGACAGGTCGGAGTCGGTGAGATCTCGTCGGCCAGCCGTACCCAAGCCCGACCATTGTGCAAGAGCACGTCGGCCGAGCCCGGTAGCCCGTCGATGCACACGTCGCCCCGATCGAGGTAGTCGGACACGGCCGAGGCATCCTCGGTCTGCACCTTGACGACCCCGCGAAAGTCGGGGGGCAGCCGCACCCGCATGTCGGCCCCCGCCACCTCGCGCTGGGTTTGCGCCTGCGCATAGACTCGCAGCTGGCACTGCGATCGCCACCCGTCCAGACACGACTCGTCGGCGTCCTTATGCTCGGGCAGGGCCAGGCCGCCCTCGTAGGCCCAAAGCCGAAGTTCGTCGAGCTGCTGTTGGGCGCTCGCGTCGCTGCTGGCCATGGTGAAACGGCGCAGCTCCACCACCATGGTGTCGGCGGGCGCGTCGAAGAGCACCACCACGTCGCCGCGATTGGCAAAGTTCTTGGGCCCGGCCGGGCCGCCGATCGAGACCTCGGTGATCAAGGCCCCGCCGTCGGCTCCCGTGTGCACGAAGGGGATGCTCACCGGCTGGTCCCAACCGTCTCGGTAGGGCTGCTCATCGGCCACCGGCGGTGATTGGCAGGCGCCCAGCGCTGTCGAAACCATGGCCATCGTTAGCCCCCACCGAAGCGTGGACACGATCGTTGTACGCATAATCATGATCAAGTCGTCCCGTCGTCTTGTGGCCCTCTCGGATCCGGTTTCGGATCCGGTTTTGGATCCGGTCCGGCCGCCACGAGCCCGACCCGCGACCGAGCTCGACGGGGATAACGCCGGATCCGCCCCCGGCTTACGCCGTCGGATACGGGCTGGGACGGTTCATCCCTCGGGCGCGCGATTCATCCCTCGCGCGCACGTCGATCCACCACGTAGACCATCTCGGGGCCCACCTCGAAGTGATCGGACGACCTTGAGGCGTTCGCGACGAGAGTCTTGGTGACAGCCGACGCGGTCAGGGCCGCCGATCGAGGTGGGGACTCGGGTCGAGGACGACCCCAAGGCGTTCGCGGTGAGAGTTTGGGCGACGGCCGACGCGGTCAGGGGACAAAGGCATGGCCATCGCGGCCATCGCCGACGACCTGAACGCCTTGCACGATGAGAATTTTGGCGACGGCCGACGCGGTGGAGGCCGCCGTTTTGGGCGGGCACCCGAGCCGCGGACGACCCCAAGGCCCAAGAACGTCTCGAGTTTGCTCATCGAGGCGGGCTCAAGGTCGTCGGCGATGCCGAAAAATCTCGCGGCGAAGGAGCCAAGGTCGTCGGCGATGGCCAAAATTCTCATGGAACGATGGGTGAAGGTCGTCGGACGTGGCGAAAAATCTCTCGGCGAAGGAGCCAAGGTCGTCGGACGTGGCGAAATCTCTCGCGGCGAAGGACCCGGGGTCGTCGGCGATGGCCAAAATTCTCATGGAGGGACGGGTGGCGGTCGTCGAGCGTGAGCGCGGTGGGCAGTGAGCACGACCCAAGGTCGTCGGCCGTGGCGAAGTTGCGCGCGGCGAAGGACCCAAGGTCGTCGGCCGTGGGTGCGGCGGGCACCGGGGCGGACCGGAGGTCGTCGGGGCGAGGTCCGCATCCCGGCGGTGGCCCGGTGAGGGGGGCCGGATTGGGGTAGGGATCTCGATTTCGCGCACCTTAGGGGGCCGGATTGGGGTAGAGATCTCGATTTCGCGCACCTTGGGGGGCCCGGTTGGGGTAGGGATCTCGATTTCGCGCACCGTGGGGGCGACAAATCGGGGGCGGAGCGGTCGGTGGTGGGAGCGCGGGGCTGCGAGCATGCGGTGGGGGCGCGATGTCCACTGCGGTTGCGCGGGGGCCGCTTGGCCCTGTTTAACGGTCGGGTAGCCCCGGATCGTTACCTCCCCGGGGCCCCCACCAGATCCGGACTTGGAGATTTCCACCATCCGGCTCTTCCGCTGGCGTGGCTCGTGATTACGAGCCCCAGATCCGAACCTTGATCTGAGGCTGTGGGAGCGGAAATCGCTCGAGTAACTCGGCGTACCGCTTCCAGGTCAAACGCGTCCGTTGGCTCCGACGCCGGAGCCATTTGTGCCATGATCTCCTCACTTGCTCAACGAGCCACAGCAACCATCGAAAGTTGCCGCTCACGCCGTAGTAGTTGAAGTGGCCCTGGATGCGTCTTTTGAGCGCGACATGCTGCACCGCTACCGGTAGGTGCCGATGGCGTCGACACCAATCAGCGATGGACTTTGCAGCCCGCCGCCGACGCGCAAGTCTAGTCTTGCATCTCATACACCAGCGACCCTTTTGAGATCTACCCCAATAGAAGGTAAATCCGAGAAAGTCGAAGGTGCCCGGCCCTTTCCCTCTCGTTTGCCCCGCCGGCGGTCTGCCGAACGGGACGAGCCGGGTCTTGTCCGGGTGAAGGGTCAGTCCGTAGCGCCCCATCCGTTTCGGGAGCACTTCCATCATACGCTCCGCATCTCCCCGTCTTTCGATGCATACGATGAAGTCGTCGGCGTAACGGACGAGCATTGCCCTCCCGCCAATCCGCGGTCTCACCTCTTGCTCGAACCATAGGTCGAGTACGTAATGCAGATATACGTTTCCCAACAGGGGGGAAAGCGCTGACCCCTGGGCGGTGCCAATATCTGGAGAGGAAAGTTCCTCGCCATCCAGCACCCCCACATGCAAGCATTTACCGACAAGCCGCAGCAGCGACTTGTCAGCGACCCTAATATGGAGCATCTCCATCAGCACCTTGCGATCGATGCTGTCGAAGAAGGAGGCGATATCAGCCTCCAAGATCCATCTCATCTCTCCCCGATGTACACCCCGGTCGATGGAACGGACCGCGTCATGGGCACTGCGACCGGGCCGGAAACCATACGAGCAGTTCAAGAAGTCCTGCTCATAAATTGCTTCCAGCACGTCCCGCACGGCACCTTGGACCAATTTGTCCTCGAATGCCGAAATCCCAATCGGCCTCGTCCGGCCCCCTTCCTTCGGGATGTGAACACGTCGGATCGGTTGATGCCGATATTGCTTCGACTTCAGCCTCTCGTGCAGATCTTGGAGGTTGCCCCCCAGTTCCTGCCCGTAGTCTTCCTTCGTGACCCCATCCACACCTACCGCCGCTCCCTTTCGGATACGGTCGTAGACTCGTGTCAGGGCAGGCACATCGATCAAATGCGCCAATGAGGTGAAACGCTCCTCGGGTCTTTCCTTCGCTCGTTCCACTACCTTGAGAAGTTCAGGTGACATGTTTTCCAGTTTCTGTGCACTGGTCATGGTTCCCTCCTTCAAGTTCACGTCAGCACGGGCTGCCTTTGCTCGGCCGGGTCCGCACGCCACCGCGTTCCCCGACGTCGTCGCTCATATTCAGCCCTCCGACTCCCATGCCCACTTCGGCCTCGGCTATGGTCTGCCCTTGCCTTTGGCCTACCTCGGTGCGAACCCTCGTTCTTGATCGGCCGCATGTGTGTTCGCTGACATGCTGCGCGTCGGAGATCTTTTCCCGGTTCTCCGCTACACCGGATCTGTCCGAGGATGGACAGGGCCTCCCGAGTTACCGCATCGTCCTCTTCGAGCGTGCCGTGACCAACCACCTCGCCGGGTGCGACCCACCCTCGCCCTGTCACGGAAGGGTCGCTGGAGCCTTCAGGAGTCCCGACTCCTTGGGCACCCGGAATGACGTAGATTTCGGGGCTGACGCCCACGGCCCACTCGCTCGTGCGCCTACGCTTCGCCCTGCCCATTACTGGACACGGCGCAAGGCTCACTACCGGCCGGGCGGGCTCACCCCTGGCCGGGCGGGTTTCGCACCCGCTGGACGATAAACAGAGTTTCATGATGTAGTCATCGCAAACCTTTCATTCCTCTCTGAACGGCCTTGCTCGGCCGCAACCGGGACGCCTACCCCGGACGTGCTCGTCGGCGATGAACAGCAGAGTGCTTGGAGGTATGCATAGTCGCCGCCTGCGCGCGACCGGGGGCCCCTTCCCGCTACGCGGGCCAAGCGGTTTCTCTTGATGAGCAAGGGAGTCGCATGCGTAGGTTGGAAGGCTCCTGGGTGGTCTTTTGGGCCAGGGGCGCAACCAAATTGTGGGGTTGTCGTACGGCTGGTGGGGCGGACAGTCTGCGCGCAACCAGGGACCGGATATGGACGAAGGGAATCGGCGACGACACAACAATCTGGCGGCAACGGGCGAGTCGACCAGAGGGGTAGAGGACCAGGTGGCACAGGGCGCAGTGGACCAGGCGGCGCAGGCCGAGCCCGCACAGGGCATGCACGACTCGAAGGTCGACGTCGAGTCGGCCAACGACGTGGACGACCGGACGGCGCAGGCCGAGCCGGCGGGAGGCATGAGCGACGCGACAGCCGATGTCGAGCCGGGAAGCTCGGGAGATTCGGCGGCCAAGGTCGAGCCCGCGAAGGGCGTGAACGACCAGCAGGCCAAGGTCGAGCCCGCGAAGGGCGTGAACGACCCGAGGGCAAAGGTCGAGCCGGTGCGTGACGGGGACGAGGGCGAGGGGTGGACGCTCACCCCCGTTGAGGCCATGTCCAACGTGCCCGGGATGGCGGCACCGGAGCTCGATGGATTGGTCGCCGAGCTCGATCGCCAGCGGCTCTTGAAGGCGTTGTTCGGGGAGGCGGGCCGGACGTTCGAGCTGGGGCGCTACGTGGTCATGGGCATGCTGGGGCGGGGGGGCATGGGCGTGGTGTTCAAGGCCTTCGACCCCGAGCTCGACCGCCGGGTGGCGCTCAAGGTGCTCAACGCCGATCTCGACCGGCGGCATACCACCCGCCTGCGACGCGAGGCCCAGGCACTGGCCAAGCTTTCGCATCCCAACGTGGTGCAGGTGTACGAGGTGGGCCACGTCAAGGGCACTGGGGGCGCAGGGGGAACTGGGGGAGCTCGGGGAGCTGAAGGGCAAACCTTCGTGGCCATGGAGTTGGTGCAGGGGCGCACCCTCAAGGAGTGGATGCGCCAAGATCCACGGCCGAGCTGACGCGAGTGCGTAGAAGTGTTCGTGCAGGTGGGCGCGGGTCTGGCCGCGGCCCACGGGCGCGGGCTGGTGCATCGAGATTTCAAGCCCGGCAACGCCATGGTCGACGACGAAGGGCGGGCGCGGGTCCTCGACTTCGGCTTGGCCCGGCGGACCGAGGAGGTCGACGACGACGCGAGCATCATCGAACAACGCCGGCGCACCGATGAACACGATGTGGTGCCGCTGGACGTGCCGCTGACCAAGACCGGCACCGTGCTGGGCACGCCCGCCTATATGCCGCCCGAGCAGATGATGGGGCGCGAGGCCGACTTTCGCAGCGACCAGTTCAGCTTTTGCGTCGCCCTTTACGAGGCACTCTACGGCGAGCGCCCCTTCGAGGCCGGCAAGATGGCCGGCTTGATGCTCGCCATCCTCGAGGGGAAGGTCCGGCCCGTGCCCAAGGGCAGCGCGGTGCCGACCGCTTTGCGTACCGTGGTGCTGCGAGGGCTGGCCCACGACCCCGCCAAGCGCTGGCCCTCGATGGAGGCATTGCTCGAACAGTTGCAGCGCTTGTTGGCGCCGCCTATCCGCCGCTATGTGGGGATCGGGATCGGCGTATTCGCGGTGGTGACGGCGGTCGGTGGCGCCGTGATGCTGCGCCAGAGCGACGTGATCAGCGAGAAGGAAGACGTGATCAGCGTGCAGGGGGAGCAACTGAGCGAGAAGGAGATTCAGCTCCAGCAACGGGTGGAAGAGCTGAAGGAGCAAAAACGGCGTACCGACGAGCAGCTCGCCGCGCAAAGGGGTATGGGCGCCAAGATGCTGTCGCAAGACGCCGGCCACGAACTCGAGGCGGTAGCTCTGGGCATCGAGGCGTTCGAAAACCTCGAGCTCCTCGCGGGCTCGGTGCCTGCGCCCGTGTTCGAGGGGCTCACCTCTGCGCTAGCCACGGTGCATCGGGGGATCGCCCTGCGCGGGCACGAAGGCGAGGTGGCCGCGGTGGCTGTGTCGCCCGATGGTCAGCAGATCGCCACGGCGAGCCACGATCAAACGGTGCGACTGTGGGATGCACACTCCGGCGCACTGCGGCGGACCTTCGAGGGCCACACGGGCTCCGTTCATGCGGTAGTGTTCTCGCCCGATGGCGCGACCTTGGCCACCGCGGGCGAAGACCAGACCGCTCGAAGGTACGGATAGTCGCCGTCTGCGCGTAAGTGGGTCCCCTTCCCGCTACACGGGCCAAGCGGCTTCGTGCTACGGGGACTGTTCTTTGCTGACCTCTATGGCTTGAGCACGATCGGGCGATGTCGAACTCGTGATGTGGAGGGTCGTGCGGGGTCCGCCGGTAGAGCCGTCCGCCGTTGCCGCTTGTTCGCCGTTGGTCGTGTCCGCCCGCAGTTCCCAGTTGTGAGGGGGTCGATGCTCTATCGAACGAAGAAGCGAAGGGGCCCGCGTAGCGGGGAGGGGGCCCACTCACGCGCAAACGGCGACTATTCCAACTCCAAGCATTCGGGTGCTCATCGCCGGCGAGCATGTGTGGGGAGGGCTCCCAGCGTGAAAGAAGTCCCCTACGCCCCCGTTCGCAGCACGCAGCACAACCTCCAAGTGCTTCCAAGACCTGAACAACGAACACCCGGAATTGCTCACTCTCACCGTGTCCGCCCGCGCCGATCATCGTCCGAATCCATGAGTCGATATCTTACGACTTACGACTTACCCCCCTCCGGTCGTCCCAGTCTCCCATCACAGGCTGGATGATTTGGTTCCACCCCAACAAGTGAAAATATTCCCACTTCATCGCTGGCATCCAATGAGATGTTCACTATGATGATCGCCAGCTTCACCCCTCTTCTACTCCGGAGTCCCCACAATGTTCGACTTCATCCTGAGTGAGTCTCACAATCGCCACGTCTTCTACCTCGACGACGACGGCTGCATCCACCCCATGCCGGGGCACCGCTTCGCTCGTCTCCTGGCCGGCTACCCCGACGCAGCGCTCCCCCGGTGTGCAACCTGAGCTTCAAGTAGAGCACTCCTCCCTCCCCCGGCTCTACGGACCCTCCCCATGGATCTGCTCGACCCCACGCTCGATCTCGTGTTCAAGCGTCTGCTTACCCGAGAGCCGTCACTACTCATCGACATGCTCACGGGCCTGCTGGCCCGACCGATTAGCAGCGTCGACATACTCAACCCGGAGATCCCCGGCGAGCTCCCCTTCGACAAGCTGGTCGCGCTAGACATCCGGGCACGGCTCGATGATGACTCGCGGGTCGATCTCGAGATGCAGCGACGCCCGGACCCCGATCTGGCCGAGCGCATGATCCACTACACAGCCCGAAACTATTCGACCCAGCTACGCCGAGGCGATGGGTACCACCAGCTCAAACGGACAACCGGGATCGCCTGGCTCGCCAAGCCGCTATTCCCAGAGATCAAGCGCC
>JBCCWC010000287.1:0-14465 GCA_039194325.1 Myxococcota bacterium
ACCCCGGCGCGCCCAAACCCCCTGGGGCCCAACCTGGCGCGGCCGCGTGTGTTGTAAACGATTTTTCGCGCGCGCGGGGGGCCGGGTGTGCCCCCCGTGGGTTTGGGGCCCCGGCGCGGTAGGGCCGGCCTGGGAATCGGGCGGGTGGGTAGACTCCACCCGCCCGGGTTCATCGACTAGAGCAGCCGCGACCACAGCGGGTGGGTTGCTCGCAGGGTCAGGAACATCAGCGCGGGTGGTCGCTTCTTCTTGCTCCACAAAAACTTGAACTGGCCCATCAAAAACGGCGGGCTCAAGAACGCGGTCGCGAGCTCGACCGACTCCCGTGCATTGACCGCCAACAGCTGCTCCCGGGTCATGCCCGCCGGGTAGCGACGGGTCTCCCCGTTTTCGATCCACTCTTGGGCGATCCGGTGCGCCTCGTCCAGGAGCGTTTCGTGGGGCACGACCCACGAAACCAGCCCGATCTCTTTGGCCTCGGCGGCGGTGGGTTTATAGCCCTCCTCGCCCAGCATGCGGTTGGCGGCATCCCCCAAAAGCCGGGGGAACACCTCGCTCGAGCAGCCCTCCGGGGGGATCCCGAGGGCGGCGAAAGGGGTCGAGAACGTGGCCTTGTGCGACGCGATGATGCCGTTGCACAGGGTGGCCGAGGTCACGCAGGCGCCGATCGCAGGCCCGTTGGCCGCGATCAGGATCGGCTTGGGAAACTCGATGAACGCGTCGAACAGGGCTTGATTGCGCTCGACGATGAACGCGTGCAGCTTCTTGGGGTGGTCGAGCGTCAGGGTCGCGCCGAGGTTTACGCCCGCGCAGTAGTACGGGTCGGCCCCGGTCAGGATCGCGACCTTGGTGGCGTCGTCGTTCGCGGCCGTCCGCAACGCGTCGAACAGCGCGGTCATCATCTCCATCGTCCATCCGTTGAGCCGGGAAGGGTTGTTCATGGTCAGCGTGGTGATCCCATCCACGGTGTTCGAAAGGACGAGCTTGGCGGACACGGCGCGAGCCTACCCATCTTGGCGAGGTTTGGGGGGGGCGCGGCGGTGACGAACTGATGGTCCCGGAGTCGGCAGAGGAATTGTTCATGAAAACAAGCGTTTACACTATGGGGCCGTCGTCCTCCCGCTGCTGTGCGCGCGCTCCCAAAACGGGGTGCCGATCCATCGCTGCTCCGCTCGGTAGCGCTGCACCTTCGCGTCGAGACATGAGCTAAAG
Organism: Myxococcota bacterium; assembly: GCA_039194325.1. Taxonomy (GTDB): domain Bacteria; phylum Myxococcota_A; class Polyangia; order Nannocystales; family Nannocystaceae; genus Paraliomyxa. The sequence continues at coordinate 1,213 of JBCCWC010000287.1, forward strand.
ATCCTCGTCATCGACCGTCCGTAGCCCGCGAAGGTCTTCGAGCCTTGCCCCGCCCGGCGGGCTTCGATGGCTTGGGCCGCGCGCTTGGCGGAGTAGACCGCCGTGGTAACTCCATGCGACGACAGAGGATCGAGAGTAAAGGCCGCATCGCCGATCGCGATCCACCGGGTTCCACACGGCGTCTCGAGCCGAGTCGAAGCGGCGTCGCACCCTACTACGTATGGCGTGATGTAGGCGGCGGCAAACTCTCTGAGCCTCGTCGTTCCCGTGAGGATCGACGGCCAGGCGGCATAGCACTTGAGCTGCCGACGTACGGGACTGTGACGATCCGTAAAGACGGACAGCACGAGGGTCTTCTCGTCGATGCTCGATACCAGGCCCCACCCATGCTCGAATGCCTCGGTGTAGACGCCGTGAACGAGCCGAGGTTGTTCCACTCGGGGGAGGTGGCAGCTGAATGCAAGCAGCTCGTCGAAGCGCCGGCTCTTGCCGCCCAACTGCCGGGCCACCACGCGATGGCGACCGGTGGCGTCCACGACCCACGCGGTACGCAACCGCACCGTTTGGCCCTCGCGTTGGGCCTCGAGCGCGACTCCGTCAGGCTCTTCGTGCACCAACAAGCCCGTGTCGTAGTGCACTCGTGATCCTTCGCCGAGCTTGCCGAGCTCGCCGAGCAGGCGCGGCTTGTCGAGCTTGAGGCCGTGCGACGAGCCCGGGCGCCCGAAGAAGTGGTTCGACTCTAGCCGCTTGGACCCCCAGGACCATTGATACCCGTAGGTCTGCTGGATCGCGGCCGCCTCAAAAGCGCCTAGGAGCCCGAGCTGTTGCAGCATGGGCAGGGCGCTGGGCGGAATCGTCTCGCCCAGGGCGAGTCCTCGGTCGTGCCGGCTCGCGGATCTACGGCGATCGAGCACGACGTAATCGATGCCACGCATGCGCAGAAGAGCCGCGAGGGCCAGGCCGGCGACCCCCGACCCCACGATGGCCACCTCGGTCTCGATCATGGTGTGGATCCGTCGGCGTCGCCGGGCTCAAAGGCCACGTACAGTACCTCGGGGATGCCCTTGAGCCCCTCGGCGCTCTTGGGGCGAGGACGGCCCGTGACCACGCCGATCTTGTTCCACTGGTACACCATGCTGATTAGCCCGTTGGTGTACCCCCCTTGTGCGTGGTAGCCGATGAAGCCAGTGTTGGCGGTGTGGAGCCACGCGAGGCGGTTGGCGTAGATGTACTGCTTGGTGTCGTCGACAATGTCGGGATCTTCGAGCTTGTCGAGGCTCGCCTTGGGTAGCACGTATACGGGCAGGTTGGCCGCCCACCACGCGGGGACCGGGTACTGCTCTTCGGTGAATACGGCCTGGCAGCTGCCTGCGTCGGATTGCCATGGAATTCCCATCCATTTGGTCAGATCGCCGGGGGTGATCGTCCATAGCCAGTGCTTTTCGTTCGTGGGATCGAGCGACTCGCGAATGTCTTCGGCGTCCATCTGGAACCCAAAGTCGTTGAAGAAGATCTCTCCTTGCCGAGCGGGATCCGCTGCGTTCAGTCGGATCTCCCGCAAGCCGTAGAATCCGTAGCGGTGGTTGTCGCGCTCGAGCACCGCTGGGTAGACCAGCTCGTTCTCGGCATAGATCGCGTTGTGACGCATGGGCCATGTCAGCTCGACTCCCGGGTGGAAGCCGCCACCGTATAGGGTGTCAAGCACGGCCCGCGTCATCAACAGGGCCTGCTTGTTCGGCTCCTTGGCGGCGTCGGCAAAGCACTGTTGGTAGAACTTGCCGATGTCGTCCATCGTCTTCGCGGTCGCCAGCCCGGGGGGCGTGTCGAATTTTCCGTCGCGCCAGTTCTCGAGTTGCGCGTAGAGCACGGGAGGAATGGCGAACCACTGCGCGGGGCTGCCGGGGTAATCGACGCCATCGCCCGGGTAGTAGGGGAGCCCGAGTGGGTCGGTGCCTACGCCGCGGTTGTCGATGTCGGTCTGCTCTTGGCTCGGGATGATCGGCTCGTTGTTGACGGGGTACGCCGGATTTCGGAAGAGCGCGAAGATCTCCTCGCGAACCTTGTCGGCCTCGGGCTTTGGCTCTTTGGTATAGAGGTACTTGAGCTTTCCTTCTTTGGTCAGCTGATCGATCGTCTCGCGAAACGATGGAGCCAGAAAGTCGCCGAGGTTCACCCACTGCATCCGATAGAGGCGAAACATCAGGGGCAGGACCAGGCTCAGGCTTGGCGCGTATGGCGGCTCTTGTTGCGGTGTGTACGCGGCCCCCGTGGTCAGGTCAAACATCGTAGCGAGCGGATCGATCTGGGGCGCGTAGTTGGGCGGGGCCGTCACGAGCCATGCCGCGGATCTGGCGTCGTCGAGGGTCTTCGTTGGCTCGCTTCCGTCTTTGGCGGTGAGGGTCGCGGTCACGCGTCCATCGCAAATGTCGTCGTACCAGTTGGAGTTGTCGGCAAAATTGGTGTTGAGATCGGAGGGGTTGAGTGAGGCGGAGGCTCCGTCGCCCGCGTAGACGATGAGCGTTCCCTTGTAGCGTTCGCGGATCTGGCCCTCGTAGAGTCCATCGTCGTATTCAATGGTGCCGAGGTTCACCTCTTCGTCGTCGCAGCCCATGCTCTTGGCAAGGCGGCTCACGCTGGAGTTGGTGGGCACGAAGGGGAATCGTCCCCCTAGCTCGTGCTTGGGGGCGCTGGCGTGGACGCTGACCTTCGGGGGGCGGTTCACGAGCTCCTTGCGATAGTCGTATCCTCCTGGAACACGCTCTTCCATGTTGAGCACGTTCGGATTGCGACGCAGTACGCTCCTGGCCGGAGCGAGCTCCTCACGTGCTACCCGGGGAGAGAGATCCTGGTTCTCGGAGACGATCGATAGATCGAGGCAATTGCCAAACTCGTACCAAAATGGCTTTTTGTTCGCGACTTCGACGGTCCACGTGATATCGTACTTGTCGGGGTCGATAGGGCGGACGGGCTTTCCCTTGTCGTCGCACTCGTAGATATAGAAGCGCTGCGCCATCTTCTTGAGCTTGCCCTCACGGGTGTAGAACTCCAGATCGGTGGCGAACATGTCCTTTCCCGGGACCTCGGGGCTCCACGCCACCTGCGTCTTTTGTGCCGGGCCGTTGCCCAGCCGAGCAACGCCGATCGAAGGGTAGATCCGAAATTTTGGTGCTCTTGGTGATTCTTCTTTGGTCATCGACTAGGGGTGCGGCGACGGTGAGTTTTGATTGCGAGCTCGGCTAAGAATTTTCGAGATTTCGAAAATTCGAGGTCGAACGAATGCTGCGTAGCGTGCCCCTGGGCCCGAGTGGTGATCGCCACCTACATCCGCGGAGTCCGCGGACTTCACGGAGTCCGCGGACACGGGCACGGATACTGGACCTTACTACCCATACTGCCCTTATTGCCCTGGCTACCCCTCGACCTACATCACGCGCATTCCCGGCGATGTGCGGCCGTAGGTCGAGGCTGCGGTCGAGACGCGGGGTCGCTCGGGGTATGCCGAGTCGGGTAGAGTCGCTCAGATCAGAGGCCGCCGCGCAGGAGCGCTCGCACCACGGGCGGCACCGCACCATAGGGGGGGAGCAAGCCGAACTGCGCCAGTCGGATCCGCAGTCGCGCGCGGGTCAGCGGACGCCGGTGGTCGAGGTTGGTGAGGGCTTGCTCGACCTCTCGGGCGATGTCGACGACCTCTTGCAGGCGCTCGAGGTCGGCCGAGAGCTCGCGGTTGATCCGCAATAGCGCTGCGGCTACGGGCAGCAAGAGGGCGCCCGACGCGATGGTGATGATCCAGGGCCAGCCGTCCACCCCGCCAGCGAGCTGCAGACCGCCGAGCCCGCCGAGCGCCGCCGCGGCGAGCAGGAGCACGAACACCATCAGCGCGCGGCTCGACTGCCTATCGATCCGCGCCTGGAGCTCCACCGCCAGATCGAGCAGCCGATCGAGCTCCTGCACGTCGAGGTCTCGCCTGACGGGTCGGGTGACCTCGAGCGAGGGCGAGGCTTCGACGGACGACGGCACCAACGCCGTGCCGTGTGCGGTGCGTTCGGGCTCAGACTCCATCGACGGCACGACACAGCTCCGCGATGGCCTGCACCAGCTGGTGCTGAAAGAACTTGCGGTGGCGCTCGAGGAATTGCGTGGAGATCTCGATGTCCTGGGCCCAGCCAAAGGGGTCGTCGCCGGCCGAGACGGGGACCGACTCGACCCGGAGGTTCTGCTCGCCGACTCGCCGCTGGAGCGCGCGCAGCTTGTCGGCGAAGGCGCTGTTGCCCTCGACCGAGTAGTAGTCGCGCGCCTCGAGGATCGTTTCGTAGTAGAGATCGATCTTGGTCGGGACCACCAGCAAAAACCGCGGGACTCGATCGCTCCACCGAACGTTGCCCCGGCGCAGGCTCTTGGCGATCCGATCCGAAAGCTCCTCGAGTACGGAGAGCTCGCTGTTCATGTGGATCTGGCGGATCGCGTCGAGCGTGGGATAGGCCTGCTGGAGCTCGGCGCGTGACACCTCGCTACGAACGGTAGAGTAGCCGAAGGCGGTGAAGTACACGACGCCCACCGGAGGGGTCTGGAACTCGTCGTCGAGGATCCGGTCGCGCTCTTGGCCGATCTGCCCGGGCACGGTGATGAGATCGATCTTCTCGGCGATCCCTCGAATGCGCCCTTGCTCCCGGTCTCGCGAGGTACCCTGGGTCAGGGCCAGGCCGCTCAGCGCTCGCAGCACGGCGGTCTTGCCCACCCCCGGCGCCCCCACCATGGACACCCGGGCCTTGCTGCGGAGCGCGCGGACCAGCCGCTGCCACAGGTTGAGGATGTCCTCGCGGTGCTCGTAGGCCTTTTCCAGGGCCGGGACGACCCAGGCGTATCCTCCTCCGGACATGTCTGCTCTATAGCAGGCGGCGAACCGGTCGCGCTACTGGTCGCGCTCCCGGTCGCGCTACTGGTCGCGCTCCCGGTCGCGCTACTGGTCGCGCTCCCGGTCTCGCTCCCGGTCGCGCTACTGGTCGCGCTACTGGTCGCGCTACTGGGGCAGCAGCGAGGACATCGTCCGTTGCTTCCGTCGATTCGGCTCGGGGTCTTCGAGCCCCGGGAACCACTCGAAGAACACAGGAAGCTGCTCTTTCTGCGCCGGGGTGAGGTAGTCGAAGTTGGAGCCCCGGTCGTTGACCTCCCAAAACTCGCGAGTGTCGAGGATCCGCAGCTCGTGCCAGATGCTGGCCAGGCGCTCGGCGGGCTCGTGCTCCATGTCGGCGAAGATCCGTCGGGCGAGCTTGTCGGCCCCCTTGCACAGGTACGTGGTGGCCAGCTTGACCTGGGCGCGACGCACCCCCCGCAAGGTCTTCTCTTGCTCTTGGGTCTCGGCCTGCTCGTCGACGGCCAGGAAGACCTCGAGCAGATCCTCGTGGATCCCCTTGCGGCGTCGAAAGGTGATCTCACACAAGGCGCCGATGTCGTGGGCGATCACCTCGGTGACGAAGGTCAGCCCGCGCTGGTAGCCGATGGCGCTGTAGTAGCGCATGAATTTGGCGATCTGCAGGGCGCGGTGCTCGAGGCTCTTGCTGTGGGCCGAGTCGGTCTCGGACTCGGATCCGTCCTCGGGCTCGTACGCGAGCACCAGCTCGGCCAGCTGCCGGTATTGATGCAGGATGTTGTAGGCGGTGCGGATGTCCGAGGCGTTGATCGTGGCGCGCAGATACGTGTTGAAGAACTTGATCGATAGATCCAGCGCATGCAGATCGCGACGATGGGCGGCGGCTTCCCCCAGGCGCCGGGTGTCGATCGCCACCAGGTAGCAGGTGTCCTTGATCTGCCCCAGGGCCTCGCCGAAGAGCATCTGGAACTGCCGCAAGATCTTCCACTCGAGCCAGGTGCCGCGGCGTCGCAGGTCGCGGATCGCCTCGTCGGAGAGGCTGACGAAGTCAGGGCTCTGCCGGTTCCACTGCGGGATCCGGTGCCAGTCTTGGCGCATGGCCGCCTTGGTCTCGCCATAACACACGCCAAACTCGCACAGGGCGTCGACCGCATCGGAGGCGATCCCCTTGTCTTTTTGCTGGAGCGCGTTGAGCCCCACGTTGGCCAGGTGCTCGACGGCCTCGACCGCCCGGGCCTGGCGGGCCTCGATCGCCTCCGCGGCGCGGCCCTTAATAGGGGTGGAGGCGGCCAGCCCGTCGTCCATGATCCGCCCCACGATCTTCTCCGGATCGAGGAAGTCGAACACGTAGGCGAAGTAGGGGAACAGCAGCAGCAAGCTCGCCGTCATCAGGAGCATGGAGAACAGCACGCCCCAGCGCGGCAGGTAGGAGTCGCCCACGGAGAAGTTCACCCACAGCACGTAGACGTTGCAGGTGACGAAGAAGCCCAGCACCATCAGGTTGGTTCGGGCGCGGAAGAACAGCGAGGTGATGTGGGGGGTGAACCGGGTGGCGGCCAGCTGCACGATGATGCTCGAGACGGTCAGCGCCAAGCCGAGCACGGCGGCCATCACCTCGCCCAGGCCCCCGAGCGTGTTGCGGGCCTGCTCGAGGTCTTGGTGCAGTACCGAGCGCACAAGGCCCGTGACGGTGACCTCTCCCTCGGTGTCGTCGAGCGCGGCGGTGAACAGATCGAGCCAGAACGACGACAAGAAGATCAGGGCGGCGATCGAGAGGATCGCCAGGAAGGGCAGCGACCACGTGGCCACCGGCAGGGTGATCCCGCGCGGTGAGTAGTGCCCCGCGCGGGCCAGCTTGCGGCCGGCCATGGGCAGGGGGGTGGCGTCTACGGACGCGCGCATCGAGATGCTCGCGCCCAGAGGGGGCGGGGGGATCGTTCCGCTCGAATCGCTCGCCCCGGGCGGGGACCGCTGCCTCTCGAGAGGTCGTGCCGGATCGCCTTCGTCCCGCTCGGCCACCGGGGCCCACGGTAGCAGATGGCCGGGGCGGGGGGGTAAAGTAGCGGTCACCCATGCTTTTGGCGGTCGACGTCGGCAACTCGCACACAACGGTGGGCGTGTTCGAGGGGGAGGCGCTGCGCGGTGAGCTTCGGCTCGCGACGCGCCGCGGCTGGACCCGAGACGAGCTTGCGGTGAGCCTGCGCCAGGCCCTGGGGCTGGTGAACCTAGACTTCGCGGGGCTCGAGCAGGCGATCGTGGCGTGCGTGGTTCCGCCCGTCATCGGCCCGCTACAAGCGGCGCTCGAGCGCTACGTGGGCGTCGAGCCGCTGGTGGTGGGCCCGGGGATCCGCACCGGCATGCCGATCCGCTACGACCCCCCGCAAGACGTGGGCGCCGATCGGATCGTGACCGCGGTGGCGGCCTACGAACGTCACGGCAGCAAGACCGAGGACGAGCACGGGATCATCGTGGTCGACTTTGGCACCGCCACCACCTTCGACGTGGTCTCGCCGCGACCCGAGTACCTGGGAGGGGTGATCGCCCCGGGGATCGGGATCGCCTCCGACGCGCTGTTCGCCCGCGCGGCCAAGCTGCCGCGGGTCGAGCTCATTCGCCCCGAGCGGGTGGTGGGTCGCAACACCGTGGGCGCGATCCAGTCGGGCCTGGTCTATGGCTACATCGGCCTGGTCGAGGGGCTCATCGCGCGGATCCGCGACGAGCTCACCTGGCCCTGCCGGGTGATCGCCACCGGCGGCTTCGCGTCGATCCTGGCCCGAGAGTCCGATGCCGTCGACCTGGTCGACGACGCGCTGGTGCTCGAAGGGTTGCGGCTGATCCACGCGCGTAACCACAGTGAGCGTGGTGGTGAGCGGGGCGGTGAGCGGGGCTCACACCACCGTTAGGACATTGTCATGGCCTTCGAGCACGCGCCCCTGACCGAACCCGAGCTTGGACCCGCCGTATGGAAGGTGGTGCAGCCCGGCGCTCCCGCCCCCCTGCAAGGGATGGTCGCTCGCGGGCTCGCCCCGCTGGGGCCTCGCGATCTGATCGTGGCCCTCTACCAGCTGTGGGTCACCAATGCCCCGCAGCTGGCCGAGCAGTCGGCCAAGACGATCGCCGGGCTGCCGCCCAACATCCTGCTGGCCGGGCTACGCGACCCCACGGTGCCCCCGGGCGCCCTGGACTTCGCCGGGCGCAAGCTGCCGCGCAACGTCGAGGCCCTCGAGGTCATCGTGCGGCACTCCCTGGTCGACGACCAGACCCTGGTGGCCCTGTCGCGGGTGTGCCCGGAGAGCATCTGCGACCTGCTGGCCGAGAACCAGGAACGTTGGTTGCGCTGCCCGGCGATCGTGGAATCGCTGTACCAAAATCCGCACTGCCGAATGAGCGTGGCGCAGCGCATGCTCGAGCTCGCGGTGCGGCAGGGGCTGGAGCTCAAGCTGCCGAATATCGAGGAGCTCAAGCAGGCGATCTTCGCGGGCAACGACAAGGATGGGGCCCAAGGGGAGACCGCGCCCGACGAGAGCTCACAGGGAGATGAGCAGTTTCGCCGGGCCGCCCAGCGGGTGATCGAAGGCCAGTCGCAGGTCATCGAGCGCATGGTGGAGGCCGGGGCCGGCCAGGACGTCGACCTCGACACCGTGCGGGAGGAGGCCGGCGGGGCGCTGGCGGGGCTCGAGGCGGTCCTCGATCAAGCGCCCACCGACGAGCTGTCGCTGCCGCTGGCGGCACAGGGGGCCGCGAGCGGAGCGGCGCAGACGGCCCCTTCGGCTCCGGGCTCGGTTGCGGCCGGCGCGGGCAGGGCGGACGAGCCCGCCAAGGACGAGGCCGAGGCCCGAGGTGACCGGCTGACCCAGATCTCCAAGCTCAGGCCCATGGAGAAGATCCGCCTGGCGTTGATCGGAAGCGCCTTCGACCGCGCGATCCTCATCCGCGACAGCAACAAGTCGGTTTGCCTCAGCGCGATCAAGTCGCCCAAGGTCAAGGAAAACGAGGTCGTCGCCTACTGCGCCAACCGCAGTCTTTCTCACGATGTGATCCGCTACATTGCCAATCGTCGCGACTGGACCAAGCTCTATGCGGTCAAGCTGAACCTGGTGCTCAATCCCAAGACCCCCATGGCCTCGGCGATGACCCTGCTCAACCACCTCCACGCGCACGACGTGAAGAAGGTGGCGCACTCGCGCAACATTCCGAGCGCGCTGGCCACGGCGGCGAAACGTCGGATGGCCAAGCGCCGTTGAGCATTCGAGGCCGGGTCGGCATGCCAGCCTCCACGAGCGGCCCAAAAGGCCCACCTCCACGACAACTCCCGAAACCGATCCTCCACGACCGGCCCTCCACGACCGGCCCTCCACGACAACTCTCGAAACCGGCCCTCCACGACCGACCCATGGAAACCCTGACTCGAGCTCTGCGACGCTACGGCGGGATGGTGGTGCAGCCGCGTAAGACCGCGGCGGGGTTGGATCCGAACGAGGGGGTTCACGATGGGGCCTGGCTTGGGGGGCTCTATTTGTTGAGCATTGGGGTTCTGGAGATCCTGCGAGGTGTGGCTACCGCGCGTGCGACCGCGAATCTCAGCGGGCTGTTGATGCTGGTGACGGCGGTGGGGCGCGTGCTGGTGGTGCCGATCGTGGTGCTGGTGGCGTGCGAGACCGTGCTGGGCCGCTCGCGGTCGTATCGGCGGGGGCTGATGCTGGTGCCGCTGGTGCTCGTGGTCGCGGCGGCGCACGAGCTTACGGCGCAAGGGCTGAGTGTGCCGAACTACGGGCCAGAGATCGTGGGCGGCGTGCTCAGCATCGGGCTGGCGGCCTGGGTGCGAGAGGCGATCCCGTCGCTGTCGGAGGGATCGCAATGAGTCGGATCGCGGTGGTGGTGGGTGCGCTGGTGGTCGGGCTCGCGTTGCTCGGCGCCGGGCGTGAGCTTCACCGTGGGGTAACCCACTGGGAGCGGCTCGGGCCGCTGCCTCCCGGAGGGCCAGCTCCGAGCTTCGAGGTGCTCACCATGGAGGGCGGGCGCTTTGGCCACGCGGATCTGACGGGGAAGGTCAGCGTGCTGACCTTTTGGGCGACGTGGTGCGGGGCGTGTAAGAGCGAGCTGGTGGATCTCGAGGAGCTGCAGCACGAGTACGACGGGGACGATGTGCAGTTCTTGGCGATCAATAACGACGGGAACACGCGCTCGGCGATGGAGGCGGCGTACAAGGTGCGTGGGTTTGCGCGGCGGCAAGGGCTGACGCTGCCTACCGCGCTCGATGACGGGACGGCGGCACGGAGATTTCGGGTGGGGCCGATCCCGCATACGCTCGTGGTCGGGCGGGATGGGGTGGTGCGGTACGTGCACCAAGGGCGCGTGATGTCAGGGACGCTGCGGGATGAGATCGGGGCGTTGCTGCAGACGCGGTCGGAGTGAGGGGGTGGGCTGATGCCTCCGCGAGGATATCGATCTGGCACGCCACGACATTCAGACCGCGCTCTCCGTGCAGTAGGAGGCGATAAGTGCCGGGGCGCTCGATATCAACGGTCCGTATCGCTCCAACCCCCAAACTATACTGCACTGTGCTCGATGGATTGTCACAGCCCATCTTTAGTTCCATCGTCCATGCATTGTTGCCGACTCGCGTCTGGCTCCCATAGCGAAACCGGAGCTTTCGTTGTGAGCAAGGCCATTGATGCATATCTTCAAAAGTAGTGAGCGTCTTTCTCTTCCTCGTGCTCGAATGGAAAATCCTCGGTCGTGTACGATACTGCCGTCACTTGTCGCACAGTACCTGAGCGAGGGACATATGAGAACAAGCTCGGTTGAAATACCGCGAGATTGAGACCAGCCCCAAGTGAACTTGAGAACACAACCCCAGAGAAACCGAGTTTGCGCAGTATGCCCGCAATAAACTGCGTGAGAAGATAGCCGCCGTCAGCGTCAGGCACCACGGGTTTGGAGAAAGCTCGGTTCAGATTCTGCAGCAGAACATATTGATCCAATGTTTGATCCGTTGCCATAAATTCGCCGAAATCGACGCGGGCTAGATTGGCGACCTCAAGATCCGAATTCGCGACGAAACACCCGATGGACACGTAGTGGCCGGAATGAGGACGCAGTTCGGCGAGTGCCGTCTCGGCAGTGTCGGTCAAATAAAGAAAGGATACGCTCGGACGGTTCAATCGCCCGCCGGATGCTACTATGTGCGGTGGCGGAGAACCAATCTGATCACCTGAGTACGGAGAGGCGATCAATTTTGCCTCTTCAAATAGATCGGTCGTCTTTAACTTTAAGGAAGCAACTCCGATCCGTGCTCGAAAATAATGTGATCCGTTTTTGACGGTTTGTGTCAGTCGCTGACGAAGATTCCCCAATCGGTCCAGCCAGGGATCCTCTAGTTCGAAGTGGTTTTGCTTTCGTAACGCATGGCGAGTTTCCTCAAGTTCGCGGGACTTCTGCCTGCTAAGCGGTATACCAAATGCCCCTCGCCCTGTGCCATCGCGACCATAGTAGAGCGACACACCTTCATTGGCGGGTGGGTATGCGGGTTCTGTTAACTTCTCTATGAACCACGCGAAGGCATCGGTCGCCGTCGGACCCGAGAAATGTAGGATGGGGTTGTCTTGGGCGAGTATTTCATAGAGTTCATTACCTCCCCAGTGTCTATTGTAATCAAACTCCGAGTAGTGAAAGCGCACTAGAGCTTTGATGATATCGGCGAGTCCAGCATCCTTACCCACCCTTGCTGCCTGGCTATATTTTTCACCACATAAGGAGCATGCCGTGGTAGCGGTGCCATATTTTTGAATAAAGTCGCGCAGTCGTTGGTCGTGCGCGCATTTGACGCATAGGGTCAAGGTGTGCTCTTCGTCCATCGCCTTGATCTGGCACCGCGCCATTGTTCGCTGTCAAGGCCTTAGCAATTATTACTCCGCTACCGCCGCAGGTGTGCGTGAATTGCGCCTGTCGCTAAATTTCCAGTAAATTGTAATCGTTACAGGTCAATTAAGTGATCTTGTACGGAGTGGAGATCCCTACCTCAGTCCAATAGCGTGTCGCTTACCGAGTCGGTGTTGCTGCTGGTTTGACGACGATGCTCCTGTTGTTCGTTGCGGGCATGTCGTCTCGATTCCATCAAGTCCTCGATGCTCGATGCTTCCGTCGTATTCGGAACGAACCCTCGGCATGAGGCTAAAGCAACACCCCCCGTTCATCCGGCGTGACCGGCTCGGGAATCCCTTCGCCGAGCGCATGCCGAAGATCCCGCTCGATCGTCACCGACAGTGCCGTCATCGGCGTGTCCATGCCTTTGTTCTCGAAGGGATTTTCGATCGAGCGACCGGATGCCTCCAGGGCCAAGAACAGCAGCGTGATCGAGGCGCTGATCGGCACGGCGCCCCAGCCGATCGGCTCGGCCAACCCCAGCGGCAGGATCGCGCCATAGAAGTACACGAACCACCGCGGAAAGGCATCATACTGCCGTGGCAGGGGCGTGTTCTTGATCCGCTCGCACACCCCTTGGATCGTGGAGAAGCGGGTGAGCATCTCGTCCATCGCCAGGTGGCGGAAGTGCTCGATCTGCCCGGTCTCGCGAGCGCGGGTTAGCGTCTTGCCTTGTTCGATCAGCAGGGCGGTGGGCACGTTGGGGGCGGATTCGTAGCGTTGGGCCTCTTGCGCGGGCACGTACTTGGCCACGGTGGCGCGGAGCTGCGGCTGCTTGCGCAGGTGCATGGCGAGCCCGTGCACGAAGCCGAGGTGCCGGTGCACGAGCTCTTTTCGCAGGCTCGCGATCGATCCTTCGGGTTGCTCAGGCTTGTCAGTCTCGTCTGCGGCCTCCTCGGCCCCCTCGGTGCTTTCGGTCTCTTCTGCGGCCGCTTCGGCCGCTTCGGCCGCTTCGGCCGCTTCGACCCCCTGACCCCCCTGCGGCGCCTCGACCCATGCGATCACCTGGCGACACCAACTCCGCGAGTCATTGACCAGCGCTCCCCAGCTCTTGCGCGCCTCCCACCACCTGTCGTACGCGCTGTTATTGCGAAACCCCAAGAAGATCGCCAGCGCGCTGCCGAGCGCTGCGATCGCGCCGAAGGGGATCCCCACCTCGCTCCAGCCCAGCGCTCGGGACATTTGCGCGAGCCAGGGATCGGTCAGGCCGAACACTTCGGGCCGGTGGCTGACCATGTGGAACGCGACCGCCACGATCCCCCAGGCCACGAGCACGGCGGCATGGGGCAGCAGCACCCGCGCCATGCGAAGGAAGCGAAAGTTGTAGACCAGCACCGAGGTGAGCCTACCGTTACCGGGCGGGGAAAAGGACCCCGCGGCCCCACGACCCCGCCCATTCCCCCGATACACCCACCCGAACACTACACACCGAGGAAGTGCACAAAAAAACAGATTCGGAACC
>JBCCWC010000288.1:0-14288 GCA_039194325.1 Myxococcota bacterium
CCACCTCGACGCTCGGCTCCACCTCGACGCTCGGCTCCACCTCGACGCTCGGCTCCACCTCGACGCTCGGCTCCACCTCCGCGCTCGGCTCCACCGCGTCGGCCTGTCCCTCCGGCTCGGATTTCGCAGCTCGACCGTCGCCGAAGCTGAGCGACTCGTCGTACCCGCGCAGCGCCTCGCGAGCCTGCTGCTCGGTGGCTACCCGCTCCACGACGATCGTACCGGCGCCCAGTGGCTGGTACACGCTGGCCACCCCCATGCGCACCAGCTCGAGCACAGACATCAGGGTGACGACCAGCATTCCCCGCAGCTCCGCCTCGCTGCTCCACGATCGCTCGAGGAACAACGCCTCGAACTCGAAGCGAGCGCGCTCGATGAGCACGGCGGTCAACTGCTGCATGCGCGCCGCCACGGAGATCGACTCCATGACCACCTCGTGGCTCTTGTGGATCCGCGCCCGCTCCAGCACCCGGCTGTAGGCCTCGGCCAAGCGAAACAGGGTGATCGGCGCCAGACCGGCGTCCAGCGGAGGTAGCTCGACCGACTGCCCCCGACCAAAGGTGTCCCGCCCCGCGACCGGCCGCTGGTCCAGCCGCTGCGCTGCGTCCTTGAACTTTTGGTACTCGAGCAGGCGCAAGATCAGCTCCTGCCGGGGGTCGGGACCTTCCTCCTCGCTGATCTGTTCGACCAGCTCCTCTTGTTGAGGCACCAGCTCGCGGCTCTTGAGGTAGGCCAGCGTGGCCGCCATCACCAGATAGTCGCCGGCGACCTCCAGATCCAGCGCCTGCACGAACTCGATGTACTCGAGGTACTTCTCGCACACGAACGAGATCGGAATGTCCAGGATGTCCAGCTCGTGCCGCCGCACCAGGTGCAGCAGCAGGTCGAGCGGACCTTCGAACTCCTCGAGGGCGACCTCGCAGACCTGCGCCCCCACCCCGGAGTCAACCCCGCCGGGGCCGGCGACCGGGCTGGCGACCGGGCTGGCGACCGGGCGGGCAACGGGATCGGGCGCCGGCTCGACCGACGCCACCTCCTGCCCGCCGGCGGCTCCCTGAGGAACGTCGTCCATGTGTGCGAACCGGTGACCCGGGAGCTGTAGACCGCGCGCTCAGACCACGTGGCGCAGCGCCCACGACCCGGCGTCGATGAGCGGTCCGAACAGCGCCCCCAGCACGTCGATATTGAGCAGGCTCGGCGCCAACACCAGCCCCAAGATGATGAACATGCCCCACTTGGCGATGAAATCGTCGATCGGCTGATAGCGCGGCCCCATGATCCCGTAGAGCACCTTGCCCCCGTCGAGCGGATGCAAGGGCAAGAGGTTGAACGCAAACAGCACGATGTTCAGATAGAAGAACAACGTGATCGGGTGCTCGGTACCGCGGAGCACCGCGGCCGGCTCCAGCACGCCAGCCTGCGTGAGGCCGAAGATAATCGCGAGGGTCACCAGCGCCTGCAAGAGGTTCGACAGCGGGCCCGCGAAGGCGACCAGGGCCATGCCCGCCCGCATGCTGATCTTGCGGGTGAACAAGCGGGGCTGGCACTCCACCGGACGCCCCCAGCCAAACATGAGCCCGGGCACGAACAACCCCAGCGACAAAGGCAGCGCGAGCGTCCCGACCGGATCCATGTGAGCGACCGGGTTGAGGGTCAGCCGCCCCTGCCCCTCGGGCGTGGGATCCCCCAGCCGATGCGCCGCATAGGCATGGGCGAACTCGTGGATCCCGACCGCGAGGATCAAGCAGATGACGAAGATCCCTACGCGGCGCAGATCGGCGGCGCCGAGAGCCACCAGGCTGGTGGTGGTGGCGAGGAACGAGCAAAATAAGAGGTTGGCCACGGATGCGGTCGCTTTCCCCGGATCTTTCCCGAGATCTGGGCCCTGGATCTGGACTGGGATCTGGGCCCCGGATCTGGGTCCGGGTTGTTGGCCCTGGCGGGTGTCTGAAGGGTGGAACAGAGCGCCCGCCCCAGGCAAGTCGAACGAAACGCCCCCGCGTGGGCCACTCCGCTCGCTCGCAAACAGCGCGAGCGCTCCGACCGCGCGGCCGGCCCGCTGCGCGCCGCCGACCACGCCCGCAGCTTCGGCGGGCGCATCAATCTCACGAACGGGTCACCCGACCAAGAGTCGCTCGGGAGTCGCTCGGGAGTCGCTCGGCGAGCCGCTCGGCGCCCGCTCGAGGAGCGACGCACGCCGCCGCGACCGGTCACCCGGCCCGATCATGCCGAGGAGCGACGGCGTCCGCTCGCTCCTCGGCCGATCCCCGCGCTCAGCACTCGTCGTTGTTGCCCTGAGTACTCCAGCTCTCGGGGGGCACGGGCGGCATGGTGATCCCCTCGCCCACGCAGACGATGCTGCTCTGACACAAAAGGCCATTGGCGGTGATGGCCAACACGCCGCCGACCAGCCGCAGCCCACCGAAGCCATCGATGTGCGTCAGCGCGTCGTTGTTTTGGATCGTCAGGTTGCCCTCGATCCCGACCAAGCTGTGAAACCCGCTCACCGACTGAAGACTGTCGTTGTTCTTCATGATCAGGTTTTGCACCACACTCGGGAGGTTGGGCAGGCCATTGAACTCGGTGATGGCCGTGTTCTCGCTGAAGATGAAGTCCGTACCGATGGCGTTCAGGCTCCACAGACCGTCGACGTTGGTCAGGCTCTCGTTGCCGAAGATCGTGACTTCGCCCGTCACCTCCTGCACGCACCGCATGAAGTCGAGGTTCTCCAGGTCGGTGCGATTGATCTGGATCGATCCTTCGACCCGCACCACTCCCTCGAGGATCGAGGGGTCATCGCCGTTCTCCTCGATGATGACGCTGGTTTCGATGACCGCATCGGCCCCCGCGCAGTCGGGTTCCTCGGGGATGACCTGATCGACCTCGCAGGGCCGCGGCTCCGGCTCGCCGGTCGTGGTGGTGTCGTCGCCGGTGGTGGTGGTCGAGCTGCCCTCGGTGGTCTCCTCCCCAGTCGACGACCCATTGGCGCCGGTTTCCTCGGTCGCGCCGTTGTCACAGCCGGCCAGGACCAGCGGCACGGCCATCAGCATGCTCATGGTGGAATCACGAAGTCTCAATGTGCCCTCCTGACAGCCGCCTGGCGGCTGACCGGACCACCCTAGAACCGGGGTATGCGCCGAAGCAAGCGACCGTCGCCTTCACGACGTGCGCAAAGTCCACTGCCGCCCCGCATGGTCGATGGGCGATCAGACCGTGATCGCCATTGCCCCGAAGGCGGCCCGGGGCTCAAGCCCGGGGATGATGCCGATCGTAGGCCTCCCGCACATGACGTTCGCTCACGTGCGTGTAGATCTGCGTGGTGGAGATGTCCGCGTGGCCCAGCAAGGCCTGCACCGCACGCAGATCGGCGCCCCCTTCGAGCAGATGGGTGGCGAAGCTGTGCCGCAGCTTGTGCGGAGACACGGGGCGATCGATCCCGGCCGCGATCGCGTGCTGACGCAATCGCTGCCAAAAACCTTGGCGACTCAAGCGTCCCCCTCGCTGGTTGAGAAACACCCATTGCTGTCGCGGCCGCCGACGGACCCGCTCGAGCAACGCCGGCCGCCCGTGCTCCACCCACCGCGTGAGCACGTGCTGGGCGGGCACCGTCAGCGGCACCAGGCGCTCCTTGTTGCCCTTGCCCACCAGACGAACGAGCGCTTCGTCGAGGCGCAGCCGCGGCAGGCATAGATCGAGCGCCTCGGAGATCCGGCAGCCGGTGGCGTACATCAACTCGAGCAACGCGGTGTCCCGCAGGCCGGCGAGCGTGTCGAGACCCGGGGCGGCCAGCAGCGCGTCGACCTCGGCCCGGGTCAGCAGCTCGGGCAGCCGCGACGCAAGGCGAGGCAAGGACAGCGCCTGGGTCGGATCGTGGGGCACCCGACCCTCGCGCCGCAGGTACCGATAAAGGCCCCGCAGCGCGCTAAGACGGCGCGCCTGAGAGCGGGCGCTCAGGCCGGACCGCGCCTGCGCGGACGCATAGGCCAACAAAAGCGGAGGATCCACCGCCGCGACCGTGGTGACCCCTCGGTCGTGGGCGAACGCCGCAAAGCCGGCCAGATCCTGGCCGTAGGCCAACCGCGTGTTGCGGGCCAGCCCCCGCTCGACGCTCAGGTGCTGCAAGAAGTCGTCGATCGCCAGATCGATCGCCAGATCGATCGCCAGGTCGGTCGCGGGTTCGATCTCCCGACCGATCCCGGCTTCGCTCCCGGGCTCGTCCGGTCGCCCCACCTAGCCTCCATCGACGCCCAAGGTCTCGCGCACGAGCGCGATCACCTGAGGGGCCTGGATCGGCTTGGTGATATAGGCGTTGGCCCCCAGCGCCAACGCCCGCTGCCGGTCCTCCTCGGCCCCCTCGGTCGTGATGATGATGATCGGCACGTCCTTATAGGCTTCATCGGCCCGCAAGCGCTTGACGAGCTTGAGGCCGTCGAGGATCGGCATGTTGATGTCGGTGATGATGATGTCGAACTTGGTCGAGGCGATCCGCCGCAGCGCGTCGACACCATCGTCGGCCTCGGTCACCGACAGCTCGCGAATGCGCGACAGCGCAAACACGATCATCTTGCGCATGGGCGGGCTGTCCTCAACCACCAGCGCATTGAGGCGACCCCCGGACTTGGAGCCATGTTCACTCGGTCGTGTCATCCACCCACCAGATGCTCGATGGCCTGCCGTTCCAGAGGGGTCTCCTCGGCGTGCGCCCGGATCCATGCGGTCTCGATGCCGATGCCGGAGTGGCCGGAGATGAGCTCGAGCAGACCGAAGTCAGTTTCGGCGAATTCGTTCTTTTGAGGCAAGAAGCTCTCCACGCCGATCACCCCGACCAGCCGTGTACCGGAGTACAGCGGGAGGTGCATCAGCACCCCTTCGGCGCTGCCCATGGGATCACCGGCCCGCCAGGCCCGCCCGATCCCCAGCACCTGGGCCAGGGGGCCCTCGGTGGGGCGAGACATCTCGGCATGCTCGCCCGGATCGCCGCCCTCGCGCCACAGCGGAAAGAGCACCTGCCTCGGCTCGTCGACAACCCACAGGGTGAAGGCCCCGACGCCCACGAAATTGAGCAAGATCTCCGTGACCGTGCGCAGCACCTCATCGACGGTGCTCGCCCCGTGGAACTGGCCCGACGCCACGTACATGGCCGCCAGGTGATAGTGCTCGTCTTCCAGCGACTGCAGCCGCGCCCGGTAGCCCGCTTCGCTGCGCGCATCCCCGGCGATCCGGCGGATCTCGGCCGCTTCGTTCTCGAGCGCCTCGACCTGGCGCATCAGCCGACCGACCATCTCGGCCGAGGTCGGCGACAGCTCACCGCCCGGATCCTCGGGCACCGCCGCCTTGAGCCGCTCATTCTCTTCGATGAGCTCACGGATCAGCTCCTGGCCCTTGACGAAGAACTCGTGCAAGAAAGCCTGGGTCTGGTCCCGTAGGGACGGGGACTCGGACTCATCCCGACTCACGCCCGCACCTTACCACGAACCCACCCCGGTGACCTCAAACCGGGCGCTCGAACGCCACCGGTCCGCTGACCGTCGCTCGCCATCATGACCCACCATCGGACGAGCCCTTGGTCAGCGCCGTAACGAAACGGCCGATCGCATCGGGGATCCCCTCGACGGGGAGCACCTCGTCGACCAACCCCGCCTCGATCACCGAGTAGGGCATGCCGGGCATGACCGCGGTGTCGGGGTCTTCGGCCAACACCCGTGCACCCAGTCGTCGGGCCTCTCGGGCGCCCTCACGACCATCGGAGCCCATCCCGGTGAGGATGACGGTCAACAGTCGCCGCCCGTACTCGGTCGCCAGCGACTTGAACAGATGGTCGGCCGAGGGGGTAAGCACCGGACCCGGACGCGCCGGGTTGGGGGGCACCACACGCACGCGGGGTGCCTCTCGTCCCTGGTCGGGACGCTCAACCTCCATGTTGGCCGAACCCGGGGCGATGTACACCGTGCCCCCGCACAAGGGATAGCCGTCGACCGCTTCGACCACGTGGAAGTCGACGAGCCGGTCGAGGCGACTGGCGAACGCTCGGGTGAAGCGAGCCGGCATGTGCTGCGCCACCATGATGGCCACCGGCGACTTCGGATCGAGGGCGCAGAGGATCTGCTGCACCGCAGGAGGACCTCCCGTCGACGACGCGATGCCCACGACGAACGGCGGTGGAGGACCGGACGGCGCACGAGGAGCGGACTTGGCCGCCTGTTGCTTGGAGGTGTTGAGCCTGCGGTCCATGGAGGCGAGCGACTTGGCGCGGTTGTACAGCCGCACGGCGTGAAGCCGCTTGACAGTAGCAATCTTAGCGATGAGTTCGTCCTTGATGGACTTCAGATCGGGGGAAATCTCTCGACCCGGCTTGGCAATGAAATCCAAAGCCCCCAATTCGAGCGCGCGAAAGACGTTCTCTCGCTGGGAATAGCCCGAAACGACCAGGACGGGGGTTGGGCGCCGGGCCATCAGCAGCCGCAGGAAGGCGAACCCGTCCATCTCCGGCATCTCGAGGTCCAGCGTGATCGCGTCGGGCTCGAGGTCGAAGGCCAGCTGGAGGGCCTCCTTGCCGTTCATGGCCCGTCCCACCACCTCGACGTCGGGCAGCGATTCGAGCATGGCCGTGATGGTCTGCCGATTGTACGCCGAGTCGTCGACGACGAGCACGCGAAGCGTGTGGGAGGATTCGTCCATTGGGGGAGCGAAAAGGAGCGATCGGGGTCAGTCGAGAGGCTTACGGTAGACCAGATCCTTGGACAGGTGCACCAGGTCGAATCGGGTGGTGACGTTCAGTAAGCTCTCAGAGTGGCCCAATAGCAGGTACCCCCCGGGGTTGAGGGTGTCGTAGAAGGCCTCGACGATACGATGTCGGGCATCCCCGGACAGGTACATCAGGACGTTTCGGCAAAAGATCACGTCGCAGCGGCCCAGTACGTCGTACCGCTCGGTCGACAGCAGGTTGAGCTGACCAAACGAGCACATGGCGCGAATGTCGTCGCGCACGTAGAACTTGCCCTCCTGGTCCCGGAAGTACTTGGACTGGACCCGGTCGTTGGTGGTCCGAAAGCTCGATAGACCATAGGCGCCCCGCCGGGCATGGGAAACCACTTGTCGGCTGATGTCCGAGCCCACCACCCGCATCAGCCAATCGTCGAACAGGCCGCATTCGCGCAGCATGATGGCGATCGTATAGACCTCCTCGCCAGTCGAGCAGCCGGCGCTCCAAACGAGCAGGCGCTTACGGCGCTCATGGAGCGCGTGCAGCTCGGGGAGGATCTCGTTGCGAAACGCGTCGAGCTGATACTGCTCGCGGAACAGGTAGGTCTCGTGGGTCGTGATCCGTTCGATCACGTCCTCGAGCTCCCGAGCACCGCCCGGATCATAGCGTAGGTAGTGGTAGTACTCCCGGTAGCTCGACAGGCCCAGCGCCTCCAATCGGGGGCCCAGCCGTCGCTCGAGGAAGAACGTCGAATCCAGACCGTGAGACAGGCCGCAGTACTCGTGGATGATCTCCTGCACGAGCCGAGCCTCCTCCTCGCTCATCCGGACCCGTGGACCCAGGGGGTCGTCGTACGGCTCCTCCGCGCGACGATCTCGCCTCACCCGCCCTGCCCCCCACCTTCGTCTTCGACCACACCGGTCAACCGGCCGATCGCATCCTCGAGCACCTCGCGTACGAGTTGGTCGGATTCGCGCTCCAAACTGACCCGTAATGGGCCGAGTGCCGTCGCGTCTTCACGACCTGCCAAGACCTCGGCCGCGGCCCAACGAACATCCCACCGTTCGTGATCCAAAAGGCCCAACAGCGCCGCCGTCGCGCGATGCGCGGAGAATCCGTGCAACGCCCGGGCCGCCGCCTTGACCACCTCGTGATCGGCGGACGTGCACAGGCTCATGAGCATGGTCAGATCCTGATCCAGACCAGTGTGGCTCAGCCCGGCGATCGCCTGCACCACGACGGTAGGCACCGCATCCTCGACGATGATCGCGCGCAGCCGGGCCAACGAGACCGGGTTGTCCAGGGTCACCAAAGCGGAGACCGCGGCCGCCCGCACCAGAGGCGAGGCATCGCTCGTCGCGCTCATCAGCGACTGGACCGCATGACCGGCACCCAGCTGACCCAAGCTGCGACACGCGGCCGCTCGCACCGCGGCCTCTTCGTCGGCCAGCGCAAACGATAGGGCGCTGCTGCCCTCGTGCTCGCCCGGGATCTGTCCCAGGGCGGCCGCGGCCGCGACCCGCACCCCGACATCGGGCGATCCCAGCTGGGAGACCAGGTGCGGCACATGACGCGGAGACCGGAGCTTGCCCGCCACGCGCGACAGGTTGCGGGCCATGGCCCCGGTCTGCGGCCAGGTCGGTCCCACCAATAAGGCAAGATCGTCGTCGGACTCCCCGCGGTTGACGATCGCTGCGATCGCATCGGCGGCGGTCTCGCCCAGCCGACCCGGGTGACCCATCACCCGATAAAGACCTCCCAGACCCTCCCGCGTGCCGGCCTCGGCCAGCGCCTCGGCGGCGGCCAGCGCCACATCCTCGACGGGATCGGACAACCCATGGACCAGGTGCTGGAGTAACCGAGAGGACAGGGTCGCCCCCGGCAGCGCGGTGACCATCCGAAACACGTGCTCGCGACGAGCCGGCTCGATGGTGTCGATCACCGCAGCCAGGGCCTCGCCCGCCGCCTCACCCAGCTCGGTGACCAGGGCCAACCCGCGCTCCTGGAGCAGGGGATCGTCCATCACCTCCAGCACCGGACCCAGCGCCTCGGCGTCGCCGGCCAATCCACATAAATGGATCGCGGCCCCCCGCACGTCGCGATCCTCATGGCGGATCAACCCGCGCAGGGTGGCCCGGGTGGTCGGCCCGATCTGGCGCACGGCCTCGCGAACGGCGGCCGGCTGTCCCCTTCGCACCAGGGACTCCTCCAGCATCAACAACGCCCGAGCGGCCTCGGCCCGGACCCCCACCATGGGATCGTCGAGCAGTTGGACCAACGGAGGCAACGCGGCCGCGTCGGCCGACAGGCCCAGCAAGGCGGTGGCCCCCTTGCGGGTGAAGGGCGGCTCACACAGCGGCACGACGAGCTCCACCGGCACCCGAGCCTGCGCCGCGCGTAGACCGTCGAGCGCATACATCCGCAGCATCTCCGATCCCTCGGTGAGCAGACGCCGCAGCGCCTCCTCGGCCAGCGGTCCCCCGATCCGACCCAACCCCGCCGCGGCCGAGGCCCGCAGGTTGGGATCGGCCGCCCCGTCGTCGAGCAGGGTGACCAGGCGCGGCACGTGGCGGTGATCGCCGATCTGCCCCAGCAGATCGACGAGCAGGCGGCGGGGCGGACCCGGCGGGGCAGCGTCCAGGCGCCGCAGCAAGACCCCCAGGCAGCGCTCCCCCATCGCCACCAAGACCTCGTGGCTGGCGGCGCGGGCGTCGATCTGGTCGCCCATGAGCTGATCGCACAGCCGCTCGGCCAACGACTCGAGCATGGTGGGCTCGACCTGGCCGCGCACGACCCCGTGCAAGCGCTCGATCGCCGCCTTGCGCTCGCGCCATGCCGGGGCCGACAGCTGGCCCAGGGCCTCGTGCAGGGCCGCGGGAAGCTCACTCATGATGATGCACCTCCTCGTCCCATCGCCGCCATCAAGGTGGCAAACGCCTCGCCGATCGGATCGCCAGGGACCCGCCCGCCTTCAGCCCGGATCACCTGCGAGAACAGATGGCGGGCCACGTCCAGATCGGGACCGACCGCCGCCTGGGCGCCGGCCAGATCCTGCGCTTGGTGCAGGGTGTCTCCATTGTAGAGGATCATGTCGGCCACGATGAGCGACGCCAGCCGGCGATGGTCGGCCTGTTGCTCCTGCATTCGAGCGTCCCCTTCGGCCCGCAGCACCTGGCGGGCCTCGGCCTGGGCGGCCGTGGCCGCCGGCTCGGGCGGCAAGCCCAAGTGCGCGTAGAGCTTGGCGGGCAGACTGTCGCACAAATGGTGGATCTCGACGTAGTCGTCGGCGCCATAGAGCTGGGTCGGCCGGCGCTTGTAGCTGGTCCGGCGGTAGACCGACGCCACCAGCACCACCACCGCCGCCCCCGCCTGCGGCGCCAGGGCGCGGGCGAGCTCGGCCAGCTCGTAGCCCGCCCGCCGCGGCAGGGCCACATCGACCACGAGCCCGTCCCAGCGCGACGACTCGAGCAGCTCGGCGCACCGATCCCCGTGGGCGGCGTGGACGAACTCGAAGCCCTCGCGCTCCAGCACTCGACGTACCGCCCGGGTCACCCCACGACGCTCGTGGGCAAAGAGGATCCGAGGTCGGCTCATGCCGGAGGTTCCTGATCCCCCGGGTGGAGCATCGTGGTCTTCGTGGACACCGACACCCCACGGGTGGGGTCGATGATCGTCTCGAGGTTGACCACGAAGACCATGTCGTCGCCGACCCGACACACCCCGCTGAAGAAGTCCTGGTCGTCGATCTCGCGGCCGCCCTCGGCCCCTCGCAGCCCCTCGGTCCCCCGCAGCATGGAGGGCGCCGGCCGCAAGGCGCCGGTGGGCACCCGCAGCTCGCCGAGGATCCGGTCGACCCGCAGCCCGACGATCCGCCCCCGCACGCTGACGATGATGAGCTTGTTGAGCCGAACGAGCTCGGGGTCGGGCATCGCCCCAAAGCGCTCGCGCAGATCGATCACCGGGATCACCACCCCCCGCAGCTGGATCACCCCCTCGACGATCGGCGGCGCATGGGGGACCGGGCGCACCGGGTAGGGCCGGGCCTGGATCACCTCCTTGATCCGCATGATGTCGATCCCGTAAAGAGCCCCGCCCACGTAGAACCCCGCGAGCTTGAGCTCGTCGTGATCGACCCCATCACGCTCGTCGTCGAAATCGGCCCCTGCCCCCACCATCCCGCGCGCGCGCCGGCTTCGTGCGCCGCTGGCCACCGGCGATCGGCTCACGCACGACCTCCCGAGGACGACGAGGTGACGGTGGGCCGCAGCCCGGCCTTGACGAAGTCTCGCGCCGCGAGCACGGCGGTGAGCTCCAAGACGATGAGGATGTCGTCCTCCAGCCGAGTCAACGCCCGGATGTACTCCCCGCGCGCCCCCGCGATCGCCCCGGGAGCCTCCTCGAGATCCTCGGGCGCGATCGTGACCACGTCGAGGACCTCGTCGACCACCAGACCATAGAGCTCGCCCACGTGACGCACGATGAGGACCCGAGCCTCACGCCCCCGCGGGTGCACGGTCAGCTGGAGCCGA
The DNA here is from genome assembly GCA_039194325.1 of Myxococcota bacterium. GTDB lineage: Bacteria > Myxococcota_A > Polyangia > Nannocystales > Nannocystaceae > Paraliomyxa. The sequence continues at coordinate 11,233 of JBCCWC010000288.1, forward strand.
CGGGCCAGATCGACGATCGGGATCACGCTGCCGCGCACATTGCCGATCCCGATCACGAAATCGGCGGTGCGCGGGACGGGGGTGGTCTCGAAGAGCTTGGAGATCTCGCTGATCTGCCCGATCGAGAGCCCGTAGCTCTCGCCCGAGACCCGAAACGCCACGTACTGCTGGAGATCCTCGCGAACCTCTCGCTTGTAGCCATGCTCGTAGTCCTCCTCGGTGGCGACCGACTCGCCGCTCCGGGCCAGCGCGTTCCCCAGCGAGTTCCATAGATCGGCGCCCTCATGAGCCATGCGGATGCACCTCCACTGCCCCGCCCCCTCCCGACGAGACCGCTGAGACCGATGAAACCGACGACGTGTGGGTGCCCACCCCGCTGGCCCCCGCCCCGCTCGCTCCCCCCGCCCCGCTGGCCACTCCCAGATCGGCGCGGGTCAGCGCCTCGTCGACCAGGGTGGCCACGTCCAGCTGCAGCACCGTACGGTTGGCCCCCAGCTCGGTGGCCCCCGCGATCCCGGGCACCGAGCGCAAGGCCGCGCCCAAGGGCTTGATCACCACGTCTTGCTGTCCCACCAGCTCGTCCACCACCAGGCCCACCAGGTGCTGGGCCAGCCCCACGATCACCACATAGATCCGCTCGGGATCGATGTAGCGAGCCTCGGGCGACAGATCGAACATGCGCGACAGGTGCAGCAGCGGCAGCGTGCGGCCCCGCAACGAGATCACCTCGTGCCCCTCGACGGTCACGATCTCCGACTGCCGCACCATGATCGACTCGAGCACCGAGTTGAGCGGGATACAGAAGGTCTGGCCGCAGGTCTCGATCACCAGGGCCTGGATGATCGCCAAGGTCACCGGCAGGGTGATCGCGAACTTGGTGCCGCGCCCCGGCATGGTGTCGATGTCGATCATCCCCGACAGCCGGGAGATGTTGGTCTTGACCACGTCCATGCCCACCCCGCGGCCGCTGAGGCTCGTGGCCACCTCGCGGGTGGTGAACCCCGGCTGGAACACGAAGTCGATCACCTCGCCGACCCCCAGCTCGCGCGCCTCCTCGGGGGTGGTCAGGCCGCGTCGGATCGCGGTATCCCGGATCCGGCGCCAGTCCATGCCCCGGCCGTCGTCCTCGACCTCGATGACCACCCGGTTGCCGCGCTGGAACGCCCGCAGATCGATCCGACCCACCGCCGGCTTGCCCGCCTCGATCCGCTCCTCGCGAGGCTCGATCCCGTGGTCGATACAATTGCGGATCATGTGCATCAGCGGATCGGACAGCTCCTCGACGATGAGCTTGTCGAGCTCGGTCTGCGAGCCGGAGATCGACAGCTTGATCTCCTTGTTCGACTCGCGGCCCAGCTTGCGCACCACCCGGGCCAGCTTGTCGAACACCTGGCCCAGCGGCACCATCCGCACGTCGAGCAGGCCCTGCTGCAAAAGCGAGAGCTTGCGCGCCATGGCCCGCAGGTGGGTCTGTAGGTCGCGGACCGAGTCGGCCGCCCCCTCGCGCTGGCGCAGCTGATCGAGGGTGCCGCCGAGGTTGGCCTGCACCACGCCCAACTCGCCGATCAGGTTCATCAGGTGGTCGAGCCGCGACAGATCCACCCGCACCGTCTGGCTGAGACTGCGCAGGCTCAGGGCGTCGGGCTCGTCCTCCTCGAACTCGGGGGCCGCGGGTGGCTCGCTGTCGTCCGGCTCGCTGCCCTCGGGCTCGTCCTCTTCCTCGATCGCCTCGACCTGGACCCGTGGTGCGCTCTGCGCCACCGGGACCTCGGTGGGCACCCGCGCCGGCGAAGCCGGCGGCGGCGGCGAAGCCCCCGTGGACAGCTCGAACACGGTGACCCCGTCCTCGGCCACCCCGTCGGCGATCTCGGCCAGCCCCCGCTCGGAGCCCACCAAGATGTCGAGATCGATCCGGTCATCGGACGAGGCGTCGGCGCTGGGCAGGTAGGTGATGACCTCACCAAACGCCTTCATCTTGCTCTTGAGCGCCTCGATCCCCACGTCGATCGCCAACAGATCGAAGGAGGCGTGGACCCGGTACAGGCGCCGCCCCATGCGGACGTTCTCGCGCAAGCGGTGCTCCTCGTACTCGGTCAGCACCGCCAAGATCGACTCGTCGAGATCGGCAATGCTGGTGGACACCTCCTCGTCGGAGCCTCCGCCCGACAACGCCATGATCCGACCCAGCAGCGGATCGATGTCGACCGGGCTGGGCTTGTCCTCGCTGAATCCGGCCAACATCCGCTGGAAGGTCTCGACCGCCTCGAACAGCACATCGAGCGCATTTTGGCCGAGCTCCAGCTTGCCCAGGCGCAACGCATCGAGGGTGTTCTCCAGGCTGTGGCTCAGCTGCGACACGGCGCTGGCGTTGAATAGCCCCGCCAGACCCTTGAGGCTGTGGACCGCTCGGAAGGCCGCGTTGAGCAGATCCGGGTCGTACTGCTGACCGGCCCGCTGCTGCCCGTCGAGCTCGAGCAGGTTGCGCGAGAACTCTTCGATGACGTCCTGCGCCTCGGACAGGAACTCGGCCGATGGGCGATCACGCCCCGTCATGCGTCGGGCTCCGGATCACGGCTGGGCGGTGCGGCGGCCTCCTTGCGCGCGCGATCGATCACCTCCAGCAATTCCTCGGCCGTGAACGGCTTGGCCAAGAAGTCCGACGCCCCCGCGTCCTTGGCTCGCGCCAGATCCTTGCGCGAGCTGTCGGTGCTGATCACCACCACCGGGATGCCCTTGTACTTGGCGTTGTCGCGCACGAACTTGGTCAGCTCGATGCCGCTGACGTCGGGCATGTTCACGTCGGTGACGATGAGGGCATAGTCTCCCCGAGGCAGGGCACGCAGAGCGTCGAAGCCGTTGTCGACCTCGATCACCTCGTATTGCCCCGTGGCCTCGAGGATCGAGCTCACGAAGACTCGCATCGCCCGGGAGTCTTCGACGACGAGCACCTTGTCGGGCATTGCGCAGAGTATACAACCCGCCCTGCCACCGACTGGGACCAAACGGGAGCCTTGGCCGGCCCGGGGGATCCCCCGCCGGCCAAGGGCCGCCCGGGC
>JBCCWC010000289.1:0-14254 GCA_039194325.1 Myxococcota bacterium
CGGTTGTCGCGCAATGGCGAATGACAGGGCTCAGCGGCTAGATCTCGGGCTCTCTTGGCCAGCGTTGCCAGGCGCGCTTTGCGAGCGCTAGCGTCCGCGCGCTATGTCGCATCACCACCGCAGGCCAGCGAGCACAGGGCCAGCCCCAACACGGGGACAGCCATCGAGAGGATCGATCCGGGGCGGTGGCGATGCGACATAGCGCGCGGACGCTAGCGCTCGCAAAGCGCGCCTGGCAACGCTGGCCAAGAGAGCCCGAGATCTAGCCGCTGAGCCCTGTCATTCGCCATTGCGCGACAACCGCAGACTCGACCCGCGCGCTGAGGTAACAACTGCGCAACACGGCCCCGAGGACGGGCGCCCGAAGGCATCGTTCCCCGGCGCACACGGTTGCCGGCGGCGAACGACAAGCAAGAGCAACGAACGACAGTCCATGGAATGGTCATTGATGATCGCCGGCTTCATGCTGGCCTCCTACTCCATCGTCGCCAACGACGCGATCCAGACCCTCGGAACCTTCCTCGCCTCGAACAGCAAGCGCCCCTGGTGGGTCCTTTGGCTCTACTCCACCAGCATCCTCGCCGCGGTCCTCTTGTGGGGATGGTTCGCCCACGAGGGTGACGTCTCCTACGGACGCCTCGCCGTCATCGAGCACCCCGCTCCCTTCACTTGGATCTACGTACTCCCGCCCATCGTCCTTCTGTTGCTGACTCGGTTCGGGATGCCGGTGAGCACCACGTTCCTGGTGCTCACCGTGTTCTCGCCCGAGAACCTGGGCAACATGATCAGCAAGTCCCTCATCGGCTACGGGGTCGCCTTCGGGGCGGCCCTGGCCGTCTACCTGCTGGTCGCCCGGGTCATCTCGGCCCGCCTCATCGAGAGCAGCCAAACGCCCCCCAGTCGCTTCTGGACGGCGCTACAGTGGAGCTCCACCGGTTTTTTGTGGGCCCAGTGGCTCATTCAGGACCTGGCCAACATCTTCGTCTACCTGCCGCGACCGCTCAGCGGAACCCTACTGATGGGCTCCCTGGTGCTGATGATGACGCTGCACGCCTGGATCTTCTACAAGGCCGGCGGCGCGATCCAGAAGATCGTCACCTCGAAGACCAACACTGGCGACATCCGGGCGGCCACCATCATCGACTTCATGTTTGGGATGGTGCTGCTGTTCTTCAAGGAGCTGAGCAACATCCCCATGAGCACGACCTGGGTGTTCCTGGGCCTGCTCGCCGGCCGCGAGCTCGCCCTGACCATCCGGCTGCGCGTACGCACCACCAACGCCACGGGGGGGCTCATCGCCCGCGATGCCATCAAGGCCGGGATCGGCCTGGGCGTGAGCGTGGCCCTGGCCCTGGCCCTTCCCTGGCTGGCCAAGGCCATGGGCTGAGGGTAGGTATCGACCCAACACGTGACGACCGTCACACGACCAAGGAACGGATTCATCAGGACTCGGCGTCTCATCGAGTTCTCCTCGGGTTAGGGTCATCGAGGGCTGGATCGCACGCGTGGCACACTTGCCACGCTTGGATGGTGCGTGGCCCGGGAGCACGATATGCGCATGGACTGGCTACGAATGGCGATCCTGGTGGGTAGCAGCCTGACGGTGGCGTGCGGAGATCCAGCCGATCCCACGGGGATGGATCCCGATCCCACCGAGGGCTCCGGGGCCACGGGCTCCGATCCCCACGACACCAGCTCGATGGAGCCCGACCCTGCCGATCCAGATACGGGCGAGACGAGCGGGACGTCAACCGACTCCGCCGACACATCGACCGGAGGCTCCACCGGCGAGCCCTCGGGCGACTGCCCGCCCATCCCCACCCGCATGGTGGTGCTGGGCGACAGCATCACCGCCTGCGCGGGTGTGGGGGGCAAGGACTCCGACGACTGCTCCCCCCGGCGTCTGAGCGACTACTTCGCCGCCAACTACGGCCCGATCACCTACGAGAACCTGGCGGTGGGCGGAGCGGTCACCCGCAACATCCCGCAAAACCAGCTCGATGACATCCCGGTCGGCATGCCGGGGCACGTGCTGGTGATGATCTATATCGGCGGCAACGACCTGGCCCAGTACATCCCGGGATCGGACCAGGCGGCGCTCGACGGGTGGAACAACACCACCGGCCCCGAGGTGGCCCAAGCATGGGAAGAGATCTTGGCCTTCCTCGGCGACGCGGGGAATTTCCCCGACGGGGTCACCCTGCTGATGAACACGCAGTACAACCCCTTCGACGACTACACCGCGCCGCCCTACTTCGTCAGCCAGGTCAAGATCGACCTGCTCCACGCCCACAACGACGCCTTGATCGAGCGCGCGGCCTCGCAGCCGTGGGCGTTCATCGCCGACCAGCACCCCTCGTACCTGGGGCACGGCCACTACTTCGATGATCCCGGCTGCCCCTACTACGACCCGACCTTCGAGGGCTGGATGGGCGACCTCATCCATCCCAACCCTGCGGGTCATCACCACCTCACCGACGTGATGGTGGACGTGGTCGAACAAGAGATCTACGCCGGCTGCGAGTAGCCGGCACCAGCCCCGACCGCAATGGGGGCCGGCACGCACACCGGCCTGGTGAACACTCCGGGCCAGACGCTCGTTCCAGCCCGGAGCACGAGGCACTAGGGCCCGTCGCACCAGATCTTGTCGATAGGCGGCGTCGAGTCGCACATGAGCTGGCCGAAGCGAACGATGCACTCGCCCCAGCACTGGTCGGAGGCGCTGCACAGCTCGCCCGAGCCGCGCAGCACGGTGCAGATCCCGTTGACCTCCTCACCGGCCGTCTCGCAGAACGTGCCCACGATGCAGGGCTCGGTGCTCCCGTCGGTGCGACAGGGCAGCCCCTCCACCGCCCCCGTGGTGCACTGGGACATGAAACAAGCCCGAGATTCGCACTGGCCGCTATCGGTGCAGTAGGTGCCGTTGGGGAAGGGACGGGTCAGGCACTCGCCCTCCCAACACTCCAGATCGACCGACGCGTCGCACTGCCCCGCCCCAGCGCACATCCCGCCCGGACCGATGAAGGCCAGGCAGGTGGGGGCGGTGGGATCGGTCGTGGCATCGCAAAAGCCCTCCTTGCACTCCTGGTTGAGCGTGCTCGCGCAGGGCATGCCGTTGCCAAACGACGCGGAGCACAGCTGGTCGAAGCAAAAGCCCGACTGGCACTCGCTATGACCCGCTCCCCCGTCGACCCCGCAGGGCTCTCCGGCCAGCTTGAGCTCGCCGCAGACCCACTCCATCGGGTTGTTGCGATCGCAGTAGCCGGTGACGCAATCGTCCGCCTTGCTGCACGGCGCCGCGAGCTGACCCGGCTGCTGACACGTGGCCAGCGTGGCGAAGTTACCCACGCAGTAGAACCCCTGGGGGCAATCGGTGTCGTTCTCGGTGTCTTCGCAGGGCGATCCCGGCGCGCACGTCCCTCCCACACACACCGCGTTGATCGGGTCGCAGGTCAGGCCGTCGGCACAGCGCACCACCTCCGTGCCCGGGATCGGGTTGAGGGGATCGGCGTACTGGCAAGACTGACCCGACAGGGCTCCCGCCTCGCACTGACCACTCTCGAAGTTACACACTAGCCCGCTGCCGCACTCCCCGTCGGAGAAGCAAGACTCCCCGTCGTCGGACTGCGGGGCACAGATCCCGATGATCCCGGTGTCGACGCAGCGCAGGCCTTCGCTGCACTCCCAGGGCCCGTCGCACTCGTCACCCACGTCTTGCTTGCCCTTGAACATGATGACCGGATCGCAGGGATCGGCCTCTTCCTGGGTCAGCGCGCTGGGAATGCAGCGACCCACCGGACCCCCCGCGCTCATCGCGGGGATGTTGCAATCGCGAGTACGGGTGGCCTCGGCACACTCGGATACCGCCTCGGGATCGACATCGACCCGCTCCTCGTTGATCGACCGGGCGAGCACCAGCAGGCCCTCGGCCGGGTCGTTGCTCAGGCCTTCTTGCTCGAGCTCGAGGGGGACCCCGGCCGAGATCGCCTCGATGAGCCGCTCGCTGCAGTCGTCGGCATCAACGGTGAACCCGCCGAGCTGGTAGACCAGCTCGCCGGACGTACAGCAGCCAAACATCCAATCGCACGCCGCATTGACCAGCGGCTGCATCTGCTCACGCGCGGTCGTGATGCCCTCGACGGGCGCCGGCTCCTCGTCGCGGTTTCCACACGCCGAGACCAACAACAACGCTGCAGATACGAGTAGGCTGGCTTTACGGATCATCGTGCGGAGAGTTAAACACCCTCGCCGCAGATTTGCCCAGCCGATGAGTCACAAATGTGGGTTTTGTGCCCAGGTCTGGCCTCCGGGGCCACCCGCGGCCCGACCGCGAGCCGGTATCCTCCTCGCCGACACGCAATGAGATCGGCTCGAATGCTCGTGGGTTTGCTGTTGGCCTTGACGCTAGGCTGTACGACCCCGCGGGTCTCGGCCAGCGCCCCGCCCACCCCCGATCCCCCGGGCCCAAACGCCACCGCGAAAACGACGATCTACGTGGACGGATGGCAGGTCCCCCACGTGTATGCCGAAGACCGGGCGGGGGTGGCCCGAGGCTACGGCTGGGCCCAGATGCGCGCCTACCCCGAGGAGATCCTCCGCCTCTACGCGGTCGCCCGGGGGCGCGGCGCGGAGGTCTGGGGCGACCGCTACCGAAGCTCGGACCGCATGGTGCGAACGCTGGAGATCCCCCAGCGGGCCGAGGCCGCGCTGGCCGCTCGGAGCCCGCAGCTGCGCGCCCACCTCGAGGCATTCGCGCGGGGCATGAACGACTACGCGCAGGCCCACCCCGAGCGGATCCCGCCGCGCGCGCGCGCGGTGCTGCCGATCCGTGCCGCCGATCCCCTCGCCCATGCGCAGCGGATCTCGCTGGCCTTCACCCTGCTGACCGGGCAGCGCCCCCTGGTACTCACCATCGACGGCGAGGTCACCCCCTTCGTGGCGGCCGGCTCCAACCTGTGGGCGATCGCGCCCTCCCGCTCGGCCAGTGGCCACGCGATGCTGCTGGCCAACCCCCACCTCCCCTGGGGACCGGCTGCGCTGCGGATCTTCGAGGCCCACCTGGTGGGCCCCGATGCTCCGCTCTATGGCGGGGCGTTGCTGGGCTTTCCGGTGATCATGCTCGGGTTCAACGAGGCGATCGCGTGGTCCCACACGGTCAACGTGCTCGACGCAGCGGATTTTTTCGAGTTGGTGCCCGAGGGCGAGGGTTATCGCCTCGACGGCCAGCGCCGGGCCTTCGAGCAGCATCCCGAGACGATCCTCGTGCGGCAAGACGACGGCTCGATGGTCGAGGAGCGCTTTTGGGTCCGCCGCTCGGTCCACGGCCCGGTGGTGACGCTGACCGACGGGCGCCAGATGGCGGTACGCACCGGGATCGACGACGACTATGGAGGTGGGCTGGAGGCATGGCTGGCGATGGGCCGGGCCCAGAACCTCGAGCAGTTCGAGGCGGCACTGCACACGATGCACCTGCCGATGTTCACGGTCGGCTACGCCGACCGCGAGGGCCGGGTGCTCTACCTGAGCGCGGGCCGGATCCCGAAGCGAGCCGCCGGTGCGTTCGGAGCCTGGCACTCACCGATCCCCGGCGACCGCTCGGATCTGGTGTGGGATCGACTGCTGCCCTACGAGGCGCTCCCTCGCGTAGTCGACCCCCCGGGAGGATTCATCCAAAACTCCAACGCCATGCCGTGGCTGGCCGCCGGGCCGAGCCCCCAGGGCCCCGAGGGCCACGCACGCGAGCTGCCCCCCTTGGGCTTTCCCGGCTTCCGGGAGATCCGTGGCCTGCGCCTGCTGACCGGCGATCGCTCGATCACCTTCGAAGACCTGCGACGCATGCAAGGCGCCAACGACCTCCAGCGCACCGAGCACCTGCTCGACGACTTGGTGCTCGCCGGGCAGGCGGACCACCGGTGGATCGTGCGCCACGCCGCCGAGGTCCTGTCGCGCTGGGACCGACGGGCCGATGCCGACTCGCGCGGGGCGGTGCTGTTCGAGCAGTGGCTCGTACGCACCGAGGGTCGCTCGGCGGGGCGCGCCGTGCTCCCCTGGTCGCCGCAGGCCCCGCTGACGACCCCGCGGGGCCTGGCCGATCCGGCGGGGGCCGTCCGAGCGCTCGCCGCCGCCGCCCGCGATCTACAGCGACGCTTCGGCGCGGTGGACGTCCCCTGGGGACAGGTGCATCGGCTCCGCGACGATCTGCCCGGCGTGGGCGCCTCGGGAGAGGGTCTGGGCTCGTTTCACGTGATCGAGTACGCGCCCGGTCCCGACGGGCGAGCGCGACCGGTGGGCGGCGATACGTTCGTCGCGCTGGTCGAGCTGACCCCCGAGGGGCCCCGGGCCGAGGTACTGCTGACCTACGGCAACAGCAGCCCCGACGCCCCCTTCGCCGCCGACCAGCTCGATCTGGTGGCCGCGGGGAGGATGCGGCGCCCCTTGTGGGAGCGCGCGGAGATCGAGGACGCGGCCGTCGAGTCGATCCAGCTGCCGGCTCTGGCTGCCATAAGCTGCACCGAGCGACACTGACTGCTAGGGTGACCGAGCAATGCGACGCTCGATGCTCGTGACGGCGATGGGGGTGCTGCTGGCCGCATGCCCGCAGGAGTCCACTCCGTCGTCTGGAGAGTCGGGGGCCGAGCTTTTCGATCCGACCGCCGACACTGCAACCGACGGACCGAGCGCGACCGACCCCACGGTGGATCCGATCGACACGACCACGCCGGTCGATCCCTGGTTCGAGGTGGGCTGGGGAGTCTCCGAGTTCAACGCGTTCGAAGGGATCCTGCCCATTGTGATCGGCCCCCAAGGCCTGGCCATGTTCTCCATGCCGCTGCGGGGCGCCGGCTTCTACAACCCCCCCGACCCCAGCTTCGACAACCCCGACATGCCCATGCTCCAGGCGTGGGTCGACGTGCCGGGGTACGAGCTCACCGGCAGTGGCCACTTCAACGAGGTCCTCGACTACCCCGCGCTCTTCTACCCCTCCCTGGATAGCCCCGGGGTGCTCGAGGGGCCGGCGGTGTGGCTGGTGCTCCCCGACGAGGTGGAGGATCCCGCGGTACTCACGGGGCTGCCCGCCTCCCTGCACGCACAGATGGTCGACGCCAACGGCGTGATCCTCACCGAGGAGCACGATCTGGTGATCGGCGAGGCCCCCGAGCCTCCGCCCGGGCCGTGACCCCGCCCGACTAGGCGGATCCGCAGGAGATCCCGACCGCCACGGTCACGCTCTCGCCCTGCTTGAGGCGCAGGCACGTCTGGGGGCAGAAGATGATCTTGGTCGGGTCGTCCACGTCGTCGAAGAACCACCCGTCGACCTCTGGATCGCAATCTTCGAGGGTCTCGACCCGCTCGACCGCCTCGACGCCCATGCCATCGCCGAAGTCGACGTCGACCTCGGCGGTGGAGGGATCTTGGGGGCCGCCGCCGGAGGTGGGCAGGTCGTAGGTGCAGGGGACCGCGTTGTCGACCACCGCCGTGGCCAACTCGTCGAACACCGGCTGGAAGTCCTGCAGGCACAGGTCGCCGACCGTGCCGCCGGTGGACATCGCCAGATCCATGTAGGCCTGGCCGACCTGCGCCGCCGCGGGGCAGTTTTGCATGCTGACGATGCCGTGCTGCGTGTAGCCGATATGGGTGATCGGATCGAGCGCGACAAAGCCCATGTCGAACTGCTGCGGAGACATCCACGAGTTGTCGTCGGTGACGATGAGCAGCTGCTTGACCGCGTCGGGGCGCAGGACCATCTGGTACTGCGGGTAGGTATTGATGATCTGGTCGTAGGCGTTGGTGCTGCCCACGTAGGTGTCGACGTGCAGGAACAGCGGCACGTTGTCGTCGGTGACGGGGCAGCCCCCGCCCCCGAGCGGCGGCTCGATGCAGATCCCCCCGACGCCTGGGCCCTCGGAGATGAGCACCACACGCGCGTCGACGCCCGCGTCGACGATCTGCTGCGAGAACATATTGAGGTTGTTCTGAACGTCCTGAGCCTCTTGGTTCATGCTGCCGCTGGTGTCGACGGCAATGATGATGTCCGAGGGCACGGCCATCGGCTCCGACTCGACCGAGATCACCGGACAGGCCCCCCCGCCGTCGGGCATGCCGCCGACATCGAGCTTGATCGGAGGATCTCCCGAGTCTTCGTCGGCAACGGGGGTCCCGGTGCTGGTGGTCCCCGGATCACCGGGCCCGCTGCTCGATTCCGGACCAGTCGAGGTTGGAGTCCGGCCGACCGGCCCGGTGGAAGTCCCGGGCTCGCTCTGGGTCGTCTCCGACTGCTCGGGCTCGGGAACAGTCGCTCCACCGCAGCCCACGGCGGCGAACAACCACATCAAGCTCCACCGGCACCCACTTGCTCCACACGACCCACTCGAACTCGGCATCGGCATTATCTCTTTTGAAATCAAGAACCAAAGCGAGGCTCCGCAGACCACCTCGCTTTATGGTCCCGCGGTCGCGATTCCTTCACGAGACAGCCCACAAATCCTGCATAGAGACGGCCCACTCGATCTTGCTAGCGTGACGTGAATGAGCGGCCTCGACGAACACACGGTCGCGGAGCTCTTCGATGGCGTCTTGACGCCGAGCGACCGACGTCGGGTGGAGACCCACCTGGATCCATGTGCGACCTGCCGAAGCCTGGTGGGGACCCTGGGGGCCGAGCTGTCGGGCGGCTCGTGGACGACCGTCCCGGATGCACCAGGACACCTGCCGTGCCACGCGGGTCCTGCGGACCCAGACCCAGACCGTGCTCGAGCGGAGGATGGCCTGCCTCGAGCAGCGACGTCGCGAGCTGCAAGCGCTGGTCGACGTGCTCGAGGAGCTCAGCCCAGCCGCCGGCCCGAACGCCTAGACGCCGTCCAACGGCTTCGCTCGACGACTGTGTGCTCGGCGAGGACCACCAGCGGGTGGTGGCCTCGCAAGTCCAGTACACCAAAGCCTCGCTGCAGCTGGGTCATCGGCAACAGGCGGCTCGAATGCTGGACCGGGTCGACGCGAGCGGACTCGAGCGGCTACAGCCGGATCGGCAGCTCGAGATCCGCTTGATGCTCGCGCATGTCCTGTGGATGCTGGGCGAGGACCGGACCCGGGCGCTCGCCGTGGTTCGCGAGGGCATGCAAGAGCACGAGGCCTTCGCGGGGACCGATGACCCCGGACTGGTCGAGGCCCGAGCCTGGCTGGCCGCCCGGAAGTGACCGCCCGCCCGAGAGTGACTGCTCGCCCGAGGCCCCGACCCAACGAAGGACGCAGGCACCCGCGCATGCGGCGGCCCTCACGACCAAGCGCCGACGATCGCTCGTGGTTTCCCGCTCCCACCAACGTGCTAGACCCCCCACCGGCACGCTCGTGCTCGCCAAGACGGCATGCGAAGAGCAATCACTCAGTGGATCGACACGCGGATGCTCCCGGCGGACCTCGTCGAGCAAGGGGGAGACACCGTACGCAAAGCCCGACTGATCATCGGAGCCTCGGTAGTGTGCGTGCTGGGAGCCTTCTATGTCGGTGTCGACCACTTTGCCGCCGGGTATCCGCTGCTCGGGGTGATCGGGTCCTCGCTGGCGATCCCGGGGCTGCTCGCCCTGTTCATCGCACGTCGCACCGGACGGATCGGACCGGCGGCGCAGCTGCTCATCGCGACGACGTTCCTCATCCTCCAGGGATCGACGCTGGCCTCCAACGGAATGCTCGTGTCCAACGCCGTCGGCACGAGCGCCCACATCCTCGCCGCGATCGTCCTGTTGGGCTGGCGCGCCGGGACGGCCTGGGGCGTGGCCAACATCGCGGTCACGATCGTCGCCGGGCAATGGGCCATGGCCGGTGTCGAGCCGCTCATCCCGATCTCTCCCGACAAGCTCCAGCACGAGCTGGCCTTCGAGGTCCCGCTGGCGCTGGCGATCCTGGTGATGTGCGGGCTGGCCTTCGACCTGCTCAAGCAGCGCGCGCTCGACGAGCTGGCCGAGGCCAACGAGCGCGCGATCGAGGCCAGCCGCCACAAGAGCGCCTTCTTGGCCAACATGTCCCACGAGCTGCGAACGCCGCTCAACGGCGTGATCGGCGTGTCGGAGCTGCTACGCGAGACTCCGCTCGACGAGCGCCAGCGAGACCTGGTCCAGACCATCCAGACCAGCGCTCGCGCCCTGGTCGACCTCATCGGGGACATCTTGGACTTCTCCAAGATCGAGGCGGGGATGCTGGAGCTCGACGAGCGTTCGTTCCGACTCGGCGATATGCTCACCGACGTTCGCGATCTCAACATCGCCCGAGCGACCAGCAAGGGACTTCGCTATGAGCATCGGATCGACGAGCGGATCCCCCCTCGGCTCGTCGGCGATCCCGCGCGGCTACGCCAGGTGCTGACCAATCTCGCCGCCAACGCGGTCAAGTTCACACCGGCCGGGGAGATCAGGGTCACCGCAACCCTCGAGGAGACAAGGGAGGCCGAGATCGTCGTCCGCTTGACGGTGAGCGACACCGGCGAGGGCATCCCGAGCGAGAAGCTCGAGCGGATCTTCGAGAGCTTTACTCAGGCCGACATGAGCACCACCCGCGCCCACGGAGGCACCGGACTGGGCCTGGCCATCTCCCGCCAGCTGGTCAAGGCCATGGGGGGTACGATCGGGGTGCGATCGACGGTGGGGCAGGGATCCGAGTTTTGGTTCACCGTGGTGCTCCGTGAGGAGAAGGTTCCGCCGGAGCTCTCCGAGCCGAGATCGAGCGTGATCGTGTCGGCCCACTCCACCCGCTCCCTCCACGTACTCATGGTCGAAGACAACGAGATCAACCGAGAGGTCGCGGGCATGCTGCTGACCTCGCTGGGTCATACCTACGACCTGGCCCCCGACGGCGAGCAAGCGCTCGTCATGCTACAGCCCGATCATCTCTACGATCTGATCCTGATGGACTGCCGAATGCCCGTCATGGACGGCTTCGAGACGACCCGACGGATCCGAGAGCACTACGGGCCGGGCGTGCCCATCATCGCCTTGACCGCCGGAGTCTCCAAAGATGAACGCCAGCAATGCCTCGACGCCGGCATGGACGACGTGATGGCCAAGCCCATCGCCAAGCAGGCCTTGCAGCAGATGCTCGACCGCTGGGCGAACACATACACTCGCACCGACCTGCGGTGACCCGTACACCCCGCGACACCAAACAACCGCCACACGGGCGCGATGGAGCCGATCGCACCGACCGGCAGCACCACCGAACAACCGACCAAAACCCGGTCGAGCGTCGAAGTTTCTGCGCGATACCGACTCACAGGGGCCGGAGGATCGAAGCGGCCCAAGGGCCTGAATCCGCCCCTCATCGTGTTGGCCACGAAACGATCCTCACGGAAAAAGCACGCAATCCCCGCTATTGACCTAGAGTTTTCACCACTGAACATTTGACTAAATTGAGTTGCTACGTACCAGTTTCGGACCCGGAGCACGGTTCCGATGGCTGAATCACCCACATTTCCGGCCCACGGGCATGTTACGGATTCGAGCAATTAGACCGCTTTATTCGATCGTATTCGCGTAAGCGACAACCGCGCTCGGGATTGAACTGAACGAGCGAGTGCGATACGTCAGTGATCCCCCCAATTACTGGTGAACAAATGTTCCGCGAAGACGATTACCTGTGCACGCTGCTGACGGAAGGCCCTCCGTCCGCGCGTTGTGAGCTGGTTCGCCACCTGCCCTCTGATGATTTTGGGCCACGAGTCCTGGGACGCCTGCGGCACAACGAGCAACCCATCGTCATCCGTGGGATCGCGATCGCCGACGCCGCCTGGGTCCGCGCCTCGAAGCGACTCCAGGGACTGGGTGGCGTTCGCAGCGCCCACGTCGTTCCGCTGATCGCCTACGGTCGCCACGAAGGCCTGGCCTATCTGATCCACGAGCACGAAGGTGGACCACGACTGGACACCATGCTGCGTGATCGCGACGGCCGCCTCGCACCGGACGAGCTGCTGCCGATCTTTGCGCAGGTGCTGATGGCGCTCCACGACGCCCACCGCCGCGGCGTGGTGGTCGGCGGGGTACGCCCGCAAGACATCCGCGCGGTGCCCAATGATGACGGCAGCGTCCACGTCTACGTACGCAACCTCGGCCTGGCCGCGGTGCTCGGAGTGCCAGCCGGTCGGGCGGGCTCCACCGATCATGCCTCGAAGTACCGCGCCCCCGAGCCGGACATCACCCGGCACCCCGCGTCCGACGTGTTCTCGCTGGGGGTGATGTTCATCCGCATGCTGACCGGGCCCTTGCCCAGCATGATCGACGACGCCCAGCGCGACGCGGTGCTCCGGGCTCGCCTCAACGAGTTCCGGCGCAAGAACGAATCGCTCGAGCATGAGCTACTGACGCTGATCGAACGGGCCATCGATCTCCGGATCGCCCGGCGACCACGCAGCGCCACTCGTATGCTCGAAGGGCTGCTCGCGGTGGTGCCCGCCGAGGAGCTCGGCCTAGAGGAGGTTCCCGAGCTCGACTCAGACCCCGAGCTCGACCCGGTCGTCGTGGAAGAGCCGCTGCGCTGGTCCGCACCAGAGCCGAGCGCACCAACGCCGCGGCAAACCCCAGCCCCGCGCCCGGAATCGGCTCCTCGCGAGTCGACCCCTCGTAAGTCGGCGCCTCGCAACTCGGCGCCTCTCCGGTCGAGCCCTCACGTATCGACCTCTCGCCCCGCGATGGCGAGCACGTCGACGACCCGGCCTCCGCTGCCGCGGGTGGCGGTCGTCAAGGCCAGGGCTCGCGGCCGCACCCACCGACGCAACACCCTGCGCAGCCTGGTGGTGGGCGTCGGTGCGCTGTCGATGATCGCCACGACGGCGGTCGCCACCACCGTGGCCGTTGGCAAGCCAGGGTCGAGCCCGGCGTCCCTGCCCACCGCCTCGCTAACCACCGCCACCGCCACCGCCACCGCGCTCCCCCCCCGGGAGGACGTCGTCGCCAACGAGGGCACGGTGGTCATCGAGACCACGCCGCCCGGCGTGCTCACCATCGACGGCAAGACGATCGGCACCACCCCGGTCCAGGTGGTGATCCCCTCGGGGCGACACGTGATCCGGGTCGAGGCCAAAGGACACCGCACCTGGCGGTCGCGGATCGAGCTGGCCGCGGGGCAGATGCACCAGGTGGCGGTGTCACTGGAGGCGGAGCCGCTGGTGGCTCGGGCCTCGCTCCAGCGGTGACGCACCGGCCCGCCCGCTCAATCCACGTAGATCGGGCTCGACCACGCCATGTGGCCGTCGGTCTGCACCACCTTGATCCACAGCGGCTGCCCGCCGCTCGCCTCGACCCTCGCCTCCAGCGCCAGCGAGAGCTCGCGAGGCTGCGCCGGGTAACGACCAGCCCGAGCGTGGAGGTCGAGCCCGCCGAGCGGCTCCCTGACGGGGCGACCCGCCTCGTCGACGTGCAGCACCACCATGGCGAAACTCGAGAGCATCTTCAGCCCGATGGGTCCACCGTGGTCGAGCCATAGATCGACCCCGTCGATGTCACCCGTGGTCCGCGAGCGGATCTCCAGCTCGTGCTCCCGCTGCTCCACGATCCCGTCGACCGGAGAGTCGAACGCGAAGGTCTCGGCTCGCTCGATCCGCGCGCCCGTCACGATGATCTGACCATCCCAGGTCGCTCGCCGGCCGCGGCCGCGGATCCGCGCTCCGCCCCACTGCAAACGCACGCGCCGAGAGCCAGCCACGTCGTCGAAGGCGGCGGGCTGCTCGGTGTGGACGAGCTCCCGCCCTCGGTAGAGCAGTAGCGACTCGAGGGGAGCCGTACCGCGAGCGCTCGCCCGCACCTGCACCGTGCCCGCGGGGGTCCCCCCGCTCGTCCCCCCAGCGGCAATGGACGAGCCCATCGGGTGACCGTCGACCGTAAAGTCCAGATCGATCCGCGGCCCAGTGGTCCCGTAGCAGCGCCGCTGCTGGAGCGCGGCAAACACCGCCGGCCGGGTGAGCGACTCGGCCAGGATGCACGTCAGGCCGCCATAGATCCCGAACTGCCCTGCCCCCGGACCCTCCGCCCCGGGGCGCCCCTTGTGGCCGTCGCTGTTGCACATCACACCCACGCGGTAGCCCATGTCGAAGGCGTCCCACAGCAGCCACTCGAACACTCCCCAGCACGAGGCCACCTCGACCAGGGGGCCGAGCTGCTCGTCGAAGTACTGGCGGATGTCGGCGTAGCGCCCCCCGCAGTGAGCCGCCACCACCACCTTGTCCTGCGGGACGTGCTCGCGCAGCCGCTCGAAGAGCACGTTGGCCGGGTGCGCC
>JBCCWC010000290.1:0-14164 GCA_039194325.1 Myxococcota bacterium
CCACGGCACCCGCCGGGGGTACCTGCACTCGTCACCTGTTGCTCGTAGCGTCGTCACCCATCAGCCAGCGGCCATTGCCCATGCCGCCGGTGCTGTTACCCATGCTCCCGGGTAGCCGGAATCGTGGAGCATCGGTGACGAGATCTCGTGGATGGGTAACAGCTCCACGAGGATGGTCCTCACGAACCGGGAGCATGGGTAACAGCACCGGCGGCATGGGCAATGGCCGCTGGCTGATGGGTGACGACGCTACGAGCAACAGGTGACGAGTGCAGGTACCCCCGGCGGGTGCCGTGGAAGGAGCAACGAATCATGGATCAGCGACGAGAATTCGTCCTGGCGCATCTACGCGGCGACCGGACGATGGCCGAGTTGTGTCGGTCGTTCGGGGTCTCACGCAAGACGGGATACAAGTGGGTCAACCGCTTCTTCGAGAGCGGGTTGCCGGGCCTGGCCGACTTGTCGCGGGCACCGGTACGGCGACCGCACGCGCTCGACGAGGCCGCTGCGGAGGCAATCGTAGCACTCCGCAAGGAGCACCCGACGTGGGGGCCGAAGAAGCTGCTGGCCTACTTGAGCACCAAGGACCCCGAGGTTCAGTGGCCAGCACAGAGCACGGTGGGCGCTCTGCTCAAGCGGCGAGGGTTGGTCAAGCCCAGGAGGCGTCGGCCAAGAACACCGAGGTCGAGTCAACCCCTGGCCGCGGCGACGGAGCCCAACGTGGTGTGGTGCACGGACTACAAGGGCAAGTTTCGCGTGGGTCGCCACTACTGCAATCCGCTGACGATCTCGGACGCGCACAGCCGGTTTCTGCTGGAGTGCAAGCGGACCGACGGTGAGCGCTTCGAGCCGGTTCAGAGGGCCTTCGAGCACGCCTTCCACGAGTACGGACTCCCCCTGCGCATCCGCAGCGACAACGGCTCTCCGTTCGCCTCGAAGGCTGTGGGCGGGCTGTCCAGGCTGTCGGTCTGGTGGATCAAGCTGGGGATCTTGCCCGAGCGGATCGAGCCCGGTCACCCCGAGCAGAATGGTCGCCACGAACGGATGCATCGGACCTTGAAGCTCGAGACCGCTTCACCACCTCTCTCGACCTTCGAGGCTCAGCAAGAGGCCTTCGACCGGTTTCGCGAGTGCTACAACCACGAGCGACCACACGAGGCGCTCGGACAGATCACGCCGGGGTCGCTCTATCGCCCCTCTTCACGACCGATGCCCAAGACGATTGGTGACCCCGAGTACCCACCCGAGTTCGAGGTTCGGCGAGTCAAGCAGAACGGAACGATCGTGCTCAAGACGAACGCGCTCATGACGAGCTCTGTGCTTCGTGGAGAGGCTGTGGGCGTGGAGGAGATCGGTGAAGATCGCTGGCAGCTCTGGTTCGGGCCTGTCTATCTGGGTCTTGTTTACCACAAGGACAGAACAGGCAAGCCGATCGTTGTCAAGAACTTTCCTGTAGGTCGAAAAGAAAATTCCACGAGGGGTTCAGGTCCAACACATGTCGGTGTGTAACCCATGCTGCCGGATTGATCTGTGGTATGAACCGGGTACATAGGTAACAGATCAGACCGGGGACATGGGTGACACCACCGACCGGGTAGCCGGAATCGTGGAGCATCGGTGACGAGATCTCGTGGATGGGTACCAGCTCCACGAGGATGGTCCTCACGAACCGGGAGCATGGGTAACAGCACCGGCGGCATGGGCAATGACCGCGAGCGGATGGGTAACGACGCGGAAGCGTTCAGCCCAGCCTACGAGTTTCTGCCTCGGCAAGATCCGCCAGCCCACTCGGGGGCGGTTCACCGGCGTCCTTCAGGCCCGAAGTCGTTGCCTCATCCATCGACACGCTCAAGTTACAGCAGCGACCAAGCTCTGCTGCACGATCGCATGGGCTGCCTGCTCCACTCCGCCCCATGCTCGGGTCGTTTGCGGTCCTAGCGACTTCGACAATTGGGTCGCCTCATAAAAGGGCCTTGGCCACCCCTCAACCATTCCCTTGGCACGGCCAGCGCTCGGCCCCTGAGGGGATCGCGAACCCAGGGACGTGCTCCATCGGGTACTCTGCATGCAACCTCCATGCGCCCGTCGTTCAACATCGCCGGCCCGTGCGTCCCTGAGGAACACTATATGCTCCCGCCACAGCGGCGGCTGCCCGAGGTGCTGACGCTCATCGAAGAGCATCGATACTTCACGATGCACGCCGGTCGTCAGACGGGCAAGACGACGAGCTTGATGTGGCTCGAGGAGCACCTCAACGCCGCGGGGAACATGCGCGCGCTGTGGATCGACCTCCAGACCGCTCGGGAGTCGCCTGACGTAGATCGGGGGATGCAAGCGGTACTCGCCGCGTTCGACGATGCGCTGATCTATCAGTATCCCGACACCCCCCGGCCATCGAGCGCCGAGATCGACACCATGCTCTCCAGGCCAAAGACGGCGCTGGTCACCTATCTGCGGCAATTGGCCCAGCTCGACCGGCGCCCGCTGGTACTTCTGGTCGACGAGGCCGATGGCTTGGTGGGTGAGGCGATGGTCTCGTTCCTCACCCAATTGCGCCACGGCTACATCGGACGCAGCCGGGCGCCCTTTCCCGCGAGCGTAGTCTTGGTAGGGCAGCGACAAGTCCGCGACTATGTGCTCCGCGAAGAGGATCGTCGCGCGGTCGCGTGGCTGGGGACCACGTCGCCGTTCAACATCACGGCCGAGGCCACCACGCTGGGGTTGTTCTCCGAAGCGGAGGTGGGCGAACTGCTCGAGCAACACACCGCCGCCACCGGCCAGCGCTTTTCGCCCGAGGCGACGGCACGGATCCACGCGCTGGGTGAAGGGCACCCGTGGCTGACCAACGCGCTGGCCGATCAGATCGTACGTCGCGATGTGCAAGATCGTGAGATCGAGGTCACGGCAGAGCACGTGGACGCGGCCAAGGAAACGATCATCCAAAAGCGGCGCTCGCACATCGACTCGCTGGTCGCGCGGCTGCGGGAAGACCGGGTGCGACGGATCATGGCGCCGATGTTGGTGGGTGGTCGCGCCACAAACGACGTGCTCGACGACGATTTCGCCTACGTGCTCGGGCTGGGTCTGGTCCGTGAGCAGGCGGGCCGCTACGAGATCGCGAACCCGATTTATCGAGAGGTCTTCCCTCGGGCGCTCACGCATACACAGCAACTCCAGATCGCCAACGATCCCGCCGCCTACGTGCGAGACGACGGCACGCTCGACATGCCCAAGCTGATGGCCGACTGGCAGGTGTTCTGGCGCAAGGACGGGCATCTGGCTGCAGAGGGCTTTGCCTACCGCGAGGCGGGGCCCCACCTGATGCTGATGGCGTTCTTGCAGCGGATCATCAACGGCGGCGGCACGATCGTGCGAGAGTATGGGCTGGGGCGTGGCGCGCTCGACTTGATGGTAGAGTGGAAGGGGCAGCATCACGCGATCGAGGTCAAGCTGCGGCGAGACACCGAGACCGAGAATGAAGCACTCGATCAGCTGGTGCGGTACCTCGATCATGGGGGGCTCGACGAAGGCTGGCTGGTGATGTTCGACCTACGCCAGGGGCCCCGCTGGGACGAGCGCTTGACCACGCGGCAGGTCGAACACCGAGGCAAGCGAGTGGTCGTGGTGGGGTGCTGACCGAGGGCCCGAGCCCCAACCCCTCGCGTCACTCCGGCCCGTCCGGCCCCACGATCACCACGACCCACCGCGAGGGATCGAGCAGCTCCCGCGCCAACCTCCGCACCGCCCGGGCCCCCACCCGCTCCACCCGGCCCGGGTAGCGCAGGTGGTCGTGCCGCCCCGGCCCGAACGCCTCGTTGAACGCCAGGTACGACGCCATCCGCCCGTGGTGCTCCAGGCCCATCGTGTACTGACCCAGCAGCAGCGCCTTCCGGGTTGCACAGAATCATGGCCACGTCGGGATGGTCGGGCCCCAACCTCGTCTCGAATATTGCCAGCGCCCGCTGGTCGTGAAACCTGGCGTTGTCGAAATCCCTCGACCACGAAACGTATGGCCCAAGTTTTTCCGGCTCGCGGCCACGTCAGGATGGTGGGAGCCCAGCACCGGGTAAAGCGAGCGGTCGTGTTCGCCGGTCGACGCTACTTCACCGGCTCGAGGCTGACGCCCATCTGCTCGCCGAGCATGATCTTGAACGCGACGTGATCCATCTTGCCGCGTGCCTCGAGAAGGCCGAGCGCATCGGCACCCACCGGATACCGCAGCTTGTCGGTACCATCAGTAGCCGCCTCGAACACGAGGTTCGCGACGTCTTGCGGATCCTGCTGCCCAGATCCGAGTTCCTCCTGCATGCGGGCCACGAAGCCGTTGAAGCCGGTCTGATAGTCGGGCACCTGCTCCAGGTTGATCAGCACCATATTGCTTGTGAAGCTCGTTCCGAAGGCGCCGGGCTCGATGAGCTTCATGCGAATCCCCAGCGGATTGACCTCGTACTGCATGGCCTCCGTGATCCCCTCCACGGCGAACTTGGATCCGTGGTACGCTGATGTGTACGGATACGTGATTCGGCCGCCGACAGACGACATGTTGATGATGAGGCCTTCCCTGCGCTCTCGCATGTGCGGAAGGACGGCCTTCATCACGTCGACGAGGCCGAAGTAGTTGACGTCCATCAGACGGCGAAGCTGTTCATCTGTCGCCGCTTCCACTGGGCCGAAGATTCCAAATCCAGCGTTGTTGAAGAGGACGTCGATTCGTCCAAAGCGCTCGAGCCCGGCCGCGACGGCTTCCTTGATGGAAGCTCTATCGGTTACATCGAGCCGGCAGACCAGCACGTTGTCGAGCTTGGCAAGCTCACTGTCCTTGCTCGTAGTCCTCATCGTGGCGACGACATTCCAGCCTTCGGCTTGGAATTTCTTGGCGGAGAGGAAGCCGAAGCCGGATGAGCTACCGGTGATCAGGATGGTCTTGGCCATGGTGTTTCCCGTTCCTGGGCTCTCGCCCAAGCGTTGTTGATGACAGGGCAGGCGGACCGCCCTCTTGCTTACGCGAGGCCATCCTAGGCAGCGAGGTCGGCCGCCGCTCTCGCAGGACCCGCCAACGCACTAACAGAACAAGCCAAAGCGCCGGCCTGGTGCCGGGCGCCTGGCGCTACACGGATGGCGTGCTCTGCGAGTGCTTGCCTCCTGCGCTCGATGGTACCTTCGGCAGGCGATCTGGCATCGCGGAGCGGACGCCGCCTGATGGCACGCGCGAAGGAATTCACCATCGACGAAAGCTGGCGCCTCGTCATTGGGGGCCTGGGCATACGGCCAGCGGATGTCTTTCGTCGAGCGCAGCTTCCCGAGGACCTGCTGACAAGGCCGGAGGCTAGGCTCAACAGCGACGAGTACTTCCGGTTCTGGAGCAGCCTCGAGGTCGAGGCCTCCGATCCGATGTTTCCGATACGCATTGCCGAGCTCCTCACGGCGGAGAGCTTCGTCCCGCCGATCTTCGCAGCGCGGTGCAGCCCGAATTTCTCGGTCGCCTTGTCCCGATTCGCGCACTACAAGCGCCTTGTTGCTCCAATGAACATCGACAAGACCGAAAACCGCAACTCGGTGTCGGCGTCATTTCGGTGGACGGATGCCACGACGATCCCACCGCAGTCACTCTGCGCTGGCGAGATCGCGCTCCTGGTCACGCTGATCCGCACAGCAACGCGAGAGCGAATCGTCCCCATCAAAGTCACCGCACCAAGTCCCCCCGTTCCCGTAGGCGCATACAAGCGTTTCTTTGGCGTCGCAATCCACAAGGGCCGCCAGCTGAGCGTGACGTTCTCACGAGCCGACGCCGAACGACCCTTCCTTTCCGCGAACGAGTCGATGTGGGAGGTGTTCGAGCCCGAGCTTCGACGGCGGTTGTCCGAGCTCGACGACACCGCAACGATCGGGCAACGAGTTCGGTCGGTGCTCCTGGAGTCGCTGCCAAGTGGGCAAGGATCGATGACTACGGTCGCCAGCCGCCTCGCCGTCAGCACGCGGACGCTGCAACGACGACTCAACGAAGAAGGTACGTCGTTCAAGGCGCTCGTGAATCGGACCCGTGAGGAGCTAGCCCGCCACTACCTCTTGACCACGACACTGTCGTGCACTGAGATCTCATTCCTGCTCGGGTACGAGGATCCCAACTCGTTTTTTCGCGCGTTCCACGAATGGACGGGTGAAACCCCGGAGAGCATGCGCCAACCGCGGGCTCACTAGCTGGATCTGTTTACGGCTCGTGGTCGCCAAACCTCGTGCGAGCGCTATCGCCGACTCGGCTGGCAACCCCGCCAACCGCTCGGATCACCCCTTGGCGTCCGGCCCCACGATCGCCACGACCCGCCGCGAAGGATCGAGCAATTGCCGCGCCAGGGTCCGCACCGCCCGGGCCCCCACCCGCGCTACCCGGCTGGGGTAGCGCAGGTGGTCGTGCCGCCCCAGCCCGAACGCTTCGTTGAAGGCCAGGTACGACGCCATCCGGCCGTGGTGCTCCAGGCCCATCGTGTACTGCCCCAGCAGCAGCGCCTTGGCCCGGCCCAGCTCCTCGCCGCCGACAACCTCGTCACAGACCCGAGCGAGCTCGGCCTCGAGGACCTGCCGCGCCCGCGGCAGCCGAGCGGGCGCCGACGCGGCATAGACGGTGACGTCCCCGGCGTCGATCCCCTCGTTGGAGCTGGCCGACACGTGATAGACGAGCCCTTCGGCCTCGCGCAGGGCCATGAACAGGCGACCGGCTTGCCCGCCGAGCACGGCCATCAGCACGTCGAGCGCGGGCGCCCGGCGATCGGTGAAGGACAACCCGGGCATGGCCATGACCAGGTGGGCCTGCTCGCGCGCCTTGGGCCACCATAGCTGCACCGGCCCGCTGGGCGGGCGCGGAGCGGCCCCAGGCCAGGGCAATAGCGGCGCCGCGGGCTCCTGATCGGCGAGCAATTCCTCGAGCATGCCGCTCAGGCCGTCGACGTCCACGTCGCCGCTCACGGCCAAGACCGCCTGCCCCAGCGGGTACCACTGGGCCCAGGCCCGCCGCAGGCCGAGCGAGCGCATGCGCCGAAGCGACGCGGGGGTCCCCGATCGCCGCCAGCGAAAGGGATGACCCCGGTAGAGTCGCTCGTAGGCCCGCGCAAAGGCGAGCTTGGCCGGCTCGTCCTGCTGCGCTTGCAGCTCCTGGAGCACCACCCGGCGCTCCTCGTCGAGCTCGGCCGCCGCAAAGCGCGGGGCCCGAGCGCAATCGATCGCGCGCCGCAGCACCAAGGGCACGCTGCCGGCCATGCATTCGAAATGCAGGCCGGCGGTATTGCGGCTGGAGAAGCCATCGAGCGAGGCCGCTTCCCCCTCGATCTCCTGAGCCAGCGCATCGGCATCGATCGCCGCGCAGCCGCGGGTGACCAGCTTGGCCATCATCGAGCTGGCCCCCTGCCGACGCGCGTCCTCCCGCCGTAGCCCCCCGGGCCACAACATCCAGCCGGCGGCCATGGGGACTCGACGATCCACCCGCACCAGCAGCCGCAGCCCGCCGGGCAGCGTGGCCGATCGCACCCCGTGGCGATCGGTACGCAGGCGGAGCCCTCGGCCGCGACGCGAGGCCGGGCGCAGGGCGGCGGCCAGGGAGCGGCCCAGGCCCTTGCCTTCGCCCCGGGGCACGAGCACGCTCGCCGCAACGCCGGTCGCCGGCAGCCAGTGAGCCAGCTGCGCCCGCACCGACGCGACGCTCAGCTCGCCCAACGCGGCGTAGTAGCGCTCGTCGAGCGACAGATCGTCCGCGAGGCTGAGGTTGGTCCCCAGCGCATGAGCGTGACCCGCCGCTGTCTCGCGGCGATAGACCAGATCGCTGTGCAACACCGCGCGCGCCCGGGCCAGCTCGTGCGCCTCCAGAGGCACCCGAGTCAGGCGCTCGACCTCGGCGAGGATCGAGCCCACCGCGTCGGGCACCTGGGAGGGATCGGTGTGCGCGACGATCATCAGGGCGCTGCCGTGACGCGAGGGCAAGAAGCTGGCCATCACGTCGGTGACCTGCTGTGCGCCCCGCCGCACCCGCCGTTCCAGACGCGAGGCCTCGCCATACCCGAGCACGATCGAGGCCACCTCAAGAGCACAGGCGGGCGCGCTGGGCATCACCGGGGCCCGCCAGGCCAGCTGAACATGCGCCTCGTGCACGTCGGCCTCCCGCACCCGCACCCGCGGCCGGGCAAGCGGCGTGTCGGCCAGGTCGACGGCGGGCAGCGGCGCCCCCCGGGGCAGCGCGTCGAAGAAGGGCCGCGCCCGCGCGACCACGGCCCGCGGATCCACGGGCCCCACGACCAACAGCCGCGCCCGCCGCCCGGCGTAGATCCGCCGATGGAAGCGACGCAGCCGGCCCGCGTCGTGGCCCCGAACCGCAGCGATCGTGCCGATCACCGGCCGGGCATAGGGGTGACGACCGTAGAGGGCCTCCATCAGGGTCTGGGTGGCCCGAGCCCCCGGCTCGTCCCGATACTGCCGGATCTCCTCCACGACGACCTCGGCCTCCCGGGCCAAGATCTCCGGATCGAGCGTGGGCCGCAGCACGGGGCCCAAAAGCGCGTCGATCGCCGCCTCGTGCCGCCCGGCGGGTACGGTCACGTGCACGACGGTCTCGTCGTGGCTGGTGAAGGCGTTGACGTCGCCACCGAGCCCCTCGATGTCGGCCGCCAGATCGTGCCCCCAGCCCTCCCCTTCGCCCTCCCCGGCACCGGCACCGGCACCGGCACCGGCACCGGCATGGGGCTTGAACAGCATGTGCTCGAGCAGGTGCGCACAGCCGTGCTCCTGGGGGCCCTCGGCCGCCGCCCCGCCCATGATCCACAGCTGCAACGCCACCACCCCCCCCGCGCTGGAGGTGGGCAGCACGACGATCTGCGAGCCTCGACCAACCGCGGTGACCTGCGGGGTCGGAGGATCGGCCGGGGGGGAAGGAACCTCGGGTTTCATCGCGTCGCGCGGCAGTAGCGAGGGCTTTACCACGCCCGCGCACAGGGCGGGGTTGTGATAACTTGCGACGGTCGCGCCGGTCACGCCCCCTGCGCCGAGCCCCTCGATGAACGAACGCGTGGACGCCAGCAATGAGCCCGCCGCGGCCCTGCCCCGCCCCCTTCCGGGGCCCTATCGGGGCGAGCCGCCCGAGCTGACCGCCTACCGCGAACACCCCGGTGACGAGAAGGCCTTCATCCGCCTGCGACGGTCCTTTCGCGACACCGAGAACTGGCGCGCGCTGGCGACCCTACTGGTACTCCATGCCGCCCACACCGAGCACGCCCGACAGACCCCGGGCAAGGCGGCCGAGCTGTGCATGCAGGCCTACGAGCTGTGGATGGAGCGGGTCAAGGATCGCACCGCGGCCGCCCACGCGCTGGCCCGCGCGGTGGTGCTCAAGCCCGACCACAGCCGCGCGGTGGCGCGCCTGCACAAGCTCTACGCGTCGATGTCGGCCCGCAAGGAGCAGGCGGCGCTGTTGCGCTTCCAGCTGCGCACCACCACCGAGCCGGTGCGCGCGGCCGAGCTGCACGTGGAGCTGGCCACGCTGCTGCGCGAGCACTTCGTGGCGGTGGGCGAGGCGGTGCAGCACTACGAGCAAGCGCGCGCGCTGGCGCCCGGCCACGTGGAGGCGACCACCACCCTCATCGAGCTGTACCTGGGGGCGGGGGCGTTTACCCAGGCCGCGGCGGTGATCGAGGCCGAGCTGGCCCGCACCACCGATCCGCCGCCGCCCTCGCGCGCGGCCCAGCTGCGCCGCCGCCTGGCACGGATCGAGTCGGAGACCCGCGGCAACATCCCCGCGGCGGCCCGCCACCTCCAAGAGGCGCTGTCGCTGGCCCCAGACGACATCGACGCGCTGCGGGCGTTCGGCGTGCTCTATCTGCACTCGGGCAAGAGCTCGGCCAAGGCCTCCGAGGGGGTGCGCAAGGCAGCCGACATCTTCTACAAGGCGGCCGAGGCGGCCCGCCGCAAGCAGCGCCACGACGAGGCGATCAAGCTGCTGCGCCGGGGCCTGAGCCTGGCCCCCGATCACCCTGAATCGGCCGCCTCGCTGGAGAGCACCCTCATCGACGCCCAGGACTGGCTGGCCCTGGACGACCTCTATCGCGAGTGGCTGCTGTACGACCAAGGGGCCGAGTCGGTGCCGCTGATGCTGCGCCGGGCCGATCTGCTGGAGACCCGGCTGCACCGCCGCCAAGAGGCCCGGCAGCTGTTCGAAGACGCCAGCCGACACGAGCCCCCCGACGGGGAATCGTGGCGTCGACTCGAGCAGATCTACGCCGACACCGGCGACGTGCATGCCCTGACGTCGCTGCTGGAGGCCCGCGCCGAGCGGATGCCCGACCAGATCCCCACCCCGGTGCTGCTGCGCACGGCCAACCTGTTCCGCGACGATCTGGGCAACGACGAGCGCGCGGCGGTGTTCTACTTCAAGGTGCTCGAGCGCGAGCCCTTCAACGCCACCGCGTTCGAGGGCTACAAGGAGCACTGGCGGCGCAAGCACAAGTGGACCCACCTGCGCGATCTGATCCTCTACCAGATCGAACAAGCCA
Source organism: Myxococcota bacterium (assembly GCA_039194325.1). Lineage (GTDB taxonomy): Bacteria > Myxococcota_A > Polyangia > Nannocystales > Nannocystaceae > Paraliomyxa. The sequence continues at coordinate 10,527 of JBCCWC010000290.1, forward strand.
GCGCGTTCGAGGACCAAAGCAGCCCCCTGCGCGACCCGGCGTTCGCCGAGGAGTTCGTCGAGCTGGCCGACATCTGCGAGCGACGCCTGGGCGACATCGACGGGGCGCTGGGGGCCTGGCAGCGCATGACGGGGCTGTACCCCCAAGACGCTCGCCCCGCCAAGGCGATCGCGAGGATCGAAAAGCGCGCCCGCATGTGGGACAACATGGTGCGGGTGCAAGAGGCCGAGCTAGCCCGCACCGTCGACCCCCGCAAGCGGCTGGACATCCTCAAGCGCCTGACCCAGGTGTATCGCGATCGTCAGGTCAACCCCACCCGGGCGATCGAGCTCTATCGCGAGATCCTGGAGCTTTCGCCGGGCGACGTGCAGGCCACCCGGGCCCTGACCGCCCTTTACGAGCGCGCGGGCGACTTCCACCAGGTGTCCGATCTGCTGCGCGAGCAGTACGAGCGCTCCCGCAGCCCCACCGAGCAGAGCACCCTGCTGCGGCGCCTGGCCGAGCTTTGGCACCACGAGCTGGGGGCCCCCAACGAGGCGGTGTGGGCCTGCGAGACGATCCTCGAGCGCAGCCCCGCCGACCGCGAGGCGCTGGTCCGCCTCCAGCAGATCCTCGAGGAGCAGGGCCGCTACCCCGAGCTGCTCGGGGCGCTCCAGCGCGAGCTGGAGCAGGCCGGCAACAAGGAGTCGAAGATCAAGATCCTGCGCCGGATGGCCCGGGTGGCCGAGCAAAAGGTGGGCGACGAGGATCAGGCGGCGTCTATTTGGACCGAGCTCCTGGAGCTATTGCCCGCGAACCTGGAGGTCACCGACAAGGTGATCTCGCTGTTCGAGTCGTCGGGGCGCTACGAGGAGCTGGGCACGCTGCTGCACAAGACGGCCGGCTCGGCCCAGACCCCTGAGCTGCGCCGGGTGGACTACTTGCTGCGGCTGGCCCAGCTGGCCGAGTCGTCGCTGGACGACGCCGAGCTGGCCCGTAGCTGCTTCGAAAAGGTGCTCCAAAGTCGGCCCGATCACCGCGGAGCGCTCGAGGCGTTGGTGCGCCTTTATCGGGTCGAGCAGGCCTGGCGACCGCTGGTCGAGGTGCTGGGGCGCCTGCAGGGGCTGGCCGAGACCGAGGACGACGCCTTTAGGATCGCGTGGGAGCGCTCGGAGATCCTCAGCGAGCAGCTCGAAGATCCCGAGGGCGCCATCGAGGTGCTCGAGGCGCTTCGCCAGACCGAAGCGGCCCAGGGCAACCAGGACGTCAGCCGGACGCTGCTCGAGCTCTACGAGCGGGCCGTGCGTCACCGCGACGTGATCCGCCAGGCCGAGCTGGTGCTGCTGGCCACCGAAGATCCCCCGGCGCGTCGGCGGCTCTACGACACGATCGCCAACACCTGGCTGCACCCGCTGGACGACAAGTCCGCGACCCTGGCCACCTACGCCCGCCTCATCGAGGAGTTCCCCGAGGACACCGAGGTGCTGCAGATCATGGCCGACCTGCAGGTCGAGGACGGCGACCCCGTGGGCGCGCTGGCCTCGCTACAGCGCCGGCTCGACCTGCTGGCCCAGCCGCTGGAGAAGACGGCCACGCTGGTGACCATGAGCGAGATCGCCGAGACCAAGATCGGCGACGGCGCCCGAGCCCTGGATCTGCTGCGCCGGGCGCTGGCGGTCGACCACTACGCCGAGGAGGTGCTGGTGGAGGCGCGCCGCGTGGCCCAAGACCACCAGCTGTGGCGCGAGCTGCTCGGCCTGTTCGACGAGCGCTTCGTCCACATGAGCTCGGCGGCCGATGTGGAGGCCCAGATCGAGGTGTGCTTCGAGGCCTCCGAGGTGGCCGAGAGCCGCTACGGCGACGCGGAGAAGTCGTTCGACTGGGCCCGCCGCGGGTTCTTCGTGGCCGTGGAGAACGACCGCGACGCGAGCCAGAACGAGGCCCGGCTGCGCGAGCTGGCCGCGTCCCACCGGCTGTGGAATCCGCTGCTGGGGGTGATCGAGGAGGAGCTGGTCGTCCAGCAGCGACGAGGGGCCATCGAGCGCGGCTCTTTCGATCTGTCCGGTCGCCTGCAGCAGCTGGCCGACCTGGCCCTGGAGCAGCTGGACGACCCCGCGCGGGCGGTGGCCTACCTCCAGCGGGCCTACCGGCACCGGCCCGACGACGAGGCGTTGTCCGAGCGCCTGTTGCAGACGGCCCGGGCGCACCAGTTGTGGTCGGCGGTGATCGAGCTGCACGGCAGCCGGCTGGAGCGCGCGGCCACCGACCTGGGTCGCTTTGAGGCCTGCACCGCGATCGCCGAGATCTACGAGCAGCAGCTCGACGACCCGGAGAAGGCCTTCGAATGGCTGCGCCAGGGCTGGGTGGAGCTGCGAGACCGCGAGGCCCCGCTGGCTCAGCAGGCGATCGACCAGCTGCTGACGCTCTGCGATCGGCACTCGCTGTGGCCGCAGCTGGCCAATCACCACCTGGCCCGCGCCAGCGAGACCCTGGGCGCAGCGACGCCGGGTGCAGGTGCGAGCCCGAACACGAGCCTGGGACTGGCCGAGCTGCGCGAGGCGGCCCAGGTCTTCGATCAGCGCCTCGAAGATCCCCTGGGCGCCCTGCGGGTGCTCGCCTCGGGCCTGCCCCACGACCCCCGGGGGGAGGTGCTGCTGCCCGAGATCCGCACGCTGGGGCAACGGGTCGACGAGCGCCGGGCCGGTGACGTGCCCGCCGTCGGGGCGCTGATGCACCTGGCGGTGCTCCAGCGGCTGATCGCGCGCGGCGAGCCCGGTCAGGTGCCGGCGCTGCTCGAGGAGCGCGCCGAGATCCGCGAGAGCCGGCTCGATGATCCGCGCGGCGCGATGGCCGAGTGGCTGCGCATGCTGCAATTGCGCCCCGACGACGATCAGGCCCTGGTAGAGATGGAGCGCCTGGCCGAGGAGGGCGACGCCTGGGACGCGTTCTTGCTGCTGCCGGCGTGGCGACTGGACCGGGCTACCGGCGATCCCCCGGCGGAGGCTTCGCTGCTGCGCCGCCTGGCCCAGCTCTACGAGGGACCGCTCGAGCGCCCCGAGTATGCGCTGCGCGCCAGGCTCGAAGCGTGGCGACGCGAGCCCGCCCTGCCCCCACCCGACGAGGATCTCGACGACACTCATGCTGCGCTTTGGCGCCTGGCCGAGCAGACCGGCACCTACCACACCCCGCCGGTGCCCAAGGATCCGTTGCTGCGCCCGACGATCGAGCTGCCCGAGCTGGTCGACCTGCGGGTGTGGACGCGGACGGGGCTGGACCCCGAAGCCCTGCTCGACCAGGCACCGTCGCCCTTTGCCGCCAAGCTGGACGTGTCCAGCCCCGAAGCGATCCTGCGCACGGTCACCGAGGAGGTCAGCCTGTCGGTGGGTCTGGGCGAGCGCCCCACGGTCGCCGTGACCGCGCCGGGGCCCGAGGATCCGGCTGCCCCCACCGCCGTACCCCGGGGCCACACCGCCCCCAGCACGGTCACTCCCAACCCGATCCACTCGGATGCGCCGACCGTGCACCGAGGGGCGCCTCGCCCCGCCGGAGCGCCCGCGCCTTCCGCCCCGCCTCCTGCTCCGCCCTCCACCGCTCCGCCGCCCCCCCCAGGAGCCCCGACCCACGTAAGCCCCTCGGGCACGATGGAGATCGAGGAGATC
>JBCCWC010000291.1:0-14104 GCA_039194325.1 Myxococcota bacterium
AATGACTTTGACCGAGGTGCTTTCCCGGTACAATGATCACGATGCAAACGTGAACTCATTTCAGAGACAGCTAGGCATGTTGCCGCTGAAGAAAATCCGGTATCGTGATGAGAACCACGTGGAAATGGGTCTTTGGAGCTACAAAGTGGTTCCTGGGCGGCAGAAGTTGTCTCTTCCTCGTGAGTTTGACGAGATATTCCTGTCAGGTGAGGAGGATGACGATCTCTTTGGAGATTTGTTCTAGCCTGTGGTCGTTCAGATGCACCCCTCGACAGGGTCAATCCCTCGCCCCAGGAAGGCCGGAAGCCCGCATAGCAGGCCGGATTCTCGAATCTCGAATGGGAGGCGCGTTGGGCGTTGGGCGTTGGTGGTAGCGTAGCCCCGGTGCTCCAGTGGCTGGTGGCCGGTGCCCCCCGGTGCCCTCCCCCCGGTCCCCCACGGAATCAGGCGACACGGACAACCCGAAGCATCTCAGGCGGATGGCGGCCAACACCTTGTTATTGTTCAACTTTATCCATCCGCCCGCGACAACTTCGAGTCCTGCCGCGTCCACCCCGAAAACGGCTCCTAGGGAACCCTAGCGGGCCATTTTCAAATTTTTCTCCCTGGGCGGTGCCCCCATGCCCATGGTGCCCCAACCAATCGGTCGGTGGCGTTTTCACCACGCACTATAGCGCCCCCGGAGGGGCAACGCGGTGGATGAGCGTCTCCACCTCGAAGGGTGCAAGGTGCGCGTATCGCTTGAACATCTCTTCGCTCTCCCATCCGCCCCACTGCATCACCGCCCGGCACCCGGGAGGGACGAGAACCGGGATTTTCTTACTAGCCTGCGCCGATAGGAGTCGGCGGGTGACTTCGCAGATCGGCGTGTTGCCCGTGGTACACACGAACCAATGGCCTGGATTCAAATGCGCCCCGAAGAGGACGTACTGGCGGGCACGGACAAGCTGGCTCGCTTGTATCGCTCGCTCGTCGACCCCGAGCACGGGGTGGTGGATCACGTGCTCCAGATCCACAGCTTGCGGCCCGACACCCTCGACGGGCACCTGCGGCTCTATCGGTCGGTGATGCACTCCCCGGGGCGTTTGAGCCCGCGTGAGCGTGAAGGCATGGCGGTCGCCGTCTCGGCTCGCAATCGCTGCCACTACTGAGTCCGCCATCATCGGGCCGGTCTGGCCCGAGCGCTGGGTGAGCAGGGGTGGTCCTCGGAGCAGCAGGCCGCGTTCATGGACTCGATCGAGGCCCATGGCGCGAGCGGGGGCGCTCTGGCGCCGGAGGCGACGGCGCGGGAGCGGAGCATGATGGCCTACGCGATGGCCCTGACCGACGATCCGGGCCGGCTGTCCCGGGCCCTGGTCGACGCGATGCGAGGCGCGGGCCTCGATGATCAGGCGATCCTCGAGGTCAACCAGGTGGTGGCCTACTTCGCCTACGTCAATCGGGTGGTCGATGGTCTCGGGGTGGAGCTGGAAGACTACTGGGATCGCGACCCAGCCGACGGTTCATCGACACCCTGATTTGCCGACCCCTCTTCAGCCGCAGAATTGCGCGAAGTTGAGGTTGTCGATGTACCAGCCGCGCTCGAAGGTGCAGCAGTCGTCCACGGTCAGGTAGGTCAGCCGCAGCTGGCCCATCTGCCCGCCCTGGGGCCCCAGGTCGATGTCGATCGGATCCCAGTCGTCCATGGCCCGGGGACCCGCCTGTTCGCCGCAGAAGGGGTGAGCCGGCATGACAGGGTCCTCGGTGCTGCAATCGATCAGCACCTCCCAGGTCATGCCCCCGTCGACGGAGGCCTCGATGATCTTGTTGTCGTAGAACATGGGCGCGTTGGTGCCCCCTTCGTCTTGGTGCCACGAGTCGAAGGTGAGGACGGCCGGGAGCAGCGCCATCGGAGAGACGATCCGCGAGCTCTCGACGTGCGCGCCCGGGTAGGGCGGGTTGCGGATGCCGTCCACCCCGAGGACGGGGGCCGTCGACAGCAGCGACATGGCGGGCATCGCCGGATCCACGATTGCGCTGCGGGGGATCACCGAGTAAAGGCCCCACCCCGCCGGCTCGATCGGGTCGAGCGCTTCGATCGTCCAGCCTTGGGTCGCGACCGGTCCCGCAAAGTCGTTGGTTCCGAGCACGCAGTCGTTGCAGGTGCCCGCCTCACAGACCGAGCAGGTGCCCGAGGGACAGTCGACGCAGCCGTTGACGAACGACTGCACCTCTTGGGGTAGGCACTGGCCGGCGCCGTTGCAGCGGTCAGCGCCGTTGCAGGCGCTCATGGTGGGATCGCCGCAGGGGGTGTTGGCGGTCTCGGGCAGTGCCTCGCAGGCGCCCGTCGCCCCGCAGACGGCCGCGCCGCACTCTCCGCCAAAGGCCTCACAAGACTCGTCGAAGGTGCACGCGCACTCGGTCGCGAAGTTGAGGTCGTCGAGGTACCAGCCCTGCTCACCTCCGCAGCAGTCGTCGATGCTGTCGTAGGAGAACTCGACGATGGCGGCGAGGCCCCGCAGCTCGGGGGGGACGGGGATCGACACCGGATCCCAGTCGTCCGGGGCGCGGTCGTCCAGTCGCAGGTCGCAAAAGGGCGGGGGAGACAGCGCGAGATCGCTGCAATCGGCCAGCGTGGTCCACGTGAGCCCATCGTCGGTCGACACGCGGATCCGCTTGTTGTCGAAGGCGGCGGGCTGGATGCCCGGCAGGCCTCCCTCGTCCAGGTGCCACGACATCATCTCCAGGGTGTCCGGCAGGATCGTCGCCCGGGTACGTGCGTACGATGACTCGATCTCCGCCCCGGGGTAGGGGGTGGTCCGGTTGCCGTCGGTGCCGAGCACCTGCCCCGCGAAGGGAGAGCCGTCTCGCGCGTAGGACTCGGGGAAGTAGGCGCGCAGGGCCCAGCCGCCGGTCAGCTCCCAGCCGTCGACCCCGCGCGGGGTTCGGAATTCGTTGAGTGGTGCAAAGGTGTTGCACGGCTCGCAAGCCTGCGCGTTGCAGACGCAGACGTCCGCGTCGCAGCCTTCACAGGTCGAGCCATCGGGGACTACGTTGTCCTGGCAAGCTCCCTGGCCGTCACAGGTATCCGCCAGGTTGCACGGCTGCTCGGTCGCGTCGCCGCATGCCGTCCCGGCCTCGACGTTGGTCACCACGCACATGCCCCCCTCGCACGTGGCCACCTGGCACTCGGTGGCCATGTCGGCGCAATCCGATTCCATCGTGCACTCGGGGTCGCCGGTGCTCGTGTCTGCTGTGGGCTCTGACTCGGTGGTGGTGGTCGGCTCGTCGCACACGCAGGCCCCGAAGTTGCCCGCGTCGTCGCACGTCTGGCTGCCGATGATGGCGCCGTCGCAGGTGCAATTGCGGGTGTCGCCGGGTGAGCACTCGGTTGTGTCCGTGTCGGTCTCCAGGCCCGATGGCGACGGGTTGAAGCAGGCCGTCAGCAGCAGCGTGCTGAACGTCCACGGAGTGAACCGATGGGTCGAAGAGGCCACCGGTCCAGCCTACGCGGCGCACGACCACCGACACAATCGATCCCAGGAGCCCAGGATCCCAGGATCGAGCGCAGGCGTGGAGCACACCGGGGGCGCGGGGGTGGCTTACGGTGGGTGGTGGCCCCCAAGCATGCGCTGGAGTGCGCCGGGTGACCGGCGGTGCGGTCTTGCCGGAGTGTGCGGTGTCGCGTCATGGGACTCGGACCCACCGGGAATGCTCGGCCGGGCTCGGAGCGTAGACCCGGCGCAGCACGCCCGACCCGCGCCGACCCGGCCTTGGCCGAATTGCATCAGGCGGGCGGGCTGTGGCTTCCAGATGCACGACGCGCTCCATCGGCCGAACACGGGCGGTCGGTGGCGGCGAGCAGGGGCGCGGAAAACCGCGCTCCCGGGCTGCGGCCTTGCGCAAGGCGTCGAGCCGCCCATTGTGCCTCCGATTTGCGGATCTCCCGTCTCTTTGGTCATAGTGCGCCCCATGGACCGCCGCACCTTCGTTCAAGGCGTGACCGCCGGCCTCACGGCGGCCTTGCTGCCGCGCATGGCCCGGGCCGAGTCGGGCACGCGGATCCTCATCCTGGGAGGCAGCCAGATCGCGGGCGCCCTGGGCCTCTACCTCGGCAATCGCCTGACCGAGCTGGGGTACACCGTCCATCGCAAGGGCAAGAGCTCCAGCGGTTTGGCGCGTCCCGATTTCTTCGACTGGGGGGCCGAGTCGGCGCGCCAGTACGCCGAGTTCGAGCCGCACGCCACCGTGTGCTTGTTCGGGGGCAACGATGGTCAGGGCTTGCACATGGGCAAGGGGGCCAACCCCAAGTGGATCCGCTGGCAGGAGGAGGGCTGGACCGAGGAGTACGGCCGCCGTGTAGAGGCGTTTGCCCAGGCGGTCAGCCCTCGGGGTGAGCTCTTGTGCTGGCTCGGCATGCCCATGGTGCGGCCCACCAAGCTGCGGGCTCGGGTGCAGCACATGAACGAGATCTTCGAGGCCAAGATGGCGGCCCACGACAATCGCCACTTCATCGAGACGTGGTCCGCGCTCGCTACCCCCGCGGGCGAGTACACCGACCACCTCACGATCGGCGGCAAGAAGGTGCGGATCCGCGCCGACGACGGAGTGCACCTGACCGTCAAGGGGGCGCACCACATGGTCGGTCACATCGCGCCGGCGGTGCAGGGCGTGGTGGGCTGAGGGAGGAAACGACGACGCCCGCTCGGCGCACGTGCGCGGAGCGGGCGACGGAGTGAACCGACCGAGGGTTGTCTACTCGCTGATCAGCGCCATGGCGACGCCCATGTTGCAGCTGGTCAGCTCGGTCACGGTCGTCTGAAGCTTCTCCTGGTCCACGCCGCGGGCGTTGGCGTGCTTCTCTTTCCACTCGGCGGCCATCTTCTTGGCTTCGTCGATGCAGGCGGTGTCATCCTTGGCGCACGCGCAGGTCTTGTCCTTGAGCTTGGCAAGGTCCTCCATGGCGGCTTTGCCACCACAAGCGGCGAGGGTGAGGCCCATGAAGATGGCGGCGATGGTCTTGGTGCTGGTCACGATGGTCTGTGCTTCCGTGGGTGGGGGGAAGAAGGCGTTGCAAGGGGAGAGGACGCAGACCGCCGCCTCCGGTTGCAGGGCTTGTAGCAAAAATGCCGAGCTTTTTGCGGAGCCGCCGTCGACGTCCCCCGGTCTGGTTGCTCACGGTGGTGGGTAGGTGCTCGTTCGCACGCGGGTCAGCACCCCATCGGGGAGGTCCACATGCAGACATCATCCCACTCGGCCCGACAGTCCATACCGTCGGGGCAGAGCTCGCCACCGTCGCACGGTAGGACGCAGCGGTTGTTCTCGCCGCTGGCGCCATCGAGGAGGCAGTAGGGGACCGTGGTGCCGGTGGGGGGCACCGGGCAGTCCGCGTCGGTGGTGCAGTGCTGGAGGCACATACAGCCCTGGCAATCGTCGGCGTTCCCGAACCCGAACAGCCCTCGGGGGCAGAAGTTCTCGTTGTCGGTCGAGCACCAGGGGTAGGTGTCGTCGATGTCCTCCGGGGGGCACAGGCCCGGCGTGTTGCAGGGGTGTGCTTCGGGGAGCGCGCAGATCCCGATGTGTTCTTGGCTGGGCAGGGCTTCGCCGGGGATGAACAGGGGCACGCAGGTGTGCGCCGGGTTGCTGCACGTGTCCGGTGGGCCGCCCAGATCGCACAGCTCGGTGCAGCAGCCAAAGTCGGCGCAGTCGGGGCCGAAGTCCTCGCTGAGGATGCAGTGCAGACCTTCGGCGCACTGCCCCGCGGGGCAAGGGGCTCCGGGCTCGGTGGGTCCGCCCGCAACGCCCGTGCACGAGAAGGCCGTCTGCCCAAACCAACCGCCCAAGGTGCACTCGCCGAGCGTCGGCGGGCAATCGGGCGCCAGCGGGTCACAGGTCGGCATGCACCACGCAGCCCAGCAGTTACCGCACGTGACGCACACCTGGTCTCCGGTGCATGTCGACTCTTCGTCGCACAGCTCCAGGCATGCTCCCTCCTCGTCAAAGAACGGCGTGCAGACGGCCCTGTCTGGGCAATCGTCGGAGCACGTCGCCACGTTGTTGGTGCACGTGGCGTATAGATCGACCGGGGCGTCGTCGACCGGTGTGCACACTGTGGTCTCGGGGTTGTAGAGGTCGCCCTCGGCATCCCACCCGATGCACTTGAAGCCCTCGGGACAGTCCTGGGCGAGCAGATCGCACTGTGGCTCGTCGAGCGATGGGGGGCAATCGAACGAAGGAGGCTCGCCGCTGGAGCTGCTCCCGGCGCTCGTCGAGGTTGCTGTTGTGCTTGTGTCGGCCGGTGTCGTGGTCGCGCTGTCGGACGACGTCGAGGTCATGGACCCAGGCGAGCCGGTCGAGCCGGTCGAGCCGGTCGATGCGGAATCCGTGTTCCCCGGAGGGTCGACCGGGGCCGGACAGCCGGTGCCGAAGAGAATCACTAAGAATACTTCTAAGCGCCTCGGGGACATCGATTATAACTAATATTTCAAATTTTAAAAACTTTCAAGACATACATTGATCGGAATTGTTTCATACTTTTGTTAGTGAGCTACCTAAATTAGTCAAGTATACTTGACTAATTTGTATCGAGCGCGCGGTATCGAGCCGCGGCGATGTCCGAACGCGGCGATTGCCGCGATGGTGTCGAGCCGCGGGTGTCGGACGGGACTCCACGGTCGTCGTGGGGAGGAGCGCCATGGTCGGCGGGCAGCGCCGGTGACCGACGCTGCCCGCAAGTCCTGCACGGGGTCGAGCACCGGCGCGAGACGCTCGCGAAGATCGGTGCGGGCGGGTCGAATTTCGAGAACGAAGTGAATAGCGATCGCAGACCTGGGGAACTCATGATGCCGAAAAGTAGGCGTATCGATCCACTACAGACAGATCGCAATATGAAGGGCGAGCACGAACAAATGGACACTAGGGATGCTCTATTCAGGGCAATGACCGCTTCGTTCATTGGTTTGAGCCTCGGCGGCTGTATTGGCGCGCAGGGGCGAGACCTGGGGGACGGCGATCGCGACGAGGGGGGGTCCATTATCTTGGAGCCCAGCGATGCCGAGCTAGACGATCTGGGGACCCGACGAGTCACGAACAACGATCGCGGAGATGGGAGTGAGCCCGGCTACCTCGATTTCGCAAGCTCTGATGGCACCGATAGCGTCACTCAGGCCTTCACCCGCTGGAGCGTCTCTGCTCCTGCCTCCACCTACCGGGTGGCGATCCGCTATGCGCTCGGCAATTCCAATCCCCGGCCAGCGCGGGTGCTGATCAACGGCCAGGCCGTGGCCGAGGTTGGCTTTGCCGGCACGGGCGCATGGGACACTTGGGCGGACGAGGTCTTCGAGCTCACCGCCAGTGAGCCGATCCAGACGTTCATGATCCAGCCGACCACCTCGCGCAGCGGGCCCAACGTCGACTTCGTCGAGATCGTCGACTTGGCCGCCGGAGATCCACCCGGCGACCCGCCCGACGACTCGCCCGAGCCGCCCGACAATGTCCCGATCCCAGGAGATTTCTCTACCCCCAGCGCGGCGGACTATTCTCGACTCGACAGCCGGCCGCGGGCGTTCGCCCGGCGCGTCGACACCGACTACAACGGCAACGGACATGCGGAGAGCTGGGATGGTCGTATTTTCGTAGTGCGGCGCTCGCCAGGCGGTGATGGAGGCTGGTTTGCCTCCGCCTTCCGGCCGCAGAGGGTCACCCTCGACAGCAACGGGGCTCCCGACTTCTCCGATGCGTGGAGCGATCAGCTCGTCCTCGAGTCCGACGATGACGAGCCCGATCTGGCCCACAACTGGCTGGCGATTACGCCGGATCCCGACGTCACCACCGAGAACCCCTATCCCTCCAACAGCAGCGGCGGGTTCGACCGAAACGGTGACCACTCGACGTACAAGGCGCTCGTCTACTCGACCAACGAGCGCGGTGAAGGTGGCTTCGGGAGCAACTTTCGAAGCATCGGGCTGCGCAAGGCCACGTTCATCATCGACAACGCCAACACGCCTCAGGCCCGGCTGGTGACCGCCGAGTTCGACACCGAGTGGACACCCTTCCAGGTGCAAGGATCGGATGAAGGGCTCGATTGCATCGAGCCCTCCGTGACCGTCGACTCGCGGTTGCTCTTTTGTAACGGCGACCCGGACAATGACGGTGGGATCAACAAGATCGTGTATTCCTGGACCGATCAGCCCGGGAGCACGACCGGCTGGAGGTTGCCGCGATCCCTGGCCAATATCTATCAGGACAAAGACGAGAACGTGGACGGCTTGCCCTTCGGCGTTCGCTATCCGATCGCTCAGCAACCCATCAAGGATCAGACAGGGGCCGAGTATGAGCCCGACGACCTGATGCGGGGTGCATACCCCTGGGTGAGCCGCGACGGCTCGGAGATCTTCTATCAGGCGTCGAACGACGGCGTGAGCGCGTGGCGTACCGCGACCACGGTCGTCGGTCGCTGGACCGGCTGGGCGACGCGCCATATCGACGGGCCGATCAACTTCGACATCGGCACGTCGAAGCTGTTCTTGTCCTCGCCCGGCTCCTTCACGACGATGTGGGAGCCGTTCCCCGACGTGCCCGACATGCCGCTCCCGTACTCGCTTCGCGGGCCGGGCTACCCGATCTTCCACTCCAACCGGAACGATTACTCGGAGATCGGCTTCGACGACTACCTCGACGGCAACTACGTCCTGTACTACGGCATGAACCAGCAGGTGGCCCGAGATGGCGAGTATCAGACGGATCGTACCAACGACACGTCGGGGAACTTCAACAACGGAAGGCTCCGGAGCGGGGCCGAATTCCCCCGGGAGTTCAACAACGAAGACGAGATCGTAGGGCGGCACGGCCAGGCGATCTATTTCCCGTCCAACGCCTACGTCGAGGTCGATCGCAACCAGGGATGGGACACCCTGCAGCAGGGCGTCACCGTCGACATGTTCGTGCGCCGGGAGCAGTCTCAGTCGGAGACTGTGCCGCTGTTCGAGATGTCGGGCGGCGTCCGCCTGTTCCTGAACGCGCAGGGGCGCCTGGTCGCTCGCATCGAGGACACGGCGGGGAGCAGCGAGACGCTCACCGCCTCGAGCGGCCCGGCCATCACCTCGAACAGCTGGGTGCACGTGGCGATGACCTACGACCCGGTCGGCCGGGGGCTCAGGCTCTACGTCGACGGGCAGGAACAGGCGGCGATGCAAACGACCATCGGCACGCTACGGACCTCGGGGGCCGTGACCGTGGGGCCGCGGAATGCCTCGCCGGGGCGCCTGCTCCTCGACGAGGTGAAGGTGTCCAACGTAGCCCGGCAGGAGTACGAGATCCGTCACAATGCCAATGTACCGATCAACCCGGGGACCAGCTCGCCGCTCGCCAGCATGGTCCCGGAGCACCTGGCATCGCTGGTCCGCTACGCACCCGAGGTGGATCGATTCAGCACCGCCGCGGCGGCCCTGGGCGAGGACTTGTTCTCGGCCCAGATCCTCTCCAATACGCGCTCGACGTCGTGCGCGACGTGCCATGACCCGGAGTTGAGCTTCACCGATGCTCTGGCGATCGCCCAGAGCAACGAGCCCGACGTCCCCGCGGGCACCCGCAACACGCCCACCGCGCTCAACCGGCTGTTCTCGGGCTTCCAGGGCTGGAGTGGCGCGTCGGCCTCGCTGGCGGCGCAGTCGGTGGGGCCGATCTCCGCGCCCCACGAGATGAACCTAGCCCTGGATGCGGCCGTGGAGCGCCTGCGGGCCGAAGGCGACTGGAGCGCGCGCTTCATGAGCGTGTATGGCGAGCAGCCCGACCAAGACAACCTCGCCGCCGCGCTGGTGAGCTTTCAGGTCACGCAGTTCTCGCCGCAGACTCGCGTCGACCAGTACATGGCGGGGGATGTCGACGCGCTCACCGAGCCGGAGCGCCGCGGGTTCGCGCTGTTCCGGGGCAAGGCGCGGTGCAGCGGGTGTCATGCCGGGGCCAACTTCACCGACGAGAGCTTCCGTAACACCGGCCTGCTCGACAACGGTGACCTCGGCCGCGCCGACACGACGGGGCGCGACCGCGACGCCCTGCTGTTCAAGGTGCCGACGCTGCGCGCGATCAGCCAGACGGGGCCCTACATGCACGACGGCAGCTTCGAGACGCTGCGGGACGTGCTCGAGGGCTACAACGGCGGCGCGGAGGTACAGGACGCTCCGATCGACACGGACATTCGTCCGCTCGAGCTCAGCGAGCAGGAACTCCAGGATCTCGAGGCGTTCTTGGAGGCCCTGTAGCTCGCGGTGGTCCTCGCCTCCTGAGCCCGGCCGACGGTCGCTACCTGCGGGTCGCGGCCGTTGGTCATGGTTGACGGTGCCCCTCGCTCCACGCCTCGGTCCAGTGGTCGGCCGCGTGGACTCGGATCCCGCGTTCGTCGACGAGATCAAGCAGCGGCTCCGGACCAAGCTGCTCGTCTCCGACGGCGCCGATCCGCCGAAGATCGCCCACTACACCGGCCAGGGCGAGCTGAACACCTGGGTGCGCGTGGTCGCCGTCCGCGAGGCCCTGTCGTCGGTGCGAGCGGAGCGACGCCGAGCGCTGGCCGGCGACGAGCAATTGCTCGCCATCGAGGCTTCGGCCACCGGCCCCGAGCTGTTGGTGCTCAAGCAGCAGTATCGGGCGCAATTCGCCGAGGCGTTCACGCGGGCGCTGGCCGGGCTCGAGCCGGCCCAGCGCAACCTGTTGCGTCTGCACTACCTGCATGGGCTGTCCATCGACGAGCTAGGGGGGTTGCTGAAGATCCACCGGTCGAGCGCCGCGCGGCGGATCGCGAAGACCCGGCGCACGCTGCTGGCGGACACGCGACGCCAGCTGCAGGCGCAGCTGGCGATGGGGCGGCAGGATTTCGACCAGCTGATGGGGCTTATCGCCAGCCGTCTCGACCTGAGCATCGAGCGGTTCCTGGCCCTGCGGGATGAGGTCGCCCCCCGCGATCAGGCGTCGGGTACACAGTAGGTCGTCGAGGCGTTGCCGACCTCGACGCAATCCCAGAACGAGGGGCAGTCGGCAAAACTGTCGCACACGACGCTGCAAAAGCCGAAGGCCGCGTCGCCGGCAAAGATGCAGATGTTGGTGGCGCAGTCACCATCCGCCATGCACTCGTCGCCGACATCACCACCCGAGGGGCCTCCGTCGCCGCCGTTGCCGTCGCCGCCGTTGCCGTCGCCGCCGTTGCCGTCGTCGCCGTTGCCGTCGCCGCCGTTGCCGTCGCCGCCGTTGCCGTCGCCGCCGTTGCCGTCGCCGTCGCTGTCGTCACCGTCGTCGCCGTCGCCCGTGTCGCCGGCCGAGTCGCCGCCGTCATCATCGTCTTCGACGACGATGCATGCCGGTGTCATGGCGCAAAGGGGAAGGGCAAGGCCGAGCATCCAGATCGTGAGGGTCTTCATTGGGGGTACCTCGCGCGGCAGGGGTGGTGGTCGTTCTCCCGCGTCGACCCCCACACGCCAGCCCGCCGAAGGGGTCGCGTTTTTTCTCTCGGTTTTTTTCGAGCGCGCCGGCGTGGGCGAGCGAGCGTGCGTTTGCTCGCCTAGATCGCCAGGCTGTGCACACACGGGTCCGGCTGGCCGCGACGCCTCGCCCGAAATATGCTGGTGATGCTCATGCACGACCACCCCCTGTTCATCTCCTCCAGCCTCGGTTCTCGTGTGGCCGCCGGTGTGCTTGGGCTGGTGCTGCTCGGGGCTGGAGCACTCTGCTGCATGTTCGTGCTGGTCATTTATTGGAGAGGAGACTTGGGCGACGGCCTAGGCTCGGCCGAGCTGACCAGCATGGCGCTGTTCATCTCGATGGCGCTGGTGTTGTTGAACGCGACATGGAGCTTGCTGGCGTTCGCTTTCAACGGACGGCGTCCGCTCTTGATGCTCCATCGCGCGTCCATGCTGCCGTTTGGCGTGGTCTTGGCGATCTTGATGACCGTCCTGGCCGTGATCGAGTTGGCGCAGGGTGAGCTAGCGACGGCTCTTGCGCTGGCCTCGGGCATCTCGTGGTTCGTGCTGCTCGTTCGGGGCTGGGCTCGTCGTGACCGATGGGACCGGCGGTCCCGGCGCCGAGCGAAACACGCGAACCGCACTGACAGCTAGGGCGGGGTCGGTCGTCGACTCGGGTGACGCTCGACGACCCATCTCGTGTCGCGCTCGTCGCCCAAGAATACGACCAATGGACCGCGTGCTTCTTTGACGCAAGTCGGCTAGGCCGGCTCGCTGCGACGAAATTTCCGGACGCTCGACGAAATCCATGGTGTCCGGGAAATCACCGGTGACCCGGCCGTCGCTGAGGGCCCACGATGAGGCCGCAAGCCTCTGCGGGCTCGTCCGTGAAGTCGACGCCCTTTGCCTTGTGCCAAGGCGGGGTGACGCCAGCATCGGCCGTTCGATGGTCATCGATCCAACAGTGAAGACGATAGCTCGCCATGAAACCCAGACGACCTACAACTCTCAGTATCATGCTCCTGGCTGGCCTCGGTGCATGCGATGACGATCCCGGGGCCATGACCGAGTCCGCACAGACGGGGACCGAGTCTGCACAGACGGGGACCGAATCCGGCGCGATCGGAGACTCGACCGGGCTCGACTCGGCCGAGTCGGGGGGCCCCGATACGCCCTACGTGCCGGAATTCGAGCTCAGCGACTGCCGCTACCCGCTTCCCCCGGAGGCCGGGGTGAGCTGCGGGCTGTTGACCGTGCCCGAGGATCGCGACGACCCCGAGGGCCGGGACATACGGCTCCACGTGTCGATCTTTGAAAGCAATTCCCCTCAGCCGCAGGCCGATCCCGTCTTCATCCTCAACGGGGGGCCGGGTGCCTCCAGCCTCCCCGTCTTTGCGCTGTTGCTCAGCCCGGTGGGAGATCTGCTGCGAGAGCATCGGCAGTTGGTCTATGTCGATCAACGCGGCACGAACTGGTCGGAGCCCGCTCTTTACTGCCCCGAGCCGCTCCAGATCGATGCCTCGGCGGGCTACGCCGAGTACATCGCGGCCACCGCCGAGTCCATGCATGCGTGCTACCAGAGCCTGTCAGCGGGGGATGCCGATCTGTCGAGCTACGACACCCTCGAGAACGCGGCGGATCTCGAAGATCTCCGGATCGCCCTCGGCTACGATCGCATCAACCTGTTGGGGGCCTCCTACGGCACCCGGCTGGCCATGGCATACATGCGCGAGTACCCCGACGCCATTCGCAGCGTGCTGCTCGACTCGGTGCTGCCCCCCAACGTCAACCCCTTCCACGAGGGGACCGCGAGCGTTCGATCGGCACTCGATGCGTTGTTCGCCGCCTACCCCGAGGCCGAAGCGCAATTCGACCAGGTCACTGCGGCCCTGCGCGAGCAGGCCGTCGTCGTGACGGTGGGCGACGAGGGGGGACGCCACGAGATCGCGGTGGATGATCTCGTGTTCGTGAATTTCGTCCGCAACGCGGTCACCCAGTCGCCGCCGGACCCGGGCCTCGCCAACGCCATCGCGGCCGCGACCGCGGGGGATCTGCTGCTCCCGGCGCAGGCTTGGCTGGAGACGCTCGCGCAGGATCTCTCCGGAGGCCCCGGCAGCCCAGATCCCGCCAACGGCATGTACGCCTCGGTGTTTTGCGCCGAAGACGGCAGCCGCACCACCGTCGCCGAGGCGGTGGCTCTCGACGCGGAGTACCCCGAGGCGAACCCGTCGGTTCGCGACTGGGCGGTCGGCTATCAGATCGACAATCTGCTGGCACCGTGCGAGTACTGGGACGTAGAGCCCATCGACGCTCCCACCTACTACGATCCCTTGGTCAGTGATCTGCCCACGTTGATCCTGGCGGGTCAGCTGGACGCCCAGACGCCGCCGTACTTCGCGACGGCGGCCTCGGAGGGGCTGGGGCAGTCGGCGACGTTCGAGCTCCCCACCGGGCACGTGACGCTGGCTGTACCGTGCGGGGCCGGGCTGGCAGCCGCGTTCCTCGATGATCCCCAGGCGGTCCCCGAGTCGGACTGCGCGACCCTCGTTGGATCCTAGCTCGTGACGGCGGGGCGAGCCACCGACAGCGTTGGTGGCTCGACCCCCCCCAAAACCCGTGACCAGCCCCCACCCGACCACCTCCAGCCCCCCCGCGAAACTCGCGGCGCGTGGGTCCCC